>NZ_JBDQQP010000004.1:0-432936 GCF_039888735.1 Streptomyces sp. CAU 1734
ACGGGCATTACGGTGGGACACGAAGACCTCCGTGTGCAGTGCAGCTTAGACACCTTCACCACACCGGAGGTCTTCGTCATGATCAAGACCCAACCAGCGTCAACAACGCTCGTGGTCAATACACCTAGCCGCAGAACTCCGCCGCCAGAACCGGGTCGGTGTCCCCGGCCCAGTCGCCGTTGGTGTTCAGGGCCAGCGTGTGGCTCGCGTCGCGGGTGGTGACCGACAGCGAGTTGGAGCCGTGGATTCCGCCCCCGTGGCCCCAGACCTCCTTGCCGCAGGCCAGCTTCATCTTCATCATGCCGAGGCCGTACTCGCCCTGCCCGGGATCCTGCGGGTTCAGCGGGATGGTGGAGGTCATCGCCCTGAGCTGCGCCTTCGGCAGCAGCCGGCCCCTGAACAGGGCGGTGTGGAAGCGCTGGAGGTCGCGGGCGTCGGAGATCATCGCGCCGGCCGCTCCCGCGATGGAGGGGTTCAGCTCGGTGACATCGTGGATCTTCGCGGCGGCGGGGTCCTCGGAGAGCTTGGAGTACGCCCGGCTCGACGGACCCGGCACCCGGGGATCGTGGCGCGGTACGGAGGTGGCGGTGAGCCGCAGCGGGCGGATGATCCGGCGGTCGATCTCGGACTCGTACGAACGCCCGGTGGCCTTCTCGATCACCATTCCGGCCAGGATGTAGTTGGTGTTGGAGTACGACCACTTCGCGCCGGGCTCGAACGCGGGCCGGTGGTTCATGGCGATCCGCACCAGCCGCTCGGGCTGCCACGAGTCATAGCGGTGCGCGAGGAATCCGGCCTCCAGGAAGACCTTCTCCGCGAAGCCCCGGTCGCTGGTGTAGTTGAAGATCCCGCTGGTGTGGTTGAGAAGCCGGCGCAGTGTGACCTTCCGGCCGTCGTGGCCGTTGCCGCTGACCGTGCCGGGCAGCCACTCGTGGACGGTGTCGTCGAGGTCGAGCCGGCCCTCCGCCTCGAGCTGGAGCAGGACCGTGGCGACGAAGGTCTTGGTGATCGAGCCGATCCGGAAGCGGTCCTGGGGCAGGCGCTTCTTCCCGGTGCGCAGATCGCCGACGCCGGCGGTGCCGCGCCACTCGCCGCGGCTGTCGCGGGACTGGGCGACGACACCGGGGGCGCCGTCCCGTACGACCTGTTCGATGGCGCGCTGGGTGGCCGAGTGGTCGCGGCCGGACTCGGCCGAAGCGGCGGAGGCGGAGACGGCGGAGGCGGAGACGGCCGGAGCGGCGGATCCGGGGAGTGGGCCCGCCGCGGCGGCGGGAGCCGCCAGCGCACCGGCGGCCACCGCCACCGCCGCGATCAGTGCTGTCCGGGCTCCGCTTACCGGCTTCGCCGCCATGTCCACTCCCTGTTTCCGATGAGTGATGCACCGTGATCGGTGGTCAGCGGAGAGGACTCGCCGCGCCGCCGCGGAGTTGCCCCGCCCCGGTGGGGTTGAGCGGTTACCGGCCACGGTCCGCCCCGCCGGTCCGGGTGCCGTCTGTCCGGTTCCGGCCGCTCTCGTGACTCCGCGACCGGCTCATCCTTCCTGCCCCCACTCACCACTCCTTCCGCCCATTCGGCCCGGTTTACCTGCTGATCGGCCCTCGCGCCCCGCTCGGATCACCCCTCTCACCTGCCTCGCCCAGCGGTAGCTCCCCGTTTGTCCGCGCTGGCGCATCCTCTGCGGTGGCGGATTCATGCCATGCCCACATCAGCCGTCCGCAGGCCCTCCACAAAACCCCATCTCATACGAAAGGCTGAGCGGTCATCCGGCACCGAAATCCGGACTGACGCTTCGTCACTTGCACCACAAGGGAAACGTCTCTTTCACAACCAGGGATGCTGATGACCCCCGATTCCCAGAGCTCCATATCCGGACGCTCCGTACCAGGGCGCAGACGTGCGGCACGCATCGCGGCAGCGGCCTCGATGGTGACCGCACTGGTGGCCGCGGGCACCGCACCGGTGTTCGCCGGCCCCGCCGCCCCCGCCGACGACCCCGGAGCGAGCTCCGGCGTCAAGGCGGCACAGGCATCCGAGAAGATCGGCGTCGCCGACGAGGAGCTGCTCGCCCGGGCCGAGGTCGCCGGCGAGAAGACCGTCACCGTGATGATCGCCACCAAGCCCGGCGCCACCGAGCAGGTGAGCGCCCAGCTGAAGGCCGTCGACGGCACGATCGTCGGCAGGACCTTCGACCAGCTCGGCTATGTCCGGGCCACGATCCCCACCGCGAAGGCCGACGCGGCGCTCAAGGCCGCCGCGAAGCTCTCCAGCGTGCAGGGCATCGACCTCAAGCACGAGGTCGTGCGCGAGGACCCGACCCCGGGCGGCGACACCACCCCGGCGGCGAAGAAGGCGGACGAGCAGGTCGCCGCCTACCCGGCCCCGGACGCCAACACCCCCGCCAAGAACCCGTACAACCCGTCCTTCGAGACGGGCGCCGTCGACTTCGTCGAGAAGAACAAGACGTACGACGGCCGCGGGGTGACCATCGGCATCCTGGACTCCGGCGTCGATGTCTCGCACCCGGCGCTCCAGAAGACCACCACCGGCGAGCGCAAGATCGTCGACTGGGTGACGGCGACCGACCCGGTCCGGGACGGCGACAACACCTGGCGGCGGATGAGCCTGGACGTCGCCGGTCCGGCCTTCAGCGTCAACAACCGCGCGTACACCTCGCCCTCGGGCGCGTACAAGTTCTCCATCTTCGCGGAGAGCGCCACCGTCGGTGGCGACATGAACGGTGACCTGAACCGCGACGGCGACATCACCGACCAGTGGGCGCTGCTGTACGACGCGGCCTCCAACAGTGTCCGGGTCGACCTGAACAATGACGCGGACTTCACCAACGACACCGTGATGAAGGCGTACAAGGACGGCTTCCAGATCGGTTACTTCGGCACGGACAATCCGGCCACCCCGGTGGCCGAGCGGATTCCGTTCGTGATCGAGGTCCGTGAGGACGTCGTCTACAACGCCGCCGGCGCGGTCGCCGACTTCGTGAACTTCGGCATCATCGAGGGCTCGCACGGCTCGCACGTCGCCGGTATCGCCGCCGCCAACAGCCTCTTCGGCGGCAAGATGAACGGTGCCGCCCCCGGCGCCAAGCTCGTCTCCTCCCGGGCCTGCACCTGGTCCGGCGGCTGCACCAACATCGCGCTGACCGAGGGTCTCGCCGACCTCGTCATCAACCGCGACGTGGACATCGTCAACATCTCCATCGGCGGTCTGCCGGCGCTGAACGACGGCAACAACGCCCGCTCGCAGATGTACAACCGGCTGATCGACACCTACGGTGTCCAGCTGCTCATCTCGGCCGGAAACTCGGGCCCGGGCACCAACACCCTCGGCGACCCCGCGGTCTCCGACAAGGCGATCTCCGTCGGCGCCTCCGCCACCAAGGAGAGCTGGGCCGCGAACTACGGCTCCCACGTCACCCGCGCCAACGCGATGATGCCGTTCTCCTCCCGCGGCCCGCGTGAGGACGGCGGTTTCACGCCGACCATCACCGCGCCCGGTTCCGCGATCAACACCACGCAGACCTGGCAGGCCGGCGGCCCGGTGGCCGAGGCCGGCTACCAGCTCCCGCCCGGCTACTCGCTCCTCCAGGGCACCTCGATGTCCGCACCGCTGGCGACGGGCTCGGCGGCACTGCTGCTCTCGGCCGCCCAGCAGCGCGGTATCGAGCTGACCCCGGCGAAGCTGCGCACCGCGCTCACCAGCACCGCGAACAAGATCGCCGGTGTCAAGGCGCATGAGCAGGGTGCCGGTCTGATCGACATCGTCGACGCCTGGAAGTCGATCAGGAAGAACGTCTCGGCGCACGAGTACACGGTGAAGGCCCCGGTCGACACCAAGCTCTCCGACCGGCTCCAGACCCCGGGCTTCGGCGCGGGTCTGTACGACCGCGAGGGCGGCCTGAAGGTCGGCGTCCCGAAGTCGTACGAGATCACCGTCACCCGGACCACCGGTCCGGCCGGCGATGTCTGGCACGAGCTGGACTGGGAGAACAACGTCCCGGCCCGCACCTTCCGCCTCCTCGGCGACGACCGGGTCAAGCTGCCGCTGAACCAGCCGGTCACCATCCCCGTCCAGGTGGTCGCGAAGACCGCCGGCGTGAGCAGCGCCATCCTGGAACTGGACGACCCGGCGACCGAGGGTCTCGACAAGCAGATCATGGCGACCGTGGTGGTCTCCACCCCGCTGGTCCGTCCCGGCTACTCCTTCTCGGACTCCGGCTCGGTGCAGCGCAACAGCCACAAGTCGTACTTCGTCACCGTGCCCGAGGGCACCAAGACCCTTGAGGTCGGCCTCAGCGGACTCGCCGAGGGCAGCCAGACGCGGTTCATCTCCATCCACCAGTACGGCGTTCCGGTGGAGAACACGGCCACGATCTTCTGCTACCCGAACTACGTGAGCCCGACGAACACCTGCCGTCCGGACACCCGGTCCTACAAGAACCCGGTGCCCGGCGTCTGGGAGATCGAGGTCGAGTCGCGGCGCACCTCGCCGCTGCTGGACAACCCGTACAAGCTGGACGTGACCCTGCTCGACGCGGAGTTCACCCCGGCCGTGCAGACGCTCCCCGAGGCGAAGGTCGGTGTCCCGGCCGCCGTCAACTGGACCGTCCGCAACAACGCAGGCGCCCTCCAGGGCAAGCTGGTCGGCGGTCCGCTGGGCTCGGCGAAGGTCGCCCGTCCGACGATCGCCAACGGTGAGTCCCAGGAGACGACCGTCACCATCGGTGCGGGCGTCGAGCGTCTGGACGTCGCCATCGGCGGCACCTCGGACCTCGGGGCCGACCTGGACCTCACGGTGTTCCGCGGGGCCACCCAGGTCGGACAGGCCGCCGACGCGGACTCCGAGGAGTCGGTCAGCCTGATCAAGCCCGCGGCCGGCACCTACCGGATCGTGGTCGACGGATACAGCGTTCCCGCCGGCACCACCGCGTTCGACTACCGCGATGTCTTCTACTCCGCGGCGCTCGGCGAGGTGAAGGCCGACCCGAACTCCACCGTCAGCCTGCCGGCCGGCGGCACGGCGCAGGTCGGCGCCGAGGTCGTGGTGGCCGGTCCGGCTCCCGAGGGACGTCAGTTCTTCGGCGAGGCGAAGCTGGTCAACTCGCGCGGCACGGCCGCCGCTTCGGGCAATGTGATCATCGAGAAGGTCACTCCGTAGCGCCGCGGGGCGGTGGCGCCGGTTCCGCCGGCACCACCGCCCGGGCCGCGACGGTGAGGTGACGGGGCGGGCGTCCGGGATTCCGGGCGCCCGCCCTCCTTGTCGTGGCGGTGGGGGTACGGCACCGGGTTCATCCCCGGACGTCACAGCCCAGACCGCGGGACCCCGGCAGCGCCCGGGACATCCACCGCCACGCCGGCCCGATGTCGGCGCCCAGGCTGGCGTCCACCCCCTCGTCCAGGAAGCGGGAGACCCGGACAACCATCCGCTCACCCTCCGGATAGCGCCCCGCCTCCGCGCTCCGCACATAGAACACCGTCTCGGCCGGGCCCCGGGCCGGCTTCAGATAGCGGTCCACGCTCAGCACCACCCGTGTCCAGGCGCCGGCCTCCTCCACCTCCGCCACCCGGCCATCGGCTATCACCAGCGCACAGGCCACCAGCCCCTCCGGGGTGAGCTTGGCCGAGGTCGCCGGCCCGGCGGCCCGCTGCGCGCCGATCCCCGCGAGCGCGGCGAGGATCAGCGCCGAACCCGCCAGCGCCAGTGCGGCCCTGCGGAGCCGTCCCGGGCGGCGCACGGCGCCGGGTCCGCGCCCGCGCCCCGGACCGGGCCCCGGGCTCGGCGCGGGAGGCGGCGCGGGGGCGCGGACGGGCCGCACTCCCGGGTCCCAGG
Organism: Streptomyces sp. CAU 1734; assembly: GCF_039888735.1. Taxonomy (NCBI): domain Bacteria; kingdom Bacillati; phylum Actinomycetota; class Actinomycetes; order Kitasatosporales; family Streptomycetaceae; genus Streptomyces; species Streptomyces sp. CAU 1734. The sequence goes on from NZ_JBDQQP010000004.1 coordinate 5,845, forward strand.
AGAGCCGGGCGCCCAGCAGGCAGAGCTGCTCGCGGATGATCTCCATGTCGTGGGCCGCCGACTCGTACCGCTCCCGTGCCCGCTCGTCAGCCTCCGGGACGGACTCCCCCAGCAGCACCGCCATCAGCGCCTCGTCACCCTCGTCGCCCGGCTGGTCCGGCATGGTCACACCACCTCGTCCGTGTGCAGTCGCGCACGCATCGACTTCGCCGCCGCGTGCAGGCGGCTCTTGACCGTGCCCTCGGGCACGCCGAGCTCCCGGGCGATGCCGGTCACCGTGAGATCCGCGTAGAAGCGCAGGATCAGCACCTGCCGCTGGAGCGGGGGCAGCGCGTCCAGGCCGTCCGCGACGGCCAGGGCCAGCAGCCGGTCCTCGGGTACGGTCCGCTCCTCCTCGCTCCAGACCCTCAGCCTCGTCAGCCGCACCCGGGTCCGCTCCAGCCGGCTGCGGCTGCGGTGCCAGTCGGCGGCGAGATTCGAGGCCACCACGGCGGCCCACGCACCCACGTCCGGGGCGGCTCCTGCCCGGCGGCCCCGCGCTCCAGCAGCCGGAGCCTGATCTGCTGCACCCCGTCGGCCAGATCGGCCCGCGGGACCCCTCCCAGGGCCAGTACCGCCCGTACCCGCGAGAGCTGCGCGGGATCGAGCGGGTCCTCGCCCCCGCCGCGTACCGCCGGCGCCTCCTGGGCCCCTGTACCCGGCGTTCTCCCGGCTCGTCTGATCGGCAACGACCGCCACCCCCATTTCCGTGTTTCCCCTGTGACGCCCGGGGCGGCGGAAACGTTCGGTCCCCGCGGCTCCCATTCCGGGCGCGCGCGGCATGGCCTGCGTCACACATTCCGCCCCTTGGACAATGGACTGGACAACCCCGGCCCGGACATACGCATCATTGAGCCGCCCGCACGGCCGGACATGGCCGGTTCACGGGTCGGTAAAATCGGTAAGAACCAGATGAACCCAGCCAAAAGGGAGACGTCCGTGAGGGTCGGAATCGTCGGAGCCACCGGTCAGGTCGGCACGGTCATGCGCAGGATCCTCGCCGAGCGGAAGTTCCCCGTCGATGAGCTGCGACTCTTCGCGTCGGCCCGGTCGGCCGGCAGCACCATCGCGTGGGAGGACCGGGACATCACGGTCGAGGACGCCGCCACCGCCGACTACACGGGGCTGGACATCGTCCTCTTCTCGGCCGGCGGCGCCACCTCGCGCGCGCTCGCCGAGAAGGTCGCCGGCCAGGGCGCCGTGGTGATCGACAACTCCTCCGCCTGGCGGATGGACCCGGAGGTGCCGCTGGTGGTCTCCGAGGTGAACCCGCATGCGGCCCGGGTGCGTCCCAAGGGGATCATCGCCAACCCGAACTGCACCACGATGGCGGCGATGCCGGTGCTCAAGCCGCTCGCGGCGGAGGCCGGGCTGATCTCGCTGGTCGCCACGACCTACCAGGCCGTGTCGGGTTCCGGGGTCGCGGGCGTGGCCGAGCTGGACGGGCAGGTCAAGAGCACCGTCGAGGGGGCCGCCGGGCTGACCCACGACGGCGGGGCCGTCACCTTCCCCGAGCCGGGTGTCTACAAGCGCCCGATCGCCTTCAATGTGCTGCCGCTCGCCGGGAACCTCGTCGACGACGGCTCCTTCGAGACGGACGAGGAGCAGAAGCTCCGCAATGAGTCCCGCAAGATCCTGGAGCTGCCGGAGCTGAAGGTCTCCGGCACCTGTGTCCGGGTCCCCGTCTTCTCCGGGCACTCCCTCCAGGTCAACGCGCGCTTCGCCAACCCGCTGAGCGTGGCGCGGACGCGGGAGCTGCTGGCGGACGCCCCGGGCGTCGAGCTCTCGGAGATCCCGACACCGCTCCAGGCCGCGGGCGAGGACGTCTCCTATGTGGGCCGGATCCGGGCGGACGAGACGGTGGAGCACGGCATCGCGCTCTTCCTCTCCAATGACAATCTGCGCAAGGGCGCGGCGCTGAACGCGGTACAGATCGCGGAGCTGGTCGCGGACGAGCTGAGCGCCGGCCGCTGACCCGCCGGGCGGCACGGCGGTGCCCCGGCACCGGTCTCCACGACCGGCGCCGGGGCACTTCGCGTTCCGGGCCCGTCACACCCCGCGCACCTCGAACGTCACGCCCCGCACACCTCGAACGTCAGGGCCTGCGCACCTCGAAGAGGAAGCAGCCGTACTCCACGGCCCTGATGTGGACCAGCGCCACCGCGGGATCGGCGAACGCCTCCGCCAGCGCGGCCTCGAAGACCTCCCCGGCCGCCGCGCCCGGCGCCACGAGCCGGCCGCCCGCGATCCGGCCCCCGCCGTCGTAGCGGCGCACCGTGCGCGGCGCCCCCTCGCGGATGAAGGGGTATCCGTCCCCGCCCGCCGGGCCGCCGCACTCCCGGGCGTGGATGAAGACCGGGCCCTGTTCGTCGTAGGCCCCGGGCCGGACACCCCGCTCGGCGGCCCAGCGGCGCAGCGGCGCGTACGAGACCAGGGCGATCAGCTCGCCCGGCGCGCTCCGGCGCAGACAGCAGCGCAGCGGGGCGCCCCCCTCCGGATCGGTGCGGGGGAGGCAGGGGAGGCCCGCGTCATCGGTCTCCCGCAGCCCGGCGAGCGCGGCCGGGCCGATCGGGCGGACCCGGTACGCGGGGATCCCGGCGGGAGAAGGGGCGGCGGCGGGGAAGGGAACGGTCGCGGGCGGCGGGGTCACGGGCTGGGTCGTCATGGGGCCAGCCTGCCGCGCGCACCGCCGCCGATCCGGCGGAAAACGGACATCGCGCTCGGGCACGGTGATGGCCGGTCCGCCCCGCCGGACCCGGCGGAATCCCGGAGGTACGGCAGCGCCTCCGCATGGAAGGATGACGGCAAACGTCACGAAAACCGTCACGGAATCCGTTGGGAACAAGGAGATGACCGCGTGCCTGGCACGAATCTGACCCGCGAAGAGGCGCAAGCGCGCGCGAGCCTGATCACGACCCACTCGTATGAGATCGATCTCGATCTGAGCGGGGCGCGGGAGGGCGGTACCTACCGGTCGGTCACCACCGTCCGGTTCGACTCCGCCGAGGCGAACGCCGAGACCTTCATCGACCTGGTGGCGCCGGCCGTCCACGAGGCCGTGCTGAACGGCAAGTCGCTGGATGTCGCCGCCGTCTTCCGGGACTCGCGGATCGCGCTGCCCCATCTGCACGAGGGCCCGAACGAGCTGACCGTGGTCGCGGACTGCTCGTACACCAACACCGGCGAGGGTCTGCACCGCTTTGTCGACCCGGTGGACCAGCAGGTCTATCTCTACACACAGTTCGAGGTGCCGGACGCCCGCCGGGTCTTCGCCAACTTCGAGCAGCCCGATCTGAAGGCCACCTTCGCCTTCACCGTGAAGGCGCCCGAGGGCTGGACGGTGATCTCCAACTCGCCGACCCCCTCCCCCGCGCCCGAGGACAACATCCACCGCTTCGAGCCGACGCCGCGGATCTCGACGTACATCACCGCGCTGATCGCCGGTCCGTACCACGCGGTGCACAGCTCGTACGAGAAGGACGGCCAGTCCGTCCCGCTCGGCATCTACTGCCGTCCCTCGCTGGCGGAGTTCCTGGACGCCGAGGCGATCTTCGAGGTCACCCGGCAGGGCTTCGACTGGTTCCAGGAGAAGTTCGACTACGCCTATCCGTTCGCCAAGTACGACCAGCTCTTCGTGCCGGAGTTCAACGCGGGCGCGATGGAGAACGCGGGCGCGGTGACCATCCGGGACCAGTACGTCTTCCGGTCCAAGGTGACGGACGCGGCGTACGAGACGCGCGCCGAGACCATCCTGCACGAGCTGGCCCACATGTGGTTCGGCGACCTGGTCACCATGGAGTGGTGGAACGACCTCTGGCTGAACGAGTCGTTCGCCACCTACACCTCCATCGCCTGCCAGGCGGACGCCCCCGGCTCGCGCTGGCCGCACTCCTGGACCACCTTCGCCAACTCCATGAAGACCTGGGCGTACCGGCAGGACCAGCTGCCGTCCACCCACCCGATCATGGCGGAGATCCGGGACATCGACGACGTCCTGGTGAACTTCGACGGCATCACCTACGCCAAGGGCGCCTCCGTGCTCAAGCAGCTGGTGGCCTTCGTCGGCAAGGACGAGTTCTTCAGCGGGGTGCAGGCGTACTTCAAGCGGCATGCCTTCGGCAACACCCGGCTGAGCGATCTGCTGGGCGCGCTGGAGGAGACCTCCGGCCGGGATCTGAAGAACTGGTCCGCGAAGTGGCTGGAGACGGCCGGCATCAACATCCTGCGGCCCGAGATCGAGGTGGACGGCGAGGGCCGCATCACCTCCCTCGCGGTGCGCCAGGAGGCCCCGGCGCTGCCGGCCGGCGCCAAGGGCGAGCCCACGCTCCGCCCGCACCGGATCGCCATCGGCTTCTACGACCTCGACGCCGGCGGCAAGCTCGTCCGCACCCGGCGGATCGAGCTGGACATCGACGGCGAGCGGACCGAGGTGGAGCTCCCGGCGGGCACCCCGCGCCCGGCGGTCGTCCTCCTCAACGACGACGATCTGTCGTACGCCAAGGTCCGGCTCGACGAGGAGTCGCTGAAGGCGGTCACCGCGCATCTGGGCGACTTCGCCGAGTCGCTCCCGCGCGCCCTGTGCTGGGCGTCGGCCTGGGACATGACCCGGGACGGCGAGCTGGCGGCCCGCGACTATCTGTCGCTGGTGCTGACGGGTATCGGCAAGGAGTCCGACATCGGCGTGGTGCAGTCGCTGCACCGGCAGGTGAAGCTGGCGCTCGACCTCTTCACGGCGCCGGAGTGGCGCGGTACGGGGCTGGCGCGGTGGACGGACGCGGCGCTGGCGCATCTGCGCACGGCCGAGCCGGGCAGCGACCACCAGCTCGCGTGGGCGCGGGCCTTCGCGCTGACGGCGCGCACCCCGCAGCAGCTCGATCTGCTCCAGGCGCTGCTGGACGGCCGGGAGACCATCGAGGGCCTGGCCGTCGACACCGAGCTGCGCTGGGCCTTCGTGGAGCGGCTGGCGGCGACCGGGGTGCTGGACGAGGACGGCATCGCGGCCGAGTACGACCGCGACCGCACGGCGGCCGGTGAGCGGCATGCGGCCACCGCGCGGGCGGCGCGGCCGTCCGCCGAGGCCAAGGCGGAGACCTGGGAGTCGGTCGTGGTGGTCGGCGGGCTGACCAACGCGGTCCAGGAGTCGCTGATCGCGGGCTTCGTCCAGATCGACCAGCGCGAGCTGATCGCCCCGTACACGGAGAAGTACTTCGCGGCGGTCCAGGGCGTGTGGGAGAGCCGCAGCTCCGAGGTGGCGCAGCAGATCGTGACCGGGCTCTACCCGTCGCCGCAGATCTCGCGGGAGACGCTGGACGCGACGGACGCGTGGCTGGCGTCGGCGGAGCCGGTGCCGGCGCTGCGGCGGCTGATCTCGGAGGCCCGTTCGGGTGTCGAGCGGGCGCTGAAGGCGCAGGAGGTGGACGCGCGCGCGGTCTGACGGCGGGCGCGGCCCGCTGTGCGGGGTCCGGGGGCCGCGGAGGTGACGACTCGTCGCTTCCGCGGCCCCCGCGGCGTTCGGGGGCGGGCCGCCGGGCCACGGAGGGGCGCCCTCCGGTCACTTGCGCGGAAATTGGCCGAAAAACGACGATCGAGTGACGATTTCGCAGGACCTTGCCGTCCCGGCCATTTTCAACCGTCAACATTTGGCCAAATCAGTCACCCCGTGTCATCTCTGGTAACAGCACACGGATATGCTCCCCGACTGTCGTCATATGATCATTCCCGTTCCGATGGTTTGAGGGTGCTGATGGTCCGACACAAAACGTCGACCGAGGATCCGCGGCCCGCCGCTTCCCTTGTATGGCTCGTGCCCGTGGTGGTCACCGCCATCGCCGCGGCCATCCCCACGGCCATCGTCTCCGGATCCGCGCGCACCGCCGTGATCTGGGTCGACATCATCGCCATCGTCGCGATCGGCATCTCCTGCGCCGAAACGGTCCGCCGGGGCCGCCGGGCCACCCTGCTCAGCTCCCGCCTCGCCGAGCGCGAGACCGCGCTCCACCGCGAGCAGGCCGAGACCACCCGGCTCGTCCGCGAGCTGCTGCCGCAGGGCGTCGAGCGGCTGCGCAAGGGCGAACTGCCCGAGGACATCCTCGAAACCATGCAGACCTCGGTCGAGCACCAGGTGATCCTGAGCTCCGTGCTCGACGCGGTCGCCAAGGAGGAGGACCTCCGCGAGTCCGCGCAGCGCGCCTTCGTGAACATCGCCCGCCGGGTGCAGGCCATCGTCCACCAGCAGGCCCAGCAGCTGCGCGAGATGGAGGACCGGCACGGCAAGAACCCCGAGGTCTTCGGCGATCTGCTGCGGATCGACCACGGCACCGCGCTGATCGGCCGGCTCGCCGACTCCATCGCCGTCCTCGGCGGCGCGCGGCCGGGCCGCCAGTGGAGCAGGGCCGTTCCGCTCTACAGCGTGATGCGCGGCGCGATGTCCCGGATCACCGAGTACCAGCGGGTCGAGCTGCACTCGGTCTCCGAGGTCGCCGTCGTCGGCGCCGCCGTCGAACCGCTGATCCACGCGCTGGCCGAACTGCTCGACAACGCCACCCGGTACTCGCCCCCGCAGACCAAGGTCCATCTCACCGCCGTCGAGGTGAACGCCGGCATCGCCGTCGAGGTCGAGGACGGCGGCGTCAGCATGAGCCAGGAGTCCCGGCAGCGGGCCGAGCGGATGCTCCGCCAGGCGCAGCAGGGCATCGACGTCAACGATCTGGGCGAGACCCCCCGGCTCGGCCTCGCCGTGGTCGGCCGGCTCGCCCAGGCGTACGGCTTCAAGGTGTCGCTGCGCTCCTCCGCGTACGGCGGGGTCCGCGCGGTCCTCGTCGTGCCGAAGGAGCTCATCACCACCGTCGCCTCCGCGACCGGGCTGGCACACGGCATCGGGGCCGGATCGGGACTGCGGCCCGGGGTCGCCCCCGGGCCCGCGCCCGCCGCCATCGCCCCGCCGCCGCCCGCGGACGCGTTCCCGGCGGCACCCGCACCCGACCCGTCCCCCGAGGCGCCCGGAACCGCCGGCGGAGCAGGAGCCTCCGCTCCGCCCCCGGCCCCCGGCGCACCGGCGGTGCCGGAGGCCGGACGGGTCACCGGCCCCTCGGCCCCGGACGCCGCGGCGGACGGCGATTCACCGGTCGTCACCGAACGGACGGCGACCGGACTGCCGCAGCGCCGCCGCAGAGTCCCTGCGGCGGCACCGGCCGCCGAGACGGCGCCGGCCGAGCCGGACACCGCACCGGCGGTGCAGCCCGGTATGTGGCTCACGGCGTTCCAGAACGGCCTGGCCGGTGAGGCAGCCCAGACGAACAAGGGGAGTACCCAGCCATGATTCAGCAGCAGCGGTCCGGCCAGACCAACATGGACTGGATGCTCAAGGACTTGGCGGAGGGCGTACCGCAGACCAGGCATGTCATCGTGTTGTCGGCGGACGGCCTGCGCATCGCCCAGCACGGCGCGGACAACGACACGGCGGACCGGCTGGCCGCGGCCTGTGCCGGGCTCCAGAGCCTGGCGGGCGCCGTCGCCGCCGAACTCCCCGGCAGCAGCGGGCGGATGCATCTCGTCGTCATCGAGATGAGCGGCGGCTTCTTCTATCTGATGGCGGCCGGCGCGGGCGCCTATCTCGCTGTTCTCGCCGACGAGGGTGTCGACGCCGGGCTGATGGGCCAGCGGATGCGGGACCTGGTACTGCGGATCGGAGAGCACCTGAGCAGCCCGCCACGCCAGGAGCGAACCGCGTGAGCGATGCCGGGGACTGGGAGGACGGCAGTCCCGAACGGCTGTATGTCATCACCGGCGGACGGAGCGGCGCGTCCCTGCCGGCCGCCCTCGACCTGGTCACCCTGATCGTGGCCAGGTCGGGGCCCCGGCACGGAATGCAGCCGGAGCACGCCGCGATCATCCGGCTCTGCCGGGCGCCGCTCTCGGTGGCGGAGATCTCCGCCTATCTGCGGCTGCCGGTGAGTGTGATCACCGTACTGCTCAGCGATCTGCTTCTGGAGGAGCAGGTACTGGCCCGGGCGCCGGTTCAGGCCGCCCGACTCCCCGACCGCGCTTTGATTGAGGCAGTGATCGATGGACTTCAGAAGCTCTGAGCAGGTGCCGGGCCCCCGGGTCGAGGATGTGCTGCCGCAGACGGCCGCCGCCGCCGTGAAGGTGGTCATCGTCGGCGGTTTCGGCGTGGGCAAGACGACGCTGGTCGGCTCGGTGAGCGAGATCAGACCGCTGACCACCGAGGAGACGATGACCCAGGCCGGGGTCGGGGTCGACGACATCCACGGGGTGGAGCGGAAGACCGCCACCACGGTCGCCATGGACTTCGGCCGGATCAGCATCAATGACGAGCTGGTGCTGTATCTCTTCGGCACCCCGGGCCAGCAGCGCTTCTGGTTTCTGTGGCGCGGGCTCTTCGAGGGCGCGCTGGGCGCGGTCGTCCTGGTCGACACCCGGCGGCTGGAGGTCAGCTTCGATGTCATCGGGCGGCTGGAGGAGCGCCGGGTGCCGTTCGTGGTCGCGATCAACACCTTCCCGGACGCCCCGGTCCATCCGGTCGAGGAGATCCGGGGCGCGCTCGATCTGCCGCCGTCGGTGCCGATCGTGGACTGTGACGCCCGGCAGCGGGGCTCCAGCCGGGATGTGCTGATGACCCTGATGCGGTATCTGCACTCCCTGGCGGTGACGGCGGACGTCTCCTGACATCCGCCGCCGGTGCCGGGGTGCGTGGGGCCGGGGCCGGGGGTCAGCCGCCGGTGCCGCCCGCGCCGGGCACGGCGGCCGGGGCACGCTCCCCCGGCGGGGGTACGGAGGCGGGCGCCGCCGGGTCCTCCGCGCGCTCCCCGGCCCGCCTTCCGGCTTTCCCGGGGGCCTTCCCGGCGGTCTTCCCGGCAGTCTTCGCCGGGGCCTTCTCCGGGGCCTTCGCCGCCGGCCGGCGCGGGCGGAGCTGTCCCGCGAGTGTCGCGCCGAAGGCGATCAGCATGCCCAGCAGCTGTACGGGGGTGAGGGCCTGCCCCAGCGCCGCCCAGCCGATGACCGCCGCGGTGATCGGCGACAGCGGCCCGAGGAGGGTGGCGGAGGTCGCGGTCAGCCGCTCGATGCCGCGGAACCAGAGCCAGTAGGCGACCGCCGTGTTGGCGAGGGCGAGATAGAGGTACCCGGCGATGTTGGTCCCGTCGAGCGCCGGGGGCGCGCCCTCCACCAGCAGGGCCACGGGGGCGATCAGCAGTCCGCCCGCGGTGAGCTGCCAGCCGGTCATCACCAGCGGGCCGACGCCCTCGGGGCGCCCCCAGCGCTTGGTGAACACGGTGCCGGCGGACATGGAGAGCGACCCGGCCAGACCCGCCAGTACGCCGACGAGGTCGAAGCCGGCGCCGGCCCGGAGCACCACCAGACTCACCCCGAAGGCGGCGGCCACGGCGGTGAGCAGCGCGCGGGTGGTGAACCGCTCGCCCAGCAGCACCGAGGCGAGGCCGACCACGAAGAGGGGACCCACCGAGCCGACGACGGCGGCGATCCCGCCCGGCAGCCGGTAGGCGGCGAGGAAGAGCAGCGGGAAGAAGGCCCCGATGTTGAGCGCGCCCAGCACCGCCGCCTTCCCCCACCAGGCGCCGCGCGGCAGGACCCGGGTGGCGGCCAGGATCAGCAGCCCGGCGGGCAGGGCCCGCATCAGACCGGTGAAGAGGGGCCGGTCGGCCGGCAGGAACTCGGTGGCCACCACATAGGTGGATCCCCAGGAGATCGGGGCGAGCGCGGTGAGGGCTGTCAGGGCTGCGCGGTTCATGGGGTCCTCCTGGGCGAGTGCGCTAAAATTAGCTTACTCCTAAGCGACTTAACGTCAAGCTACTTACTTGCAATCAATTGGAGAGGGGTCGATACTTGTCCCATGACTTCGACTGGCGCCCCGGGGGCGCAGGGCTCCTCCATGACCACAACCGAGCCGGCGGCCCCGGCCGGCGGGCCGGGTGAGCAGCCGCCGGACGCCGTCGACGCGATCGTCGGCCAGTGGGCGGAGGTCCGGCCCGATCTCGACACCGGACCGATGGCGGTCTACGGGCGGATCCACCGGATCTCCCGGGCGATGAGCGATCTGATGGAGCGGGAGTACAAGCGGTACGGCCTGAATCTGGGCGAGTTCGACGTCCTGGCCACACTGCGCCGTTCGGGTGAGCCCTACACCCTCTCGCCCCGGCAGCTCTCGGCGACGCTGATGCTGACCACGGGCGGGATGACCGGGCGGCTCGACCGGCTGGAGAAGGCCGGGATGCTCACCCGCAACCCCGATCCCCTGGACCGGCGCGGGCTGCGGGTCACCCTGACGGAGCGCGGTCTGGCGGTGGCCGACGAGGCGGTGGCGGCCGGGGTGTCGGTACAGCGGGAGCTCTTCGGCACGGCGCTCGACGAGGCGGAGGCCCGCCGGCTCGGCGATCTGCTGCGGCGGCTGCTCTCCGTCCACCCGTCCTGAGGCCCGGCCCCGGAGCTCAGCCCGTCCCGGAGCGCCGGGGCGGGCGGGTCACCGGGCGGCTTCCGCGCGCCCGGGCATGCCAAGAGCGCCCCGGAGGGCGCGTATGCGAACACACACGCCTCCGGAGCGCCCCGGCGGTGTTCAGCCGGCGAAGCCGGTGGTCAGCTCTGCGAGCCGGGCTTCCTGGACTTGTCGAGGACCATCACCAGGCCTGCGATCACCAGGAAGATCACCAGCGGGGCGGCGACAAAGAGACCCAGGGTCTCGGCCACACTCAGACCGGAGCCCGGGTCGTCACCGTCGTCACGCGTCAGGGCGAGCGCGGGCGACGACAGGAGCAGCATCATCAGCGTCGTACCGGCCGCGACGGTGCCGGCGCGCAAAGTGTTCTTCTTGTCCACGGTCCCCAACGTAGCGAACGGCCGATCCGGCCGCGCGCCCGGGGTGCCGTACGGGGCGGCCCGGGGGCGCCGGCGGCGCACCGCCGGTGAGGACCCGCATCAGGGCGTGCAGCCGGGGTGAGGCGGCCACTTCCTCCAGGGTGAGCGGATGGGCGTCCCCGTCGGCGAGGGGCAGCCGCCAGTTGGGGTACTCGTCCAGGGTGCCGGGGAGATTCTGCGGGCGGCGGTCGCCGACGGTGTCCGGCAGCCAGACACCCGTCATCAGGGCGGGTGTCCGCAGCAGAAAACGGTGGACCGCGCGGATCCGGCCCTCCTCGCCGTCCGTGCCCTCCGGCAGCAGACCGAGGGTGCCCAGCAGCCGCAGCCACTCGGCCACATCGGCCTGTTCGGCGGTCCGCTCCTGCCGGAGCGGACCGCCGAGCAGCCCGAGCCGCCCGCGCAGCGACACATGCTCACCGGAGAGTCTGGCGGCGATGGGCGGCAGATCGTGGGTGGTGGCGGTGGCCAGACAGTCCGCGCGCCACTTCTCGGGCGGCAGCGGACGGCCGGAGCCGGACCACTCCCGCTCGAACCAGAGCACCGAGGTGCCGAGCACACCCCGGCGGGCGAGGGATTCCCGTACGCCCGGCTCGACGGTGCCGAGATCCTCGCCGATGACCACGGCCCCGGCCCGGTGGGCCTCCAGGAGCAGGACGGCGAGCATCGCCTCCGCGTCGTACCGGACATAGGTGCCGTCGGCGGGCGGGGCACCCGCCGGAACCCACCAGAGCCGGAAGAGCCCCATCACATGGTCGATCCGGACCGCGCCCGCGTGGGCGAACAGACTCCGCAGCACGGCGCGGAAGGGGGCGTATCCGCGGGCGGCCAGGGCATCGGGCCGCCAGGGCGGCAGTCCCCAGTCCTGCCCCCGGGAGTTGAAGGCGTCCGGGGGCGCGCCCACCGACATGCCGGCGGCCAGCAGCGGGCCCTGGGCCCAGGCGTCCGCGCCCTCGGGGTGGATCCCCACGGCGAGGTCGTGGACGATGCCGATGCCCATGCCCGCGTCGAGCGCCGCCCGGTGCGCCGCCGCGAGCTGGCAGTCGGTCAGCCAGGCGGCCCTGGCGTGGAAGTCGATCCGGTCGAGCAGCGCGCACCGGGCGCGGGCGGTCGCCGCCGAGCGGGGGTCGCGGAGCTCCGGGGGCCACGCGCGCCAGTGCGGGCCGTGGACCTCGGCGAGGGCGTTCCACACGGTGTGGTCGTCGAGGGCGGGGCCCTGCGCGGCGAGGAAGTCGGCGTACGCGGCCCGGCGGCCCGGTCCGAGGGGGACCCGCGCGATCAGCTCCAGGGCCTCCCGCTTCAGCGCCCACACCGCGTCCCGGTCGATCAGCGCGCCCTTGCGCAGCACCGATTCGCGCAGTGCGGCGGCCTGTTCGCGGAGCTCTTCGAGCCGCTCCCGGTCGGCGCCGGTGACCCGGGTGTACTCCGGGATGTCCTCGATCCGCAGATGGACGGGGTCGGGGAAGCGGCGGGACGACGGCCGGTACGGGGAGGGGTCGCCGACCCCGCCCGGTCCGGCGGGCACGGCCGAGTGGAGCGGATTGACCTGGATGAATCCGGTGCCGAAGGAGCGGCCGGCCCAGGCGGCCAGCTCGGCCAGATCGCCGAGGTCGCCCATGCCCCAGGAGTGTTCGGACAGGAGTGAGTAGAGCTGGACCAGGAATCCGTGCGACCGGCCCGGGGGCCGCGGCGCCCGGTCGGGGGCGACGATGAGCACACTCGTGGCGGACCGGCCGTCGGGTGCCTCGGCGGTGAGCCGGTGGACCCCGTGGGGAAGGCCGGGCCGGCCGTCGGTCTCGGAGCCGTCCTCCAGCACGAAGCGCACCTCGGTGCGGTCGGGGAGCCGCGCGAGAATGCCCGAGGTGTCCGCCCGGTCCGGGCCGGCCGTCCCGCCCGCGGCATCGCCGGCCGGGTGCCAGAGGACCAGGGTCGGGGGGAGCAGCCGGCGCGCGGCGGACTCGGCCCGCTCCAGGGCGGCTTCATCGGCCGCGTCGACGCCGAGCGCGGCGAGGACGGCGGCGACCGTGCTCTCCGGGACGGGGACGGCCGCGCCGCCGGGGGGTGTGTGGTGGGTGGCGACTCCGTGCAGTGCGGCGAGCCGGGCTGGGCCCATGAGACTCCTTCAGACTCCCGGGGACTGTGAGCCGCCCGCGGATCCGGCGGAGGTCGGCTCGCTGGTGAGCGGTGCGGCGTCGGCGAGCGGGGGCTCGCTGGTGAGCGGGGCCGCGGCGGAGAGAGGCGGTTCGCTGGTCAGCGGAGCCCCGGCGGAGAGGGGCGGTTCGCCGATGAGCGGGCCGAGCCCGCCGAACAGGCGGGGGGCGGGGGGTATCGGCGCCGGTTTTCCGGCCGGGCGGCGGGCACCGGGGAGCAGTGGGGCTCCGGGACGGCCCCCGGGCTCCCGGGTGCCCGGGGCACGGGAGGAGAGCGCGTCGGAGAGCAGCGAACGGGCGGAGGGGGCTGAGGCGGAGGCAGAGGCGGCCATGGCGGGCACTCCCAACAGACGATACGGACGGTAATCGTTCCCGTGCGGCCCATACCCCGTGGGCGCCGGCGCAGACCTGCACGACCCATGAACGTGCCCTGCGTCACATTTCGTTCCCGGTCTCCGATTCCGCGAATCATCCGCGGGATCATCCGGCGGACCGTCATCCGTCCGGCCCCGACGGGCGTCCGCCGGATCACCCCCGGATCGCCGGGCGTTCCCGGCCGGCGGGACGTCACCCCGCGGGCCGCCCCTTCCGCGTACCGACGGGGCCGCGTCCGGCAACCCTGCGTACGCGAGTTCACCGCGCCCCGGGCGGCTCCGCGCCCCGGCCCGCCGGCCCGGCGCATCGCGGCCGGACCAGCCGCGTTTCCCGGCAAAAGACACACATCGGCCAGACGCATTGACACTTTCGGCACGGCGGTGGTGAGGTCGCAACCGAACAGAAACATTGCGGGAACCGAAAGGAGACCTGGCGTGCGAATCGCGCACAGGAGGGGGACGGCCACCGCTGTCGCCGCCGCCGTTCTCGGCGGTCTCCTGAACGGAGCACAGGCCACGGTCGCCGCGCCCTCCTCCCCCGTCTCCCCGCCCGCTCCGGCCGTCCCCGCGCGCACCGTCGCCGAGGCACCGGCCGAGGGCGCCGTGCCCTCCGTCTGGCCGCGTCCGCAGTCGATCCGGGCCGCGGGCTCCGCCGTTCCCCTGGGCGACGAGGTCACCATGGTCACGGCGGACGGCGCCGACCCGTACGCCGTCGACGAGGTGCGGAGGCTGCTGAGCGAGTCCGGTGTGCGCACCGTCCACAGCGCCCTGCCCGGACGCGGCCCGGTGCTCTTCATCGGCGGCTCCGGCGCGCAGGACGCGCTGCGCGCCCTGCGCGCACCCCGGCGCGCCGATCTCCCCCCGGGCGGCTACCGGATCGCGGCGGGGAAGATCGGCGGCCGGGCCTCGGTCGCGGTCGACGGCGTCGGCGAGAGCGGGCTCTTCAACGCCGCCCAGACCCTGCTCCAGCTGGTCGTTCCCGCCCCCGGGGGCCGGAGGGCCATCGCCGGGGCGATCGTCCACGACTGGCCGGGCACCGCCGTGCGCGGAGTCACCGAGGGTTTCTACGGAGAGCCGTGGACCCATCAGGAGCGGCTGGCTCAGCTGGACTTCCTCGGCCGGACCAAACAGAACCGCTATCTCTGGGCCCCCGGTGACGACCCGTTCCGGCAGGCCCGCTGGCGCGAGCCCTATCCGGCGGCGCAGCGCGCGGAGTTCCGGGAGCTGGCGGAGCGGGCGCGGCGCAACCATGTCACCCTCGCCTGGGCGGTGGCGCCGGCCCAGCGGATGTGTCTGGCCGACGACGGCGATGTCCGGGCGCTGCTCCGGAAGATCGACGCGATGTGGGCGCTGGGGGTGCGCGCCTTCCAGTTGCAGTTCCAGGACGTCAGTTACAGCGAATGGCACTGCGACCGGGACGCCGCGGTCTTCGGTTCGGGCCCGCGCGCCGCGGCCCGGGCGCATGCGCGGGTGGCCGACGCGGTGGCCCGCCATCTGGCGGACCGCCGGCCGGAGGCCGATCCGCTGTCGGTGATGCCGACGGAGTACTACCAGAAGGGGACCACCGAGTACCGGCGGGCGCTCGCGGCGGAGCTGGACGGCCGGGTGCAGGTGGCGTGGACCGGGGTCGGGGTGGTGCCGCGCACCATCACCGGCCGGGAGCTGTCGGGGGCACGGGCGGCCTTCGGCCATCCGCTGGTCACCATGGACAACTACCCGGTCAACGACTATGCCCAGGACCGCCTCTTCCTGGGTCCCTACACGGGCCGGGAGCCGGCCGTGGCGGCGGGTTCGGCGGCGCTGCTGGCCAATGGCATGGAGCAGGCGGCGGCCTCCCGGATCCCGCTCTTCACCAGCGCCGACTACGCGTGGAATCCGCGCGGCTACCGGCCGCGGGAGTCCTGGCAGGCCGCGATGGCCGATCTGGCCGGGGGCGACGCCCGCACCCGGGAGGCGCTCGCCGTCGTGGCGGGCCATCACTCCTCCTCGATACTCGACCCGGCCGAGTCGGAGTATCTGAAGCCGCTGCTGGCGGAGTTCTGGCGGCTGCGGACCACCGGGGGCGCGACCGCCGCCGGCGCGGGCACGGCGGGCAAGGGCACGGCGGGCAAGGGCACGGCGGACAGGGAGACCGCGGCGGCCGGGGAGCGCGCGGCGGCGGCGCTGCGGGCCGCTTTCACCGCGATGCGGCAGGCGCCCGAGCGGCTGACCCGCCCGGCGGAGGGCCGGCTCGACGACGAGCTGCGGCCCTGGCTGGACCAGCTGGCCCGGTACGGCAGGGCCGGCGAACTCGCCGTCGATCTGCTCGGCGCCCAGTCGCGCGGTGACGGCGCGGCGGCCTGGCGGCTCTCGCTGGCGCTGGAGCCGGTCCGCGCGGAGCTGGCGGCGAGCCGGGCCACGGTCGGCAAGGGTGTGCTCGATGTCTTTCTGAAGCGGGTGGCGCGGGAGGCGGCGGCCTGGACCGGCGCCGACCGGGCCGCTGCGGGCGCCGGGCGGGACACGGTCCAGCTGCCCAGGGCCCGCCCGCTGGAGTCGGTGGTCGTGATGACCGGGCCGGGTTCGGGGCAGGGGGTGCTGGAGGCCCATGTCCCCGGCGCGGGCTGGCAGCGGCTCGGGCCGCTCTCGTCCGGCGGCTGGACCCAGGCGGACGGCGGAGGGCTCCGGGCGGACGCGATCCGGGTGACCGCGCGGGGCCGGGAGTCCGTCGATGTGCGGTCCCTGGTGCCCTGGTTCGCCGATGAGCCCGCGGTGGAGCTCGAACTGGCCCGTACCGAGCTGGACGCGGAGATCGGCGGGGCGCCGCAGCGGGCGGCCCTGCGGCTGACCCCCCGGCGCCCGGGCGAGGTGAGCGGGACCGTCACGGCGACGGCGCCCGCCGGGATCGAGGTGACGGTGCCCAAGCGGACCGCGGTGCCGCGCGGGGTGCGGACGACGGTGCCGGTCGTCGTCTCCGTACCGAAGGGGACACCGGCCGGGGAGTACCGGGTGACGGTGGCCTTCGCGGGCCGCGAGCAGACACTGACGGTGCGCGCCGCGCCGCCCACCGCCGGGCCCGATCTGGCCCGTGTCCCGGGGGCGGAGGCGTCCTCGTCGGGTGACGAGACACCGGACTTCCCGGCTTTGGCGGCCGTGGACGGCGATCCGGCCAGCCGCTGGTCCTCACCGGCCGAGGACGGCGCCTGGTGGCAGCTGCGGCTGGCGACCCCGGCGCGGGTCGGCCGGGTGGTGCTGCGCTGGCAGGAGGCGTACGCGGCAAAGTACCGCGTCCAGGTGTCGGAGGACGGCCGGACGTGGCGGACGGCGGCCACCGTGCGCGACGGCCGGGGCGGCGCGGAGACCGTCCGCATGGACAGCGGTGTGGTCCGCTTCATCCGGGTGCAGGGGGATGCCCGGGCCACCCGGTTCGGCTACTCGCTGTGGTCGGTGGAGGCGTACGAGGTGGCCGGCGGGCGGTGAGCACGCGGTGATCGCGGGCGGCCGGGACCCGGCGCCGGGTGTCCCGCACGCTGATCGCGGGTGCCGGCGCCGTATCGCCGGGTGATCCGCCGCGGGGCCGGGGCGCCGCCCGGCGGACGGCGGCGCCCGGCGGCGGCGCCCGTAAAACAAAGAAGCCCGATCTCAGGCAGAGATGCCGTCGATCCGGGCCATCGCGTCTTCCGCGCCGTACGGTTGGAGGTACGGGAGCCAGCGGGGGTCCCGGTGTCCGGTCCCGATGATCCGCCAGGCGAGCCCGCTCGGCGGGGCGGGTTGATGCCGCAGCCGCCACCCCAGCTCCAGCAGATGCCGGTCGGCTTTGACGTGGTTGCAGCGGCGGCAGGCCGCGACCACGTTGTCCCAGACGTGCTGTCCGCCCCGGCTGCGCGGAATGACATGGTCGACGCTGGTTGCGACGCCACCGCAGTACATGCAGCGCCCGCCGTCGCGGGCGAAGAGCGCTTTGCGGGTGAGGGGGACGGGGCCCCGGTAGGGCACCCGGACGAACCGCTTGAGCCGGACGACGCTGGGGGCGGCGACGACACGGGTGGCGCTGTGCATGAAGGCGCCGGACTCCTCCAGGCAGAGGGCCTTGTTCTCCAGGACGAGGACGAGCGCGCGGCGGAGCGGTACGACGCCGAGGGGCTCGTACGACGCGTTGAGGACCAGGACGTGCGGCACGGCGGATGCCTCCTTGTACGCCGGCGGCGCGTGGCTCGCGCCGGGACGATCTGTTCCCAGTCTCCCCTCAGGCCAGGGACGAGCGCCACCACGTAGTGGTAACGGGCTCGAAGTGTTTTCGACCACACCCGGGGGTGCGGGCGGCTCACCGGCTGGTGTGATCGTCCACAACATCCACAACGCCGGGGCCGCCGTATTCGTCCCCGGCTTCCTCCCTGGTGAGACTTGTCTCTCCGGGGAACAGAACAAGAAGGCCGGGCGGGATGCCCCGTTAGGGTGGTTGGCCAGCCGTACGCCATGCCAGGAGGTTCTCCCACGTGACAGGGATCCCGCTGTCCGCCGTGCTGGCCGCCGATGACCCGGCGGCCCCGCCGGAGGCACCCGTATCGCTGGACGAGGCGGCCCGGCACGCGGAGGACGCCGCGGGCTGGGTGGAGCAGAACTGGTCCACCTGGCTGAACACCAGCCTCCGTATCGCCCTGATCCTGGTGGTCGCGCTGGTGCTGCGGATGCTGGTGCGCCGCGCGCTGACCAAGCTGATAGCGCGGATGAACCGTTCCGCCCAGGCGGTGGAGGGCACCGCGCTCGGCGGTCTGCTGGTCAACGCGGAACGTCGGCGGCAGCGCTCGGAGGCGATCGGCTCGGTGCTGCGCTCGGTGGCGTCGTTCGTGATCCTGGGCACGGCCGGGCTGATGATCCTCGGCGCCTTCAAGATCGATCTCGCCCCGCTGCTGGCCTCGGCCGGTGTGGCCGGTGTGGCGATCGGCTTCGGCGCGCGCAACCTGGTCACCGACTTCCTCTCCGGCGTCTTCATGATCATGGAGGATCAGTACGGAGTCGGCGACAGCGTGGACGCGGGGGTGGCCTCGGGCGAGGTCATCGAGGTCGGTCTGCGGGTCACCAAGCTGCGCGGCGACGACGGCGAGATCTGGTACGTCCGCAACGGCGAGATCAAGCGGATCGGCAACCTCAGCCAGGGCTGGGCGACCGGGACGGTCGATGTGGCGGTCCGCCCGTCCGAGGATCTGGAGCGGGTGCGCTCGGTGATCGGCGAGGTGGCCGAGGAGATCGCCAAGTCGGAGCCGTGGAACGAGCAGCTGTGGGGCCCGGTGGAGATCCTGGGTCTGACGGAGGTGCTGCTGGACTCGATGACGATCAGGATCTCGGCGAAGACCATGCCCGGGAAGGCGCTCGGGGTGGAGCGGGAGCTGCGCTGGCGGATCAAACAGGCGTTCGACGCGGCGGGCATCCGGATCGTGGGCGGTCTCCCGCAGGCCGTGGACGAGGCGTCCGCCGACCCGTCGGCAGGGGTCGCCCCGCCGTCCGCGCTGGCCAGCCCGACCTCGCCGCAGTCGCTGGCGGCGGCGCCGATACCGCAGGGGCCGAATCTGGCGAAGTGACCCCGGCCCCTCGACTGTGGAGGGCGGGGCACAACCATGACGGTTGTGCCCCGCCGTTCCGCTCCGGTCAGCGGACCCAGTTCTTGAGGGGCTCCGTCTCCAGTGGGATGCCCACGGGATCCGGGAGGTCGATGCCCTTGCCGAAGGGCACGGTCAGCACACTCTCGTACCGGGTCCCGTCGGGCAGGCTGTGCACCTTGACCTCGCAGCTGTCCCGGTCGATCAGCAGATACACCGGAATCCCCGTGGCCGCGTAGGCACGCGGCTTGTCCACTCGGTCACGCCGGTCGGTGTCGGTGTCGTAGGACGTGATCTCCACTGCCATGAGCACTGGTTCCGGATCGGCCCATTCACCCGCGCCGACGAAAGCCTCGGAGTGCGCGAGGGTCCCATCCGGCCGGGCGTGGCCCTTGCGGTAGGGCTCGATCCGCAACCCCTGCCCGGTGGACAGCCACAGCTCCGGCCGATGCTGCATACATGTCCGGATGAGCCACTGAATGATGCGCTCGTGGTCACCATCGGGCGCCGGCTTGACCCCCATCTTTCCGTGGATGAATTCCGCGCGCAGACCCTCGACCTCACGCGCCAGGGCTCGGGCCGCTGCTTCGAACTCATCCGGCAGCATCTGGGGGCGATCGGCCATCACGGTCACAGCGCCTCCTCTGCTCTCGCGGAACCCCAATGTCCCAGGGTTCAGAGTACGGAAAACGGCGGCCTCGCTCGGATCCCGGGTAACGGATTGATTGCCTCGCGGGCACGGCCCATTGACGGCCTCCCGATCCACGGCTTAGTTTCCTCCCATCCGAATAGGAAACTTTCCTAACAATCCAGGTCAGGACGTCGGCGGCAGCGAAGGGCGGGTGCGTCACGGTGACCGGTACCGCGCACGGGACCACCCCCGGTGCGCCCGGGGCGTCCCCGGTGACCACACCGGGCACCCCCCGGGTGCTCCGCGCCATGAACGACCGGACCGCGCTCGATCTGCTGCTGGAGCACGGGCCCCTCTCCCGGACCAGGATCGGGAACCTGACCGGGCTCTCCAAGCCCACCGCCTCCCAGCTGCTGGCCCGGCTGGAGGCGGCCGGGCTGGTCGTCGCCACCGGCACCACGGCGGGCCGGCCGGGGCCCGGCGCCCAGCTGTACGCGATCAACGCCCGGGCCGCGCACGCCGCCGGGGTGGACGTCACCCCGCTGCGGATCCGGGCCGCCGTCGCCGACCTCACCGGCGCCACGGTCGGCGAGTTCGAACTGCCCACCCCGCGGCGGCGCACCGCGACCGCCGTGGAGCAGGTCACCGCGGCGCTGGACGGGGCGGTCGGGGCCGCCGGGCTGGCCCGGACCGATGTCCGGCGGCTGGTCATCGCCACACCGGGCGCCTTCGACCCCTCCACCGGGCGGCTGCGGTACGCCTCCCATCTGCCCGGCTGGCACTCGGCCGGACTGCTGGAGGAACTGGCGGCGGGGCTGCCGATGCCCGTCGAGTACGAGAACGATGTCAATCTGGCCGCCGTCGCCGAACAGCGGCTCGGCGCCGCGCGGGGACACGAGAACTTCATCCTGCTCTGGAACGAGGAGGGCCTGGGCGCGGCCGTCGTGATCGGCGGACGGCTGCACCGGGGCTTCACCGGCGGCGCCGGCGAGGTCGGCTTCCTGCCGGTGCCGGGCACCCCGCTGGTGCGCCATGTGACCCGGGCCAACAGCGGCGGCTTCCAGGAGCTGGCCGGTGCCCAGGTGCTTCCCCGGCTGGCCCGCCGGCTCGGGGTGCCCGCTGTCCGGCAGGGCCACTACACGGAGGTGGCGGGCGAGCTGGTGGCCCGGGCCGCCGAGTCGGGCGAAGGCCCGTACAAGGAATTCCTCGACCAGTACGCCACCGGCCTGGCGACCGGCCTCGCCTCCATGGTCGCGGTGCTCGATCCGGAGCTGGTGGTTCTCTCCGGGGAGGCCATCGCGGCGGGCGGCGAGCCGCTGCGCGCCCGGGTCCGGGCGGAACTCGCCGAGCTGGCCGCGCCGCGCCCGCGGCTGGTGCTCGGCTCCGTACGCGAACACCCCGTACTGCGCGGGGCGCTGGAGAGCGCCCTGGCCGCCACCCGGGACGAAGTCTTCGACACCTCCCGCTGACACCGCCCCCGTCCCCCGTCCCCTGTCCCATACGGCACCACGGCACCACCTGCACCGCGTAGCGAACCGCTCGGAGAACGACAGGCACACCCCCCTCGCTCCTCACACTCGACACAGGGAGTCAGACACCGCCATGTCCATACGCACCAGGAAATCCGCCGCCGCCCTCGCCGCCACCGCGGCCATCGCCCTCTTCGCCTCGGCCTGTACGGGATCGTCCGAGGGCAGCGCCGCGGCCGACGACCCCAACGCCGAGACCACGCTGACCCTCTGGCACGGCTGGTCCGCGCCCAGTGAGGTCAAGGCGATGCAGGACAATGTCGACCGCTTCATGGCCGCGCACAAGAACATCAAGGTCAAGGTCGTCGGCAATATGACCGACGACAAGATCAACCAGGCGCTGCGGGCGGGCGGCCCCAAGGCTCCCGATGTCGTGTCGTCGTTCTCCACCACCAGGGTCGGCTCCTTCTGCTCCTCGGGCGCCTTCACCGATCTCAACCCCTTCCTGAAGAAGTCGAAGATCGACGCGGCCAAGGTCTTCCACAAGCCGCTGCTCGACTACACGCAGTTCGAGGGAAACCAGTGCGCGCTGCCGCTGCTGAGCGACGCCTACGGCCTCTACTACAACAAGGACGCGTTCAAGGCGGCCGGGATCGCCGCGCCGCCGAAGACCTGGAGTGAATTCACCGAGGTCGCGGCGAAGCTCACCAAGCCCAAGGGCGCGGGCTACGAGCAGCTCGGATTCATGCCGAATTACCACGGCTACGAGACGACGATCTCGCACTATGTCCCGCAGTGGTCACCGACCTACTTCGACGCCGAGGGCAAGTCGAATGTGGCCAGGGACCCGGCGTTCGCCAAGATGCTGACCTATCAGAAGAGCCTGGTGGACAAGCTCGGCGGCTTCAAGAAGCTGGACCGGTACCGGAACACCTTCGGCGACGAATGGGGGGCCAAGCACCCCTTCCACACGGGCCAGGTCGCCATGCAGCTGGACGGTGAGTGGCGGCTCGGCATGGCCAAGGACGCCGGGGTGAAATTCGAGATCGGCACCGCGCCGCTGCCGGTCGCCGACGACCAGGCCGCGGACTACGGCAAGGGCTATCTCTCCGGGACCATCATCGGGATCGCCTCCACCAGCAAGAAGCAGAACGCCGCGTGGGAGCTGGTGAAGTACATGACCACGGACACCGACGCGGTGGTGGCCTTCTCCAACGGCATCCGCAATGTGCCCTCCACCATCGAGGCGCTGAAGTCGCCCGATCTGAAGCACGACCCCGCGTTCCAGACCTTCATCGACATCGCCCAGCACCCGAAGTCCAACACCAGCCCCGCCAATGTGGATGCCGGTACCTACCATCTGACGCTTCAGGACGTCGGCTTCCGCTACGAGTCGGGCAAGGTGAAGGATCTGCAGGCGGCACTGGAGAAGGCGGCCACGCAGATCGACACCGATATCGCGAAGCTGAAGTAGCGGGACCGGAACCCCATGACCACGCACACCCCGCGTTCGAAGCGCCGCCGGTCGGCGCTTCGGACCCTGGCGTTCATGTCGCCCTGGCTGATCGGCTTCAGTTTCTTCTTCGCCTATCCGCTCGTGTCCACCGTCTACTTCTCCTTCATGAAATACGACGGCTTCCGGCCGCCCGTCTTCAACGGACTGGACAACTGGTCCTACGTCTTCAACGACTATCCGCTGTTCTGGCCGGCCCTGCGGAACACCCTGTGGCTGGTGCTGGTGATGGTCACCTTCCGGGTGATCTTCGGGCTGGGCATCGGACTGCTGATCACCAAGATCAAGACGGGTACCGGCGTCTTCCGCACCCTGTTCTACCTGCCCTATCTCGCCCCGCCGGTGGCCGCGACGCTCGCCTTCGTCTTCCTTCTCAACCCCGGCACCGGGCCGGTGAACACCATTCTGGAGGGAATCGGGATTCCCGCCCCGGCCTGGTTCACGGATTCCGACTGGTCCAAGCCCGCGCTCACCATGCTGGCGCTCTGGGGTGTCGGCGATCTGATGGTGATCTTCATGGCGGCGCTGCTCGACGTGCCGAAGGAGCAGTACGAGGCGGCGGAGCTGGACGGCGCGTCCGCCTGGCAGCGATTCCGCTTCGTCACCCTGCCGAACATCTCCCCCATCGTGCTCTTCGCGGTGGTCACCGGAGTGATCGCGACCATGCAGTACTACACCCAGCCCATGGTGGCCGCGAAGATCGCCTCCGGGGTGATCGGCGGCAGCGGGCAGCAATTCGAACCCGGCTACCCGGAGAAATCCACCCTCACCCTGCCGCACACCATCTACAACGCCGGTTTCCAGCGCTTCGACTACGGCTCGGCGGCGGTCATATCCCTGGTGCTGTTCGTCCTCGCGATGGCCTTCACCGCGCTGCTGATGCGCCGCCGCAGCGGCCTCATCCGAGTGGGTGACTGAACCATGGCACAGGTGACCGAACGACGCCCGGGCGGACGCACGGGAACGCTCACCCCCGCCGCGCGCACCGCCCGGCGCAAGACCCTGCTCCACTGGATCGCCGTGCACTCGCTCGGCATAGCGGCGGCGCTCTTCTTCGTCCTCCCCTTCGTCTTCGTCGCGCTGACCTCGCTGATGAGCGGCCAGCAGACACTGTCGCGCGATCTCATCCCGGACACCTGGGAGTGGAGCAACTACAGCACCGTCCTCAACACCCCGGGATTCCTCACCTGGTGGCGGAACACCCTGCTCTACGCCGGCGCCGGGACCGTGCTGACGGTGGTCTCGTCGATCCCGGTGGCGTACGCCCTCGCCAAATTCCGCTTCCGCGGGCAGCGGCTGACGATGATGCTCGTCATCTCCATGATGATGCTGCCGCCCCAGGTGATCATCGTTCCGATGTATCTGTTCTGGGCCAAGCAGATGGGGCTCACCGGGACCCTGTGGCCGCTGATCATCCCGATGGCGTTCGGGGACGCGTTCGCGATATTCCTGTTGCGGCAGTTCCTGCTCACCATCCCCAATGAGTATCTCGACTCGGCGCGGGTGGACGGCTGCGGCGAGCTGCGCACCCTGCTGAAGGTCGTCCTGCCCATGGCCAAGCCGGGGATCGCCGCGGTGGCTCTGTTCCAGTTCTTCTACGCCTGGAACGACTACTTCGGCCCGCAGATCTACGCGTCCGAGAACCCGGGCGCATGGACACTCAGTTATGGACTGGAATCGTTCAAGGGAGCGCACCAGACCGACTGGAATCTGACCATGGCCGCGACCGTACTGGTCATGGCCCCTGTGATCGTCGTCTTCTTCTTCGCCCAGAAGGCGTTTGTCGAAGGCGTGACACTGACCGGAGTGAAGGGCTAGAGAGAGAATATGAAGCTCGCAGTCGTGGGTGGCGGGTCCACCTATACGCCCGAGTTGATCGACGGCTTCGCCAGGCTGCGGGACACCCTCCCGATCAGCGAGCTGGTGCTCATCGACCCGGCCGCCGACCGGCTGGAACTCGTCGGCGGGCTGGCACGGCGGATCTTCGCCAGGCAGGGCCACAGCGGCACCATCACCACCACGTCCGATGTGGACGCGGGGGTCGCGGACGCCGACGCCGTACTGCTCCAGCTCCGCGTCGGCGGCCAGGCGGCCCGGCTCAAGGACGAGACCTGGCCGCTGGAGTGCGGCTGCGTCGGGCAGGAGACCACCGGCGCCGGCGGACTCGCCAAGGCGCTGCGCACCGTCCCCGTGGTGCTCGACATCGCCGAGCGGGTGCGGCGGGCCAACCCCGACGCCTGGATCATCGACTTCACCAACCCGGTGGGCATCGTGACCAGGGCGCTGCTCCGGGCCGGGCACAAGGCCGTCGGGCTCTGCAATGTCGCCATCGGCTTCCAGCGCAAATTCGCCAAGCTGCTGGACGTCGCCCCCTCCGAAGTCCATCTCGACCACATCGGGCTCAACCATCTGACCTGGGAGACCGGGGTCCGGATCGGCGGCCCGGAGGGCGCCGACGTACTGCCGAAGCTGCTGGCCGAGCACGGCGGCACGATCGCCGCGGACCTCCATCTGCCGGCCGAGCTGATCGGCCGGCTCGGCGTGGTCCCCTCGTACTATCTGCGCTACTTCTACGCCCACGACGAGGTCGTGCGGGAGCTGGCCACCAAGCCCTCCCGGGCGGCCGAGGTCGCGGCCATGGAGAAGGAGCTCCTGGAGATGTACGGGGATCCCGCCCTGGACACCAAGCCGGAGCTGCTCGCCAAGCGCGGCGGGGCCTTCTACTCGGAGGCGGCGGTGGATCTCGCCGCCGCGCTGCTCGGCGGGGGCGGCAGCCCGTACCAGGTGGTGAACACCCGCAATGACGGCACGCTCCCCTTCCTCCCGGACGACGCCGTGATCGAGGTGCAGGCCGCCGTGGGCGCCGAGGGCGCGCGCCCGCTGCCCGTACCGGCGGTGGACCCGCTCTTCGCGGGGCTGATCTCCCATGTCACCGCCTATGAGGACCTGGCGCTGGACGCGGCGCTGCGCGGCGGTCGCGACCGGGTCTTCAAGGCGCTGCTCTCGCACCCGCTGACCGGCCAGTTCGAGTACGCCGAGGCGCTCACCGACAAGCTGATCGCGCACAACCGGGAGCACTTCGCGTGGGCATGACCGATTCACCCGCCGCGTCGGTTCCGGGCACCGGCCCGGAATCCGCCGCGGTGCTCGCGATCGACGCGGGCAACAGCAAGACGGATGTGGCGGTCGTCGCCGCCGACGGAACGGTGCTCGCCTCGGTGCGCGGCCGGCGCGGCTTCCAGCCGCCGAAGCTCGGCGTCAACGCGGCGGTCGACGTCCTCGCCCTCACGGTCGGGGAGGCACTGCATCTGGCGAGTGCGCACGGGCGGACCGTGGAGCGGGTCGAGCATGTGTCGGCCTGCCTCGCCAACGCCGATCTCCCGGTGGAGGAGAAGGAACTGGCCGCCGCGCTCGCGGCCCGGGGGTGGGGACGCACCGTCGAGGTGCGCAACGACACCTTCGCGATCCTGCGGGCCGGGGTGGACGAGCCCCGGGGCGTGGCCGTGGTCTGCGGCGCGGGCATCAACTGCGTCGGCATGCTCCCCGACGGCCGCACCGCGCGCTTCCCGGCGATAGGGAAGCTCTCCGGGGACTGGGGCGGCGGGCAGGGCCTGGCCGAGGAGTCCCTGTGGCATGCCGCCCGCGCCGAGGACGGCCGGGGCGAGCCGACGGAGCTGGTCCGCACCCTGCCCGGCCACTTCGGCCTCAACTCGATGTACGAGCTGATCGAGGCGCTGCACCGGGGCGACATCCCCTATGCCCGTACGCACGAGCTGACCCCGGTGCTCTTCGTCACCAGCGCGTCCGGCGACCCGATCGCCCGGTCGCTGGTGCGGCGGCTGGCGGAGGAGGTCGTGGCCATGGCCTCGGTCGCGCTGACCCGGCTGGGCCTGCTCGACGAGGAGGCCCCGGTGCTGCTGGGCGGCAGTGTGCTGGCGGCCCGCCATCCGGAGCTCGACACCCAGGTGCGCGCCCTCCTCGCGGAGCGGGCGCCCAAGGCGGTGATCGGGGTCGTGACGGCGCCCCCGGTCCTGGGGGCGGCGCTGCTGGGGTTCGACCACATCGGCGCGCCGGATACGGCCCGCACCCGGCTGCGGGAGCACTACCGGTAGCCGGACCCTCCCCCTGTTCCCTCTCGCCCGCTCCCCGTACCGGCTCCGGCCGGTACGGGGAGAGCTGTTGCGGGCTCCGCCCCGCCGCCGCGCGGGAGGGCGGCCCGAACACCCCCGCGCCGCCCGGCGGATGCCCCGCGCGCGCCCTGCCCCGTCCCGGCCCGGCCGCCCGCGGGCGGTTCGGGCAAGACCCGGGCCGAGGGCGGGAATTCCGGTGTCCGCGCGGAGGGAACCGATCACGCGTCCGAAGCGTATTCAGGTGGGAAATCACCGCGGGTTCGGGGGCGATCACACAAGATCGAGTCAAGCCGGCTGTGGTTGTCGGCCATCACGGCCATACTGCGGGCCAGGGGCATTTCTCATCGACCCGCCGGGGCGCGGGCCGACGTCAGCGACCAGGGGGAGGTCAGATGACACACCCGCCACAGGTGCGTTCCGCGGTCGCGGAGCCGTCGGCGGCCGTCGGGGCGTCCGGCACGGGGAGAGCGGCAGGGGTGACGGGAGCGGCGGGAGCCGCGGCTGCCGGGGGGCCGGGGGGCATTCCCGGGCAGCGGGGCGCGATCGCCGAGGCGCGCCGCCGGCTGCGGGTCGCCGCGACGACCGAGCCGGGCCGGCTCCAGATCATCGGGGCGCTGCTGGCCGCGATGGTGGTCGCCTTCGGCGCGGTCACCGCCGCGGAGGTCGGCGCACGGGCGTCCGCCGCCGATGACGTGGTCAGCCGCAGCCAGCCGCTCAGCGCGGAGGCCGCGTCCGTCTACCGCTCACTGGCCGACGCCGACACCGCCGCCTCCAGCGGATTCCTGGCCGGGGCCGCGAAGGAGCCCGCGGCGGTCCGCGAGCGGTACCGCAAGGACATCGCACTCGCCTCCCGGCTGCTGATCGAAGCGGCCACCAACACCGACCGGTCGAGCGAGTCGGGCCGTCAGATAGCCATCCTCAATGAGCAGCTTCCGGTGTACACCGGCCGGATCGAGACCGCCCGGGTCTACAACCGGCAGGGGCTGCCGCTCGGCGGCGCCCATCTGCGGTTCGCCAATGAGCAGATGACCCGGGTGCTGCTGCCGGCCGCCCAGCGGCTGTACGACGCGGAGACCGCCCGGCTCGACCGGGACGAGGACGCCGCCCGCTTCTGGCCGGCCCTCTCGCTCGTCCTCGGGCTGCTCACCCTCGGCGCGCTCGTCTGGGCCCAGCGCCGCACCTATCTGCGCACCAACCGGGTCTTCAACCACGGGCTCCTCGCCGCGACCGCCGCCGCCGGCGCCGTACTGCTCTGGCTCACCGCCGGGCACACCATGGCCCGCGCCGGTCTCGACGAGGCGCGGGAGCACGGCCAGCGCTCCCTCAAGGTGCTGACCGACGCCCGGATCAACTCCCTGAAGGCCCGGGCCAATGAGAATCTCGTCCTGGTCGCGCGCGGTGCGGTGCTCACCGACGACGGCAAGCGCGACAAGTACGAGACGGAGTACGACGCGGGTATGCGCAAGCTCGGCGAGGGTCTGGAGCTGGCCCGGCGGTACGCGGAGGACGACGCGGGGCGGGCGCCGGTCGACGCCGCGACGGCCGCCGTCGCGAAGTGGAATTCCCGGCACGACCGGGTCGGCGAGACCGACAAGGCCGGTGAGTACGACGCCGCGCTGCGGCTGGTGATCGGCGCGAAGGGCTCCACCGGGGAGTCGTTCGACGCGGTCGACGCGGCGCTCGCGAAAGCCCTCGCCCATGAACAGCGCGAATTCACCCGCGCGGCCGGGGACGGGCGGGACTCCCTGGGCGGGCTGCCGACCGGGGCGGCGGTCCTGGCGCTGCTGGGCGCCGCGGGGGCGATCGCCGGCATCAACCGCAGGCTTTCGGAGTACCGGTGAGAGGGGGAGAGATGCCGGAGCACGGAACGCACCACGGCACCGACGGCACCACGGGCGGCGGCGCCGACCGGGGCACGGGCACCTGGTCCCGCCGGGGCGCGGGCCGGACGGATCACGGCACGGCCCGGGAGCCGGGGGCGGTCACGGCCGCGTCCGGCCGGGAGCCGGGCGCCGGGTCCCGGCGGGGGCGCACGGGGCTGCGGGGCTGGGGCGGGGTCGCGGGGATGGCCATCGCCTGCGCCCTGACCGCCGCCGTCACCCTGCTGCCGCTCTCCCGCGGCGCCGGGGACGCCGGCGGCACCGTGGTGCGCACCCTCTCGCCCGCCTCCCCCGCCGCGGCGGAGTGCAAGGCGCCGGAGACCTCGCTGACACCGTCATCGGCCGACGGCCCGAACATCCTGGAGATCAAGAAGCGCGGCAAACTGATCGTCGGAGTGGACCAGAACAGCTACCGCTGGGGTTACCGCGATCCCGCCACCGGTGATCTCAAGGGCTTCGACATCGATCTCGCCCGCGCGCTGGCCGAGGACATCCTGGGCAGCCCGGAGGCGGTCATCTTCCGTGCGATACCCACCAATCAGCGGATCCCCGCGCTGAACAACGGCACGGTCGACATCGTGGTGCGCACCATGACGATCAACTGCGCCCGGATCGAGCAGGTCGCCTTCTCCACCGCGTACTTCCAGGTCGGACAGCAGGTACTGGCCTCCAAGGGCTCGGACATCACCGGCCACGACTCCTCACTCAAGGGGCGCAGGGTCTGTTCGGCGGAGGGCTCGACGGCGTATGACGCCCTGGAGAAGCACTCCTTCGGCGCGGTGTTCAAGGACGAGCACGACGGGACCGCGCGGGACGAGGACATCCTGACCGTGCCCAATCAGCTCGACTGTCTGGTGCGGCTCCAGGAGGGCCTCGCGGACGCGGTCGTCACCGACAACGCGCTCGCCGCCGGCCAGGCCGCCCAGGACCCGGCGGTCGAGCTGAAGGGCAGGCCCTTCACCACCGAGTACTACGGCGTGGCCACCAAGCTCGGCAAGAGCGATCTGGTGCGCCGGGTGAACAAGGTCCTGGAGGAGTACCGCGAGGGCGACTGGACCGCGGCGTACCGGAAGTGGCTGGCCGAGGATCTGCCCGGGATCACCGGTCCGCCCGCGCCCAAGTACCGCAGCGGCTGAGCGCCGCGGCGGCCGACAGACGAAAGAGGTGATCGATGGGCGTCGCGGGCTCGTATTCCGGCTCCGGCGGGTCGGTGCCCGGCCCCGGTGCGCCGCTGGACCGGGACGAGGTGGATCGCGCGCTGGCGCGGCTCGGCGCGGAGGAGGAGGCGATCGAGACCTCTCTGCTGGCCCTTCAGGACCACGCGGGCCGCAGACTGCTGGAGGGCGCCGAGCTGACCGGTGTCACCAAGGACCGGTGGGGCGCGACGGAGCAGGCGATCACCATGCTCTGGGACTACTTCGACGCGTACACCGAAGCCCTCGGCGAGATCAGGGAGCTGCGCTCCCGGCGCCGCTGGCCGGGCCGGGACGATCTGGTGGAGCTGACCCGGCGGCTGCGCGGCCCCAGTGTGACCGTGTCGAGCCAGGCCGCGCCCCTGGTCGTCTGGGTCACGGGACCGGCCAGGCTGGCCGAGGAGTTCACCCTGGAGGAGCTCGTCGGCCGGATGAACGAGCTCTACGCGAAGTCGCTCGACATGGTGGTGACGTCGGACTCCGTCTGGTCGGCGCTGCCCGCCCGGATCGATCTGCTCTCGGCCGAGCTCCAGCGGACCCGTTCGCTGGCGCACTCCGTCGGGGTGCGGCCGGGCGAGCACCCCTCCGGGGACGAGCTGGAGGCCATCACTCACGAGCTGGCCACCCTCCGGGCCCAGGTGATCTCCGATCCGCTGGCCTTCTGGCGGCCGGCGCCCGGGAGTTCCGCGCCGGGCGGCGGGCGCCCCGACACCGACCGCTACGACCGGGCGGCGCGCGCCCTGGAGGACATCCGCCGGGAGATCGAGGCGGTGCTGCGGGTCCGGCAGGATTCGGAGGAGCGGCTGATGCGGCTCCGCGATGTGCTCTCCCGCGCCGATCGCACCCTGGCCGAGGCCCGGACCGCGCGCGGCGAGGTGCTGGCGAAGATCGCCGCCTCGGAGGTGCCCGCCGTCAGCGGACCGCCCACCGCGCTCCAGGAACGCCTCTCCACCGCGGCCGAGTTCCGCCGGCACTCCCGCTGGCACCGGCTCTCGCCGCTGCTGGAGGCGCTGGAGGCGGAGGCCGAGGACGAGCTACTGCGGGCCCGTGAGTCGCTGACGGCGGTGACGGCGCCGCTGGCGGTACGGGCGGAGCTGCGCGGCAGGCTCGACGCGTACAAGGCGAAGGTGGCCCGGCACGGTCTCGCGGAGGATCCGCTGCTGGTGGAGCGGTACGACGCGGCCCGCCGGATGCTCTGGAGCGCCCCGTGTGATCTGCGGGTCGCCGATCAGGCGGTGCTGCGCTATCAGCGGGCCGTGGCGGAAGCCCTGGCCCAGGGGGAATCCGCGGAGACCGGGAATCAGGGGCCCACGGACGGCAGGGGGACCGATGAGTGAAGAGCAGAGCTGTGGGCGGGCCGGCTGCGACGGCTCCTACGAGGACATGGGCGGCGGCGAGCTGTACTGCGACACCTGCGGTCTCGCCCCGGTCCCGGCGGGCGGGGTGCGCGGCGGCAGTGTCTCGGTCCGGAACAGCGCGGCCTCGTCGCGGGCGTCCTCCCGGGCCTCCGCGCGGTCGTCGTCCTCGCGGCGTTCGGTGTCGGGGCGGCTGTCCCGGGCGCTGACCGGTTCCAGTACCTCCGGCCGCTCGGTCTCGGTCCGCAGCTCCGGCGCGAGCACCGGCGCGTCCGGCCGCAACCGGCTGGGCGCCGGGCTGGTCACGGTGCCGGAGGTGCCGCTGCACGATCCGCGGTCGGCGGTGATGCGGAATCCGGAGGTGCCCGAGCGGAAGCGGTTCTGCTCCCGCTCCGAGTGCGGTGCGCCGGTGGGGCGTTCGCGCGGTGCGCAGACCGGGCGGACCGAGGGATTCTGCACCTCGTGCGGGCATCCGTACTCCTTCGTGCCCAAGCTGACCGGCGGCGATCTGGTGCACGGCCAGTACGAGGTGGTGGGCTGTCTGGCGCACGGCGGTCTCGGCTGGGTCTATCTCGCGCTGGATCTCGCCGTCTCCCGGCGCTGGGTGGTGCTGAAGGGCCTGCTGGACACCGGCGACGAGGACGCGATGGCGGCGGCCATCTCGGAGCGCCGCTTCCTCGCCGAGATCCAGCACGCCAACATCGTCCGGATCTACAACTTCGTCGAGCACCTGGACCAGCGGACGGGTTCGCTGGACGGCTACATAGTGATGGAGTACGTCGGCGGCAAGTCGCTCAAGGAGCTGGCGAACGACCGGCGGGACGCCACCGGCAAGCGGGATCCGCTGCCGGTGGAGCAGGCGTGCGCGTACGGGATCGAGGCGCTGGAGGCGCTCGGCCATCTGCACAGCAGACACCTGCTGTACTGCGACTTCAAGGTCGACAACGCGATCCAGAAGCAGGACGAGCTCAAGCTGATCGACATGGGCGCGGTCCGCCGGATGGACGACGAGCAGTCGGCGGTCTACGGCACGGTCGGCTACCAGGCGCCCGAGGTCGCCGATGTGGGCCCGTCGGTCGCCTCCGATCTCTACACCGTGGCACGGACCCTGGCCGTGCTGACCTTCGATTTCCAGGGCTACACCAATGTGTTCGCGGACTCGCTGCCGGATCCGGAGCACATCGAGGTCTTCCGCACCTATGAGTCGTACTACCGGCTCCTGGTGCGGGCGACGGATCCGGATCCGGCGCGGCGGTTCTCCTCGGCCCAGGAGATGTCGGAGCAGCTGACCGGGGTGCTGAGGGAGGTCGTCGCCATCCAGACGGGCCTCCCCCGGCCCTCGCTCTCCACCCTCTTCGGCCCCGAGCAGAGGGTGGCGGACACCGAACTCTTCGCGGAACCGCCCGCGGACGCCTCGTCGCTGGGCGCCCGTCCGCCCCGGGGCGGACGCCGGGCCGCGATCGGCACGGGTGCGGTCACGGCACCGGACACGAGTACGGGCACGAGTACGGGTACCGGCGGTGCCGGCGGTGCCGGTGAGGCCGCCCCCGCCGTCGCGCCGGGGCTGCGGCTCATCCCCCGGCTGGTCGCGCTCGACACCCGGGCCGTGGCGCTCGCCCTGCCCGTCCCCCATGTGGACCCGGCCGACCCGAACGCCGGATTCCTCGCGGGCCTGCTGGCATCGGCCCCCGCGGAGCTGATCACCGCCCTGCGCTCGGTGCCCGCGTCCTCCCCGGAGACCCTGCTGCGCGAACTGCGCACCCGGCTGGAGATGGGCGACACCGAGCAGGCGGCCGAGACCCTGCGCACCCTGGAGGGTGAACACGCCGACGACTGGCGGGTGGTCTGGTACCGGGGCCTGACCGCCCTGGTCGCCGGGGACAACGAGGCCGCCGCGCTCTCCTTCGACGCGGTGTACGACGCCTTCCCCGGCGAGCCCGCGCCCAAGCTGGCCCTCGGGGTGTGCGCCGAGATACTGGGCCAGCTCGACAACGCGGCCGAGTACTACCGGCTGGTGTGGACCACCGATCCCAGTTATGTCAGCGCCGCCTTCGGCCTGGCCCGGGTGCAGCTCGCCGCGGGTGACCGGGGCGGTGCCGTGCGCACCCTGGAGTCGGTTCCGGAGGCGTCGATCCACTACACGGCGGCCCGGATCGCGGCCGTCCGCTCCCGGCTGCGGCGGCGCGCCCCGCAGGAGCCGCTGCTGGACGATCTGACGGCCGCGGCCGGACAGGTGGAGAGACTGCGGGAGTTCGGCCTGGACCACCTGCGGCGCGAACAGTTGTCCACCGAAGTACTCGGCACGGCTCTGGACTGGGTAATCTCCGGTAGTCCCGGGGCCTCGGCGTCCGCACCGGCGCGTTCGAGCACCACACTGCTCGGCAGCGGGCTGGACGAGCGCGGTCTGCGCCTCGGGCTGGAACGCTCCTACCGGGTACTCGCCCGGCTCGCCCAGCGCGGCGAGGAGCGGATCGAACTGGTGGAGCGTGCCAACCGCTTCCGCCCCCGGACGTGGGTGTGATTGATGTCGTCGCAGATGCACCAGCCGGCCCGGGAGCCGTCGTGCCCCGGCTGTGCGGAACCGCTGGAGAGGGCTGACCGCTTTTGCGGCGCATGCGGGTACGCCCTGGCGGCCGTACCGGCACCCGCCGCGGACCACCCGACACTCGCCATCGGCGTACCGGGCCCGGAGGAAACCCCCGGCGGCCGGCACCCGGCGGCCGGGCCCGCCGCGCCGGACCGGACCCCGGACCCGCAGGTCCCGGGCCAGTACGGACACCCGGACCGGGGACACGACCCGTCCGCCGGCGGATACGGGCGCACGGACGGCGGGTACGACACGCCGGGCGACGCGTTCGAGAACGGGTTCGACGCGCGCACCCGGGCACGTGCGCACGCCTCCGCGCGCGGGGGCGGCGCGGAGCCCGGCCCGGGTGCCCCGGGTCACGTGCCCGGCGGCGGCGGGGACTTCGAACTGCCCGCGCCCGCCCGGACACCCGCGTTCGGCACCGCCGCACCGGACCCGCGCCCGGCGGGCGGCCCCGCCGACCCCCGGGCGGTGACCCCGCCCGCGCCGACGTCCGGGAAGGTCTGTGTGGCCTGCCGTTCGGGCCGGGTCGACACGGACGGCTACTGCGAGAACTGCGGCCACGCCCAGCCGCGCGAGCGGGACCATCTGGAGCTGGAGCTGGGCTCGGTGGCGGCGGTCAGCGACCGGGGGCTGCGGCACCACCGCAATGAGGACGCCTTCGCGCTGTCGAGCACCGCCCTGCCCGACGGTTCGCCGGCCGTGGTCGCGATCGTCTGCGACGGTGTCTCCTCGGCGACCCGTCCCGACGAGGCGTCACAGGCCGCCGCGATCGCGGCCAATGAGCTGCTGCTCGACACCCTGCCCCGGGGCACCCACCCCCAGCAGGCCATGCGCGAGGCGATCGTGGCCGCCGCGTCCGCCGTCACCGCCCTCGCCGGGCAGACCCCGCCGAGCGACCCGCTGGAATCGGGCGGCCACCAGCTCAACGCGCCGGCCTGCACCATCGTCGGCGCGGTCGCGGCCGGCGGTCTGCTGATCGTCGGCTGGGTCGGCGACAGCCGCGCCTACTGGGTGCCGGACGACCGCGGCGCCCCGGCGGCCCGGCTGACCGAGGACGACTCCTGGGCCGCCCAGATGGTCGCCGCCGGCCTGATGAACGAGGCGGAGGCGTACGCGGACCAGCGCGCCCACGCCATCACCGGCTGGCTGGGCGCCGACGCGTACGAACTGGACCCGCACACGGCCGCCTTCAAGCCGGACCGCCCCGGTGTGGTGGTGGTCTGCACGGACGGGCTGTGGAATTACGCGGAGGGCGCCGCCGAGCTGGCCGGGGTGATCCCCGCCGACGCGGCCGAACGGCCGCTGCACAGCGCGCAGATCCTGGTCGGACACGCTCTGGACGGGGGCGGCCACGACAATGTGACCGTCGCGGTGCTGCCGTTCGCGGTCACCCCGCAGGGCGCGCCGGCACCGGCCCACGACACCCGCCACCGGGCCTGATGCCCACCGGCGCCCCCGGGCGGGGAGCCGCGTCCGCGCGCGTTCCCGTCCGGGGGCGAGTACCCGGACGCGCCGCGGCGCGGGCTTCCGGACGTGCCCCCGCCGGGCGTGTCTCCGTCACGGACCGGGCGACCGGGCACGGACCCGTACCGGCAGGAACGGCCGCGGACTTCCCCGCCCCGGAACGGGCACCCGGCCCGCCGCAGAGCCGGCGGCCGGACAGCGATCCCGCACCGGCACGCAGGCCCGCGCGCCTCCCCGCCCCGGAGCGGGCGCCGCGCCGCGATCGAACGGCGACACGGAAATCCCGCTGGTCCCCCGCCGAGGGACCAGCGACCGGGCAGGGCCCGTACCGGCATTCCCCGCTCCGGAGCGGGCGCCCGTACCCGGCGCGGAGCGGGCGGCCGGTGCCGCGAGCCGGCCCGTCCACCCGCCGGCCGGACCGCCATCGGCGCCGCCCGGATCCGCGCACGGTCCGGATCCGCGCACGGTCCGGAGCGTCACAGCGCCGGGCACCGGCGGCCGGAAGCCGCCGGCGCCACCGCATCGCCCCCGCGACGGGGCGCCGAACCCAGAGTTCTCACCACTCCCCGCGTGGAGTCCGCAAGGAGTCGCTCAGATGGCCAATTTCTCCAAGTCCCAGGTGCCGCAGTTCTCTGTCGAGGTGTATCAGAACGAATTCCTGCCGGAGGGCGGCCGTGAGGTGAGTGCCATCGTCACCGTCACCTCCACCGGCGGCGGCACCACCGGCGGGGCACCGCTGGCCGGCGCCTCCGGTTCGCCCGCCGGGATACCGGCACCGGCCAACGGCGCCGCGGTGGTGATCATGGTCGACTGCTCCGGCTCGATGGAGTACCCGCCGACCAAGATGCGCAACGCCCGGGACGCGACCGCCGCGGCCGTCGAAACCCTGCGCGACGGCACGGAGTTCGCCGTGATCTCGGGTACGCATCTGGCGTCCGAGGTCTATCCGGGCGGCGGGCGGCTGGCCGTCGCGGACTCCGGCACCCGGGAGCAGGCCAAGCGGTCGCTGCGCCGGCTCAACCCGGGCGGCGGCACGGCCATCGGCACCTGGCTGCGGCTGGCCGACCGGCTGCTCGCGGGCTCGGCGGGGGACATCCGGCACGGCATCCTGCTGACCGACGGGCGCAATGAGCACGAGACACCCGAGGATCTGCGGGCGGCGCTGACCGAGGTGAGCGGCCGTTTCACCTGCGACGCGCGGGGCGTCGGCACCGACTGGGAGGTCAAGGAGGTCACCGGGATCGCCGCCGCGCTGCTCGGCACCGCCGACATCGTCGCCGATCCGGCCGGACTCGCCGCCGACTTCACCAGCATGATGGAGAAAGCGATGGGCAAGGAGGTCGCGGATGTGGCGCTGCGGCTCTGGACCCCGGTCGGGGTGGAGATCAAATTCGTCAAGCAGGTGGCGCCCGCGGTCGCGGAGCTGACCGGCCGGCGGACCGAGGCGGGTCCGAGAGCCGGGGATTATCCGACCGGTTCCTGGGGTGACGAATCGCGCGATTACCACGTCTGTGTGCAGGTGCCGGAGGCCGGGATCGGCCAGGAGATGCTGGCGGCGCGCGCCTCGCTGATCATTCCGGCCCCCGGCGGCGGCACCCCGCAGGTGCTCTCCCAGGGGCTGATCCGCGCGGTCTGGACGGAGGACATGGCGGCCTCCACATCCATCAATCCGCAGGTCGCGCACTACACCGGGCAGGCCGAGCTGGCCCAGGCCATCCAGCAGGGACTGGATGCCCGCAAGATGGGTGATTTCGACGCGGCGACCGCCCGTCTCGGCCGTGCGGTGCAGCTCGCGGCGGCCTCGGGCAACGAGGACACTGCGAAACTGCTTTCGAAGGTGGTGGACGTGGTCGACGCGGCGACGGGTACTGTGCGACTGAAAGCCAGGGTCGCGGAAGCCGACGAGATGACCCTCGAAACGCGCTCCACGAAGACGGTTCGCGTGAAGAGACAGTCCCGCACTCCGTGACCCGGCGGGCGCGCACACCGTGGCGCGACCGCCGGAGCACCATCGACGTTCGACCGAGTGAGACGGCCCGCGGGCCGGACGAGGAGAGGGGGAAGCGCCGACATGCCGACCTGCCCGAACGGACACCAGTCGGGTTCCGATGACTGGTGCGAGGTCTGCGGCCACCGCATGGCCGGTCCCGGCGCTTCCACGGGGGCCGGGGCGCCGCCCGCGTACGGATATCCCGGCCCGTCCGGGGATCCGCATGCCACCGCGCAGGCGGAGCTCTGCCCGCAGTGCCGTACCCCGCGTGAGGCCATGGCGCCGTACTGCGAGGAGTGCCGGTACAACTTCCTGACGCACACGGCCACCTCGTACACGCCGATAGCGCCTCCTCCGATGCCCGGTGCGGGTGGCGGACTGAACCTCCCCTCGGGCTTCACCACTCCGCCGCCGGGCCAGCAGAGCCATGGGCCGGGCAGGCAGGGGCAGGGGCAGGGTTCCGACAGCCCGGGCGGCGGTTTCGGCCCCGGCCGGCAGCCCGATTCGTACGACTACCAGATCTCCCGGCCGTCCCAGCTGAACCGGCCCGCCGAGCCGATCGGCGAGGGACGGGGGCAGCAGTCGCATGGCTTCCCGCCCCCGCCCGGGCAGGGACGGCCGTTCCCCCAGGGACCGGGACAGCCCGGTTCGCACGATCAGGGGCACGGCGGTCACGGGATTCCGGGGCAGGGCGGCCATCAGGACCCGCTGCACGGCTATCCGTCGCAGCACTCCGCCGCGACGGCGCCTCCCCAGCACCAGCAGCCCCAGCGTTCGCCCCAGCAGGGCGGTGTGGACGACTGGATGCTCTCGCCGCCCTCGCAGCCGCACTCCCAGGCGCCGTCCCACCCCCAGGCACCGCCGCAGCATGCCCCGCAGCCGCAGCACGGCGGCCACCAGGGCTATCAGCAGCAGTCGGATCCCTTCCCGCCCGGACCGGGCCGGCAGAACCACGGCTCCACGCCCGGCCAGCACCAGTCGTCGCCGCCCTCGTACCATCAGGCGCCGGTCGGCTGGACGGCGGTGATCGGGCCGGACCGCGAGTACTTCACGGCCATGATGCAGCGCAGCGGTCCGGACGCGAGCGGGCTCACCATGCCCGCGTACACGCCCGAGCAGCATCTCCCCCTGGTCGGCAATCAGATCACCATCGGCCGGCGCCGCCAGTCCACCGGCGAGTCGCCCGATGTCGATCTCTCCGTGCCGCCGGAGGACCCGGGGGTCTCGCACAAGCACGCCGTGCTGGTGCAGCAGCCGGACGGATCGTGGGCCGTGGTGGACCAGAAGTCCACCAACGGAACGACGATCAACGGCGCCGAGGACCCGATCCAGCCCTATGTCCCGGTGCCGCTGAACGACGGCGACCGGGTCCATGTCGGTGCCTGGACGACGATCACCATCAGGCGCGGCTGAGCGAGCCGGCGCCCGGCGCCCCGGCGGTCACCCGGTCCAGCCCAGCGGCCAGGCGTAGGGGCCGCCGGGGTCGTCCAGCCAGGCCCACTGCCGGCGGCCGGCCACGGTGATCCCGAAGCGTTCCCGCCCCGGGCGCCGCTCGCGCTCCCACAGGGAGAGGGCCTCGCGCGGATCGAGGCTGCCCGCGGTCAGTGTCAGCAGGAAGCGGAAGAGGTCGTTCTCCAGCATCCGGCGGGGCACACCGCCCAGTGGCCGCTCGGGCACCGCGTCACCGCCCCGCAGCGGCACGAAGAAGGCCGAGCTCCGCAGAAAGTGCCCTTCGGCGATCCGGGTGCCGTTCTCGTCCCGGACCCGCAGCGCGATCAGCCCGGTGGAGAGCGGGGCCAGGATCCGGGCGCCGGGGCGGCACTGCGGCAGCCAGTCGTACGGGATCCACGGCAGGGTGCAGGTGGCGATGATCCGGTCGAAGGGGGCGCGTTGGGGGCAGCCCCGCGCGCCGTCGCCGGTGATCACGGCCGGACGGTATCCGGCGGCGGCCAGATGCGCCCGGGCCGAGTCGGTGATCTCCGGCTCCATGTCCACGGTGGTCACCCGGGAGTCGCCGAGCCGGTGGCACAGGAGCGCGGCGTTGTAGCCGGTGCCCGCGCCGATCTCCAGTACGGCGTCCCCGTACCGCACCTCCAGCGCCTCCAGCATCAGGGCCATCAGCGACGGCTGGCTGCTGGAGGAGATCAGCTCACCGTCCCGGACCCGGGTGGCGAGCGGACCGTCGCGGTACGCACCGCTCAGCCAGCGTTCCCGCCGGATCCGGTCGGGGTCCTCGCGCCAGAGCCGTTCCCAGCCGCCGCCCCGGCTGACGAACCAGTACGGGACGAAGAGATGCCGGGGCACCTCCTCGAAGGCGAGCCGCCACTCGGGGTCCGCCAGCCCGCCCCCGGCCGTGATCAGCCGCACCATGGCGCGGCGGGCCTCGGCGGCGGGCTCGGCGTACGGTTCCGGGTGCGTACCCATGCCTCCACTCTCCTGCGCCGCCGTCCCCGGCGCGAGCACCGCCACCGCGCACGGTCCGCGGCTCACCCCGCCGGGCGGGGCCACCGGGCGGGGTCCTAGGGCGCGAGTCCTGGTCCGGCGCGTCTGAGACCATGGACGGGTGACTGAGATCCCGCGCGGCAGCCTTCAGGAGCAGACCTTCTACGAGCAGGTCGGCGGCGAGGAAACCTTCCGGCGCCTGGTGCACCGCTTCTACCAGGGCGTTGCCGGTGACCCGCTGCTGCGGCCCATGTACCCGGAGGAGGATCTGGGTCCGGCCGAGGAGCGGTTCGCCCTCTTCCTGATGCAGTACTGGGGCGGCCCCCGCACCTACAGCGACAACCGCGGCCACCCCCGGCTGCGGATGCGCCACGCCCCCTTCCAGGTCGACCAAGCCGCCCATGACGCCTGGCTGCGGCACATGCGGGACGCCGTCGACGAGCTGGAACTCGCGCCGGAGCACGAGCAGCAGCTCTGGAAGTACCTCGTCTACGCCGCCGGCTCCATGATCAATACGGCCGGCTGACCGTCATCCGGGCGTGAGCGGCCCGGCCACCCTCGCCGGGTCGAAGAGCCCGATCGGATGCCGGGTGGTGCCGTCCAGCGCCAGATCCGCCAGGATCTCGCCGACGACGGGCACGAATTTGAATCCGTGCCCGGAGAATCCGCAGGCGACGGTGACGGCGTCCGGGTGCGCCGGATGCCGGGCGATCACGAAGTGCTCATCGGGGGTGGTGGAGTACATGCAGGTGGCGGCCTTGATGAAGGTCCCGGCGAGGGTCGGCAGCCGGTGCGCGAGCTGCTCCGCCATCACCGCCACCTCCCGCTCGTGCACCGTGCGGTCGATGGTCTGCGGTGTGCACACCATCGCCGCGCGCCCCTCGCCCGCCTTGCGGAAGAAGGCGACCTTCACTCCCCCGTCGGGCCCGTCGATCGCCGGGAAACCGTAGATCTGCACACCGGCCGGGTCCTCCCAGACATAGATGGGCTGCTTCCCGGGGAGATACGGGCCGACTCCGCCGTCGGGCCGGAACCAGAACATGATCTGCCGCTCGATGGTGATCGGCACCCGCAGATCGGCCAGCAGCTCCGGTGCCCAGGCCCCGGGGCAGACGACCAGCTGCCCGGCGGTGTACGTGCCGCGCGCGGTGTGGACCCGTACCCCGCCCGCGTACGGCTCCCAGCGGGTGACCGGCTCCTCGTAGCGGAGTTCGGCACCGGCGCGGGCCGCGAGGGTGAGGTGGGCGGCGACGGTGTTCTCGGGGCGGAGCAGCCCGGCACGTGCCTCGTGGAGCGCCACCTCGTCATCGGCGGGGGTCAGGGTGGGGAAGCGGCGCCGCAGCTCGGCGGCGTCGAGTATCTCGTGCGGCAGCCCCCACTGTTCGGCCGAGCGCAGCGAGCCGGCGACGGTGCGGGAGTCGGGGCGGCCGATCATCAGCCCGCCGCAGAGGGTGGCGATGTCCTGTCCGGTGTCCTGTTCGAGCCGGTCGTACAGCTCATAGGCGCGGAGCAGGAGGGGCACATAGGCCGGGTCCTCGAAGTAGGACTGCCGGGTGATGCGTGAACCGCCGTGGCTGGAGCCCTGACGGTGCACGGGCCCGAACTTCTCCAGGCCCAGCACCCGGGCCCCGCGTTCCGCGAGATGGGCGGCGGCGGCGCTGCCCATGCCGCCGAGGCCGAGAACGATCACATCGTATGCGCCTGCCATGTGTCTCCCTCTCACGGTCGCGCGGGTGACGGCGGTGTGCGGAGTGCCGTGTCGCCCGCGATGCGCACACCCTACGGCTCCCGGCGCGGCCGGCGGCCGGCGGTCCGCGGGAGGGACCGCCGGGTGGTCAGGCGCTTCTGGTGGGGGTGACGGTCAGCCCGCCGGTGCCCTGCGCCCGTACGGCGACGGAGCCGAAGGGCGTGCGCAGACGGAGCCACGAGCTGGTGGCGAACAGCGCGACCGGGGCTCCGGGGCGGAGGAAGCCCAGGGAGTGCGCGGCGTGGACGGCACGGAGCGGCAGCGGGGTGCCGCCGACCTCGCGGGACCAGATCTCGCGGCCGATGCGGTCGCGTTCGGCGCGGGTGCGCCGCTCGGCGGGGAGTGCCTCGTCGCGGGTGCGGAATTCGGCGACGGCCGCGGTGACCGCGCCGTGTATCGCGGGTGCCGCCGGGAGGCCGGGGAGCTCCCGCCAGCCGCCGCGGGGCGGCAGCACACCGGCCCACGGGGGGCCGGTGACGGGTACGGGCACGGCGAAACCGGCGCCGGATATGGCGTCGAGCAGCTCACCGGCCGAGACGGTGACATCGAGCTCGGCGGGCTCGCCGAGCCGGGCCGCGCGGATGGCCAGCACCTCGAAGGAGGGCGGGCGGCCGAAGACGGCGAGGCTGGTGCCGGGGCCCTGGGGGCCGCCCGCCTGGAGGCGCACGGCGGCGGCGCGGTCGTAGTGGAGCAGCCGGGCGAGGAAGGCGGCGAGATCCTCCGCCTCCCTCGCGTCGGCACAGTGCAGACTCCGCACGGGAACACTCATGCGACGAGGGCGCCCTCGTCGTCCGCCCCGGGCAGATAGGCGCTGAGGTACTCCTTCTCCTCCGCGCTGATCCGCCGCGGCCGGCCCGCCTCCAGGTTGTACGGGACGACGACGGTGGAGGCCCGCACATACACCTGCGGGGAGTCCTCGGCGTCCTTCACCTCATAGGCGATGGTGAGGGACGCCGCGCTGATCCTGGTCACCCATGACTCGACGATCACCGGCTCGTGGCGGTGGACCAGCGGG
Organism: Streptomyces sp. CAU 1734; assembly: GCF_039888735.1. Taxonomy (NCBI): domain Bacteria; kingdom Bacillati; phylum Actinomycetota; class Actinomycetes; order Kitasatosporales; family Streptomycetaceae; genus Streptomyces; species Streptomyces sp. CAU 1734. The sequence continues at coordinate 48,284 of NZ_JBDQQP010000004.1, forward strand.
CGCACGTAGTCGATCTCGTGCCGGGCCACGACCGAACCGCCCGAGAAGGACGGCGAGCCGTCCCCCGGCTGGAGCCGGAACATGAAGTCGATCCGCGCCTCCTCCAGATAGCGGAGGAAGACGACGTTGTTGACGTGCCCGAAGGCGTCCATGTCCGACCAGCGGAGGGGACAGCGGTAGATGTGCCGGGCCATGGGTGTCGTCCGCCCCTCAGCCCCGGGTGAGCTTCTTGTAGGTGGCACGGTGCGGACGGGCCGCGTCCGGGCCGAGACGCTCGATCTTGTTCTTCTCGTACGACTCGAAGTTGCCCTCGAACCAGAACCACTTGGACTCGCCCTCGTAGGCGAGGATGTGCGTCGCCACCCGGTCCAGGAACCAGCGGTCGTGGGAGACGACCACGGCCGCGCCCGGGAACTCCAGCAGGGCGTTCTCCAGCGAGGAGAGCGTCTCGACGTCGAGGTCGTTGGTGGGCTCGTCGAGGAGGAGGAGGTTTCCGCCCTGCTTGAGGGTGAGCGCGAGGTTGAGCCGGTTGCGCTCACCGCCGGAGAGGATTCCGGCCGGCTTCTGCTGGTCCGGGCCCTTGAAGCCGAAGGCCGACACATAGGCGCGGGACGGCATCTCGACCTGGCCGACGTTGATGTAGTCCAGCTCGTCGGAGACGACGGCCCACAGCGACTTCTTGGGGTCGATGTTGGCGCGGCTCTGGTCGACGTAGGAGATCTTGACGGTCTCGCCGACCTTGATCTCGCCGGAGTCGGGGGTCTCCAGACCCTGGATCATCTTGAAGAGCGTGGTCTTGCCGGCGCCGTTGGGGCCGATGACACCGACGATGCCGTTGCGCGGCAGCGAGAAGCTGAGGTTGTCGATCAGGAGCTTGTCGCCGAAGCCCTTGGAGAGGTTCTCGACCTCGACCACGACACTGCCCAGCCGGGGGCCCGGCGGGATCTGGATCTCCTCGAAGTCCAGCTTCCGCATCTTGTCGGCCTCGGCCGCCATCTCCTCGTAACGCGCGAGACGGGCCTTGGACTTGGCCTGCCGCCCCTTGGCGTTGGAGCGGACCCACTCCAGCTCCTCGCGGAGCCGCTTGGCGCGCTTGGCGTCCTTCTGGCCCTCGACCTTGAGACGGGCCTGCTTGGACTCCAGGTAGGTGGAGTAGTTGCCCTCGTAGCCGATCGCACGGCCGCGGTCGAGCTCCAGGATCCAGCCCGCGACATTGTCGAGGAAGTACCGGTCGTGGGTGATGGCGACGACGGTGCCGGCGTACTTGGCGAGGTGCGCCTCCAGCCACTGCACGGACTCGGCGTCCAGGTGGTTGGTGGGCTCGTCGAGGAGGAGCAGGTCGGGCGCCTCCAGCAGCAGCTTGCAGAGGGCGACGCGGCGCTTCTCACCACCGGAGAGGTTGGTCACGGCCCAGTCGCCGGGCGGGCAGCCCAGGGCGTCCATGGCCTGCTCCAGCTGGGCGTCGAGGTCCCAGGCGTTGGCGTGGTCCAGGTCCTCCTGGAGCTTGCCCATCTCCTCCATCAGCGCGTCGGTGTACTCGGTCGCCATCTGCTCGGCGATCTCGTTGAACCGGTCGAGCTTGCCCTTGATCCCGGCGACGCCGTCCTCGACGTTCTGCAGCACGGTCTTGGACTCGTCCAGCGGCGGCTCCTGGAGCAGGATGCCGACGGTGTATCCGGGCGACAGGAACGCGTCACCGTTGGACGGCTGCTCCAGTCCGGCCATGATCTTGAGGACGGTGGACTTACCGGCACCGTTGGGGCCGACCACACCGATCTTCGCACCGGGCAGGAAGCTCAGCGTCACGTCATCCAGGATGACCTTGTCGCCGTGCGCCTTGCGCGTCTTGCGCATCGTGTAGATGTACTCAGCCAAGAGAAACCGTCCGGCAGATAGGTGAGTGGGCAGATACACCCCATCTTGCCGTACGTCCAGCCGAGGACGAAAACGAGCGGGGTCGAGCTCGCCCGACCAGGGGTCCTTCACCAAAACACCTGTAATTCACCTGTCACCGCCTGTCGTCTTCTGTCGCCGATACGCACCCTCGCACGGCCCAGGAACGGCCCGCTTCGCCTGGTCTTGGACCTGGCCAAGCCGTGATTTCGCACTCAAGTTCAGCCCCGCCTCGGTCCGGATCCGTGGAGGGTGGGAGGGCCTGCCGGTTCGCGGAGCGGTTCGGCCGGCACTCCCGGCCGGAGTGGATCCGCCCCGGACCGGCGACCGGGAGCACGTCCTGGTGCTCGTCGCCGAATGAGGTCGGTGGAGCGGCTTTGGGCGGGAGCTGCCATGGGGCGAGAGATCAGGGGCCCGTAAGCTTCCGCGAATCGGGCAGTCTGTGGACCTGCCCGCAAAGTCCGATGTGGGCCCCTGATCTTCGAGGCTCGCCCCATGGTGGCTGCCTAAAGCCGTGGATCCGACCGCCCCGGCCACAGGGCCCCGGCCGTGGGGGTGGGTATCCCGCCGATGGACCGCCGCGAATCCGGCCTCATGCGTGAACACAACGCGTCGTTGACCGGCACGTGCGTACCGTCCCGTACCCCTGGACTGCCTGGCTTCTTGTGGCCGGTGGCGCTGGGGCCGGGCGGACGGCGGCCCTGGACCGGGCCGGAGGCAGGAGGGAAGGGGGCGGCGGGCGGCCCGGCCCGCCGCGCCGCGCGCGGCCTTCGGGGATGCCTCGGCTGGTGGGGGCTTGAGAGGGGCTGGGGATGCCTCGGCTTCTGGTCCGGCGTTCGCCCCGGTTCTTCCCCTTCAGAGGCCGGATTCGCGGCGGGCCATCGGCGGGAGGACCGGCCCCTTTCAGGCAGGGCCTGCGGGGCAGATGGGCGGGCGACCTCAGCGAGCGGAGCGAGCCTTGATGAGGTAGAGAAACTTGTAACAGTGCTCCGTGATCACGTGACCGGATAGGTGCCCTTGCGTGAGAGGACGTCACTTGCTCCCCTGGTGGCTGCGCACAACGGCTGCTGGGGGCGGAGTATGGGCGAACTGCGGATATCGGCGTGGAAGAGGTACGGAAAGGATCGGCTGTACGTCAGCCAGCCGGACGGCACCACGGTGGCATGGTTCGATCGGGTAACTGGACGAATCACCATTGAGGTGGAAGAGCTTCGAGATGCGGCGATGGAGGCTCTGGCCCCGTACCTGACCCGACAGCCCCCTCCGAGCGCCTCCGGCGCCGCGTCGGCTTCCGCTCAGACGTGTGTCTCCCCTCCTCCACCGGACTACGATCTTGCCCTCAACAAGCCTGGTGCCGCTCTGCTGCCCAAGCTCAGGGAAGCCACCCCGGGACTGCTCCAACGCTCGTTGGCATGGGTACTCAGACGGCGCACTACTGCCTATAGCTGGAAGGTGGGCATCGCTGGCGAGCGCGTGGTGGGTCGTGAACTCAAACGTCTTTCACGTCATGGCTGGCTGGCTCTGCACTCAATTCCGCTCTCTGCCAGAAACGACATTGATCACCTACTTATCGGCCCCGGCGGGGTCTTCACCATCAACACCAAGAACCACCCCAAAGCCTCTGTTTGGGTCGGGGATGACATGGTGAAGCTGAATGGCGGTGAGTCGTACCCGTATGTACGCAAAAGCCGCAGTGAGGCGGTTCGTGCCAAGCGAGTCCTGGACCGGGGTTGCGGCTTCCCCGTGCCTGTCAGCCCCTTGATCGTCTTCGTCAAGCCGGAGTCCATCAGAGTTGAACGAACGCTTCTGGACGTGCGAGCCCTGGCAGAGCGGGACCTGACGAGCTTCGGTCCACGGTCTGGCGTTCTGAGTCCCGCTCAGTTGATGATCGTGTACTCCGTGGCACGAGACAGACGCAACTGGATCCGCGAGTGACACTGACGAACCTTGTCACCGTGGGTACGTTCAGACCATGAATCTCTCGGCGTCCGATGCTCGCGAGCGCTTCGCAGACTCCCGTGTCGCCCGTCTGGCAACCGCTGATGCGACTGGTGTGCCGCATATCGTGCCGGTCACCTTCGTTGTGGACGGTGACCTGATCTATTTCGCCATCGACCACAAACCGAAACGCTCCACCAACCTCCGCAGACTGCGAAACATCGCCGAGAACCCAATGGTCTCGGCCGTTGCCGATCAGTACGCCGACGATTGGGCCGAACTGTGGTGGGCTCGCGCCGATGGGCGGGCTGAGATCTGGGACAACGGCGATGACAGGGCGAAAGCCGTCGCACTGCTACAGGCGAAGTACCGCCAGTACGAGGAAACACCACCCCATGGGCCGGTTGTCGCCATCCGTGTATCTGCTTGGACGGGCTGGGCGTACGCCGGGTGACGATTGCCGGTGGGCCCCGTAAGCTGGCTTGCATAGCCAAGTCGAGGTGACCTACATGGCGGAGAAAGACCTTCCGACGTACCGGAAGATCGCCGATGACCTGCGCACGCTGATCCTCACGGGGAAGCTGCGCGCCGGTGAAAAATTGAAGTCCGAGAATGAACTCAAGGATCAGTACAGCACCACGCGAGTCACGGTGCGAAAGGCGTTGGCCCTGCTCAAGGCGGACGGGCTATTGATCAGCGAGCAAGGTCGGGGCGTCTTCGTGCGGCCACGGCCCAACGTGCAGATGCTCACCACGGGGGCGAACTTCCGCAAGCGGCGTGATACCGGCGTCGCCAACTTCAATGCGGAGGCTGTGGCCCAGGGCCTACGCCCTGAGCAGCGGATCCTTTCAGTGGAAACCGTGCCCGCGCCGGCTGACGTGGCTGAGCGGCTTGGGGCCTCCGAAGGTGCCGATGTGATCATCCGCCGCCGGGCGTTCTTTGTGAATGAGGAACCGATGCAACTCGTTGACGGGTACTACCCGTCCGCCCTGTTCGCTGGCACCGAGGTTGCCGAGCCGCGCCGCATCCGTGGCGGCGTCAGTCGACTGATCGAGGATCCCTCAGGGCCGGTTGGGCAACGGATCACACAGTTCGTAGAAGATCTTGAGATCCGCATGCCGACACCGACAGAGGCTGACACGCTCAAGATCCCACCCGGTGTACCGCTCGCGCGCGTGCTTCGGACGGCACACACTTCCGCTGGTCAGGTGGTGGAAGTACTTGACTCGCGGGTGCCATGCGACCGCCACGTTTTTCGGTACGTGATCGACATCCCCTGAGGTGGCACCTGCCACAGAGGGCCTTCGGGCCCTCTTTTTTCAAGCCGGCACTTGCATATCCAAGTTGCACGCTCTACCTTGATAGCACAGCTTGGATATACAAGCTGATCGCTTGTGGAGGCGCCACTGCCTCCGCTTGGCAAAGGAGCTGCTAGATGCCGTCGTTCAAGATCGATGTTTCGACTGCCGTGGTGTTCGTGGCTACGGCTCCGGTGCCGAAGCTGGTGTCGAAGCAGACCGGTGAGCGTGCGATGGACCGGGAGACGGGTGCGGGTCTGTCGACCGTGGGACTGCTGATTTCGGACGAGGGGGAAGGGAACCTGTACCAGGTGACGGTCCCGGAGACAGGTCTTCCGGAGGGGCTGGCCCCGGGTACGCCGGTGACAGTGGTCGGCCTGAAGGCCCGTGACTGGGAGAACACGTTCAACGGTCAGACGCGGCACGGGATCAGCTTCCGTGCGGTCGCGATCACGTCGGCGGTCTGATCATGGTGACCGATCTGCCGCTGTGGGTGGAGACTTCCGGGGCCTTAGCGGGTGCCGGCGGTCTCGGATACGCGAAGGTGCGTGCGCCTCGTGCGTGGTGGTCGCTGGTCGGGCTCCCGGTGACCTGGGGCCGGTTCACCTTCTCGTACGCATCGACCATGGACGTGTGCGGGCTGACGGTTCAGCCGTCGAGTCTGCGGATCTTCGTGACCCGCACGGTGGCCCGGCGGGAGGTGCGTCCAGTGCCGCCGAAGGTCCGCCGGGTCCGGGGCACCTCGACCGGGCTGCGGGTGATCCTGCGGCTCCCCCCGGGCATGGAGCCCGCCGACATTAGCGCCGCGTCGGAGCGCCTGCGGCACGCCTGGGGGGTCCGCTCGGTCACCGTGACGGAGTCCAAGCCGGGCTTTGTGGAACTGCGGATGACAGGCTATGACGTGCTGCGCCGGGTGCGTCTGCCGCGTTCGGCCCGGCCTCAGGGTCTGGTGGTTCCGGTGGCGCTGCGGGAGGACGGCACGGTGTTCGCCCGGGACTATCGGGCGGTGCCGCACTCGCTGACTCTGGGGGCGAATCAGTCGGGCAAGTCCATGTACCAGCGCAGTCTGATCAAGGGCTTGGCTGCTCTGCCGGTGGCGCTGGTGGGGATCGACTGCAAGCGCGGGGTGGAACAGTCCCGCTACGGGCCCCGTCTGTCGGCGCTGGCGACCGACCGTGACTCGGCGGGCCTCCTGGTCGATGCGCTGGTGAACGAGATGGAGGAGCGGTTCGAGCTGCTGGCCCTGCACGGTGTGTCGGACGTGTGGGAGCTACCGGAGAAGCCACGGCCGGTACCCCTGGTCGTGCTGATCGATGAGGTGGCGGAGCTGTTCCTGGTGACGTCCCGGAACGATGAGGCGGCCCGGGACCACACCGTGATGCAGCTCGTTCGCCTCGCGCAGATGTCCCGCGCGGTCGGGATCTATCTGGAGGTATGCGGGCAGCGCTTCGGCTCGGAGCTCGGCAAGGGCGCGACTGCCCTGCGGGCTCAGTTGACCGGCCGGGTGGTGCACCGGGTCAACGACAAGCAGACCGCTGAGATGGGCTTGGGTGACATCGCCCCGGATGCGGTGGCGGCGGTGACCAGGATCCCGCCCGACCGGCCCGGCCTCGCGGTGGCCGGTGACGCCTCCGGCTCTTGGTCCCGCATCCGCACCCCGCACCTCACCCCCGCTCAGGCGGTCGCCGTGTGCGAGGAGTTCGCGCACCTCACCCCTGACCTGCCGTTCCTCGCACCGTTCCGCCCGGTCAGCCGGATCTCTGTCCCGCCGATGCCGACGACGCCTCCGCTCGTTTCCGCACAGCCGCTCGGCGACTGACCCACCCCCGCCCCCGGTCGGCATGACCGCTCCTCACGCCAAGGTCCCTGCCACGCCCATGCCTCAAAGCCGATCCAAGGGAGATCGCCATGGCCGCACGCAAGACCACTCCGCGTAAGCCCGCCAAGCCCCAGTTCAAGCCCTGCCCGCCCTGCGGGGGAACGGGCGAGCTCACCGAACCCGTACGTGTCGGACGGGGCAAGGGCCGCGCGACCGATCAGATGCAGTCCGCCGTGTGCTCCGGCTGCTGGGGCTCCGGCGAGATCCCCGCCGACGACTGAACCCGCCATGGCCGGGCCGTTCCTCGCCCCGGCCTCTGGCCCGACCCGGAAGGGAGGAGACATGCGCCGGATCCGTGTGGACGCGGTCCTGATTCAGGCCGTGATCGCCGCCGCGCTCTCCTTCGCCCACCTTCACGACCTCGCCGCCGCTGCCGGACAGGACGGCTGGAAAGCCTGGCTCTACCCCATCTCCGTCGATCTCCTCCTCGTCGCCGCCTGGCGCCGACTCCGTTCCGGTGCGGCAGGCAAGGCTTCCGGCTGGTGCTGGTTCCTGATCTCCCTGGCCGCGTCCCTCGGCGCCAACATCGCGACCGCCGGACTCCTCGACCTCGACTCCCCGCCCGACTGGCTCCGGGTCCTGGTCGCCGGCTGGCCCGCCATCGCCTTCCTCGGCGGAACACTCCTCGTCCACACCACCACCCCCGCGCCCGGGGTGGAAGACGACGAGGACGAAGCGGGTTCGGCCGGCACCCGCGACCCCCACCCGACCGACACCAGCACCCCCGAACGCGAACCGGCCCCCACCCTGCCCGCGCCTCCGGCCGACACCCCGGCCATCGAACCCCCACCCGAACCACAGCCGGAAGAGGAACCCGCCTCGGCCTTGGTGCCGGTGGATCCCACCCCGCCCGTGCCCGTGGCGCTCGTGGACCACGCACGGACGATCGCAGCGGACTACCGGGCCCGGACCGGGTTCGACATCGACACCGACACCCTGCGCACCCGCCTCGGAGTGCCCCCGGCCATGGCCTCTGCCATCGCCGCCCAACTCGCCTAAGGAATCAACCATGCCGAAGAACGAGGACGAAGAGGTTCAGCAGTTGGCCAAACGTCTCTTCGCCGACCCCGAGATCCTGGAGCCGTTCACCATGGCCATGGCGATCAGGACCGCCCGGCGGCTGATCGAGGACCGCAACGCGAGCGGGGAAACCTCGTGAGCCCCCGCCCCGTCCGGTTCCGTGACGTGATCCGCATCGGCCCCGTCGAGGTGGGCACCTACCACGACCGCCGGGGACGTTCCCGCCACACGGCCGCCTGCACGGCCCCGGGCTGTGGTTTCTCCGCCGACTACTCCGACCGAGCCGCCGCTGAACTCACCGCCCGCTCCCACCGCTGCGCACCCTGACCGGAGGTGATCACCATGCACCGCCCCGATGAGCAGATCGCCGCCGGGCACATTCCCGCCGACCTGCTGCGGCACCTCCCGCCCGGCACCGACCCGCACCGCATCGTCATCGTCCAGGCCCCGCCCCGCTCCTACACCGGCCCGATCCTGCTCACGATCACCCTCGCGGGCGGTGTCGCCCTGGTCGTTCTGATGATCGCGATCACGCTCCATGTCGCCTCGGCCGCCGCTGTCGCCGTGCTCTCCGCGACCGGCGGCGTGGGCCTGACACTCACCCTCCGCAAGCACCGCAAGTAGCCCTGACAGCAAGAAACCAACCACGGAAGGAACCGCACATGAGCTTCTTCGAACCGGGCACCACCTACTTCTTCAAGCCGCACAACTACGCCGCTCCTGAGCAGTGGCAGTACTTCCAGTGCAAGGCCGTGACCGTCAGGCCCGGGACAGAGATCCGGATTGCCTTCGGCTTCATCAAGAGCGGTCTGCCCGACAGCGCCTGGACCCCCACCGGTCTCGGCTACAGCGAATGGGCACGCGACTGGACCACCTGCCAGGACAACTGATCAACGCCCGGGGCGGCCTCAACCGCCAAGTCTCCGCCGCCCCGGGCGCCTGCACCTCTTCCAGATCCAACGGACCCGAAAGGGAGACCCCATCATGCCCCAGCACACCCGGCCCCGGCCCATCTGCCGCGCCTGTGACGGATTCCCCGTCGTGGCGATCACGACTGGATCCCGCCACCACGACGGCACCCGCACCACCCTCCCCGTCACCTGCACGGCCTGCCACGGCAGCGGCACCCGCACCCCCGCCCGCCGGTCGGTGAACGCCTGATGGGCATCTTCCGCCGCGACGACTCCGGCCGCGACATCGGCGAGGACATCGACCGCGCCAAGGAACAGGCCGCGCAGGAGCGCGACATCAACACCGCGCACACCGCCCTCGGATGCGGACACGGCAGCAAGACCCCCGGGAAGCCTTCTGGCCCCGCGTCCCCCACCGCCTCCACCCCCCAGAAGCGCGGGTGGCTCCGGTGACCGGCCTGAACCCGACCCCGCAGACCCCCGGCATTCACATCGCCTCCGCGACCGGTAGCAAGCCCGCTCGCGCCTCGGCTGTGTGCCACTGCGGCGCCTCGGCGACCGCCACCGGCCCCGAACAGGTCCAGCGCCTGGCCGAGGGCTGGAACACCCACCACGGCCCCGCCCACCAGGGAGCCGCCACGTGACTGACACCGCCACTCTGGCGGGCCCGGAACCGGCCACCCTCGCCGACGCGCTGAGGGTGGCCGGGGCTCCCGGCTTCGACCGCTGGCAGGACCAGATCCGCCGCACCGGCGGATGCTTCGACCCCATCCACCTCCAGGGCGCGACCGTCACCCGCGACGCCGCATCGGGTCAGGTCCTGCACTCCTACTCGACCGACACCGAACCCGGTGGACGGCTCCGGGTCGCCTGCGGCAACCGCCGGGTCTCCCGCTGCCCCTCCTGCGCCTGGACCTACGCAGGAGACACCTACCACCTGATCCGAGCCGGCCTCACAGGCGACCCCGCCAAGGGCACCCCGTTCACCGTGCGTGACCACCCTCGTGTGTTCGCCACCCTCACTGCCCCCTCCTTCGGCCCCGTGCACAACCGCCCCGGCACCCGCCCGTGCCGCTGCGGCACCCGCCACCGGGACGACGCACCCGAACTCGGCACCCCCCTCGACCCCGACCGCTACGACTACCCGGGCGCGGTCCTGTGGAACAACCACGCTTCCGAACTCTGGCGCTACTTCACGATCTATCTCCGGCGCGAGATCGCCCGCCGCGCCGGACTCACACAGAAAGAAGCCCGGGAACAGTCGAAGATCTCCTTCGGGAAGGTCGCCGAGTACCAGAAGCGCGGGGCAGTGCACTTCCATGCCGTCATCCGCTTCGACGGCCCCGAAGGACCGCATACCCCGCCTCCGGCCTGGGCCACCCTCGATCTCCTCACCGACGCCATCCAAGCCGCTGCCGCCCGCGTCGCGGTCGACGTCCCTGCGGCCGGACACCAACCCGCCCGGACCCTTACATGGGGCACCCAGCTCGACATCCGGCCCATCAAAGCCCTCGGCGCCGGAGAAGAGATCACCGAACAGGCAGTCGCCTCCTACGTCGCCAAATACGCCACCAAAGCCGCCGAAACGACCGGCGCGGCAGACACCCCCGTCCACTGCCGCAAGTGCGGCGGCACCGGCCTCTCCTCCCGCTTCCCCCGCCCAGGCACCGTCCTCGGCCAGTGCTCCGCCTGCCACGGCACCGGCACATCCGGTGACCTCACCGGCCCGGAGATCTCCGACCATGCCCGGAGCCTGATGGCCACCTGCATCACACTCCAGCGCTCCTATCCCGAACGGGCCCTGGCCCCCTGGGCTCACATGCTCGGCTTCCGGGGCCACTTCTCCACCAAATCCCGCAACTACTCCACCACCCTCGGCGCACTCCGACAGGTCCGCGCTGACTACCGCGCCGCCCAGCAACGCACCGCCCTCGGCCTCCCCGACCCCGACGACCACCCCGAAGCAAGCACACTCACCCTCGCCCACTGGACCTACGCCGGCCACGGCCATACCCCCGGCGAAAGCTGGCTCGCCGCCACCATCGCAAAGGAGATCCATCTGAACCGTGAGATCGCGCGGGAGCACCGATCCAACGACTCCGATGGCTGGGAGGTTCGGGCATGAGTGCGGTGCTGCCTGACCGGTACCTGAAGCCGGAAGACCTTGTGACTCTGCTGGGGCTTCCGAGTGTCGAGACGATCTACCAGTGGCGTCGCCGTGGATGCGGACCGCGCGGGTTCCGCGTCGGCCGGTACGTCCGCTTCGACCCCGAGGATGTTCGGGCCTGGGTCGAGTCCCAGATGGGTGGTGCGGCCTGATGGCGGGGCATATCCAGGATCGCTGGTTCAAGTCCGAGGTGGGCCCTGGCGGTAAGACGCGTCGGGTCAAGACCGACCGGTACGGCACCGGACTCCGCTACCGGGCCCGTTACATCGGCCCCGATGGCAGCGAGCAGTCACAGAGCTTCCCCGACCGGGAGAAGGGGCGGGCCGAGAAGTGGCTCAACCGGATCAAGGCCGACATGGACTCGGGGCAGTTCCTCGACCCGAAAGCCGGGCGGATCACCTTCAGTGAGTACGCGGAGAAGTGGCTGGGCGGTCTCACAACCGACCTGGTCAGCCAGGAGGCTGTACGTCGGCGTGTTCGGCTCCATGCGGTCCCGTATATGGGCACACGGCCCATGGGGTCGTTCAAGCCGGAGCACGTGCGCTTCTGGCTGAGCAGGCTCACGAAGGCCGTTCCGAACGCGACGTACCGGCGCTCCATCTACGACTCGGTGTCGTCGCTGTTCAATGCGGCAGTGGACGACGGAGTGATCCGGTCGAATCCGTGCCACGCACAGTCGGTCAAGGCCCCGGAGCCCGATCCGCGCCTCGTCCAGCCCTGGCACGAGGACCGTGTCTTCGCGGTCCGGGCCGGCCTGCCCGACCGCTACGCGGCCACGGTGGACGCGGGTGGTGGCTGTGGTCTGCGGCAGGGTGAGATCTTCGGGTTGGATCAGGAGAACATCGGCTTCGGCGCCGGATGGGTCCATGTGCGTCAGCAGGTGAAGCGCGTGGGCGGTGCGCTCGTCTTCGCTCCTCCGAAGCGGGGCAAGCTCCGGGACGTGCCGCTGAGCCCGGCTACCGCTGCGGCTTTGAGCGCCCACATGAGGCGTTTCCCGCCTGTTGAGGTCAAGTTGCCCTGGAAGACCCCGGATGGGCCGCTGGTGGCCCGGCGGCTGGTCTTCACGAGCGGCGTGGGCAAGGCCATCTGGCGCAGCTACTTCGACGACCACGTCTGGAAGCCCGCTCTTGCATCGGCGTCGGTCATCCCGCCCAAGGAACCCGGCGCCCGGTACGCTGCCGCGCCGGATGACGGGATGCACGCGCTCCGGCACTTCTACGCATCGGTCCTCCTGGACGGCGGGGAGAGCATCAAGGCCCTGAGCATCTACCTCGGTCACTCGGACCCCGGGTTCACGCTGCGGATCTACACTCACTTGATGCCGAGCAGCGAACAGCGCACCCGCGCGGCCATCTCGGCGGTCTTCAGCCGGACTCCCGGCGAGACTTCCCCTCCGACAGTCTGACGGCCCACAGACGGCCCACGGCCCCACAACAGCCCCTGCCCGGCGATCCCGTCGCTGGTCAGGGGCTGTTCGGCTGCGCCCGTTGGCCAGAAACACCCCATCTTGCCGTACGTCCAGCCGAGGACGAAAACGAGTGAGCCGCGCCGTCCCGGCCGCCCCTGCCGTCCCGGCGGTCCCGCTCTCAGCTCCCGGCCGTCCCTTCCGTCTCCGTCATCAGCTGTTCGATCCGGTCCGGTGTCCAGGTGCCCGCCGCGCCCGGGGCACGGGACAGATAGCGGGCGATGGCCGGGAGGTCCCAGGCCCGGGCCGTGAGCAGGCCGGCCGCGAGGTGGCGGAGATACGCGGCCGAGGGGGCGGTGACGGGGACGCCGGCGTGCCGCCACGGGGCGGTGAAGGTCAGTACGGGGATGCCGTCGAGCCCGCCGGGGCAGACCAGCGTCTCGTAGCGCCCGGGGCCGAGGGTGTCGCGGCCGTCCCTGAGCACCGCCGTGAGGTCGAGGTCGGTGCCCGGTGGCCGGTACATCTCCTGGGCCGCGATGTCCGAGAACTGGCGGGCGGTGATGAGGTGGGCGCATGCCCACACGGGGCCGGCGGGGTGTGCCCCCGGGGCCGGGGCGGGGTCGAGGAACGCCCGGCCGCCGGTCCACACCGGGGACTCGGTGGCGAAGTACAGCGTCCCGGGGAGCTCGACGGGGACCGAGCGCTCCGGAGGGGTGTGTTCCCTGCATCCGGGGTGGGTCCGGGCGGCGCCGGCGGGCCGGCCGCCGGCCAGGTAGGCGCGGAGGCGGGCGGGGTCCGTGTTGGAGCCGTAGGCGGCGTACCAGACCCGGTCGGGGCGGTACGGGGGGCCGGGCGGCGGTGGGACCGGGCGGTGGACGGTGTTCAAGGGCGACTCCGCGGTGATGTCCTGTTCTCGTCCCCCCGCCCGCTCACCCCCCGCGCCCGCGGGCTCACTGCGTGGCGGGTCCGGTCCGTCGGAGCCGTGCGGGCCCACCCCCCGCGCCCGCGGGCTCACTCCTCGCCGGGGGACTTCTTCTTGCGGAGGAGGAAGACGGCGGCGCCGCCGATGACGACCAGGGTGATCGCGCCGCCGGTGATCAGCGGGGTGGCTCCGGAGCCGCCCGTCGCGGCGAGGTCGCCCTCCAGCCCCGCCGAGCCCCCGCCGACGGAGGCGGGTGCGAGCTGCGAGACCGGGGCCTCCGTGGCGGTGACCTCGGTGGCCGCCCCGATGGTCAGGCAGTCCAGGACTCCCCGGTGGGTCCGGCTGAAGCCGCCGGACGCGGTGACCGTGAAGTCGTACGCCTGGTCCTCGGCCACCGGGAGGGTGACGGTCCGCGTCGCCCCGGCCGGGACGGTGTGCTCGGTCCCCGCCAGCTCGAAGGTGAAGGGGGCGTCGCCGTTGTTGCCCGCGGTGATGTCCACCCCTCCCTTCGCGCAGTTCTTCCGGTCGGTGACCGCGGGTATCGGGCCCGTCTTCGCCCAGCCGGCGCTCGTCCGGGCGGAGACGGCGGACTCGCTGGAGCCCGCGAGGATCTGGATCTGGCTCCTGGTGGTGGAGGAGAAGGCCCGGCCGACCGGTATCGAGGTGGTCGCGCGGGCGGTCAGGGTCGCCGTGGCGTCCGGGGCGTCGGCGGGTATGTCGAAGTACACCTTGGCGCCGTTGACCACCGAGGTCAGGGGCTTTCCGGCGGCGTCGGTGACGGTGGCCCCGCCGGACGCGGGGGTGTCCGCGGGCGGAATCAGGTCGACCCGGTCCGCGTCCGTGCGCACGGTCACGGGTCCGAGGCGGTCGCCCGGCAGCCCGGTGACGGCGGCGGGTTCAAGGCTGAGCGAGGCCCTCGGCTCGGGGGAGTTCCGGGCCTGCCTCTCCAGCCAGTCGGCGAGCTTCTCCGCGGCCGGGTCGAGGGCCCGGACATCGGAGCCGTCCGCGTGGCGCCAGATGGCGACCTGGGTGCCGGCGGCGGCGGTCTCCGGGGTGAGCGGTCCGGTCCGGGCGTCCTTCGCGAGCTGGGCGAGATCGTCGACGAGGGGGTAGGAGTGCCGGAGGATCCAGCGGATCTTCCCGGCGTTTCTGTTGGTTCCGAGGGAGGTCTGGTCCCAGGCGGTCTCCAGATATCGGGCCTGCTCCTGAGCGGGCTTCTGGATGTCCGCGCCGTAGGTCTTCAGCCGGCCGCCGCCCTCGACGGTCATCTCGGAGAGGCCGGCGGGCAGCTCGTGGTCCCGGCCCTCGACCCGGAGCACGGCCCGGTCGAAGGTCTTCAGCCCGTCGAGTGAGGCGACCGCACCGCCCTGGTGGTGAACGCCGTCGTCGGCCGCGGCGGCTCCCGCGCCGGCGAGCGAGCCGGCCACCACGAGGCCGGGCAGCAGAACCGCCGCCGCGAGCCGCCGCGAGCCGCCCCGTCCGCGTACAACCAGCTCAGAGAACGTCGCAAACACAGAATTCCCCTCCGGGCGAGGCGGCTTCAGCAGCTGACAGGGACTCACATGCGCGGTCCGGTACCGGTGTGCCGCTTGCCCCCGGGCCCGGTGACCACCGCTTCCGTGATCCGCCGAGCCCGTGCGCACATGCTTCACGTGTGACGCGTGAGGGAGTGTGCCTCGCCAGCAAACTCAAGTGCCCCGTGATTACTGGGAAATCCTAGAGACGCCGCGCGGCGCGGTCCCCCGTCACAGGGCGGGATAACCATTCCGAATCGGAATCGTTATCGCTCCTCACCCGGCACACGCGGTTCCCTCATTCCTGAATCGACAAATCTCCACAATTCGAGGGAGTGGCGGGGGCGGGGCGTGACAGCCGGCCCGGGGAGCCGGTCGCCGCCGGTAGCCGGTCGTCCGCCGCCCGGCCGCCGGCGGTGGCCGGTAGCCGGTCGCGCCGGTCGCCCGCGATCAGAAGGGTGCCGCCGGCGGCCGGGCCTCCGCTCCGGTCGGCGCCGGGGCGGCGGGCCGTGCCGGGGAGGGCGGCCCGCCCGGTCCCGCCGCGCTCCCGGGCGGTCCCGACCGGCCGGACCACACCTCCGCCACCTGGGAGATCTGCTTCGGAGCACGCCGGAACACCGTTGTCCCGCGCGTCAGATCGTGCCCCACGCTCAGCGCCTCGATGTCCACGAACGTCCTTCGCGGCGGATCGTCCCGCCCGTCCCGGAAGCCGCCGGGCTCACCGGTCCCGTCCCGCGTCTCCTCCCGCACCCGCAACCGCCCGTGCACCAGGAGCGGCTCACCGAGGGTCACCGAACCGGCCAGATTCGCCGCGAGAGCCCGCCATGCGAAAACCGTGTAAAAAGCGGTGTGTCCATCGGTCCAGCTCTCGCTCTGCCGATCCCAGCGCCTCGGCGTCACGGCGAACCTGAATCGCACCATCATTCCCGACGCGGTTTCCCGGGTTTCCACATTCGTGGCGACATTTCCAGCCACGGTGACCAGGGTCTCCTGCATGGCATCCACCTTCCCCAAGGGCCCGGTCGGCCCGGCGCCGACCGGATTTCTCCATGCTGGACCGATCCCCGGAATCCCGCCGGAGCCTGTGGACAACCGGCCGGTTGTGGACAACTCCGTCACCCTCGGAGGGAGGCGGAGTCCACCGACAGCCCGGACCGGCACCCTCGACCGGCGCACTGAACAGGCGCCGTCGACCGGCACCCCTGCCCGCCCCCGGAACCAGGGTTCACCCGCCCCTGACCGCCCCCTCCCGGACCCCCGTCCCCGCCCCCACCCCGCCCCGTCCGCCGGCCGCCCCGCCGGCCGGACCACCCCCCGGCCGCCCCGAGACCGTCGCGTACTGCTCGCGCACCTCCCGGTACCGCAGCAGCTCCCCCGCGACCGGATCGAGCACCCGCGCCCGCCCGCACCCCGCCGCGGCCTCCCGCAGCCGCCGCTGGGCGTCCTGCCCGTACCGCCGCGCCGGCCCCCGCACCGCGGCCGTGCACGCCCACTCCACCAGCGGCCCGCCCACGATCCCCGCCAGCATCAGCAGCGCCGGAACCACCAGTCCCGGCTCCAGCACACCGAGAATCTGTCCCACCAGCCACAGGCCGCCATAGATCTGAAGGAGCGTCATCGACGCCTGGGCCAGTACGGCGGCGGGCCACCACGCGGGCCGCAGCGGCCGTTTGCCGGTGACCGCCGCCTCCCGTACGGCCAGCTCGTCCAGTGCCTCCGGCAGCCCCTCGGCCCCCCGGACCGCCGCCTCGCGCACCGCATGCGCCCAGGGCGCGGGCAGCCCGGAAGCCGCCTCGTCCGCCACCGTGCGCACCGCCTGCTCGACCCGCTGGCGCGCGGTCAGCTCCTCCTCCACCGGCGCCGCCGGCGGAGTGGCGGCGCCCCCCGGCGTGCGCGTCCGCTCGTACCAGCGCCACAGCCGCAGCCAGGGCGTCCCGCAGGCCCGCCCCGCGTGTCTGCGCCACTCGCGCTCGGCCGCCTCGCCCGCCGCCCGCGCGCCGACCGCCTCGGCCAGCCGGTCGGCGAAATCGTCCCGCGCCCGCTCGTCGAGACCGGTGCGGCCCTCGGCCACGTACTCCGCTCGCAGCCGTCCGGCGGCGGCGTCCACATCGGCGGAGAGCCGGCGCGCGGGGGCCGTCCGGTCCTGCACGAAGACCCCGAGCAGCTCCCGCAGCTCGGTCACGCCCTCCCCGGTGAGCGCGGAGAGGGCCAGTACGGTGGCGCCCGGCTCGCCGTGTTCGCCGAGTGCCATGCCGTCCTCGTCCAGGAGTCTGCGCAGATCGTCGAGTACCTGATCGGCGGCGTCCGGGGGCAGCCGGTCGATCTGGTTCAGGACCACGAAGGTGATCTCGGCATGGCCCGCCAGGGGCCGCAGATACCGCTCGTGCAGGGCGGCGTCCGCGTACTTCTCCGGATCGACGACCCAGATCACCGCATCGACCAGCGCCAGCACCCGGTCCACCTGCTCGCGGTGTCTGACCAGCGCCGAGTCATGGTCGGGGAGGTCGACCAGGACCAGTCCGGAGAGCTCGTCGGAGCCGCCCGCGAGCGGTCTGCGGCGCAGCCGGGAGGGGATCGCGAGCCGGTCGAGCAGCCCGGCGGCCCCGTCGGACCAGCTGCATGCGATGGGCGCGGAGGTGGTGGGCCTGCGCAGTCCGGTGTCCGAGAGCGGGACCTGGGCGAGTGCGTTGAAGAGAGTGGACTTGCCGCTTCCGGTGGCGCCGGCGATGGCGACCACGGTGTGCCGGGAGGAGAGCCGCTGCCGGGCCGCGGCCTCGTCGAGCACCCGCCCGGCCTCGTCGAGCGTGGTGCCCTCCAGCCGGGTACGGGAGAGGCCGACCAGCTCGCGGAGGGCGTCGAGCCGGGCGCGGAGCGGCCCCTCGTAGCTCCCGCCGATGGGTACGTGGTCGTCCTCGCCGGCCCGCCCGTCCCCGGCGCCGCGGTCGTACCGTTCCCGGCCGGCGGCGCGCCGGGCGATCAGTCCGTCGTCCCAGCGACCGCTCTCCGCCCCTTCGCGCTCATGTTCCGGTTCGCCGTCACCGGGGCCGTCCGCCCCGTCCGTCCGTTCCTCGTCACCCGTGATGGCGGTCACCGCCGTCACCTCACCTTCTGGAGCAGGGACAGTGCGGCGATCAGTTCGGCCTGCGGTTCGGGGGAGACATCGAGCGCGTCGAGGGGGGCGAGGCGGCGGTCGCGCTCGCCGTCGAGGACTCCGTCGACGCATCCGGCGAGGAGTTCCCCGCCCCGGTCCCGGAGCCGGAGCGCGCCCTGCGCCCCGATCCGCTCGGCCAGCCGCTCCCCCGCGCCCCGGGCCCGCCGCCCGCCGAGCAGGACGGCCGCGACGAGCGCGGCGACGGTCTCGGGGTCGGGCGGCGGGCTCAGCTCCAGCCCGCGCACCTCCTCGTCGGCGAGCTCCTCCAGCTCGCGCCGCCAGCGCCGGACGGCGAGCCCGAGGCGTTCCGCCGCCTCCGGATCGCGCTCTCCCCGGTCCACCACACCACGGGCGGCGGGCTCCCGGCGCCAGGTCTCCCGCACATGCTCGTCGGCGGCGGCCACCGCGCACTGCACCAGCGCGCAGAGGCTGCCGACGAGCGCGTCCAGCAGCTCGGCGGCCGAGCTGTCACGGGGGAATCCCCGCCAGCGGGTGCGGGCGTCCCCGGCCAGTACGGCCCCCTTGGCGAGCTGCCGGTTCACCCGCTCGCGCTCCCGGTCGTACGCCTCCTCGACCGCCCCCATGAGGCGTACGGCCGCCGCGTACTGCCCGGCGACCGCGGCGGCCAGTGCGGGCATCCGGGCATTGAGCGAATCGATGACCCCGGTGGCGGTGCGGCCGAGGGCCTGCTGGCGGGCGGCCGGGTCCTGGACCCGGTGGGCGAGCCAGGCGAAGAGCGGCGCCACGGCGGTGGTGGGCAGCAGCCCGTTGCCGCCGCCGGCCGATTCGGGCAGCTCGGGGATGGTGAAGCGGGGCACCTCGCCGAGCCCCGCCTTGGTGAGCAGGGCGGCGTACTGCCGGGACACCTCGGCGATCACCTGGTGGGGCACCCGGTCGAGGACGGTGACGAGGCTGGCGTCGTACTCCTTGGCGGTGCGCAGCAGATGCCAGGGCACCGCGTCTGCGTACCGCGACGCGGTGGTGACCATGACCCAGACATCGGCGGCGCAGATCAACTCGGCCGCGAGCAGCCGGTTCTCGACCACCAGCGAGTCGATGTCGGGCGCGTCGAGCAGCGCCAGCCCGCGCGGCAGCGAGGCCGCCTTCTCGACCCGCAGCCGCCGGCCGCCGTCGGCCGGTTCGCCGGTGTCATCGGTCTCGTCCTGCTGGGGCAGCCATACACGGGTGAGCTGCGGCAGGATCCGCATTCCCGCGAACCAGTGGTGGTCGTCGGGATGACAGACAAGAACAGGCGTACGAGTCGTGGGCCGCAGCACTCCGGCCTCGGTGACCCGCCGCCCGACGAGGGAATTGACCAGCGTCGACTTCCCGGCCCCGGTCGACCCCCCGACGACGGCGAGCAGTGGCGCGGCCGGATCCCTGAGCCGGGGCACCAGATAGTCGTCGAGCTGCGCGAGCAGCTCGACCCGCGTCTGCCGGGCCCGTGGCGCACCGGGCAGGGGCAGGGGCAGACGCACGGCTGCGACACGGTCGCGCAGGGCGGTCAGTGCGTCGATCAATTGAGGCCGCGCATCCAAGGTCACCACATGCGAAGAATGCCTAATTTTGGACGCTTTTTGAAGCGTATGGGTTTGTCTGCGCGCCGGTCGGACACTTGGGACAGACGGAATGAGTGGGACACAGGCATAACGAGTGCACAACACCCGCGACGAGAGACGCCAAAAGCGATGCAGGAATCGCACCTGCCTGCGATTATCGGTTCGCTTCACCGAACCTCCACATCGTGCCACGCAGGTGAAGCAACGGGGTCAAGGCACTCGGAGCCCTATCCTTGTCCCCGGCAAGGCTGCGGACCCCAGGGTTCCGGTAGCCCTGGCCGCCATCGGCCCCCGTAGCTCAGTGGATAGAGCAGGCGCCTTCTAAGCGCTTGGCCGCAGGTTCGAGTCCTGCCGGGGGCGCACACCAAGCCTCACCAGCCGGAATACCGGTGGGGCTTTCTCACGCCCGGAAGCACATCGCCGATGGGCCAAGCGCCCGGCCGCGGGTTCGAGTCCGGCCGGGGCACATCTCATCGCGATCCGCCGGCTCCCCGGCGCGGGGGGCCTTCCCCATGGCCGGAAGGCATCCGGCGGGGTGGCGGGCCCGGAGATCCAGCCGAGCGCATGCGGTGTCCACAGCCTCGTCCCATAACCTCTTCCGTGGAGACGTCACATCCCATGTGCGTCCACGGCGGGGAGGCGATGATGTCCGGAAAGGGTGTGCGGTTGCTCGCGGGCGTCACCGCCGTCGCGGCCTGTGTGGTGATCATTGGTCCCAGTACGCCGGACGGTGTCCCCGTCGCCAGGCCGCTGCCGCCCGACGCCGTCCGGGATGTCGTGCCGAACCGGGTCATGACCTGGAACATCTGCAATCCCTGCAAGGAGAGCAACATCGACCGGGCGGCGGAGATCGCCGCCTTCGCGCCGCAGGTCATCGGCCTCCAGGAATCGTGTGTGCGCGATGTCGAGGCGATACGGGGGTATCTGGAGCGGCTGCACGGGCTCGTCTACCACGTCGAGTACGGAATGGTGCTCAAGAACCGGGGCCGCTGCGGTGGAGTGCCGTGGAATCCGGGGGGCTTCGGCCAGGCGCTGCTCTCGGCCGCGCCGATGACCGACCGCGTCCGCGAGGAGTATCCCGACGGCGGATCCGAGGACCGGGGCTATCTGGCGGTCACCACCACCGTGGGCGGCAAGCCCGTCCGGGTCTTCAACACGCATCTCGCGCAGCGGCGCCAGGAGGAGGTCCGGGCGGACCAGACGCGCGTGCTGGCGAGGGAGATCGCCCGCCACGACCGGGCCATTGTGCTGGGCGACTTCAACGCGGTGCCGGACTCGTCCGAGCTCACCGGGATGATGAAGCTGGCCTCGGACACGGATCCCAACTGCCGTCCCGCGCCCGCCGGTGTCTGCGCGCCGACCACCGACTGGGAGCTGAAGTTCGACTACATCTTCCTCCGGGGCTTCGTCCCGGCCGAGCAGGGCGTACGTCCCTCCCGGTACTCGGACCACCATCTGGTCCACGCCGATGTGGACCCGGCGCGGGAAGCCGTGTCCGCCGGCGGTGCCCCCTCCGTGAAGGGAACACCATGAGCAAAAGGCCCTCGGACACCGCCCGGTTCGTCTCCCTCGGCGAGCAGCACGACATCCGCCGGGACCAGGTCGAGGCGGCGGCGTCCCGGCTGGTGCCCGCGCACAGCGGGGCGTTCGGTCCGAACCGGGAGTGGTACGCCCTGGTCGGCACCGGTCTGTACTACGTCAGGGACCTCGTGTCCGAGGCGACCGGGCACGCGCCGTCGGATGTGCGGACCGCGCGCATGGCACTGGCCGGGCTCGGTTTCCCGGTGCTCTGCTGGGCCTGGGGCGATCTGCTGGAGAACGGCCACCCGATGCATGTCGGCGGCTGAGCGGTACGCCGCGGATCACCCGGGCGGGCGGAGTGCCGGAGCGAGCAGCTCCAGGGCCTCCTCCCAGCGGAACCCGGCCGGCGCGCCGCCCGATTGGGGCGGGTGAGGGATGTGCGAGCCGAACAGGACGCCCATCCCCCGGAGCCTTCGCAGGCTCTCGCCGTAGGCGGGGTGCGCGGCCTGGGCCGAGTTCAGATACGGCAGCGCGGCGATCGGGACACCGAGGCCGTACGCCTCGCAGAGGATGCCCACGGCCAGAGTGTCGGAGATCCCGGCGGCCCATTTGTTGATCGTGTTGAAGGTGGCCGGGGCCACCGCGATGGCGTCGGGGGGCGGCAGCGGGCGGGGGTCGCCCGGGGAGCGCCAGGCCGAGCGGATCGGGTAACCGGTCAGCTCCTCGACCGCCGCCGTGTCGATGAAACCGAGGCCCTGCGGGGTGGCGACGGCGCCCACGTCCCAGCCCTCCGCCTTTGCGGACGTGATCAGTTGGCCGACATCGGCGGCGACTCCGGCCGCGCAGACGACCACGTACAGAAACGGCTTCCGGGACCGCCGGCCGGTCCGATCCTTCACGCGGGGCTCCTCTCGGCGTCCGGCATCACACGGCAGGGTACGGGGCGGGCGGCGGCGGATCACCGCCGCCGCCCGCGCTCGTGGTCCGCGAGCACGCCCCGCCGGCCGGTCACGGGCGGATCAGCTCCCCGCCGGCCGGTCACGACGGATCAGCTGCCGTTCAGTCGCGGCGGATCAGCTCCGGGTCGATCCGGCGGCCGGCCAGCGGCAGCGTGCCCGCGGCGGCCACCAGCACCACGCCCGCCGCCGCGAGAACCAGCAGCGGAAGGCCGTCGATGTCCCAGCCGACGGCCCCGCCCCCGGTGATCAGATAACTCGACTCCGCGAGTTTCCCGGTGACGATCGCCAGGACAAGCCCCAGGCAGAGGGGCAGGACGACCTGGACGCACTGCACCGCCCGCATCGTCCGCGCCCGGGCACCGATCAGCGTGACGGCGGTGACCTGTGAACGGCGCTCCATCGCCCGGTCGGTGACGGAGACCAGGAAGGCGGCCACCCCGATCAGCAGCCCCATGATCATGCCCAGTACGAGCAGGGTCTCGACCACCGAGATCTGTTCGAGGCCCTGGATGTTCAGCCCGACCAGCTCGACATCGGCGATCGGGGCCACCGCCCCGATGCCGTCGAGGACCCTGCGGACCTCACCGGGGTCCGAGCCGCTGGTGAGCACGAGTTGCGCGTCGTCGGGGCGCGCGCCGGCGGGCAGCGCCGAGGGCGGGACGAGCAGCGCGGCGCCGCCGATCGCCGAGGCGCCGTACCCGGTGTACACGATCCGCTCCGCCGGGAGGACGACGTCGGTCCTCCCCGGTTTCGCGCCGTCGTGGCGGAAGCGGAAGGTGGTGCCCGTCGCGAGGCCGGAGCCGAGGCTCGAATTGGGGTCGACGAGCCGCATCACCCTGCCGTCCACGCACCCCTCGGACGCACTGACCATGCGTTCCAGCTGTGCGCAGGTGGCGACCAGGGCGGTGGCCGAGGAGGCGAACGCCTCCTCGGGCCGTTCGGTGTCCAGGTCCACCCAGGAGTTCATCATCACGGCCGCGTTGCGCACCCCGGCCACCTCGCCCAGCTCCCGCTGCTGCCCTTCGGTGAGCCGGGACAGGGCGAGGGAGTAGTCCTGTACGGGGCCGGACGGTCGGCTGACCTGGGCGAGCTGGATGAGCACCCCCTGGGCGAGCGAGGCCGCGTAGACCAGGAGCACCAGGCCGGTGACGACCCGCATGGTGCTCCCCGGTTCCGCCTCATTGCGCCGCATGGCGAGATTGAGGGTGAGGGATCCGGTGGAGCCCGCCAGCCGGCGGGCGAGCACATGGGAGAGGTACGGCAGGGTCAGCACCAGGCCGACGCCGGTCAGCAGGACACCGGCGACCACCAGCAGGGCGTTCACCCCGGTACTGGAGGCGGGGCGCCCGATGAGGCCGGTGAGGCAGTAGCCGCACACAATGCCCAGACCGGCCAGGAGGAGGAATCCGTACCACTTGGAGGGCGGGCGGGGCACCGCTGTCCGCCGCACCGCCAGCGGGTTCGCGGTGGCCTCCCGCGCGCTCTTGCGGCCGACGAACCAGGCGAGCGCCGGGCAGCCGAGCAGGCACACCGCGACGGTGGTCGCGGAGAGCTCCCCGTCGGCCGGATACCACCGCAGGGACGGCAGACCCGTCCGTGCCATCACCTGGTTGAGCACCCAGTACTCACCGAGCCCCAGGACCGCGCCGGCGAGCGCGGCGGCCACCGTCTCGGCGGCGTTCACCCGCCGGGTGCCCTTCCGGCTGAGCCCGAGCAGCCGCAGCGAGGCGAGGCGGCGGGTACGGCCGGCCGCGGACAGCCGGGCGCAGACGGAGAGGAAGATGCCCAGCGGCAGAAGGACCAGCGTCGCCAGGGCGAAGCGCACATCCGTGAGGGTGGACGGCTCGACGGCCGGGAAGGGGGCGTAGCGGTAGCCGAAGTCCTTCAGATGGCGTCCGTCGCGGGCGAGCTCGTCGCGGGTGGTGCCGATGTAGACGTACAGCTCATCGGGGTGGGCCAGCCCGGCCGGGCCGATCAGACCACGGTCGCGTCCCGGCAGCAGGCCCCTGACGGCCGGTGCCTCGCGCAGGAGTTCGCGGACGCGCGGGGAGACGACCAGTTCCCCGGGGCCCGGCAGCTCTCCGACCCCGGGCGGGGAGGTCTTCGCTCCCCCGCTCCCCCGTGCCACGAAGACCCGGGTGAAGGAGTGCGAGCCGTACGCGTCCGAGCGCAGGAGGACCAGGGTGCTGTCAGCCGTGCCCTTCGGCGCGGTGACGGGCTGCCGCGCCGCGGCCCGGCCGTCGTGCGCCTCCAGGATCGCCGGGACGGTGAGTACGAGCGCGAGACAGCAGACCCCGATGGAGCCGCCGACCGCCATCAGCAGGAACCGTACGCGGTTGCCCCGTCCCGAACCGGCGAGCAGTCGCAGACCGAGCAGGAACTCCGTCACCCGTCCCCCCAGGGGGACAGGACTCCGTCGGTCATCGTGTAGCGGGTGTCGGCCTGTTCGGCCACGGTCCCGTCATGGGTCACCAGGATCACGGCGGTGCTCCGGGAGCGGGCCAGGCCGAGGAACTCCCCCAGCACGGCGGAGGCGTTGGCACTGTCCAGGGAGCCGGTCGGTTCGTCGGCGAACACCACGGCGGGCCGGTGTACGAGGGCCCGCGCCACCGCGACCCGCTGGCTCTGGCCCCCCGACACCTGCGCGGGCCGGCGTTCGCCCAGCTCGCCGATGCCCAGCCGGTCCAGAACCTCGCGCGCCGCCTCGATGGCCGGCCGTTTGCGCCTGCCGGCCAGGCGGAGCGGCAGTGCCGTGTTCTCCTCGATGGTCAGTTCGGGGAGCAGTTCGCCGTACTGGAAGACGAAGCCGAAACGCTCCCGCCGGAGGGTGCTGATCTCGTCGTCGGAGAGGGCGCCGAGCACCCGTCCGCCGAAGCTCACCCGGCCGCGGGTGACGGGCAGGACCCCGGCCAGGCAGTAGAGGAGCGAGGACTTGCCGGATCCGCTCTGCCCGGTGATGGCCACGACCTCTCCCGGGGACACCGCGAGCCGGGCGCCGCGCACGGCGGGCTGGTCGCCGTAGAAGAGGTCGACTCCCTCGGCCGAGAGTATTTCTGACGTGCTGATGGTTCCCCCCGAAACGAAGGTGCGGGTCCAGGGGCGATCCCTTGGAACCGAAGGCTTGTGGGCCCTTCTACCGCTGTTGGCTCGTCGCCGGCGAGGGGGGCGGGGTTCGGTGAGCCCGGTCACGGGAAAGCGAATGCCCGGCTTCCGGGCAGTGGGGAGCATATGCGCCCGCCGGCCGTCCCTTCTGTCCGGTACGACCGGTGCCCGCGGGTGTCGGCGGCGTCTTGACGATCACCTCGTGATACGCCGCCGGGCCGTCGGCGCCGGAGCCGGAACCTCACCTCCGGCCGGGGTCAGAACTTCTCCGGATGGAGGAACGCGGCCACCAGATACCCGACCAGACAGGCGGCGACAATCAGGCCCACCACATTCTCGATACCCATGCCGCGATCAGCTCCCTGTCCATGACTGCGCCCGGCCGCCGGCACGAGCCTCTCTCCGGCCGGCCGGCCGGGGAGGACCCGACGCGTTCACCTTGACGCCTTCCTGGCGCTCATCACGCCGATACTGACGCGGCCTTGACAGGGAGTCGGGGCGATGATCGGACCGCGATACGGCGATCATTCGCCGACATCACGGCCGCATGCGGGGACGGCCTCCCTCCGCTCGGGGCCGGAGCCGTAACGCCCCCTGCACGGAACCGCCTTGACGGTCCCTTCCGCTTCGCCGCCAATAAGCCGTCAGCGCGGCGTCAACAGCGCGCGAAGGGCCTCCCCCGGGGCCCCGGGCGGGCCTAGATTTCCGGTCAGCCGCTCCATTTCCCCGGGGACGTCAGTGGCATGACCGGACTCGGGGAACGAGGCGCTCGGTGGCAGCTCTCCCTGCCCCGTGCGGAGCCGCGGTCTGCCGGCCGACAGGGACATGCCCCGGGTCGGCAGACCGCCCGGCGGCCGGTACTCCACCGTCCGGCCGCTGCCCGCCGTACCGGGCCGCGGCCCCTCACGAAGGCTGCCCGCGATGCGTCCTGCCGCGCCCCCGTCCCCGTCCGCACCCGTGATCGCGGGCGGGCAGGCGCCGCCCGCCGAGCCGCGGCACCGGGCCGTGCCGGGGGGTCTGCTCGATCCCGTACAGCTGCTGACATCGCTTCCGGCGGCCGTGCGCAAACTGCACCCGCGCGCGCTGGCGCGCAACCCCGTGCTCCTCGTGGTCGCCACTCTCTCCGCGCTCACCACTCTCTCCGCGCTCATCCATCCATCGGTCTTCACCTGGGTGATCAGCCTCTGGCTCTGGCTGACGGTGATCTTCGCCAACCTCGCCGAGGCGGTGGCGGAGGGACGCGGCAGGGCACAGGCCGAGTCGCTGCGGCGGTCGCGCGCCGACACCTTCGCGGTGCGGCTGCGGCACTGGCGGTACGGGGCCGACCCCGACCGGGCCGAGTCGGAGCGGGTGCCCGCGGGCGAGTTGCGGCTTCTCGACTTCGTCGTCGTCCGGGCCGGGGAAAGGATCCCCGCCGACGGTGAGGTGGTGGACGGGGCCGCGGCGGTCGACGAGTCCGCCGTCACCGGCGAGTCCGCACCGGTCATCCGGGAGTCCGGCGGCGACCGGTCCGGTGTCACCGGGGGCACCACCGTGCTCTCCGACCGGATCGTGGTCCGGGTCACCTCACGCCCCGGGCACTCCTTCATGGAGCGGATGATCGCCCTGGTGGAGGGGGCGAAGCGGCAGAAGACCCCGAACGAGATCGCGCTCAACATCCTGCTCGCCGCGCTGACCGCGGGCTTTGTGCTGGTGGTTCTCACCCTTCAGCCGATGGCCTCGTACGCCGGAGCCGCGCAGTCCACCACCGTGCTGGTCGCTCTGCTGGTCACCCTCATTCCGACGACGATCGGGGCGCTGCTCTCCGCGATCGGGATCGCCGGGATGGACCGGCTGGTCCAGCGCAATGTGGTGGCCATGTCCGGCCGGGCCGTCGAGGCGGCGGGGGATGTGGGCACCCTGCTGCTCGACAAGACCGGCACCATCACCCTCGGCAACCGGGCGGCGGCCGACTTCGTGCCGCTGCCGGGGGTCGGCGCCCTGGCGCTGGCGGACGCGGCGCAGCTCTCGTCTCTCGCCGACACCACGCCCGAGGGGCGGTCCGCGGTCGCTCTGGCGGAATCGCGGTACGGGCTCCGGGCACCGGATCCGGCCACCCTGACCCGGGCGCTCTTCGTGGAGTTCAGTGCCCGGACCCGGATGAGCGGGATCGATCTGCGCTGGGAGAACGGCACCGGGTGCGCGATCCGCAAGGGCGCGGCGGCTCAGGTGGCCGACTGGGTACGGCTGCGCGGCGGCACCGTGCCGGCCGAGGCCCGGGACTGGACCGACGCCATCGCCGCGAGCGGGGGCACTCCGCTCCTCGTCGCCGTGCACGACTGGGACGGGCCGCGGGTCCTCGGGATCGTCCATCTCAAGGACGTCGTCAAGGAGGGGATCCGCGAACGCTTCGCCGAGCTGCGCCGGATGGGCATCCGCACGGTCATGGTCACCGGCGACAATCCGCTGACCGCCCGGGCCATCGCGCACGAGGCGGGGGTGGACGACTGGCTCGCCGAGGCCGGGCCGGAGGACAAGCTGGCGCTCATCAGGAGGGAGCAGGAGGGCGGCAGGCTCGTGGCGATGACCGGCGACGGGACCAATGACGCGCCCGCGCTCGCCCAGGCCGATGTGGGGGTGGCGATGAGTTCGGGCACCTCGGCGGCGAAGGAGGCCGGGAACATGGTCGATCTCGACTCCAACCCGACCAAGCTCATCGAGATCGTCCGGATCGGCAAACAGCTCCTCATCACCCGGGGCGCGCTCACCACCTTCTCGATCACCAATGACGTGGCGAAGTACTTCGCGATCATCCCGGCGATGTTCACCGGCGCGTATCCGGGTCTCGACGCGCTCAACATCATGGGCCTGCACAGCCCGGTCTCCGCGATCACCTCGGCGATCATCTTCAACGCGCTGATCATCGTGGCGCTGATCCCGCTGGCACTGCGGGGTGTGCGGTACGAGCCCGCGTCCGCGGACCGGCTGCTGCGGCGCAATCTCGCGGTGTACGGGCTCGGCGGGCTCGTGCTGCCCTTTCTCGGTATCAAGGTGATCGATCTGGGCGTCTCCGCCATTCCCGGGCTGGGGTGAGGGCGGGAGCGAGGCGGGGGGGAGTCGGGGGGGACGGTGGCAGCGGGGCGGGGTGACCGCCCCGGTGCGGGGCGGGGGTCATCCCGGCGGGTCGTCCCCGATCGCGGGCGTTCGCCATCGGGCGGGCAACACGAATTCATGGCCAATGCTTTGACGGTGCGTCATTCCGCTGACCCTCGCGGCTGATTTACGCCCCACCCAGGCGTACCGGACTCCCGATTCGGGAACAAACCGACCGTACGCACCGTGCCCCGGCGGAATCCCCAGAACCCGGGCCATCGCGCACACTCCCCCCGCTCGTCCCCGCTCCTCACAGCGCCGGCCAGGGCGCGCCGAAACGTGCTGCCCGACGCCGGCCCGGCCCCGTGCGACCGCACCCGGGGCCGCTCCCCGCCGTCCGCCCGGAGGACTCCATGCGCCGTCGTCGCACCACTCCCCTGACCGCCGCCGCACTCGCTCTGCCCCTCGCCATCGGCCTGGCCGCCTCCCCGGCCTGGGCGGCCCCGGCGGCGGTCCCCGCCGACAAGCCCAGGGTCCTGAGCTCCTGGACGCAGACCGGCGCGAGCAGCTACAACGCCTGGCACGCGGCCAGGCAGAACCAGTCCGCGTGGCGCGCGTACAAATTCGACTGGTCCACCGACCTCTGCACCAGCTCCCCGGACAACCCCTTCGGCTTCCCCTTCCAGAAGTCCTGCGCCCGGCACGACTTCGGCTACCGCAACTACAAGGCCGCGGGGAGCTTCCCGGCCAACAAGGCCCGCCTGGACAATGCCTTCCACGCCGACATGAAGCGGGTCTGCGCGGCCTACTCCGGTGCGCGGAAGGTCTCCTGCACCGGCACGGCCTGGACCTACTACCAGGCGGTGGTGAGATTCGGTTCCGTCATCGGCATCGAGGGCCGGGCGGCCGGGCGCTGAGCCGCCGCCGGACTTGGGGCCGCCGCCGACCCGGGGCCGCACCCGGGGCCGGCAGGCCGGCGGGCGCCGGCCGGCCCCGGTCAGGCGTCCGTCAGCTCGCGGATGAACTCGGCGACCCGTTCCGTCTCGATGAGGAAGCCGTCGTGTCCGTACGGCGACTCGATGATCCGCAGACCGTCCGCGCCGGGAATGTGCGCGGCGAGGTATCCCTGCTGGGCGAGCGGATAGAGACGGTCCGAATCGACCCCGGCCACCAGGGCGGGGGCACTGATCCGGCGCAGGGCGGCGGCCGCCCCGCCGCGGCCCCGGCCGATGTCATGGCTGTTCATCGCCTCGGTCAGCACCACATAGCTGCCCGCGTCGAAGCGCCGGGCCAGCTTCGCCGCGTGGTGGTCGAGATACGACTCCACCTGATACCGGCCGCCGCGCAGCGGGTCCTCGCTCCCCTGGGGGGAACGCCCGAACCGGGCGCCGAGTTCCGATTCGCAGCGGTAGGTGACATGCGCCAGGCGCCGGGCCAGCCCCAGGCCCTCGTGCGGGCCGCGGCCGGGCGGCGCGTCGTGATAGTCGCCGCCGCGCCAGTGGGGGTCCGCGCGGATGGCGCGGAGCTGGAGGCCGGCCCAGGCGATCTGTTCGGCGCTCGCGGCGGCGGTGCAGGCGAGCAGCAGGAGCGAGCCGGTGCGTTCCGGGTGGGTCACCGCCCACTCCAGGGCACGCATCCCGCCCATGGATCCGCCGATCACCAGTGCCCAGCGCCCGATGCCGAGCGCGTCCGCCAGCCGGACCTCGGCCGCGACCTGGTCGCGGGTGGTCAGGAAGGGGAACGCGCCTCCCCAGCGGCGGCCGTCCGGCCGGAGCGAGGCGGGGCCGGTGCTGCCCTGGCAGCCGCCCAGCACATTGGGGGCGACGACGAACCAGCGGTCGGTGTCGAGCGCGCGGCCCGGGCCGATCAGCCCGTCCCACCAGCCGGCGGTGGGGTGGCCGGGCCCGGCCGGGCCGCTGACATGGCTGTCGCCGGTGAGCGCGTGGAGCACCAGAACGGCGTTGGAGCCGTCGGCCGCCGGCTCCCCCCAGGTCTCGTAGGCGAGCTGGACCGAGCCCCCGGCGGCCTCGGCGCCGGGGCCGAAGGGCTGGGCGGGAAGGATGCCGGAGTGCGTGCCGGGGGTCGGGATGTCGGAGGGCAGGCCGCCGGAGTACGCGCCGCCGGGGAGTTCCCCGCCCGCCTCCAGAGCGAGCGGGGCGCCCAGCCGGACCCATCGGCGCCGGCCGGGCGGATCCCCCTCCCGCCAGGCCCCGGTGGCGGGAGGCGGGAGGGCGCCCGGGCGCTGCCGGCCGGGGGCGGAACCGGCGTGCCCGGAGGCAGTGCCGGCGTGTTCGGAGACGTTCACGGAACCGGAGCGTCCGGAGCCGTCCGCCCCGGAGCCGACCGCCCGGGAGCCGACCGCCCCGGAGCCGACCCCTCCGGAGCCGACCGATCCGGCCACCTCGGCCGCCCCTGAACCGACCGGCCCGACCGGCCCGGCCGCCCCGGGGGCCGCGGGGGCCGCGGGGGCCGCGGGGGCCGCGGGGGCCGCGGAAACGACCCGCCCGGGGCCCCCGGAACCGGTGTTCAGGAGGCGCCCTTGGCCGCGCGGAAGCCGGCTTCCAGGTCCGCCTTCAGATCGGCGATGTTCTCGATCCCGGCCGAGAGCCGGACCAGTCCGGGCGAGGTCCCGGTCGCCGCGAGCTGCTCGGCGTCGAGCTGGCTGTGGGTGGTGGAGGCCGGGTGGATGATCAGGCTCCGCACGTCCCCGATGTTCGCCAGATGACTGAAGAGCTCCACCGCGTCCACGAACCGCTTCCCGGCCTCCACCCCGTCGCGGAGCTCGAAGGAGAGCACCGCCCCCGCGCCGCGCGGCAGATACCGCCGGGCCGCCTCGTACCAGCGGTTGCCCGGGAGTCCCGGGTAGTGCACCGCCGCCACCTCGTCGCGCTGTTCCAGCCATTCCGCGAGCGCGAGCGCGTTGGCGGAGTGACGCTCGATGCGCAGGCTGAGGGTCTCCACGCCCTGGAGGAGCAGGAAGGCGGAGTGCGGGGCGATGGCGGGGCCGATGTCGCGCAGCAGCTGGACCCGCAGCTTGACGGCGAAGGCGCCCGGACCGAGGGCGGGCCAGTACTGGAGGCCGTGGTAGCTGGCGTCGGGCTGGTGGAAGTCGGGGAACCGCTCGGCGTGGGCGCCGAAGTCGAAGGTGCCGCCGTCGACCACCACACCGCCCAGGGTGGTGCCGTGCCCGCCGAGGAACTTGGTCGCCGAGTGGACCACGATGTCCGCGCCGTGCTCGATCGGCCGGAGCAGATAGGGCGTGGGCACCGTGTTGTCGACGATCAGCGGCACACCCGCCGAGTGCGCGGCGTCGGCCACCGTCCGTACGTCGAGGACGTTGCCGCGCGGGTTGCCGAGGGTCTCGGCGAAGAACGCCTTGGTGTTGGGACGGACGGCGGCGGCCCACGCCTCCCGGTCGTCGGGGTCCTCCACGAAGGAGACCTCGATGCCGAAGCGGGGCAGGGTGTGCCGGAAGAGGTTGTACGTCCCGCCGTAGAGCGAGGCGCTGGAGACGATGTGGTCCCCGGCGCCCGCCAGGGTCAGGATCGCCAGGGTCTCCGCCGCCTGCCCGGAGGCGAGCGCCACGGCCGCGACACCGCCCTCCAGCGCCGCCACGCGCTGCTCCAGGGCGTCCTGGGTCGGGTTGTGGATACGGGTGTAGATGTTGCCGGGCTCGGCGAGCGAGAAGAGATCGGCGGCGTGCTGGGTGTCCCGGAAGACGAAGGAGGTCGTCTGGTAGATCGGCACCGCGCGGGCCCCGGTGGCCGGATCCGGACTGGTTCCGGCATGGACCTGCTTGGTCTCGAAGGACCAGCCCGGCTGTGGCTGAGCGGCGGTGTCGTCGGGGGTGTGACCGGCGGCGACCGAGTCGATGGGCTGGCTCATGGTTCGTCTTCCTTCGGCGCGTGAGGGTGGGCGGCGCGCGGGCCGGGGGCGGCCCGATCCGGAGCAAGGTAACGACCCGCAATTCGAACGCGGAAGGGCACGCACCGTATCGCCATACGGCCGCAACACAGCCGACATGTCCGATAGTTGGCCGAATGTGTGTGCGAGGGAGTTCCGGCGGGGTACGGAGCCGGCACGGCCCGGCGCTCGCGTACGCGTTCGGCCCACGCACCCCCGGTCCCTGTGATCGCATCGGGCCATGGAGACTCAGCGTCGCTTTCTTCTCGTGGCCTACGACGGGGCGCAGATCATCGACATCGCCTGCCCCAGCGGCGCCCTGGACTGCGCGAACAGGTTCGGCGCCACCCCGCCCTACACCATCGAGCTGGCCACCCTCGGCGGGCGCGACGCCGTCACATCGGCCGGCATACCGCTCGGCGCGGGCCGGGAGCTGGAGTCGGTGACCGGCCGGCTCGACACCCTGATGGTGGTGGGCGGTATGGGGTGCCTGCGGGCCGCCGAGGATCCCCGGCTGCTGGCACAGGTGCGGCGGCTGGCGGCGGCGAGCAGGCGGATCGCCTCCGTCTGCACCGGCGCCTATGTGCTGGCCGCCGCCGGGCTGCTGGACAACCGCCGGGTGACCACGCACTGGGGATACGGCGACTGGATCACCGATCGCCACCCCCTGGTCGCCGTCGATGTGGGCCCGCTGCACATCCGGGACGGGAACATCCACACCTCCGGCGGGGTGACCAGCGCACTCGATCTGACCCTCTCCATGATCGAGGACGACCACGGGCCGGCCATGGCGCGCACCGTCGCCCGGGAGCTGGTGCTCTATCTGCACCGGCCCGCCGACCAGGCGCAGATCAGCATGTTCCTCGGCGCCCCGCCCCGGGGCGACCGGCTGGTGCACGATCTGATGGGACACATCGCCGGTCATCTGAACGGGGATCTGACACCGGGCGCGCTGGCGGCGCGGGCCGGGGTGAGCACCCGCCATCTGGCCCGGCTCTTCACCGCCCATCTCGGCACCACCCCGGCCCGGGCGGTCCGGGCGGCCCGTACCGAGGCCGCCGCGCATCTGGTCCGCACCAGCGGTCTGCCGCTGGCCGCCGTCGCCCGCCGCTGCGGTTTCCGCTCCGCGCAGACGCTGCGGCAGGCGTTCCTGGACCACTACGGCATCAGCGGGGACAGGATTCGCAGGATGCCGGACATGCCCCGGCCGAAGGGCGCCCCGGAGCACGAGACTCCGGTGCCATGACGACCTCATCCACGCGCAGAACCCTTCTCCGGGGAACGGCGGCGGGCGCGGCGCTCGCCGCCGGCACCCTCACCAACACGGCCGCCGCCCTGTCCGTGCACGACGGGCCGCCCGCGCCGCCGCGGCTCGGCGGCCGGCCCGCCGAGGCGGGCGGTCCGGGCGGGCGGGGGCGGAAGCGGACCGGGCCGCGGATCGGCGTCCTGCTCTACGACGGCTACAGCCTGCTCGATCCCACCGGCCCGGCCGAGGTGCTGTCCCGGCTGCCGGGCGCCGAGGTGACGATGGTCGCCGAGCGCCGGGGCCCGGTCCGCACGGACACCGGCGATGTACGGGTGATGGCCGAGCGCTCCCTCGCCGAGACGGACCGGCTCGATGTCCTGGTGGTGCCCGGCGGCGGCAATCGCGGCACGGTCGGGGCGATCAACAACCCGGTGCTGCTGGAGTGGATCCGCCGGACGCACCGCCGGACCCGGTGGACGACCTCGGTCTGCACGGGATCGCTCGTCCTCGCGGCGGCCGGGCTGCTGAAGGGCCGCCGGGCCACCACCTACTGGGCCTCGGCCCCCTATCTGGAGTCGGCGTTCGGGGTCACCTATGTCGCCGAGCGGTATGTGCGCTCGGGCCGGATCATCACGGCCGCCGGGGTCTCGGCGGGACTGGACATGTCGCTGTACCTGGCCTCCCTGATCAGCGGCGAGGAGACGGCCATGGCCCTCCAGCTGGCCATGGAGTACGACCCGCAGCCGCCCTTCGAATCGGGGAACGCGGCGGAGGCCGAACCCTGGCTGAAGGAGCGGGCGCTGCGGCTGGTCGAGGAGTCGGGCACGTAGGCCGTCTCTCACGGATCAGGGGGCGCGTCCGGCGGTACGGGAGTGATCGGGCCTTCCCCGTACGGCGGTTGGGGCGGGTAGCCTGCCGGTGACCGGGTGGTGCGGAGCGGGGGAGAGCGTGGCGGTACAACGGATAACCACGCGCAATGCCCGCTTCCAGCAGTGGCAGGCCCTGCTGGGCAATCGCGCCAAGCGGGGTCGCGCGCAGGAATTCCTGGTGCAGGGGGTGCGGCCGATCACCCTCGCCGTGGAGCACGGCTGGACCATCCGCACCCTGCTGTACGACGAGAGCCGTCCCGTCTCGCGGTGGGCCGGGGGGCTGCTGCGCGACGTCCGCGCCGAGCGGGTGGCGATGGCCCCCGGGCTGCTGGCGGAGCTGGGCGAGAAGAGCGACGGCACCCCCGAGGTGCTGGCCGTGGTGGAGATGCCCCCGGACGATCTGGCGCGGATCAGGGTGGGTGATCACTTCCTCGGTCTGGTCTTCGACCGGCCGGCGCAGCCCGGGAACATCGGCAGCGTCGTGCGCTCGGCCGACGCCTTCGGTGCCGACGGGCTGATCGTGACGGGGCATGCGGCCGATCCGTACGACCCCAAGTCCGTGCGCGCCTCCACGGGGTCCTTCTTCGCACTGCCGGTGGTGCGCAGCCCCTCCCACCGCGAGGTGGTGGAGTGGCTGGCGCGGCAGCGGCCGGTGACCGTCGCCGGGCTGGACGAACGCGGCGAGACCGATCTCGCGGATTTCGACCCCGGCGGCCCGGTGCTGCTGGTGATCGGCAATGAGACCACCGGGCTCAGCTCGGCCTGGCGCGAGCGGTGCGACCGGCTGATCAGCATCCCCATGGCGGGCTCGGCCAGCTCGCTGAACGCGTCGAACGCGGCGGCGGTGGTGCTCTGGGAGACGGCCCGGCGGCGCGGGGCGGCCGCTCAGGGTCCGGGGCGCCCCGGCGGGTGAGGGGGCGACCGGGCCCGTGCACGGCGGTACGCGGACATCCGCTATGCTGTGCGTGCCGCATCGGACAGTTGTCCGCTGTCGCGCGTGGTGGGTGTAGCTCAGCTGGTAGAGCACCTGGTTGTGGTCCAGGAAGTCGCGGGTTCAAGTCCCGTCACTCACCCTTCCGACCCCGGGGCGAAGATCAATCTTCGCCCCGGGGTTCTTTGCGTACGCCCCCGGTCCGCCGGCGCCGGCCCGGGGCGCTCCCTCCCCCGCCCGGAGGCGAAGGGAGCGGAGGGAGCGCCCGCCCGGCCCGCGCCGGTCAGGGAGCGGTCAGCATCGGGAGGTCCCCGAGATGCTCCTCCGGTACGTGGAAGGCGTCGGCGATCACCGACAGATGCGGGGTGAGCCGGGCGGTCAGCCGCTCGATGGTGTCCGGGATCGCACGGACCTGCACGGCGGCGAGATGGCCGTCCGCGAGCAGCTCGCCGGAGCGCGGTGCCAGCGCCTCCAGGAGGAAGAGACAGCAGAGATCCTTCAGCACGGCCCGGGTCGGGGGGTGGGCGACCCTGTCGAGGGCGGCGATGAAGGCGTCGGCGGCCTGGAGGGTGGCATGGGCGGCGACGAGTTCGAGGGCCGCGCTGGAGGCGTTGTTCCAGCGGCCCAGGGAGTCTCCGGCGGGCCCGGATCTGAGGTTGAGACGGGCCCGGTGGTGCCAGCGGCGCTCCGACGCCGCCAGCAGGTTCCGCAGAAAGATCTGGTCGGTCAGGGTCTCGTGGCCGTGGGGGCGGTGCAGCGGGGGCTCGGAGGGGGTGTATCCGAAGATCATCTCCGCGCCGGCCTTGCACCAGATGGCGAGATTGTCGCCCTCGGCGGTGATGGCGCCGTCCGCGTTGGCCGGGTACTCGGCCAGACCGTTGACGGGGAAGAGCGCCCGGGCGCCGCACCGCTCCCGGGCCTCGATGGTGATGGTGCGCGCCTGCCAGGTGATCCAGCCCTTGGCGATGGCGACCAGCCGCTCGGCGCGATCCCGGCCGGCCGGCTCATGGTTGACCCAGACATCGGTGACCGCACGGTGCAGAAAGGTCATCGCATAGGCGGTGGCCAGGGATTTCAGCAGCCGGGCGGAGTGGCTGCGGTGGGCCGCCAGCGGCACCCGGCTGCCCGCGGTGGGGCCGGAGATCCGCCGGGTGTGGGCGTAGCGGACGGCGATGGCGAGGGCGGCCCGGCAGCCGCCGAGGGTGCTGGCGCTCATGCAGAGCTTGCCCGCGGTGACCCGGCCGATGGCCTGGAGGAAGCGCTTGCGGGTACTGCCGACCGTACTGACCAGGGTGCCGTCCGGAAGCAGCCTGCCGTGCGGGCCCTGCACCAGGGCGGTACGGGGCAGCAGCACCCGGTCGAAGGAGGTGACGCAGTGGTCGACGGGGCTGCCGATCCGGTCGGGGAGGTACTCGATGGTGACACCGGGGAGCGGACCGCCGCGGTCCGTCAGCGGGGTGAGGAAGAGGAAGACCCCCTGATCCTGCCCTCCGGAGATGAGGCGCGCGGCGACGACCGCCGACTTCGGGCCGCCCACCTCGCTCGTATTGGGCATGAACTTCTGGGCGCCCTCGTTGGGTGTGTGGAGCAGGAAGGTCTCGGTCGCGCGGTCGTACGTGGCGGTCGTCTCCAGCGCGGCGGCGTCATTTCCATGGCCGCGCTCGGTGCACAGGAACGTTCCTGTACGGAGAAGATCAGTAAAAGGTTCAAGATTCCGCTCCGGTGAATCCTCATCGTCGACGAGACTGCCGAGAAAGAGGTTGTAGTGGATACCCGCGACGGTGGCGAGTGCCCCGTCGACAACTGCCGCCCATTCATGCATGGCGGCCAGCGAACGCGGATCGCGGGCCAGCTCCTCGGCCGATCGGATTTCCTCATTGAAGGCCCGCAGTCGTGCGTAGGAAAGCTTCCAGCGGTCCTTGACGCTCAAATCCGGATTATGCCGGAAGAACTCAGTTGAAATGATCTTGCGCCATTGCGCATGGGCATCGGCGCCACCGTCCCGGAATAGGGCGGCGGTCAGTTCACGACGGGCTGGCGACGCGCGTTTCGCGGTGGCCGTGGTGATGTCGGCACGGGCATATGCGGGGGTGTCGGCATGGGTGAACACGGCCCACTCAACGATCATGGGTTGCACTGGTCACCGTCAGCACCATCGCTCGTTTGAGTGATGATAGACCGTCAGCTCCGAGCGAACGCCTCACCAGGGCCCCGATGGGGTGAAACGGTCATCTCTGGCCGATATAAAGACCGTTGCCCGGCAGTGAAACATCGCCGAGGCCCCGCCATTCGATCGGATAGTAGGACATAAGCAAGGATTCATTGTGGCTTCGAAGACCCCGGACCGCCAGGCCGGAAAGCACACCCTCAAGGATCGCGAAGAGGTCGCGGAGCGCCTTCTGGAGGCGAGCCTCAGACACAGCATCGACCCCGACCGGGAACTCGACTGGGATTCCCCTTTCGAGGACGGAAAATGGTTCTGGCCGCCGGAGCTGATCTCGCTGTACGGCACTCCGCTGTGGCAGAACATGTCCGAGGAGCGCCGGCATCGACTCGCCAGGGTGGAGGGCGCCGCACTGGCATCGATCGGCATCTGGTTCGAGATCGTGGTCATGCAGTTGCTGCTGCGGCACATCTACGACAAGCCGGTCACCAGTAAGCATGTGCGTTACGCACTGACGGAGATCGCGGACGAGTGTCGGCACTCGATGATGTTCGCACGGTTTCTCACAAAATCGGGGACGCCGGTCTATCCGGTTTCACCCGTCACACAGAATCTCACCCGCATTTTCAAATCAACTTCCAACACGGCCTGCTCCCTGGTTTTCACGCTGCTGTGCGAGGAAGTCATCGACTGGATGCAGCGGGTCACCTTTCCGGATGAGCGGGTTCAGCCGCTGGTGCGCGGGGTGACCCGTGTCCATGTCATCGAGGAGGCCCGTCATGTGCGGTACGCGCGGGAGGAGCTGCGCCGCCAGATGGACGCGGCGGGGCGGCTGGAGCTCCGGGTGACGCGCGCCGTCACCGGCGAACTCGCCCGGGTGTTCGTCCGCTCCTTCGTCAATCCGGAGGTGTACCCGGACTGCGGGGTGAACCGGCGGGCGGCACTGCGGCAGATCCGGGAGAGCGAGCACCGGCGCGAGGTGCTGCGCAAAGGGGCGAGGCGGCTCACGGACTTCCTGGAGGAGGTGGGCGCCTTCGACCGGCGGGGGCGCCGGCTGTGGCGGGAGGCGGGGCTGCTGTAGCCGGGGAACCCCGGAAGCGGGGCCGGGCTCGGGGCCGGGCTCGGGGGGTCTCGGGCGGGGGGGCGGTCTCGGAGAGCCGGGCCGCCCTCGGCGTCCGCCCGCCGTCCGTCCGACAGTCGGGCAGTCCGGCAGTCCGGCAGTCGGCCCGGCTCAGGGTACGAGGATGAACTCCGGGTGGCTCGCGGCACCGGCGGGAAACCCGTACACGGATTCCGTGCTTCCCCCCCGCCGGCGGGAAGGCCGGCGGAGCCGTGCGGCGGGGGCACCCGCGCCGGGGCCGGACACGCAAAGGCGGGCGACCCGTCCGCATTACGGGTCGCCCGGCCTTTACTGCGGCCGTCCGGGTGGGTGGGTTCACCCGGATGACCGGTCTTCCGGGGAGTCCCCTCCCCTGCAAGGGGGTGCAGCGGAGGGGACTCCTCCAGGGCCCAGTGGGGGAAGCTTTCGCTCAAGGCCCCGGGCCGCTCACGGAACCCCTGCGGGAGTACCGGTTCCGTGGGCGGGGTCTGTCGGCTCGGATCACCGCGGGGGTCGCGGACCGTTCCGGGGGCGTGCCCCCGCGGCCGGTGCGGCCCGTGCGGCCGGTGCGTGCGGCTCGGTCGGCCCGGTCAGTACGGGTCGGGCCGGGACGGCCCCCGGGCGCCGGTTCCCTCGTCGTACCCGTACCGCCGCCGGACGGGCGGTGCCGTCGCGGCGCTCTGCGGTGCGGTGAGGAAGTGGTGCATGGCGCGCAGGAATTCGAAGAGCGGGTCCTGATCGCACTCCCAGGGCGCCCGGCCGGGGTCGGCGGCGGGGCCGGGGGCCCGCCACTCGTTGACCGGTTCCTCGGCTCCGGCGAGGCCGCCGGGCGTACGGTCCGCGCCCGTGCAGTCGGTGCCGGAACGGTCGGCCCTGGAGCGGCCGGTGCCGTACTGACCGGCCTTGCGGCCGTCGGGCTCGGGGCACTCGGCGCCGGTGGCGCGGTCCGGGCCGCGGCGGTCGGATCCGTAGCGCTCCTGGGGACTCGGGCCGGCCGGGTGGCGCGACGGCCGTCCGTGGTGCCGCAGCTCAGGTAAGTGGAGCGCGCTCGCGAGTGTGTGCCGCAGAGGTTTCATCGCCGGGTCCCTTCCTCGTACTGCCGGCCCGTCCAGTCGTCCTCGGGCCGCCAGTGGGTGCCGTCGGGCTGTGGCTGGTGTCCCTGCCCGCCCGTGCCCTGGCCGGTCATGCCCTCCGGCGAGGTGTCCTGGGCGGGGACATAGCCCAGGATCTCCGGAGGCTGGTTGTAGGCCGGGTGGGAGGCATACGGCTGGCCGTGAACCTGATGGTGTGGGAGATGCACTTGGGACTGCTGGGTGGTGTAGTGCGCCGGCTGGTGCCCCGGGCGGTTGTTCACCGCTCCGCCGCCCACTCCGTACTGCGCGGGATGGCCGGCCGTGTGCTGGTGCACAGTGGCGTGCTGGTGTGCGGACGCGGTGTGCTGGTGCTGGCGGGCGTACGGGCTCCCGTGCGGCTGCGGACCGTGGGAGTGGCCCTGGGCCATGGCGGGAACCGGCAGCTGCGCCCGGTCGGGCTGCTGTGCCGGGTGCACCGGGTCCTGCCGGTCCGCGTCACCGATACCGGCGGCGGTGTCGAGTTCGGCGGTCTCGGCCTCGTGGTCCGGGGTCGCGGGGGTGTCGCCGGGCAGCAGCACTTCCACGTACTCCGCACCCGCCTTGCGCCGCTGATCGGCCCACTCCTCGATCTGGCTGCGGCAGGCGAGGTCGAGATGGGAGATGCCCCTGCCGTCCACGATGATGCGCTCCGACTCCTCGACGGCCGCGAGTTCGTCGATGAGCCGGGGCAGCCGGAGGAAGGTGGCGTTGCCGCGCAGCTCCACCCGGGTCGTGTCCCCCTGGGTGGCCTTGCGGATGGTCAGCCGGGACATCCGCAGCGCCACCAGGATGACGGCGACCGCGAGCCCGGCCAGTACGCCTTCCAGCAGGTTGGCGACCACGATGGCCAGGGTGGTGATGAACATGACCACGCCCTCGCCGCGGTCCTTCTTCCACATGTGGACGAAGGCGGGCGGGTTGAAGAGCTTCCAGCCCGCGTGGAGCAGCACACCGGCGAGGACGGTGACCGGGATGAGCCCGAGCAGCCCCGGCAGCAGCAGACCGAAGCCGAGGAGCCAGGCACCGTGGAGAATCCGGGAGACCTTGGTCTTGGCACCTGCCTGGACGTTGGCTGCACTGCGCACGATGACGGCGGTCATGGGCATTGCACCGAGGAACCCGCAGATGGTGTTTCCGACTCCCTGGGAGAAGAGTTCGGCGTTGTACTTGGTGCGGGGACCGGTGTGCATCCGGTCGACCGCGGCGGCGCTGAACAGGCTCTCGGCGGAGGCGATGACCGTGAAGGTGATGATCATCGTGAGTACGGCCGGATCCATGATGCCGTTGAAGGAGGCGGGGCCGACGATGTCGACCGCGTCGAGCATGTTGCCGAAGGAGACCTTCTTGATGTCGATGGCCGGCAGCGCGGCGATGGCGGATCCGAGGATCACGGCCACCAGGGGCGCGGGCACCTTGTTCAGCGGCGCGGGGACCTTCCGCCAGACGAAGCAGAGGACCAGGGCCATCACACCGAGGGCGAGCGCGGCGATCTTCTGGCGGTCGCCGAGGACATCGGAGGCGAGCTGGGGAAGCCCGGCGATGTTCTTCAGGGCCGTACCGAGCTGCTTGGAGTCGACCAGGGCGTACATCTGACTCAGAATCAGCGGCACGCCGATACCGGCGAGCATTCCCTGGACGACGGAGAGCGAGATGGACTGGAACATCCGGCCCATCTTCAGCATCCCCAGGCCCATCTGGAGGAGACCGCTGATCAGGACGACGGGGCCGAGGAGGCCGAGTCCGTGGTTGGTGACGAACTCCAGTACGAGTACGGCGAGTCCGGCCGCGGGGCCGCTCACCTGGAGGCTGCTGCCGGGGAGGAAGCCGACGATCAGTCCGCCGACGATGCCGGTGATGATGCCGAGGGCGACGGGGACACCCGAGGCGGCGGCGACGCCGATGCAGA
Source organism: Streptomyces sp. CAU 1734 (assembly GCF_039888735.1). Lineage (NCBI taxonomy): Bacteria > Bacillati > Actinomycetota > Actinomycetes > Kitasatosporales > Streptomycetaceae > Streptomyces > Streptomyces sp. CAU 1734. Next base: position 89,825 of record NZ_JBDQQP010000004.1, read on the forward strand.
GGGGGAGCGCTACGAGGAAGACGACGATGGAGGCGGTGAAGTCCGCACTGAAGGAACCGGAGAGGGAGGGGCCGTCCGCGGTTTTGACCGCGGCGCTGCCGTCGCCCTTTCGCGCATGCCGTCCAGCACCAGGACGCATTCGTTCAGTCGACACTGTGTTCCTTTCGCCGCACCGGTGACCGATGAGCTGGGGGGTGCTCATTTCAGGCGGTCCGGTGCGTGTGGGGGGTGGGAAGCCGGGCAGGCCCGGGCTCTTCTCAGTTGCGGTGGAACACTCCGTCGGCCTCGTCGAGCTCCAGCACCTCGGCGGTGTCGACGCGGTAGTACCAGCCGTGCAGGGCGAGCCGGCCCTGGCTCACCGCGTCCCGCACCATCGGGTACGTGCGCAGTGTGTCCAGCTGGCAGATGACATTGCGCTGGACGAAGCGGGAGAGCTCCACATCGTCCGGCGGGGTGCCGAGCATCGGGGCGAGACCGGGCCGGGCGACGGCCACCCACTGGGCCACGCTGGGGAGCGCGGTGAGATCCTGGTCATTGGCGAGGGCACCGACCGCGCCGCAGTGCGAGTGGCCGCAGACGATGATGTCGCGGACCTTCAGGACCTCCACCGCGTACTCGACGGTGGCGGCCTCCCCCGATTCGCCCTCGGGGGAGTACGGGGGGATGATGTTGCCGGCGTTGCGGAGTTCGAAGACCTCGCCGGGGACGGCGCCGGTGATGAGCGCGGGGATCACCCGGGAGTCGGAACATGTGATGAAGAGGGTTCCGGGGGTCTGGCCGGCCGCGAAACGGCGGAAGGTCTCGCTCTCGGGGGCGACGCGGTGGCGGAAGTTGCGCGCGTTGTCGAGCAGTCGCTTCATGGGCACACTCCTGGCTCAGCCGGCTGGGGGAAGCCGGCTTGTGGGGGGACATCCGACGCTGGATGTCTTGGCCCGGAAGCATGCGCCCAAGTGATGAGTCACCTGTGAGATCACAGTGAGAGAGTTCTCATGGCTCTGACAACGTTGTCGCCCTTGTGCGGGCGGGCCTCGGGGGTGGCGCCCCGGATGTCGGGGCGGGTGTTTCGGCCACCGCGGACGGCGGCCGAAAAGACCTGGCCGCCAAGGGCTCGGCCGGAGGTGGTTCCTCAGTGACGCGCGTAGTTCATGGGGTGGAGGGTGGGGGTGGGGCCGGAGCCCCGGGGGGTGGGGGTGGTGGTGCCGCCGGGCCGGTCCGGCTCGCGCGGCGGGTGGTGCGGCGCCCTCGGAGGGTGGTGGGGCGAGGGTGCGGGTGGTCGTGCTCCGTTGTGCGGCTCGTGCTGGTTTGTGCGGCTCGTGCTGGGTTGTGCGGTTCGTGCTGGGTTGTGCCGTGCTTGGCTGGGTGCGGGGCGGACTTGGCTGGGCGGTTCGTGCTGGGTCGCGCCGTGCCTGGTTGGGCGGTTCGTGCTCGGTCGCGCCCGGCGGGGCGGTCTCGCGGGTAGGCCAGGTGGGGCGGAGGGCGGCTCGGTCGTACGGGAACGGCGGCGCCGATTCTCAGGCCCGCAGCCGGTAGCCGACTCCCCTGATGGTCTCCACCCGGTCGGGCCCCAGTTTCCGCCGGAGGTAACGGACATACACATCAACGATGTTGGAGCCCGGGTCGTAGTCGAAGCCCCAGACCCTGCTCAGCAACTGCTCACGCGTCAGCACCTGATCGGGGTTGCGCAGAAAGACCTCGGCGAGCGCGAACTCCCGCGCGGACAGCTCGGCCACCCGCCCGTCGACATGGACCCGCCGGGTGCGCAGATCCAGTACGAGATCGCCGACCCGCAGTACGGACGCCTCCGGCCCGGCCTCCCCGCGCAGTCGAAGCCGGACCCTTGCCAGCAACTCCTCGAAGGCGAAGGGCTTGGAGATGTAGTCGTCCGCTCCTCCCTCCAGCCCCGCCACCACGTCCGAGACACTGTCCCGGGCGGTGAGGATCACCACGGGAAGGGTCACCCGCAGCTCCCGGAGCTTGCGCAGCACCGTGAGGCCGTCGACCGCGGGGAGCCCCAGATCGAGAATCATCAGATCGCAGGCACCGGCCCGCGCGTGCTCATACGCCGACAGACCGTCACCGACGACCTCGGTGGCGAAACCATTGCTTCGCAGTCCTTTTTCGACGAAGGAGGCGATTCCCGCTTCGTCCTCCGCTATGAGAATCCGGTGCATGGTGTCCTCTCTGCCAGGGGAAATACGCCGGCAAGTCCAGTACGAAACGGGCGCCGCCGGTCTCGGCGTCCTCCACCCACGCGGTGCCGCCGTGCGCTTCGGCGATCTCCCGCACAATGGCGAGCCCGAGCCCGATGCCCGTACCGGCCTGAGCGGGTGAGGCGACCCGGCCCGCCTGTACGAATCGCCCGAAAATACGGTCCCGGTCGACGGGGCCTACGCCGGGACCCGTGTCACGGACCCATAGGAGTACACGTCCTTCCCTTACCGCAGAACCCATTTCGATGAGATCACCGTCCAATGTGTGCCGGACGGCGTTGGCCGCCAGCTGGATCAGCCCCTGGGTGAGGCGCTGGCCGTCGACCAGCACGGTGGCCTCGGAGACCGCCGCGACCCGCCAGTGCCGTTGACCCAGCGCCCTCGCCTTGGCGACCACGTCCACGATGAGATCGGTGAGGTTGGTCTCTCCCACGTTGAGGAAGTCCGGCCGCTCGGCTCTGGCCAGCAGCAGCAGATCATCCACGATCCGGCTCATCCGGTCGAGTTCGTCGACCACGAGAGCCCTGGTCATGGCGCGTTCCTCGACTCCGTCCTCCATCAGCTCCAGATGGCCGCGGACCACGGTGATGGGGGTGCGCAGCTCGTGGCCGACCTCGTCCAGGAAGCGGCGCTGGGTGGTGAAGGCGCTTTCCAGCCGGTCGAGCATATGGTTGAAGGTGTGGGTGAGCGCGGCCACATCGTCGTCACCCTCGACCTCCAGACGCTGTTTCAGATCCGACTCACCGATCTGGGCGGCGGTCTGCCGCACCAGCCGGATCGGCGCCAGGATGCGCCCGGCCACCAGCCAGCTGGCGAGGCCGGCGCAGATCAGCGCGCCGAACGCGGTGGCGAGCAGCATTTTCGCCACCCGCTGCTCCTCGCGGAGCTGACGGTCCCGGAATTCCAGGACCACCAGCCGCACATCCCGGGGGTCACCCGCGACCTGGACCGGCACCACTCCGTACCGCACCTTGCCGGCCGTGGAATCCAGCCAGCCGGTGGCCGGACCGTGCAGGGCCGCCAGCTTCATCACGGCGTCGGGTACGCGGTCGACCCGCGCGGGCGGTTCGATGGGGCTGCGGCGGTGGGCCTGGCCGTCGACGATGCTGAAGAACGTCTCCTCTCTGTTGGGCAGGTTGACCGTCATGAAGTGGGTCACCAGTGAGGTGCCGTCACGGAACGGCTGCCCGGTGGAGGGATCGGTGGCGTTTCCGGCGAACCTGCGCAACTTGTCCACCTCGCGCTCCAGTTGGGCATCCATCTGGTTGTCGAGCTGCGCCTGCCAGACCACGGTGATGCCGACGGTGGGCGCGGCGAGTGCGGCACCCACGAGGAGGAGCATCCAGCCGACGATGCGGGACCGGGCGCTCGCGGTGTGACGTCTCACGATCAGTCGTCCTCACTGCTGTCTTCGCGGTCTCCGTCCTCTCCGTCTCCTCCGTCCTCGCCGCCCTCCCCTGGATCTCCGCTTCCGCCGCTTCCGCCGCTCCCGCCGCTCCCGCCGTCGGGGCGCAGCCCGCTGCCGCCCCCTCCGCCGTCCTCGTCCCACTCCTCGTCCTCGTCCTCGTCCTCGAACTCGGGCACGGCGTTGTCGCCGTCCCAGCTGTACGGCGGCTTGATGGTGCGCACCGGGCTGCCGCCGTCCCGCGGGGACGGTGACGGACGAGCGGAAGCGGAATCCCTTCCGGAGGCGGCGGAGGACGGCGAGGCAGCCCTGGTCAGCGAGACGCTCGGCACCGGAGAAGCGGACGGCACCGCCGGGGCCATCGGGGAGGGCGAAACGGGTCGCGCGGTCGCCGCGGGCATCGTTCCGCCGTGGGGGCGCACCATAATCGGTGGCCCGATATCGAGCGGCCCCGGACCCTCCGCCCACACCCGGCCGGCCATCAATCCGGCCCCCGCCATGGCGCATACGAGGGTGATAACAATATTGGCTCTCCTAAGCGTCATGCGGAGAGTGTCCTTCCTGATTCCCCCAGATGAATGAAAGAGGAGAGGATTCTCATTTCCCGGGTGATCAGGGCGTGCATCTGCACGTTCGCCGAGGAAGGGCACCTTCGGACTTGCCCTCCCGAGGTCGCCCTCCGGGGTGAGTCGGGCCGATTCGCCGATGAGTACGGAGAGTTGACCGTCAATGACCGACCATCGCGGCGGGCGGCACTCGGCGGAGTTGCGCGATTGCGGACAGCATTCGAAGCGGGGCGTTCTGCGTTGAATTGCGGGGTACTTTCAACGAGCGGGAGACAAAGAATGAACAGATCGGACAACGCCTCTTTGACGGAATGGAATACACCCGGTGACGCCCGGAAAGGCCGCGGGGCGCGGACGCCGGGCCGGGCCGCCGGCGGAACGCTGGTTCCAGTAATACGGAACCTCAGATTCCGTTGATGAGGAATCACCGGACCGCCGAAGGTGCGGGAGTAGGAAGAGGGTTCTCGGGGAAGAGGGGTACGGGCGCGGGGCGCGGGGGATGCGGTGCGCGCGAGGTCCGCGGAGGTGCGGGGGCGGGCGGGGGCACGGGATGCGGGGGCGTGGCGGGGGGTTGATGCGGGGATGCGGCGTGGGGGCGGGCCGGGGGGGAGGGAGGCGGGCCGGGGACGCGGGGGATGGTCCGGCGTACTCAGACCCCGGGCCGGCACTCAGTACGGAACCGAGTATCCGGGCGGATGCCCTTCCCGGAGCGCCGGCCCGACGCTGATCCCATGATCAAGGGACTGAAGAACGCGCGCTGGGCGGCCATGCGACTCCTCCTCGGTACGGCCGGCCGGCTCAGCCGTGGCGTCAGGATCGGCTACCGCCACGGCTTCGACAGCGGGTCGATGCTCGACTACGTCTATGTCGACAAGGCCCATGGCTCCCTCGTGGTGGGGCGGCTGATCGACCGGGTGTATCTCAACGCGATCGGCTGGCGCGCCATCCGCGCCCGCCGCGAACTCCTCAAGGATGTCCTGCGCGAGAGGATCGCCGAACAGCACGGCGAGGTGTTCATCCTGGACGTGGCGTCCGGGCCGGGACGCTACCTCCAGGATCTGGCCGAGGAGTACGGACCGGGGAGCATCCGCGTCGAATGCCGCGATCTGGACCGGGCCGGGCTCGCACAGGGGGAGGGCCGGGCGCGGGAACGCGGGCTGACCAACATCTCCTACGCGCACGGCGACGCCCTGAACCCGCCGCCCTGCGAGCGGGCGCCGGATGTGATCGTGGTGTCGGGGCTCTATGAACTGCTGCTGGACGACTCCGCCATAGCCGCTTCCGTCGAGCGGCTGCGCGGGATGCTGGCACCGGGCGGCGTCCTGGTCTTCACCACCCAGACCCGCCACCCGCAGCTGGAGTTCATCGCCCGGGTACTGCCGAACCGGGAGGGCAATCTCTGGGTGATGAAGTGCCGTCCGGTCGAGCAGGCAGAGAAGTGGGCGGTGGACGCCGGGTTCACCGGGGTCACCAGCGCGCGGGAGTCGGTGGGGCTCTTCACCGTCACGACAGCGCGGCGCTGACCAGCAGCGCGAAGGCCGCGATCGTGAAGAGCGTCCGGATCAGATGAAGCCGGTTCCAGCGCGGCTCGAAGGCGGTACGGGCCTCGTGGTCCGAGATCTCGCCGGACTTCTCGCTCGCCGCGAGCGCGTTGTTCAGCGGCACATTGCCGGCGACGGTGATGAGGTGGTTGACCACCGCGCAGACCAGTCCGGCGATGATCAACCACAGCTGGGTGCCGCTCCTGCCCTCGACGGGGACCACGAGGGCCACCGCCGGGAAGACCACGATCGCGAAGAAGGTCAGCAGGAACAGGGGCCGGGGGACCACCTCGTTGATCCGGCGCATGGCGGCGGCGAACTGTTCATCGGTGAGCCGGGCGAGAGCCGGCATGATCCCGGTCCGGAAGGTGAGCATGAAGCCCGCGTAGAGACCGTTCGAGATGATCGCGAGTGCAAGCAGAGCGGTGGCCATGGCGCACATCATGGCCGCTGCACGCCCCCGGCGCAGTCACCCGGGCCACTTGCGCCCGCCCTGCCCCACCGAGGCTCCCGCCCCGGCCCGGCCTGCCACACTCCCCCGGCCGTACTCCTTTCTCCGTACTCCCTTCGCCGCAGTCCCCCGGCACCGCTCGGCCGCCCGTCCGCCGCCCGTCGGCCGCGCTCCCGGGCCTCGCCCGTTCTGCCCGCCCTGCCTGTTCTGCCCCGGCCTGCCCGTCGGACGCCCACGGTCTGGCACCTCGCCGGTCTGGCACCCCGCCGGCCTTGGACTTCCGCCGGCCCGGCGCCCTCGCCGAGTGTGCCCACGGCGGGCGGCGAGCGGCGAGCGGCGGGCGGCGGGCGGCGGGCGGCGGGCGGCGGGCGGCGGGCGGCGGGCGGCGGGCGGCGGGCGGCGGGCGGCGAGTGAGCGTTACCGCAGCTTCCGGGCCCGGTTGATGGATTCGGCCAGCTCCTCCACCTCGTGGTCCTCCGTGCTCCGTGCCAGCTCTGCGGTGCGTTCGGCCAGTTCCCGCAGGCCCGGCGCGGCCGGCAGCCGTCCGTCGCGCAGATGCTCGGCGAAGTACGCGGCGGCGGCCGTGACCTGAAAGCGCTGGGAGGCACTTCCCCAGAGCGGGCCGTCCGTCCCCCGGGTGTCGATGGAACCCGATGTCTCGCGCGGGGTCCGGGTCGCCGGGTCGAGCCAGCGGACGGTCGCCGTGGCCACGGGTCCGCTCGCTCCGTGCCTGAGCCGGACGGCATAGAGCGCGGTCACGGTGTGGCCGGGGCCGACCTCACCGCCGTCCACCCGGTCATCGCGGAAGTCCTCGTCCGCCACCTCCCTGTTCTCGTATCCGACGAGCCTGAACTGGTGCACATTCTCCCGGTCGAAGACCACCTGGGCCTTGGCGTCCCGTGCCCGGAGCTCGACATGAGCCGGCAGCTCGTACCGGAAGACCTTCCGCGCCTCCTCACTGGTGGACACATAGGTGGTGTGTCCGTCCCCGCTGTCCGCGAGCCGCTCCATCAGGGCGTCGCCGTACTCACTGCCGACGCCGACTCCGAAGAGCGTGATCCCGTGCTCCCGCCGGGCGTCGTCGATCCGGGCGAGGATCTCGTCCGCCTCGGTCTCCCCCGTGTTGGCCAGGGCGTCGGAGAGCAGGACCACCCGGTTGGTGGCGCCCGGCCGCCGGCCCTCCTCGGCCACCCGGTAGCCGGTCCGCACCCCCGCCTCGACATTGGTGGAGTCGGCCGGCTCCAGCGCCTCCACCACCTTGCGAATGCGGTCCCGGTTGCCGTCGAGCCGGGTCATCGGGAGCCGGGTCTGCGCCCTGCCGCTGAAGGTGACCAGAGCGATGGAGTCGTCGTCGCGCAGCTCTTCGGTGAGAACCCCCAGCGACTCCTGAACCAGATCGAGCCTGCCCGGCTCGGCCATGGAACCGGAGGTGTCGATGACGAAGGTGAGGGCGGCGGGCGGCCGTTCGCCCGTGCGGGTGGTGGGGCGGGTGGCGAGACCCACCCTCACCAGCGACCAGTCACCGCCCGACTCCTCCTGTGCTCCGGCCTCGCCCCGGATCTCACCTTCGGCACCCCGGGGGCGGGCACCGTCGACGGTCACGGAGAAGCCGTTGCCCTCGGGCCTCGGGTAGTCCTGCCGGAAGCTGTTGATGAACTCCTCCGGCCTGATGTCGGCCGGATCCGGTTTCCTCCCTTCCTCCAGTGTGCGCCGGGCATAGCCGTATGAGGCCGTGTCCACATCGAGAGCGAATGTCGAGACGAAGTCGGGGAACAGCCGCTTGCCCGCGTGGTCGTCCCCGTCCGGGGTGTCGTCGGTGCTGTCCGTGCCGTCCGTGCGCTCCCGGACGGTGTCCCCCTCCGCGCCCTCCGGCGGCGCCTGCGCGCCCCGGCCCCAAGAGTCCGCGGCGGGTGCGCGGCCCCGGTCGCCGCCGCCACCGGGCCCCTCGGATGTTCTGTGAGCCGAACTGTCCCCGCTTCCGCCGCCCCCGCCGCAGCCGGCCGTCAGCACGAGCCCTCCGGCGAGGAGCACGGCCGTCATTACCCGGTATCTCCCGGAGCGGGCACGCGCCCCCGCTCCGGCGCGCGTCGTTGTACGGAGCATCATCCGGACCCCCTTGGATCGTCGGCACTTGTGGATGTGACGTACGACCCGGCGCCGGGGACCGGACGGGGAGATTGCGGAAGGGTCTCAATGCGGTGGCGGACCGCGCACCGGTCGCGGTGTGCGATGCGGACGGGCTGTTTCGTTCACTGTCATCTCCGCGCGTTTCACGGTCACTTCGGGCGTCTTCGGGCCACGAGGCCCTCGCACAGCAAGAGTTACCCGGAATCCCGGCGAATGGGCCCGGATGGCAAGGACTCGCCACTCCCCTCAACAGCCCTTGTCGCGATGTGCTGTCGTGTGCGTACATGGAGTACGCGGGCCGGTCCGGGGGGACGGGCTGTGGCGGGTATGGATTGCGGGGGATGATGCGCCATGTCTGTGGCGGTGGTGCCGGGCAGTGTGCTCGGCGGGGAGGCATTGAGGTCTGTCCTGCGGGAGACGCCGGGGCAGCCTGTGCGGGGAGACGCGCACATCAGAGCGGCTCTCACCGGCCTGGTGCGGTCGGCGGGCCGGGAGCTGCTCAGTTTCGACGACCCGGTAGGCGCGCTGGGACGGGGCGTTCCCGAGCACTTTCTGAGATTCGCGGACGCGTGTGTCCGCACGGCGGCCGACCGGACCGCCACGATCCGGCGGATCACGCCCCGGGAGGGGCTGGCTCATGTCCGGGAGCCCTGGCACTGCCCGGGTGACGCCCGGGTCGCGGACTCCATCCCGTTCAAGATAATCGTCGCCGACCGCTCGGTCGCCGCCGTTCCGCTCGACCTCGACCTGCACTACAACGGTGTGCTGCTGATCAGGGATCCCGTGGTCGTCCAGGCTCTGGTGCGCGTCCACAGCAGCTGGTGGGAGATGGGTGACGAACCGGGGCAGCGCACCCCGGCGGGAAAGGCTCCCGGCCATCTCCGGCCCGTGCTCCAGGCGATAATGGCGGGCCTCACCGACGAGGCCGCCGCCACCAGGCTCGGTATGTCCGCACGGACATACAGCCGCCGGGTGGGTGAGCTGATGTCCGTTCTCGGCACCGCGAGCCGCTTCCGGGCGGGAGCGGAAGCGGCTCGTCGGGGGTGGATCCAGTGACGGATCCCTCTCCGGCGCCGGCCCCGGGGTGAATCCGGAGCCTGCCCGGAAGTGGATCCTCCCAAGGGCCGCCGGACCGGGGCGCGCCCCGATTGCCGGGGCAGTGCGGGCGCAGGCGGCCCCCGGGTGTCAGGACACGATGTCCTTCCGGGAGAAGTTCCGGAAGGCGAGCGCGAACAGCACCAGGGCATAGGCGACCGAGACCGAGGCGCCCTTGGCCATGCCGCTCCACTCCAGTTGCGGCTGGAGTGCGTCGATCCAGGCGAACTGCCAGTGCGCGGGCAGCACCTCGCGCCAGGTGCCGAGCGCGGTCACCGCGTCCAGCACATTTCCGACGATCGCCAGTCCGACGGCTCCGCCCACCGCGCCCAGCGGGGCATCGGTCTTGGTGGAGAGCCAGAAGGCCAGTCCGGCCGTGACCAGTTGGGAGAGGAAGATGAAGACAACCGCGATCGTCAGCCGTGACAGGGTCTCGCCGGCGGCGAGGGAGCCACCGGTGGGGAGCTTCAGCGGCCCCCATCCGTAGGCGATCGAGCCGGCCGCCAGGGCGATCAGCGGCAGCAGCACCATCGCCGCCGCGCTGAAGCCGAGCGCCACCGCCAGCTTGGACCAGAGCAGCCTGGTCCGGGGTACGGGGGCGGCCAGCAGATAGCGCAGCGAGGACCAGTTGGCCTCGGAGGCCACCGTGTCGCCGTGGAACAGCGCCACCGGCACCACCAGGAGGAAGCCCGCCGAGACGAAGAGGCAGGTCGCGGCGAAGTTGACGCCCGAAGCGGTCGCCACATCCATCAGGTTGATCCGGTTGTTGCGCTCGGCGCCCTCGCCGCCGGGGGTGCCGCCGATCGCGAAGGCGATGATCAGGATCAGGGGCAGCGCGCCCAGGATCCCGGCCATCACCATGGTCCGCCGGCGCTTCAGCTGCCGTACCGCCTCGACGCGCAGCGGCAGGGTGTGCCGGGCGCGGTAGCCGGGGGCCGATTCGGTCAGCGTGCTCATGCGGAGCCTCCGATCAGGGTGAGGAAGGCGTCTTCGAGACGGCGGTGCGGGCCGACGCCGGTCAGCGGCACGTCCAGCCGGACGAGTTCGCTGATCATGGTGGTCGCGGTCGCTCCGTCGAGCCGGATGAGCAGGCCCTCGTCCACCCGTACCGCGGATCCGATGCCCGGCAGGGCACCGATCTTCTCGACCAGGGGGTCGGAGATGTCGGCGGAGGTGGTGACCAGCAGGGTGTCGGTCCCGCCGGTGATCTCGGCCACCGGGCCCGCCTGCACCAGCCGGCCCCGGTCCATCACCACCAGATGGGTACACGACTGTTCGACCTCGGAGAGGAGGTGACTGGAGACGATGACGGTACGGCCGCCGGCCGCATAGCGGATCATGACGTCCCGCATTTCGCGGATCTGCGGCGGGTCGAGCCCGTTCGTCGGCTCGTCGAGGATCAGCAGATCCGGCATTCCGAGCATGGCCTGGGCGATGGCGAGCCGCTGTCGCATGCCCTGGGAGTAGGTGCGGACGGCGCGGGCGAGCGCGTCGCCGAGCCCGGCGATCTCCAGGGCCTCCGCGATATGGGCGTCCTCGGCGGGGCGTCCGGTGGCCTGCCAGTACAGGTCCAGGTTCTCCCGGCCCGTCAGGTGCGGCAGGAATCCGGCGCCCTCGACGAAGGCGCCGACCCGGGAGAGCACGGGCGCGCCCGGCCTGATGGCATGCCCGAAGACCCGGATCTCACCCTCGTCGGGGCGGATCAGCCCCATCAGCATGCGCAGGGTGGTGGTCTTGCCCGCACCGTTGGGGCCGAGAAGACCGAGTACCTGCCCCTGTTCCACCCGGAAGGAGAGCTGCTGGACCGCATAGCGATCGGAGGACTTGGCGTACCGCTTGGTGAGATCGGTGATCTCCAGCGGGACCTCGGCGAGTGCCGGGTCGGGGGCCGGGGCGATGGCCCTCCGGCGGGCGGTGAAGAGGAGGGCGGCGGCGATGAGCGCGCCCGCTGCCGGAAGGCCCCAGGTCCACCAGGGCAGCCCGGCCGCCTGGGTCTTCACCGAGGGCGCGGTGGGGACCGCCAGCTCTCCGCCGCCGGCGAGGGCGACGGTGTAGCGGGCGGGCGCGGCCGGGGAGGCGTAGCCCAGGTCGGTCGGGGAGAGGACCAGCCGCAGCCGGTGTCCCGCATCGACCTCGTGGTCCACGGCGGGCAGGGTGAGGGAGACCTCCCGGCCCTGCTGGGCGCCGGTGACACGGATGGGTGCGACGAGCTGGGAGGGCAGCACCTGTCCGCGGCCGTCGGGGCCGACGTCGTAGACCTTGCCGAAGAGGACCGCCTCGCCGGTGGTGGAGGTGACCTTGACCCGGACCGCCGGTGAGCCGGTGATCCGCAGGGACTGTTCGAGGGGAGCGGATTCGAAACGGGCGTGCTGGCCGGGGAAGTCGAGTGACAGCCCCACACCGAGGGAGGAGAGACCGCCGAGGCCGCCGCTGAGGCCGGGGACGGCGGAGATGGCGGGCGGAGTGGCACCGGCGGGGTTGGAGAAGGTCTGCTCCCGGCCGGTGAGGGCGAACTTCCGGCTGTCCCCGCCGAGGCCGGGGTAGCGGTCGCCGGTCGCGCCGCGGAGTACGGCCCGGCCGTCGGTGGAGTCGACACCGCCGGTACGGCTGACGCGGAAGGCGGGCCCGGTGTCGGCACCCTTGTCCCGCTTGAGGTGGCGGTCGAACCAGGCGGTGACGCGCTCACCGACCCGGTCACTCTCGGGGTCGCCGCCGTCGTGGCCGCCGGCGATCCAGTCGACGGCGACGGGCGCGCCATTGGCACTGATCCGCTCGGCCATGGCATCGGCATGGGAGAGGGGGAAGAGCGAGTCCGACTGGCCCTGGAAGATCAGGGTGGGGACCTTGATGCGGTCGCCCACGGCGGAGGGGCTGAGACCGTCCAGCAGATTCCGGGCGGCGGCGTCGGGCTTTCCGGCCACGGCGACGCGTTCGTACATGGCGCAGAGCTCCGGCTGGAAGCGCCCGCAGCCGGCCGGGTTCACCGGTGCGCCGGGGGCGGGGCGGGGCGTCGTGACCGTACCCGGTGGCGTACCGGAGTCCTGTGCCGTGCCCGTACCGCTGCCGCCGCCGGGGGTGTCGGCCGGCGGTTCGGGGCGCGGGCGGGTGCCCGGGCCCGCCCCGGGTGCCGTGGTCGAGCCGGTGGAGAAGAAGATGCCCGTCCAGAGCTTCTTGAAGACGCCGTTGGGGAAGAGGGCGTCGGAGAGGTTCCAGTAGGTGATGGCGGGCGCGATCGCGTCGACCCGCTTGTCGTACCCGGCGGCGAGCAGCGAGACCGCCCCGCCGTAGGAGGAGCCGGCCACGCCGACACGCGGGTCGCCGTCGGAGTCCAGCAGCACCTCGGGACGTTCGGCCAGCCAGTCGATCAGGCGCGAGACGTCCTTGACCTCGAAGTCGGGATCATTGAGCCCGATCCGCCCGGTGGACTCACCGAAGCCCCGGGCCGACCAGGTCAGTACGGCATAGCCGGAGCGGGCGAGATCCTCGGCCCGGTCCCGTACGTCGTTCTTGTCACCGCCGAACCCGTGCGCGAGGAGAACAGCGGGCCGGCGCTCCTTGCCGTCACCCGCCGTGAACCAGGATGTGTCGATCTTCGCCCCGGGCATGTTCCGCACCCGGTCCTCGCGGTGCACGGTCGGGGCGCTGTCATCGGCTGCCGCGGTCCAGGTGCCCGCACCGGCGAGGACCACGAGGGCGGCTGCCCCGGCGAGCCATCGGCCGCGCGGGCGTACCCGGGGGATTCGGATCTGCATGGTGGAAACCCTACGGGGAGCGGGCCGGGCACTCGGCTGCCACCGGTCTGAACCGGGAGTCTCCCCGGGGAGTACGGGAGCGGACCGCAGTACACCAGACGCAGTAGGTGCCGGCGCCGGCCATGCGGAGGCCATCGGGACCGTCCGCCGGGACGCCCGGCGGACGGCACCAGCGCACGGCACCCGGCGGCACCCGGCACCATCCGGGGTCATTCGGGGTCACCCGCCGTCGTCCGCCGTCATCCGCCGTCATCCGGCGGAGGCCGACACCGGGCGGATCGCCGGGGCCACGCCCCCGGCCGGACGATCGGGCCGGTGGTCGGAGCCCCCGCGCACGGCCTCCCTCCACCGCTCCGGCCCAGGGGGCCGCGGCGGCGATTGTCCGCCATTCTTCGCGCCGGACCGCAGTACTCCGGTACCGCATCTTGTGTCATGTCACATGACAGGTGACCCTGTTCGGCACGTCCGCGCCTTCCCGCACCACGCACACCCGTACTTGTCCGTGATCCGGTCAACGAAAGGTCAGGTGCACGAGATGAGAATCACCACCCGCCGCACATGGGCCCTGCTCCCGGCAGTCGCTCTCGCGGCCGGCCTCCAGTTCGCCGTCTCCCCCGTCGCCCACGGCGCCACCGCGCCGGACGCACGGTCCGGCGATCTCCGTCTCGCCCCCTCCGCAACCGCCGTCCCCAACAGCTGGATCGTCGTCCTCAAGGACGGCTCCACGCGCGCCGCCGACCTCGGCGTCACACCGAAACACACCTATCGCTCCGCCCTGAGGGGCTTCTCCGCCACGATGCCGAGCGCCGCGGCCGCGAAACTGGCGGCGGACCCGCGCGTCCTCTACGTCGAGCAGGACACCGTCGTCCGGCTCAGCGCCACCCAGACAAACGCCACCTGGGGCATCGACCGCATCGACCAGCGGGACCTCCCCCTGTCCACGACCTACACCTACAACACCGGTGCCGCCGGGGTGAACGCGTACATCATCGACACCGGCATCCGCACCAGCCACTCCGAGTTCGGCGGGCGGGCGACCGTGGGCACCGACACGGTGGGCGGCGGCCAGAACGGACAAGATTGTCAGGGGCATGGCACCCATGTGGCCGGTACGGTCGGCGGGCGGACCTACGGGGTCGCCAAGAACGTCAATCTCATCGCCGTACGCGTCCTCAACTGTCAGGGCTCCGGCACCAACGCCGGTGTGATCGCCGGCGTCGACTGGGTGACCGCCAACGCCCGAAAGCCCGCGGTGGCGAACATGAGCCTCGGCGGCGGCGCCAACACCACCCTGGACAACGCGGTGAAGCGCTCCATCGCCTCCGGAGTCAGCTACGCCGTGGCCGCCGGCAACGGCAACATCTTCGGCCAGCCGCAGAACGCCTGCTCCTACTCCCCCGCCCGGGTCCCCGAGGCGATCACCGTCGGCGCCACCGACAGCGCGGACCGCCGGGCGTCGTTCTCCAACTTCGGCACCTGCCTCGACCTCTTCGCCCCCGGCGTGAGCGTCACCTCGGCCTGGCTGACCAATGACACCGCCACCAACACCATCTCCGGCACCTCGATGGCCGCCCCGCACACGGCGGGTGTCGCCGCGCTCCATCTGGCGTCGAACCCGGCCGCGAGCCCGGCGCAGGTGCGGGACGCGATCGTGAACGGCGCGACCAGCGGCAAGGTCACCGACCCCCGAACCGGTTCGCCGAACAAACTGCTGTACTCCCTCTTCTAGCACCGGCCCGCACGGACGACCCCGGGGCGCGGCCTGCGCCGCCCGCCCCGGGGTGTCTCACAGCCCGGGCGCCTCCGCGGCCGGATAGGGCCGCTCCTCGGGCAGCAGCCCGACCGCCTCTTCGGGACGCCCCGCCCGGACCAGCTCATGAACCCGGCGCGCCAGTGGTGTCACATCGCGGATGGAGACGGTCCACTCGTCCGCGTACCGCTCGGAAGCCTCCCCCGCCAGGCCCAGCTGGAGCGAGCGATACGGCAGCGCTTCATGCCGCAGCCCCCGCTCCGGATCCCACTGCACCCGGGCGGGCGCCTCGCGCAGCCGCCGCTTCCAGGCCGCGTGGTCGGGGTGGGCCGTGCGGTCGTAGTGGGAGAGACAGGAATGGCGCAGCGCCCAGTCGAAGCCCTCGCGAGTGATCTCGACGGCGAGTACGGTCTCCTGGTCCTGCTTCAGCCCCCAGCCGCAGCGGTACATCATCCACAGAAAGCTCGGCTTGATCCATGTCATCCGCCCCCGCTTCCATAGGGCGGGAAAGCGCCCGTCACGGGCGGCGGGAAGCCCGATCGCCGGTCTGTACGCCTGGTAGACCGTGATCGTGCTGTCGGTGTGGAGCGCGCGTATCCGGCGCAGGGGTTCCGGTGCGTCCGGGGTGCGGTCCGCCGTGTGCGGGACCGGATTCGGAGCGGGCCGGAGTGCCGCCCGTACCGGCGGATTCTGCCGAGATTCCTGCATACGCACCAGAATGCGGGCGACGGCGGGGGGCCTGCCACCGAAATAGCGGGCCCCCGGCCCGGAGCCGCCCCGGGTCAGTGGTTGCGCGGGAAGCCCAGGTCGACGCCCGCGTGCGGCTCGGAGGGGTCCGGCCAGCGGGTGGTGACGACCTTGCCGCGGGTGTAGAAGTGGACGCCGTCGTTGCCGTAGATGTGGTGGTCGCCGAAGAGCGAGTCCTTCCAGCCGCCGAAGGAGTGGTATCCGACGGGGACGGGGATCGGGACATTCACCCCGACCATGCCCGCCTGGACCTCCAGCTGGAAGCGGCGGGCCGCGCCGCCGTCCCGGGTGAAGATCGCGGTGCCGTTGCCGTACGGCGAGGCGTTGATCAGCGCCAGGGCCTCGTCATAGCTCTCGGCGCGCAGTACGCACAGGACCGGGCCGAAGATCTCGTCGCGGTAGGCGTCGGAGTCGGTGGAGACCCGGTCGAGCAGCGAGAGACCGATCCAGTGGCCGTCCTCGTGGCCCGGGACGGTGTGGCCGGTGCCGTCCAGGACGACCTCGGCTCCCTGGGCCGCCGCGCCGGTGACATAGGAGGCCACCCTGTCGCGGTGGGCCCGGGTGATCAGCGGGCCCATCTCGGAGGCGGGGTCGGTGCCGGGGCCGATGACGATCTTCTCGGCGCGCTCGCGGATCTTCTCCACCAGCTCATCGGCGATGGATTCGAGCGCGACCACGGCGGAGATCGCCATGCAGCGTTCGCCCGCCGAGCCGTACGCCGCCGAGACCGCCGCGTCGGCGGCGGCGTCCAGGTCCGCGTCGGGGAGGACCAGCATGTGGTTCTTGGCGCCGCCGAGTGCCTGGACGCGCTTGCCGTTGGCGGAGGCGGTGGTGTGGATGTGGCGGGCGATCGGGGTGGAACCGACGAAGGAGACCGCCGCGACATCGGGGTGGGCGAGGAGGGCGTCCACCGCGACCTTGTCGCCGTGCACCACATTCAGCACACCGTCCGGCAGCCCGGCCTCGGCGGCCAGTTCGGCGAGCAGATTCGCGGCCGACGGGTCCTTCTCGCTCGGCTTGAGGACGAAGGTGTTGCCGCAGGCGATGGCGAGCGGGAACATCCACATCGGCACCATCGCCGGGAAGTTGAACGGGGTGATGCCGGCGACGACGCCGAGCGGCTGCCGGATCGAGGAGACATCGACCCGGCCGGCCACCTCGGTGGAGAGCTCGCCCTTGAGCTGGGTGGTGATGCCGCAGGCCAGCTCGACGATCTCCAGACCCCGGGCGACCTCGCCGAGGGCGTCGGAGTGCACCTTGCCGTGCTCGGCGGTGATCAGCGCGGCGATCTCGTCACGGCGGGCGTCGAGCAGGGCGCGGTAGCGGAAGAGCACGGCGGTGCGGCGGGCGAGCGAGGAGGTGCCCCAGCCCGCCGCGTACGCCTCCTTCGCGGCGGCGACGGCGGCGCCGACCTCCTCGGCCGAGGCGAGCGCCACCCGGGTGGTGACGGCACCGGTCGCCGGATCGGTGACCGGGCCCCAGTTGCCGGAGGTGCCCTCGACGGTCCTGCCGGCGATCCAGTGGTTGACGGTCTTCGTCATGACGAAAGGCTCCTTCTCAGCTGCCGGTTGCGCGAGCTCTGCGGGTGCGCCGATCGGTTCGCGGGCGCCGATCGGCCGGTACGCGGGGTGCCGGCGGGTGCGTCGGCCGGTCCGGGACGCGGTCGGTCCCGGCCCGCGGCGGCCGGTGCGCCGCGCGGGCACCGGATGTCCGGTCCCTCACAGATGGCGGCGCCGGGCCGCGATCCGCCGCTCGTACTCCTCACGGGCGCCGACGGCGGACGCGCGGCTCGCGATCGCCGCCACGGGAACATCCCACCACGCCTGCGCCGGGGGC
Organism: Streptomyces sp. CAU 1734; assembly: GCF_039888735.1. Taxonomy (NCBI): domain Bacteria; kingdom Bacillati; phylum Actinomycetota; class Actinomycetes; order Kitasatosporales; family Streptomycetaceae; genus Streptomyces; species Streptomyces sp. CAU 1734. Next base: position 107,305 of record NZ_JBDQQP010000004.1, read on the forward strand.
GCGCCCGACACAGTGTCTGCCGTTTCGGTCTCGATGTAGACACCTGTGGGGACCGTGGACGCCCGCGCCTCGGCGAGTGCTTCTCGCAGGTCACCCACGGTCTTGGCACGGATCACCCGGAGTCCGAGCGAGGCCGCGTTGGCGGCCAGGTCGACCGGGAGCGGGTCGCCGGTGTAGGTGCCGTCGGCGGCCCGGCGGCGGTAGGCGGTGCCGAAGCGCTCGGCGCCGACGGCCTCCGAGAGACCGCCGATGGAGGCGTATCCGTGGTTCTGGATGATCACCACCTTGATCGGGATGTCCTCCTGTACGGCGGTGACGATCTCGGTGGGGTTCATCAGATAGGTGCCGTCGCCGACGAGCGCCCAGACGGGGCGGCCGGGGGCGGCCATGGCGACCCCGATGGCGGCCGGGATCTCGTATCCCATGCAGGAGTAGCCGTATTCGACGTGGTACTGGTCGGCGGAGCGGGCACGCCAGAGTCTGTGCAGGTCGCCGGGGAGCGAGCCGGCCGCGTTGATCAGGATGTCGTCGCCGGTGACCAGGGCGTCGAGTGCGCCGAGGAGCTGGGTCTGGGTGGGGCGGGCCGCCGGGTCGCCGGCCAGGTACGCGGCGTCCACCCGGCTCTCCCAGCGGGCTTTGGCCGCGCCGTACTCCTCCCGGTACGCGGCCGGAACCCGGAAGTCCGCCGCTCCCGCGCCGAGCTCCGCCAGCACCTCGCGAGCGTCGCCGACCAGGCTGGTTCCGGCCATTTTGTGGGCGTCGAAGGAGGTGATGTTGATATTGACGAAGCGGACGTCGGGGTTCTGGAAGAGGGTGGCCGACGCGGTGGTGAAATCGGTCCATCGGGTGCCGGCGCCGATCACCAGATCGGCGGTGCGGGCGAGTTCATCGGCGGTGGCGGTGCCGGTGTGGCCGATGGCGCCGATGTCGGCGGGGTGGTCGTGGGGCAGCGAGCCCTTGCCCGCCTGGGTGGCGGCGACCGGGATCCCGGTGGCTTCGGCGAACTCTCGCAGCGCGCCCTCGGCCTCGCTGTGGCGGATGCCGCCGCCCGCGACGATCAGCGGGCGCCGGGCGGCGGCCAGGGCCTGCCGGGCAGCCGCGAGGGCGTCGGTGTCGGGCCGGGGGCGGGCCACCCGCCAGACACGCTCGGCGAAGAACTCCACCGGCCAGTCATACGCCTCGGCCTGCACGTCCTGCGGCAGCGCCAGGGTGACCGCGCCCGTCTCGGCGGGGTCGGCGAGGACCCGCATCGCCTGGAGCGCGGCCGGGATGAGCGCCTCGGGGCGGGTGACCCGGTCGAACCAGCGGGAGACCTGGCGCAGGGTGTCGTTGACCGACACATCACCGGCCCAGGGGAGTTCGAGCTGCTGGAGTACGGGGTCGGCGGGCCGGGTCGCGAAGACATCGCCGGGCAGCAGCAGTACGGGCAGCCGGTTGACCGTCGCCAGCGCGGCGCCGGTGACCAGATTGGTGGCGCCGGGGCCGATGGAGGTGGTGACGGCGTGGGCGGAGAGCCGGCGGGACTGCCGGGCGTATCCGACGGCCGCATGAACCATGGCCTGTTCATTGCGGCCCTGGTAGTACGGCATGGGGGTGCCGGGGCCGGTGCCGGATTCCACCAGCGCCTGGCCGATGCCCGCGACATTGCCGTGGCCGAAGATGCCCCAGGTGGCGGCGATCAGACGCCGGCGCCGGCCGTCTCGTTCGGTGTACTGGCGGGCGAGGAAGGCGACGAGCGCCTGGGCGACGGTCAGCCGGCGTGTGGTCATCGGTGGCCCTCCTCGGTGGCGGAGTCGGAGTCGGAGTGCGAGGGGGTCGCGTGGGCATCGGCCCCGTGGAACGGCAGCCGGGGGTCGACGGGCAGGTCCGGCCAGGTGTCGCGGATCCAGGCGTGGTCGGGGTGGTCGCGGATCAGCCACTCGCGGTCGCCGGGCCCGGCCATCACATTGAGGTAGTACATCGTCCGCCCCGGTGCGGCGACGGACGGGCCGTGCCAGCCGTCGGGGATGAGGACGGCGTCCCCGGTGCGCACCTCGGCGAGCACATCGGTGCCGCCCGGCCGGGACGGCGAGACCCGGTGGTAGCCGGGGCCGTCCCCGTCGATCTCGAAGTAGTAGATCTCCTCCAGCACGGATTCGGCGCCCGGGTGGTGCTCATCGTGTTTGTGGGGCGGATAGGAGGACCAGTTCCCGCCGGGGGTGAGCACTTCGACGGCGATCAGGCGGTCGCAGTCGAAGGTGTCGGCGGCGGCGAAGTTGTTCACCTGGCGCGAGCAGACGCCCGCGCCGCGCAGTTCGACCGGTACCTCCGGCGCGGGGCCGTAGCGAGCGGGGAGTCGTCGCTCGCACTTCGCTCCTGCCAGGGCGAAGCGGCCTCCCGCACCGGAGGCGATCTGTGCGCGGGTGTCACGCGGTAGATAGGCGAAGTCGGTGACTTCGCCGAATACGCTCTTCCTTCCCCGCAGTTCGAAGATTTCACCTTCCGTGCGAACTGTGCACCCCCCGCTCAAGGGCAGTACGAGCCATTCACTACCGCCGGTGTCCAGAACATGCGTTTCGCCCGGCTCCAGCTCCAGTACGCGCAGGGCGGAGTACCGCCAGCCCGCGTCCTCGGGGGCGATCCGGAGCGCGTACGGGCCGCGGGCGGCGCTGCCGGCCGGGAGATGGCGGCCGGTCCGGGCGGGCGGTGTCGTGGATGCTTCCTGTTCGGCGTTCATGCCCTCTCCCTACCCCTGGAGCAGACCGACGGCCGTGTCGACCGCGCCCGCGACATCGCCGTCGACCGGATAGAGCAGCGAACGGCCCACCACCAGCCCCCGCACGGTGGGAAGCCGCAGCGCGCCGCGCCACTTCTCGTACGCGCCGTGCTGATCGCCGCCGATCTCGCCGCCGAGGACGACCGCCGGGAGGGTGGAGGTCTCCATCACCCGCGCCATGTCGCCGGGATCCTCGGTGACCGGCACTTTCAGCCAGGTGTACGCGGAGGTCCCGGCCAGCCCGGAGGCGATGGCGATCGAACGGATGACGGCCTCGGCGCTGAGGTCATTGCGGACGATCCCCCCGACCCGATGGCAGATGAAGGGCTCGATGAAGACGGGCAGCCGCCGTTCGGCCATCTCGTCCACCGTGCGGGCGGTGGAGTGGAGGGTGTCGAGCGACCCGGCGTCCTGGTAGTCGATGCGCAGCAGCAGCTTGCCGGCGTCGAAGCCGAGACGGTGCAGATCCTGGGCGCGGTGGCCGGTGAAACGGTCGTCCAGCTCGAAGGAGGCGCCCGCGAGGCCGCCGCGGTTCATCGACCCGACGACGATCTTGTCGTCCAGCGCGCCGAGCAGCAGGAGGTCGTCGAGGATGTCGGCGGTGGCGAGCACGCCGTCGACGCCGGGCCGGGAGAGTGCCAGACAGAGCCGTTCGAGCAGATCGAGCCGGTTGGCCATGGCGAGGCCGCGCTCGCCGACGGCGAGGGAGCCGCGGGCCGGATGATCGGCGGCGATGATCATCAGCCGGCCGCTCGGACCGAGCAGCGCGGGGCGTCTGCGGCGGCGGAGCGCGGCCTCCGCCACGGCCTCCGGCCGGCGGCTGCGGATGGCGACGAGCTCGGCGATGTCGACGCGGCTCACCGCGGTTCCCCGGGGGAGGCGGGTGCGGCGGGAGTGCGCGGTACGGGGGCCGGCGGTGCGGCGCCGGGCAGGTCGGGCGAGGGCGGGGGTGTGGGGGACGGCGGGACCGGGCCGCCGGAGAGGACCTGTTCGACCTCGGAGGCGTACGGCATCGCCGTCGAACAGGCCAGCCTGGAGGCGACGATCGCCCCGGCGGCGTTGGCGTACCGCATGATCCGGCCGAGATCCCAGCCGGAGAGCAGACCGTGGCAGAGGGCGCCGCCGAAGGCGTCGCCGGCGCCGAGGCCGTTGACCACCTCGACCGGGACCGGCGGCACCTCGGCGCGGGTGCCGTCGCGGTGCAGGGCGAGTACGCCCTCGGGGCCCTGCTTGACCACGGCGAGCTCGACGCCGGTGGACAGCAGCGCGCGGGCGGCGGCCTCGGGCTCGCGTTCACCGGTGGCGATCTCGCACTCGTCGAGATTGCCGACGGCGACCGTGGCATGGGCGAGCGCCCGGCGGTAGTGGGGCCCGGCCTCGGCGGGGTCCCGCCAGAACATCGGCCGCCAGTCGAGATCGAGGACGGTGATCCGGGGCCCGGCGGCGCGGCTGTGGCTTCCCGGGGTGTCGGCGTCGGCGCGGGCGCGATGGGCGAGCGCGGCCAGGGTCGCCGTCCGGCTGGGCTCCGCGCACAGACCCGTGCCGGTCACCCAGAAAACCCGGGTGGCGCGGATCGCCGCGAGATCCAGCTCCCGCTCATGGATCTCCAGATCAGGGGCGGTCGGCTGCCGGTAGAAGTAGAGCGGGAAGTCGTCCGGCGGGAAGATCTCGCAGAAGGTGACCGGGGTGGGATACGCCGCCACCGGTGTGACCCAGCGGTCGTCCACCCCGAATCCGGCCAGCGCCTGGTGGAGATAGTCCCCGAAGGCATCCCGCCCGGTGCGGGTGATGAGGGCCGTACGGCGGCCGAGCCGGGCCGCGCCGACCGCGACATTCGCCGCCGAGCCGCCGAGGAACTTCCCGAATGTGTCGACCTGCGCCAGCGGCACCCCGATCCGCAGCGGATAGAGATCCACCCCGATCCGGCCCATGGTGATCACGTCGTACGGCGGCGGGTCGTACGCCTGAGTCATGCGCGTCCCTTCGGTTCGACGCCCGGCTCCCCAGGTCTAATGGTCGCCCTGGAACCCTGTCAACATTTTGTCCTGACATTCGGACGAAGCCTTGACACTCTTCCGGCGCGGCCGGAAAGCTCGGCGCCATGACCTCCTCCGTCCCCTCCCTGAACCGCATCCGGGTCGGCTCGGCCCCCGACTCCTGGGGGGTGTGGTTCCCCGACGACCCTCAGCAGGTGCCCTGGCGGCGCTTCCTCGACGAGGTCGCCGAAGCGGGGTACGAGTGGATCGAACTCGGCCCTCACGGCTACCTCCCCCGCGACCCGGCGGTACTCGTGGACGAGACCGCCCGGCGCGGCCTGAAGGTCTCGGCGGGAACGGTCTTCACCGGACTGCACCACGGCCCGGCCGTCTGGGAGAAGACCTGGTCGCATGTCTCGGAGATCGCGGAACTGACCCGGGCGACGGGGGCCGGGCATCTGGTCGTCATCCCGTCCTTCTGGCGGGACGACAGAACCGGCCGGGTGCTGGAGGAGAGCACGCTCACCCCCGGGCAGTGGCGCGATCTCGCCGCTCAGACCGAACGGCTGGGCCGTGAGGTGCGCGACCGGTACGGGCTGAAAATCGTGGTGCATCCGCATGCGGACACCCATGTCGACAGCGAGGAGAATGTCGCCCGCTTCCTCGACGCCACCGATCCGGAACTGGTCTCGCTCTGCCTGGACACCGGGCACTACGCCTACTGCGGCGGCGACAGCGTCAAACTGATCGAGACCTATGGCGAGCGGATCGGCTATCTCCATCTGAAGCAGGTCGACCCGGAGATCCTCGCCGGGGTGATCGCCGAGGAGGTGCCTTTCGGGCCGGCCGTCGGGCGCGGGGTGATGTGCGAGCCGCCGGCCGGCGTGCCCGCTCTGGAGCCCGTACTGGCCGCCGCCCAAGCGCTGGGAGTCGACCTTTTCGCCATCGTGGAGCAGGACATGTATCCCTGTCCGCCGGACAAACCCTTCCCCATCGCCCAGCGGACCCGCCGATTCCTGCGCTCTTGCGGGGCCTGAACACAACGCGCCACTTCTGTCACGGTTGTCCCCCACCCATCTCGCATTTCTCCATTACGCGGGTTTTCCGTCACAGACGGTCAACAGCCCTCGGCTGCATCTCCCCTGCGACCACTCATCAGGCGCAGTCTCAGTGATCGCCAGCGTCGGTGCGACTGCTCCCCCGACGGCCCCCAGGCCGCCGCTGTCGCACGCGCAGGGAGGTGTCGCGGAGATGACGGACAGAAGGCTCTGGTCTTACAAGGACATCGCTGCTCACATCCGGGTGCAGCCGGACACGGTCCGCACCTATCGCAAGCACGGCCTGCTCCCGCCGCCCGACCTCGTCGAGGGAGGCAAGCCGTACTGGTACCCGGAGACCATCCGTGCCTGGGTGGCCAACCGTCCGGGCAACAAGGGCCGGTGAGAAGAGGACCGCACGGCCGGCGGCACGACGAACACCGCAGGCACCGCGAACACGGCGGACACGGCGAGCGCAGCCGACCGCGATATCGGTGACCCGGAGTCCCGCACCCCGATCAAGGGGTGCGGGACTTCCCCGTACGGGACTCCCTCCGCAGGGGACATCCGGGGCCGGCTCTCCCGGCCGGGAGCCGCAGGACCGCAGGACCGCAGGACCGCAGGTCAGGAACCCCCTCCGGGGGCGGTTGATGCCACGGTCTCCCGGCCGGGTGGCGCCGCGCCGCCGGTGCCGGAGGCGTCCGGGACCTCTTCCCCGGAGGCGGCGGGCGGCGCGGGCGGGGCTATCTCCTCCCCCTCACTCAGCCCGAAGCGCTGGTGGAAGCGGCGCAGTGGAGCGGGCGCCCACCAGGACCGGGCCCCCATCAGCTTCATCACCGAGGGAACGAGCAGACTCCGGACCACCATGGCATCCATCAGCACGGCCAGCGCGATCCCCAGACCCAGCATCTTGGTGTTGGTCACCCGCGAGGTGCCGATGGCCACCATCACCACGGCGAGGATCACCGCCGCGGCCGTGATCAGCCCGCCGGTGCGCTGAAGCCCGAACCGGACAGCGGCGTCATGGTCATGAGTGCGGTCGTACTCCTCCTTGATCCGGGAGATCAGAAAGACTCCGTAGTCCATGGAGAGCCCGAAGGCGATGCAGAACATCAGTACCGGCAGATTGGTCTCTATGTCCCCGGTGGGTGTGAAGCCCAGCGCCCCGGAGAAATTGCCGTCCTGGAAGATCCAGACCATCGCCCCGAACATGGCCGTCAGGCTCAGCGCATTGAGCACCACCGCCTGGAGCGGTATCAGCACACTGCCGGTGAGCAGGAAGACGATCAGCAGGGTCGTCACCACGATGATCCCGAGCGCGAGCGGCAGCCGGTCGCCTATCGCGGTCTTGGAGTCCTCCAGGACCGCGGCCCGGCCCGTGACCGCGGTGGCGAACGGCGCGGGGGTGTCGCGCAGCTGATGCACCAGCCGCTGAGCTCCCTCACCCACCGCCTCTCCCCTGGGCTGTACGGAGTAGTGGCCCGTGCCGCCGGCGGTGAAGACCGGGCCGTCGACCCGCAGCACACCCGGCAGGGCGGCGACACGGTCGCGGTACTCGGCATGGGCGGCGGTCCGCGCCGCTTCCCCGCTCTCCCGGCGCTCCTCGGTGAGGATCTGCAACCCGCCGTCGGGGCTGCCCGGGAAGCCTTCCCGTATCTGCTGCTGGACAAGGTGCGACTCGGCGGTCGTCGGGAGCTGGCGGTCGTCGGGCGTCCCGAACTTCACCCCGAGGAAGGGCAGCCCGAGAAGGAGAAGGGCGGCGATGGTGGAGAAGGCGAAGAGCGGGGCCCTGCGCATCACCAGATCCGCGAACCTCCCCCATCCCGCACCGCTCGCGGCTCCTTCCCCGGCGGCGGGCGCGGTCTTCCCGGCCGCGCCGGCCCGGCGGCGCCGGAAGAGCCGGCGCAGGTCCAGGGCATTGACCCGGTGTCCCAGCACGATCAGCGCGGCCGGGAGAACGAGCAGCGCGGCGGCGGCGGCCAGCAGCACCACGGCGATTCCGGCATAGGCGAAGGAGCGCAGGAAGTACTGCGGGAAGACCAGCATCGCGGCCAGCGAGACGGCCACGGTGAGCGCGGAGTAGAGAACCGTGCGGCCCGCGGTGCGCAGGGTCGTCGCCACCGCTTCGCGCACCTCCGCGCCGCGCTCCAGCTCCTCGCGGTACCGCCGGACGATGAAGAGGGCGTAGTCGATGGCGAGACCGAGCCCGAGCGCGGTGGTGAGGTTCATCGCGAAGACCGAGACATCGGCGAACTCCGTGATGCCGCGGAGCACGGCGTTCGTCCCCAGGATGGCGACGATGCCGACGGCGAGCGGCAGCATCGCGGCGACCGCGCTGCCGAAGACCATCACCAGCAGGATCAGGGTGACCGGCAGGGCGATCATCTCGGCCAGCAGCAGATCCTCCTGGACGATGGTGGTCATCTCATGGGACACGGCCACCGGGCCGCCGATGGTCACCTCCACCGGGCCGTGGTCGCCCCGGAAATCGGGGGCTATCCGCTCCAGCACCTCGGCCGCGGTCTTCTCGTCCCCCAGGATGCGGGCGGCGATCAGCGCCTGGCGCCCGTCCTCGGCGCGCAGGGCGGGCGAGGGGGTCTGCCAGTACGACCCGACCCCGGTGATGCCCTCCTCGGCCGCCAGCGACTCCGCGAGCCGCCGCCCCTCGGCGGCGACCCCGGGGCTGTCCACCCCCTGCCGCCCGCCGTCCACCAGCAGCAGCAGATTCGGCTGGGAGGCGGGGAACTCCCGCTGGAGCGCCTTGGTCGCATAGCTCGATTCCGCGGCCGGGTCCTCCCAGCCGCCACTGCCCATCCGGTCCGCCACCCCACTGCCGGCGAATACCGCGAGCGCGGTGAGCACCAGGGCCGTGAGCAGGGCGAGCCTCGGCCGCGCGACGACGAAGCGCGTCCATCGCCCGATCGGCGGCCCTCCGGGAGGCGCAGTGTTGACTTCGGACATGGTGCGATGTCCCCTTCACCGTGGCCCATGCGCAGGCGTGCAGTCAGCCGGTCCTTCAGGCAGTCGGGCAAGCGGACAGGCAGCATGGGTCGACCATTGCCATCAACTCGGCAAATACGAGTGATCACTCGCATTAACCCAAGAATGCGAGCGCTGACTCGCGTTTGTCAACCGCATGAGGAAGCTGGGGATTTCAGTGCCGGAGCCGACACAGCCGGAGCCCGCGAACGATTCGGGGCCCGCGAACCACTCGGGATCCGCGAACGGTTCAGGGCGCGCGGCCGGCTCAGGACGCGCGGGCAGTTCAGGACGCGCGGCCGGCGAGGCGCCCGCGACCGGCGACGGCGGGTTCACGACTGACGGCGGGCCCGGGGCGGCCCGGGAGCACCCGTCGGACCCCGGCGCCACGTCCGGCCCCGGTCCCGCGCGGAGCCATGGCCGTACCGGCGCCCGGAAGCCCCCGGCCCGCCCCGGGCGCGCGACGGGCGCCCGCCCCGAGGCGGCGGCCACCGCGAGCGAGCCGGGCAGACCGGACGACGCCGACACCGACATCGACATCGACATCGACACCGGCGACGCAGGCACGGACACGGGCACAGGCGCCGGCACAGGCACAGGCACGGACTCGGCCGCCGCCAGGCCGCGCCGGCGCCAGGCGCGGGGCGAGCGCCGGATCGCCCAGCTGCTGGAAGCGGCGGCGGATGTCTTCGCCACCAGCGGATACGCCGCCGCCAGCACCAACGCCATCGCCCGGCGGGCGAAGGTCTCCCCCGGCACGCTCTATCAGTTCTTCCCCAACAAGGAGGCCATCGCCGTCGAGCTCGGCGGGCGCCTGCTCCACCAGTGGCGCGAGTCCCACGGCGCGGCCCTGGTCACCGCCGGGCTCGATCTGCCGCTGGACGAACTGCTGGACGCGATGCTCGACCCGCTCTTCGCCTTCAACTACGAGAATCCCGCCTTCGCCGTGCTGATCCACGGCCCCGACACCCCGGGGCAGATCGCCGAGGAGTTCCACACCATCCATCAGGGACTGCTCACCCGGATCGAGACGATCCTGGGCATGTACCTGCCCGAGACGCCGCCCGCCGAGCTCTCCCGGATCGCCCATGTCTCCCTGACCCTCTTCAAAGCGGGGCTCGATCTGGCCCTCACCCATGAGGGCGAGGAGCGCCAGGCGTACGTCCGGGAGATCAAGAAGGTGATGTTCCGCTACCTGGAGCCGCTCTTCCCCGACCACGACACCTGCCCCTTCAGGAACGGCGGCGGCACACCGGTCGAAAATCCCCCAGGACCTCGCGATACCCCCTAGGGGTATTGTATAGTGAGTGTCACAGGGTCCCGGGAGTCACACGGGCCCCGGTACACCACGAGTGCGCGCTGCGATGCGCACCTCATCCGCCCTGCGAGGAGAGCGATATGACCGCGAAGACCGAGATCGAGATCACCGAGGCGACTCCGGCCTCCGGCTGCTGCGGCGGCAGCTCCTGCGGCACCGGCGCGGCCGAGGCCGGCGAGGGCGCCGTCACCACCGTCTACGAGGTCTCCGGCATGACCTGCGGACACTGCGAGGGCGCGATCTCGGCCGAGATCTCCGCCATCGCCGGGGTGACCTCCGTGACGGCCGTCGCCGCCACCGGCAAGGTCACCGTGGTCTCGGCCGCCCCGCTCGACGAGGCCGCCGTGCGCGAGGCCGTGGACGAGGCCGGATACGAGCTGGTCGGCACCGCCGCCTGAACCCCGCGCGCCGGGCCGTACCCGACCCGTCGGAGACTGGTTCCGTACGGCCCGGCCACGCCCCGCCCCTCTTGGAGTCCCGATCATGGAATCGCACCGGACGGAATCGGCCCCGGCACCACGGGCGGCCCAGGAGCCGGGCACCTCGCCGGCGCCTCCGGCGGAGACCTCCCGCGTCGAACTCGTCATCGGCGGCATGACATGCGCCTCCTGCGCCGCGCGCGTGGAGAAGAAGCTCAACCGCATGGAGGGTGTGGAGGCCACGGTCAACTACGCCACCGAGAAGGCGCGCATCTCCTGTCCGCCGGATCTCGCGGTGGCCGATCTGATCGCCACCGTCGTACGGACCGGCTACACCGCGACGGAGCCCCCGCCGCCGGAACCGGAACCCGAAGCGGAACTCGAAGCGGAACCGGAAGCGGAACCCCGGCCGGAAGCGGGAACGGAGCGCTCGGCGGACTCCGGGGCGGGCCGTTCGCGTACCGGCGGCGATGATGACGGACCCGCGGGAGAAGACCCCGGGACCGCCGCCCTGCGCCGGCGCCTGACCGTCTCCGCCGTGCTCTCCGCACCGGTGATCCTGCTCGCGATGGTCCCGGCCCTCCAGTTCGACAACTGGCAGTGGCTCTCGCTGACCCTCGCCGCGCCCGTCGTCGTCTGGGGCGGCCTGCCCTTCCACCTCGCCGCCTGGAAGAACCTCCGGCACGGCGCGGCCACCATGGACACCCTGGTCTCCGTCGGCACCCTCGCCGCCTTCGGCTGGTCCCTGTGGGCCCTCTTCTTCGGTCATGCCGGAATGCCCGGAATGCGGCACGGCTTCGACTTCACCGCCTCGCGCGGCGACGGCTCGTCCGCGATCTATCTGGAGGTCGCCGCCGGTGTGGTGACCTTCATCCTGCTCGGCCGGTATCTGGAGGCCCGTTCCAAGCGGAAGGCCGGGGCGGCACTGCGGGCCCTGATGCGGCTGGGCGCCAAGGACGTGGCCGTCCTGCGCGACGGTACGGAGGTACGGATTCCGGTCGGCCGGCTGGTGATCGGCGACCGGTTCGCCGTCCGGCCCGGGGAGAAGATCGCCACCGACGGTGTCGTGGTCGAGGGATCGTCCGCGGTGGACACCGCCATGCTCACCGGCGAGTCCGTGCCCGTGGACGTGGCGAGCGGGGACGCGGTCACGGGCGGCACCGTCAACACCTCCGGCCGGCTCGTCGTGGAAGCCACCCGGGTCGGCGCGGACACCCAGCTCTCCCGGATGGCGAAGCTGGTCGAGGACGCGCAGAACGGCAAGGCCGACGTGCAGCGGCTGGCCGACAGGATCTCCGCCGTCTTCGTCCCGGCCGTGCTGCTGATAGCCGCCGGCACGCTGATGGTCTGGCTGCTCACCACCGGCGACACCACCGCCGCCTTCACGGCCGCCGTGGCCGTGCTGATCATCGCCTGCCCCTGCGCCCTGGGCCTGGCCACCCCGACCGCGCTCATGGTCGGCACCGGCCGGGGAGCCCAGCTCGGCATCCTCATCAAGGGACCCGAGGTCCTCGAATCCACCCGCAAGGTCGACACCGTCGTCCTCGACAAGACCGGCACCGTCACCACCGGCAAAATGACCCTGCTCGGCATCCACCCCGCCGACGGCGTCACCGAGAACGAGATCCTGCGGCTCGCCGGCGCCCTGGAACACTCCTCCGAACACCCCATCGCCCAAGCCGTCGCGGCGGGAGCGCAGGAGCGGATCGGCACGCTGCCGGTGCCGGCGTCGTTCGAGAATGTGCCGGGGCTCGGTGTGCGCGGGGTGGTGGACGGACACACCGTCCTGGTCGGCCGGGCCCGGCTGCTCACGGAGGCGGGGATCGAGCCGTACGGGATCACCGACGGCGGCGGCACGGCCGTCCACGCCGCCCGGGACGGCGGGGCGCTCGGCGTGCTGACCGTCGCCGACGCGGTGAAGGAGACCAGCGCGGAGGCGATCACCGAGCTGCGGGCCCTGGGGCTGACCCCGATCCTGCTCACCGGCGACAACAGGGCCGTCGCCGAGGCCGTCGCCGCCGAGGTCGGCATCGACGAGGTCCACGCCGAGGTCATGCCCGAGGACAAGGTCGACGTCGTCAAGCGCCTCCAGGCCGAAGGACGCAGCGTCGCCATGGTCGGCGACGGAGTCAACGACGCCGCCGCACTCGCCCAGGCCGACCTCGGACTCGCCATGGGCACCGGAACCGACGCCGCCATCGAAGCCGGCGACCTCACCCTCGTACGCGGCGACCTCCGGACCGCGGCCGACGCCATCCGTCTCGCCCGCCGGACACTCGGCACGATCAAGGGCAATCTTTTCTGGGCTTTCGGCTATAACGTCGCCGCACTGCCGCTCGCGGCATCGGGCCTGCTCAACCCCATGATCGCTGGATTTGCCATGGCCTTTTCGTCCGTCTTTGTGGTGACGAACAGCCTGCGTTTGCGGTCCTTCAGGTGACTACATGTGACGCACAAGACCTTCACAAAGAGACCTAGATCACAGATATTTGGGGGTAACCATTCAGACTCTCTGAGAGTCTAAGTGGGCGATGCCAAGGACGTCTTGGGGGACGTCCGGGGAGTGTCTTGGGGGACACTCCGGGCAAGCGTTGGCCGGGGCACGTGCCCGGGGAGCTTTGAGCGGCCCTCCCGTGCGTACGTACCCCGGCAGACCGCGCAAGCGTGTGTGCGACAGAGTGTGTGCGACAGAGTGTGTGCGACACAGACACCCGGCCGGATCCCGTGGGGGGAATCCGCTCCGGGGATATGGGAAGCGCCCCGCTCGCCGACCCGTGGGGGGATCGGCGGCGGGGCGCTTTCGTCGTCTGCGGGCCGTACGGGGCGGGGTGGGCCCCCGGAGGCACCTCGGGGGCGTACGTCCGTCACGAGGCCGCACAGGGCCGTACAGGGGCCCGCGTGGGCCGCCGGGTGCGGCTCAGGGACGGCGGGGGCGGTCTCCGCGTCCCCGCGGAGGGGCATGCGGCACTCAGTGCCGCGGGCGGGGGTTCCGGGCGCGCGGTGAGGGCTCTCGCGCCGCCCGCGACGGGGCCGGCCTTGTCCTCGGGCGGACCGCGGCGGAGGGCGATCCGGAATCGCCGGGAGGGGTACGCGACCGTGTTTCCCGGGGCTCCGCGCCGGACCCGGCGCCTCGAACTCCGCCGAAGCCTCGCCCGGGCGGGGGCCCCCGGCACAGTTGGGGAAGCGCCCCCGGCGGGGCTCGCATGTACTCGACCCGGGACCCGAGTCCGGCGCCTCGGACCCCCCGAGGCTTCGCCCGGAGGCGCCCCCGGTCGGGCCGCACCGCTCGGCGCCGGCCCGCGCGTACGGGACGGTGGCTCGGGGCACTGACGGGCCGGGGTGCGCGCTCGCCCCACTCAGGGGGACTCCAGAGGGCTCCGCGGCGGGCCGGGATCACTCAGCCCGATCCCGGGCGGGTTTCCGGGGCTCCGCACGAGCCCGGCGCGCTCCGCCGGAGCCTCGCCCGGAAGGTGCCCCCAGCGGGGCCGGCTTCGCCCGCCCCGCCCGGAGTGCGGGGCAAGGGGCAAGAGGGCGCTCGCCCTGCTCAGGAAGGCCGCGGAGGGCTCCGTGCCGCCGGCGGGGCCGGGATCCATCACCCCGCGCCGCCGACGGGGGCGGGGTGGCCCGGCTCGCCCCCGGATGCGATTCCCGGGGGCGGGATCGCGGTGCGGGCGGGGGCGCGGGAGCCGGGTTGGCCGGGACCTTGTAGGTCCCGGCCGGGGGGCTTGCGGGGTGGGGCGGGGGGTGAGGGCGTCAGCGGGCCTCGACCGGGACGAAGTCGCGCTCGACGACGCCCGTGTAGATCTGGCGCGGACGGCCGATGCGCGAACCGGGCTCCTTGATCATCTCGTGCCACTGGGCGATCCAGCCGGGGAGCCGGCCGAGCGCGAAGAGCACGGTGAACATCTCGGTCGGGAAGCCCATCGCCCGGTAGATCAGACCGGTGTAGAAGTCGACGTTCGGGTAGAGCTTGCGCTCGACGAAGTAGTCGTCCGAGAGCGCGTGCTCCTCCAGCTTGAGGGCGATGTCCAGCAGCTCGTCGGACTTGCCGAGAGCGGAGAGGACGTCGTGCGCCGCCGCCTTGATGATCTTCGCCCGGGGGTCGAAGTTCTTGTAGACGCGGTGCCCGAAGCCCATCAGGCGGACGCCGTCCTCCTTGTTCTTCACCTTGCGGATGAAGGTGTCGACATCGCCGCCGGATGCCTGGATGCCCTCCAGCATCTCCAGCACCGACTGGTTGGCGCCGCCGTGCAGCGGGCCCCAGAGGGCGGAGATGCCGGCGGAGATCGAGGCGAACATGTTCGCCTGCGAGGAGCCGACCAGACGGACGGTGGAGGTCGAACAGTTCTGCTCGTGGTCCGCGTGCAGGATGAGCAGCTTGTCCAGCGCCGCCACGACGACCGGGTCGAGGTCGTACTCCTGCGCGGGGACCGAGAAGGTCATGCGCAGGAAGTTCTCGACATACCCGAGGTCATTGCGCGGGTAGACGAACGGGTGGCCGATCGACTTCTTGTACGCGTACGCCGCGATCGTGGGCAGCTTGGCGAGCAGCCGGATCGTGGAGAGGTGGCGCTGCTTCTCGTCGAACGGGTTGTGGCTGTCCTGGTAGAACGTGGAGAGCGCGCTGACCACGGAGGAGAGCATGGCCATCGGGTGGGCGTCGCGCGGGAAGCCGTCGAAGAACCGCTTGACGTCCTCGTGCAGCAGCGTGTGCTGGGTGATCTCGCCCTTGAAGGCGGCGAGCTCGTCGACGGTCGGAAGCTCACCGTTGATGAGCAGGTAGGCCACCTCGGTGAAGCTGGAGCGCTCGGCCAGCTGCTCGATCGGGTACCCGCGGTACCGCAGGATGCCCTCTTCACCGTCGAGGTAGGTGATCGCGGACTTATAGGCGGCGGTGTTGCCGTAGCCGCTGTCCAGGGTCACCAGACCGGTCTGGGCTCGGAGCTTCCCGATGTCGAAGCCCTTGTCGCCGACGGTGCTCTCAGCCACCGGGTAGGTGTATTCACCGTCCGCGTACCGCAGTACTACAGAGTTGTCGCTCACGTCATCCCTCACCGACGTAGTGCCTCTTCTTCGAGGTGCCCTGACTGTCTCTACCATCCCCCATTTGGCTCAGCAGAGTGCACTCGGGGTCGCCCGTTGGGCTATTTGGCGGCACTCAGTGCCGCCAGCCTGCCCATCCTGCCCCGTCAAGCCGCATTCCGGAAGCCGGGGTGTCATTTCCCACCCCGGCACGGGGGTGCTTCCCCCGCCCGGCGGAGCCGGCGCGTCAGCCTCCGGCGAGCCGGTGGTCGAGTGCCGTGAAGCGTCTGCCTGCGGAAACCGTGCGCACCGCCTGCCCTATGGCCTTGCGGGACCCCACCAGCACCACCAGCTTCCTGGCCCGGGTGACCGCCGTGTAGAGGAGGTTCCGCTGAAGCATCATCCAGGCTCCGGTGGTGACCGGAATCACCACGGCGGGGTACTCGCTGCCCTGGGAGCGGTGGATGGTCACCGCATACGCGTGGGCCAGTTCGTCCAGTTCGTCGAAATCGTACGGAATCTCTTCGTCCTCATCCGTGAGCACCGTCAATCGCTGATCCTCCAGGTGAAGTGAGGTGACGACGCCGACCGTGCCGTTGAAGACGCCGTTCTCGCCCTTCTCGTAGTTGTTGCGGATCTGGGTGACCTTGTCGCCGACCCGGAAGATTCGACCGCCGAAACGCTTCTCGGCCACATCGGGCCGTGCGGGGGTAATGGCCTGCTGGAGCAGACCATTGAGGGTGCCCGCGCCTGCGGGACCCCGGTGCATGGGGGCGAGAACCTGTACATCTCGCCGTGGATCGAGACCGAATTTGGCCGGAATCCTTCGCGCAGCGACATCCACGGTGAGCCGTCCCGCGTCCTCGGTCTCTTCCTCGACGAAGAGAAAGAAGTCGGAGAGGCCGGTGGTGACGGGCTGGGAACCGGAGTTGATCCGGTGGGCGTTGGTGACCACGCCGGACTGCTGGGCCTGCCGGAAGATCCGGGTGAGCCGGACGCTCGGCACCGGGCCGTCCTCGGCGAGGAGGTCGCGCAGCACCTCTCCGGCGCCCACGCTGGGGAGCTGGTCCACATCGCCGACCAGCAGCAGATGGGCTCCCGGCGCGACCGCCTTCACCAGCTTGTTGGCGAGCAGCAGATCGAGCATCGACGCCTCGTCCACCACCACCAGATCGGCGTCGAGCGGCCGGTCCCGGTCGAAGGCGGCGTCACCGCCCGGTTTGAGCTCCAGGAGCCGGTGGACCGTGGACGCCTCGGCGCCCGTCAGCTCGGCGAGCCGCTTGGCCGCCCGGCCGGTGGGCGCGGCCAGCACCACCTTGGCCCGCTTGGCCCGGGCCAGCTCGACCACCGACCGTACGGTGAAGGACTTTCCGCACCCGGGGCCGCCGGTCAGCACGGCCACCCGGCTGGTGAGCGCGAGCCGGACGGCCGCCTGCTGCTCCGGTGCCAGCTCGGTGCCGGTGCGCTCGGCGAGCCAGGCCAGGGCCTTCTCCCAGTCGACGTCGCGGAAGGCGGGCAGCCGGTCCTCGGGGGTGCGCAGCAGCCGGTGCAGCTGGGCGGAGAGGGAGAGCTCGGCGCGGTGGAAGGGGACCAGATAGACCGCCGTCACCGGCTCGCCGCCGTCCGGCGCGGGGACCTGCTCCCGGACCACCCCCTCGCCCTCCCCCGCCAGTTCGCCGAGGCATTCGATGACCAGGCCGGTGTCGACCTGGAGCAGCTTCACCGCGTGCGCGATCAGCTGTTCCTCGGGCAGGAAGCAGTGGCCCTGGTCGGTGGACTGGGAGAGGGCGTACTGGAGCCCGGCCTTGACCCGCTCCGGGCTGTCGTGCGGGATGCCCACGGCCTGGGCGATCCGGTCGGCGGTGAGGAATCCGATGCCCCAGACATCCGCCGCCAGCCGGTAGGGCTGGTTCTTCACCACGGAGATCGAGGCGTCCTCGTACTTCTTGTAGATGCGCACGGCGATGGAGGTGGAGACCCCGACACCCTGGAGGAAGACCATGACCTCCTTGATGGCCTTCTGTTCCTCCCAGGCGGCGCCGATCAGCTTGGTCCGCTTCGGACCGAGACCGGGCACCTCCACCAGCCGCGCGGGCTCCCGCTCGATGACATCGAGGGTGTCGACACCGAAGTGCTCCACGATCCGCTCGGCGATCCGGGGACCGATGCCCTTGATCAGGCCGGAGCCCAGATAGCGGCGTATGCCCTGAATGGTGGCGGGAAGTACCGTCGTGTAATTCTCCACGGTGAACTGCTTGCCGTACTGCGGATGGGAGCCCCAGCGGCCCTCCATCCGGAGCGACTCCCCCACTTGGGCGCCGAGCAGCGAGCCGACCACCGTGAGGAGATCGTCGGCACCGCGCCCGGTGTCGACCCGGGCGACCGTGTAGCCGTTCTCCTCATTGGCGTAGGTGATCCGCTCGAGGACCCCTTCGAGCACTGCTGGATTGGACATGTCCCGACGCTACCGCCGAGGTCGGACAACGCGTGCGGCCTGTGGACAACTCCCGCGAGCGGGTTGTCCACAGGCCCGCCGCAGCCCTTGGGCCCGCCGGAATCAGAGGAGGCCCGGCCGTACGGCCGGGCCTCTTCATCCCCCCGTCAGGGCTCCCTGATCCCCCCGGATCCTCCCCCTGGACACATCCCCCCGGGAACCTTGACGCCAGATACGACCCGCCCGGCCCGGAAAGGGTTGTACGGCGGACGCCTTCTTTTTCGGCCTCTTCCGGCGGGCTCTTTCGGCCTCTTCCAGCGGGCTCTTCGGGCGGGCCCTCCCGGCGTCGGCGGGAGCACGGCGGCGCCCGGCCGGCCGCGCGGGTCTCAGATGTCCGACCAGTACCAGTCGGGCGCCCGGTCCGGGGCCGCCTCCGGGCCCCCCGAGGGGTCGAACCAGCCCTTGGCCAGCACCTTCCCATCCGACGCGTATGCCGTGACCGCATACCCGTCCGCCAGCGCCCCGGGCCCGACAAAGGCGTAGTAAACCCCCCAGAGCTGGCCCGGGAGCCGCAGCGCGCCCGTCCGGTGTTCCCTTCCGTCCCGGGTCCGCACCACCAGCCGCGCGGGCGGCCGGGCGGTGCGGAAGGCGGCGCGGACAAGGCCGAGTTCCGCGCTGTATCCGCCGGTCACACCGGTGAGGCCGGGGCTGCCCGAGGCCACCGAGCGCTCCCAGTCGATCTCCTTCGCCGAAGCCCCCTGCCCGGCGGCGAAGGTGCCCCTCCCCTCCGGGGCCAGGACCATGCAGACCCCCCGGCCGAGGTCGACCGTCTCGTACGCCTGCACCACCCGGACCCGCCCGGCGCCGATCACGGGCGGGCCGGGGGACGGCACCACCGGGGTCACGGTGACGGCCTCCACGGTGGTCGGGCCGGCCCGCTGGAGCTGGGGGACGGCGGCGTATCCGAGCACCGTGAGCGCCGCCACCGCCAGTGCGCCCGCCGTCACGGCGGTACGGCGGCGGCGCGCGGCCCGGCCCCGGCTCAGCACCCGGGCGACGGGGGCCGAACCAATCGGCTCGGCGTCGGCGACTTCGCGGAGCAGGGACCGCAGGGCGGTACAGATCCTGCCGTCCTGCCCCGCAGTGTCCTCGTGGCCGCCGGAACGGCAGTCGCGGCTCATGAGCGGGCCGCCTTCCTCGGGGCCCGCGGCCCCGCGGGGATCCGGGCGCGCTCCGCCGGGGCCGGGCCGGCGGAGTCGGCGGCACCGGTCCGATCGGTCACCCCCGGATGTTCACGGAGCTTGCGCAGAGCACGCGCCGCATGGCTGCGGACGGTGCCCACCCGCGTACCCAGCAAGGTCGCCACCTCCGATTCACTGCGGTCCTCCAGATAACGCAGCACGATCACCGCCCGCTGACGCGCCGGGAGCCGGTGCAGGGCCGCCATCAGCTCGCCTCGGTCGGCGATGCGGTCCGTGCGGTCCGGGGCAGCGGACTCGGGGAACCGCGCGGTGAGCCACTCGCGGGCGCGATTGCGCCGGAGCCGGTCCGTATTGGTGTTGATCATGATCCGCCAGACATAGGCGTCCGGGTCGTCCGCGCGCACCACCCGCTCCCACTTCGCGTACGCGGTGGCGAGCGCCGACTGAACCAGGTCCTCCGCGTCGTGGTGATGTCCGGTCAGCAGACGCGCGGTTCTCAGCATGCGCGGCCAGCGGCTGACCACGAACGCCTGGAACTCCGCCTCCGCGCTCGACTTCACGTCAGGGTCCTCCGTCGGGGGGCCGCTGTTCATTCGTGGGTGAATGGGTGGTGAGTGCGCCGGGCCGGCCTCCCCTCGAGACCGCCGGAGCCGGTCCTCGCCCGGTCCGGGACCTCCCGCGCCCGGACGCGTTCACCCAACAGACGGGACAGGAACCCGATCTCTATGTCAACGCGACGAATCTTTTTCGGACCACCACGAGCTGATCAGTGAAGCCGCAGGTCAGAGCAGGTGCTTGGTAAAACGGGCCACGGTGTCCGCCAAGACCTCCGCCCCGTCCTCGGCCCACAGGCCGTCATGGAAAATCTCCACCTCGATGGGGCCGAGGTAGCCGGCCGTGTCCACCAGCTCCCGCCACCCGCGCAGATCGATCGCCCCGTCACCGAGCCGGCCGCGACCATGGAGCACCCCCGCCGGAAGTGGCGTGATCCAGTCGGCGACCTGGAAGCCGTGGATCCGCCCGGCCGCGCCCGCGCGCATCACCGCGCCCGGGGCGGTGTCGTCCCACCACACGTGGTACGTGTCCACCACCACGCCCACCCGTGACGGCGGGAACCGCTCCGCGATCTCCAGCGCCTGCGCCAGGGTGGAGACCACACACCGGTCCGCCGCGTACATCGGGTGCAGCGGTTCGACGGCCAGCCGTACGCCGCGCTCGGCCGCGTACGGGACGAGCTCCGCCAGCGCGTCCGCGATCCGCTCCCGCGCGCCGGACAGATCGCGGCTGTGCGCCGGCAGCCCGCCCGACACCAGCACCAGGGTCTCGGTGCCCAGGGCCGCCGCCTCGTCGATGGCCGCGCGGTTGTCGTCGAGTGCGGCGGCCCGCGCCGCCGGGTCGATCGCGGTGAGGAAACCGCCGCGGCACAGACTCGTCACCGTGAGCCCGGCGGCACGGACGAGCCGCGCCGCGGCCTCCAGGCCATGGGCCCGGACCGGCTCGCGCCACAGACCCACCCCGGTGACCCCGAGGCCGGCGCAGGCCGTGAAGAGCTCGGGCAGGGAGAGCTGTCGCACCGTCATCTGGTTGATGCTCAAGCGGCCGAGCGGCCCCGCCCGGCCCGTCACGCCTCCGCTCCGTACACCCTCAGCAGGGCCGCCATCCGCGCCTCGGCCAGCACGGGATCCGGGAACAGGCCCAGACCGTCGGCGAGTTCATACGCCCGCGCGAGATGCGGCAGCGACCGCGCCGACTGGAGGCCGCCGACCATGGTGAAGTGCCGCTGATGGCCCGCGAGCCAGGCCAGCAGGACCACGCCCGTCTTGTAGAAGCGGGTCGGGGGTTGGAAGAGATGCCGGGCGAGCGGCACCGTCGGATCCAGCGCCGCGCGGAACCGGGCGGCACCGGAGGTCCGTACGCCATCGGTGTCCAGCATCCGCGCCGCGTCCGCCGCCAGCGGGGCCAGCGGGTCGAAGACACCCAGCAGGGCATGGCTGAAACCGTATTCGTCGCCGGCGATCAGCTCCGGGTAGTGGAAGTCGTCACCCGTGTAGCAGCGCACTCCCGGCGGGAGCCGGCGCCGCAGGGCGATCTCCCGTCCGGCGTCGAGGAGCGAGACCTTCACCCCGTCCACCCTGCCCGGATGCGCGGCGACGAGCTCCAGCAGGGTCTCCGTGGCGGCGTCGGTGTCGGTGCTTCCCCAGTAGCCGCCGAGCGCCGGATCGAACATCGGGCCGAGCCAGTGCAGGATGACCGGTTCGCGCGCCTGGCGCAGAAGTTCGCCGTAAACCGAGTGATAGTCCTCCGGGGTGCGGGCCGAGGCGGCGAGCGCGCGGGAGGCCATCAGGATGATCCGGGCACCCGAATCCTCGACGAGCGCGCACTGCTCCTCGTACGCCGCGCGGATCACGGCCGGCGTGCGCCCGTGCACGCCGGGGGGCAACTGGTCGGTGCCCGCGCCGCAGGCGATCACACCACCGACCGCTCGCGCCTCGGCCGCCGACCGGCGGATCAGCTCCGCCGCCGCGTCCCACCCCAGGCCCATGCCGCGCTGGGCGGTGTCCATCGCCTCCGCCACTCCCAGACCGTGCGACCAGAGATGGCGGCGGAAGGCGAGGGTGGCGTCCCAGTCGACGGCCCCCGCACCGCTGTCGGGGTGTGGATCCGCGTACGGGTCGGCGACGACATGCGCGGCGGCGAGGACCGTGCGCGCGGCCGGCGGTCCGGTGCCGGCGGGGACGAACGGGTCCGCGCGCGGGATGTGCGTACGCCACCGGCCGTCCGCGTCCGGCAGCCGCAGGCTCACAGCTCCAGCTCCGGCACGTCCAGCCGGCGCCCCTCGGCCGACGACCGCATCCCGAGCTCGGCGAGTTGCACACCGCGCGCGCCCGCCGCGAGATCCCAGCGGTAGGGCTCGCCGAGGGCCACATGGCGCAGGAACAGCTCCCACTGTGCCCGGAATCCATTGGCGAACTCCGCGTTGTCCGGCACCTCCTGCCACTGGTCGCGGAAGGATTCCGGAGCGGGGAGGTCCGGATTCCAGACCGGCTTGGGCGTGGCGGCCCGGTGCTGGATCCGGCAGCGGCGGAGCCCGGCGACCGCCGAGCCATGGGTGCCGTCGACCTGGAACTCCACCAGTTCGTCCCGCATCACCCGGACCGACCAGGAGGAATTGATCTGGGCGACGATTCCGCCGTCGAGCTGGAAGAGGGCGTACGCGGCGTCGTCGGCGGTCGCGGCGTACGGGGCGCCCCGCTCGTCCCAGCGGCGCGGGACATGGGTGGTGATGTGCGCCCAGACGCTGAGCACCCGGCCGAACAGCTCATGCAGGACATACTCCCAGTGCGGGAACATATCGGTGGTGATGCCTCCGCCGTCCTCGGCCCGGTAATTCCACGAGGGCCGCTGCGGGCGCTGCCAGTCGCCCTCGAAGACCCAGTAGCCGAACTCCCCGCGCACCGAGAGGATTTCGCCGAAGAAACCTCCCTCCACCAGGCGTTTCAGCTTCAGCAGCCCCGGCAGGAAGAGCTTGTCCTGGACCACGCCGTGCCGGACCCCGGCCGCCCGGGCGAGTCGGGCCAGCCGCAGGGCCGCGTCCAGATCACCGGCGACGGGCTTCTCCAGATAGACATGCTTGCCCGCGGCGATGGCGTGCTCGGCGGCCCCGGCCCGGGCCGAGGTGATCTGGGCGTCGAAGTAGATCTCCACCGCCCGCTCCCCGCCGGCGGCGAGCACCGCGCCGAGATCGGTCGACCAGTCGGTGAGACCGTGGCGCTCGGCGATGGCGCGCAGCGCGTCCTCGCGGCGGCCGACGAGCACGGGTTCCGGCCACAGGATCTCGCCGTTGCCGAGGTCGAGACCGCCCTCCTCCCGGATGGCGAGCAGTGAGCGCACCAGATGCTGGCGGTACCCCATCCGGCCGGTGACGCCGTTCATGGCGATGCGCATGGTCCGGACCGGCCGTGTGGTCACGAGGCTGCCTCCGCGGTTGTCGGCCATGGCTCTCGGGGCGCCGGCGGACCGGCGGACTCGGCCCGGTTGGCGTGTTCCGGACTATGTTTTTACGACTGTGTTACCCCGGCACAGCGGTAGCAAGCGCTTTCTACGGGGTATGACGCTAGCCTGCCGGCAGGTGCCGGACAAGAGCCATGGCCCATCCCCGCGGAGGAACCCCATGACCGTCACCCTCGCGGATGTCGCGGCGCGCGCCCAGGTGTCCCCGGCGACCGTCTCGCGCGTCCTCAACGGCAATTATCCGGTCGCGGCGGTGACCCGGGAGCGGGTGCTGCGCGCCGTCGACGAGCTCGACTACGTCCTGAACGGCCCCGCCAGCTCACTCGCCGCCGCGACCTCCGACCTCGTCGGAATCCTCGTCAACGACATCGCCGACCCCTTCTTCGGCATCATCGCCGGGGCGGCGCAGAGCGCGATCAGCGGGCAGGCGGGGGCGGGGCGCTGCGGTGGCGAGAAACTTGCGGTCATCTGCAACACCGGCGGCTCCCCGGAACGCGAGCTCACCTATCTCACCCTGCTCCAGCGGCAGCGGGCCGCGGCGGTACTGCTCACCGGGGGCGCGCTGGAGGACCCGGCGCACATCGCCGCGATGTCCGCGAAGCTGCGCAAGCTGACGGCGGCGGGTACGAAGGTGGTGCTCTGCGGGCGGCCACCGCTGCCCGCGGACACGGCCTTCGCCGCGCTCGCCTTCGACAACCGGGGCGGGGGGCGGCGGCTGACCGAGCATCTGCTGGCCCTCGGCCACCGCCTCATCGGGTACGTGGCCGGGCCGCCCGAGCGCACGACGACGCGGCACCGGCTGGAGGGACACCGGGCGGCACTGGTGGCGGCGGGGATATCCGGGGGCGCGTCCGATCAGGACCGGCTGACGCTGCACGGTTCCTACGCGCGGCGCTGCGGGTACGACGCGACCGCCGAGCTCCTCCGGCGGGAGCCCGCGCTGACGGCGATCGTCGCGGCCAACGACACCGTCGCGCTGGGGGCGTGCGCCGCCCTGCGGGACCACGGGCTCCGCGTCCCGCAGGACGTCTCGGTGGCCGGCTTCGACGACCTCCCGTTCGCGATGGACGTCATGCCGGCGCTGACCACGGTCCGGCTGCCGCTGGTGGAGGCGGGGGCGCGGGCGGGGCGGATGGCGATGGGGCGGGAGGGGGCGCCGCCGGGAGGGATCGCGATGGTCGGCGCGGAGGTGGTGGTGCGGGGGTCGACGGGGGTTCGACGGGGGTGAACATGCCCTCCCGTGGCTCCGCCCCGGACCCGGCTGCCTCCGGCGGGGCCGAATCTTGTGCGCCCCTGCCCGTGGTGCGGGTGCTTTCCCGGGGCTCCGCCCCGGCCCCGGCGCCTCAATCGCCGGCGAGGCTGAATTTTGCTCGCCCTCGTTCGCGGGTGCGGCCGGGTGCGTGGGCGGTGTCGCGTCCTCGCCCGTGTCGTTCGGATTGTCCGGGGTGCGGGTATCTTCCCGGGGCTCCGCCCCGGGCCCGGCGCCTCAAACTCCCCCAGAGCTTCGCCTGGGAGGTACCCCCAGCGAGGCTTGATTTGGCACCGTTGGTCGCTGGTGCGGGCGGGTGTGGGGGCGGTGTCGCGTCCTCGCCCGCGTCGTTCGGGGTCCCGGGGTGCGGGTGCTTTCCCGGGGCTCCGCCCCGGACCCGGCGCCTCAAACGCCGGCGGGGCTTGGTTTTGGTGCTGTTGGTACGGAGCGGGGCGCCTTGTTCCATGGCGGCCCGGGGGTCCTCCGGGCTCGACTCGTTCCATGACGGCCCGGGGGCCCTCCGGGCTCGACTCCTCAGAGCCGGCGGAAACCGGCCCGCTTGTATCGCGCACCCGGGTATAGCCGCCGGCTCTTCCGGGGACGACCCTGCACACCCCCTCCACGAGCATCGCCCGATAAGCGGCCCCCGGCCCGGAACCGCTTGTTTCCGGTGCGGGAGCGCCCGCCCAGAAGCACCCGCCCACTCTGACGCCCATCACCCACCCACCCCCGGATGACGTTCCGGAGCGGGGTTCCCCGCCTTGTGAAACCGACTCGGAACGCACGGACGGACAGAGCACAGTCATCACGCACTGGGGTCACTCGCGGAAAGGGGGACGCGCAGGAGCGGTACTGGGGCGTCAAGCGTGATTTGTGGCGCACAGGAGAGAGACCAAAACAAGGGCGGTACATGCGCCGTAAATCATGCAGCCCCAGTACCGAACCGGAGCGGCACCCAACCCGCACACACAAGAACCCCACCCGAGGAAACAGGCAACCCGCACACCCAAGCCCCGCCGGAGGCAGACGCGCCAACCCCGGGGCCGAGCCCCGGGCCAGCAGAGGGCCAATCGGCGCCGTGAGGGATTTCGCGTGGAATGTGGGGTACCGGGAACTCGTGCCGTGGATCACGGGCCCCCGGCCCGGTCGGTGCTCACCGGATACGGCGGACCTGCCCAGCCAAGCCCCACAGAAAGGAAGCGCGAAATGAAGTTCGCGTTCTCGACACTCGGCGTGCCGGGTATGCCCGTCGCGGAGGTGGCCGCCCTCGCGGCCGACACCGGCTATCAGGGGGTGGAGCTGCGGGCGGCGCCCGATGAGCCGGTGCACACCGGGCTCGGCCAGGCGGACCGGGCATCGGCGGCGGCCGAATTCGCCCGGGCGGGCGTGGAGGTGCTCGCCGTCTGCGGTTACACCGGTGTCGCGGCGGAGGGGGACGACGAGCCGGTGCTCCAGGAGATCGGGGAGCTGCTCTGGCTCGCCCGGGATCTGGGGGCGCCGCACATCCGGGTGTTCCCGGGCGGCGGGGAGCAGGATCCCGCCGTCGCGGCGGCGACGGCGGCCCGCAGGCTGGGCACGGCGGCGGAGACGGCCGCGGGGATCGGGGTGCGGATTCTGCTGGAGACGCATGATTCGCATCCTTCGGGCACCGCGGTCTCGGAGGTGCTGGGTCCGGTCGGCCACCGGTACGCCGGCGCGGTGTGGGATGTGCTGCATCCGTGGCTGCACGGTGAGGATCCGGTCACCTCGTACACCTCGCTCGCTCCCTTCCTGGGTTATGTGCAGCTGAAGGACGTGGCATCGGCGGATGACCTCACTCCGCTGCCGCTCGGCGCCGGGACGCTCCCGCTGGCGAAGTGTCTGGCGGAGCTCAGCCCCGGGACATGGCTGAGCTGGGAGTACGAGAAGCGCTGGAATCCGGCCGCGCCGGAGCTTCCGGCTCTTCTGGTGCCGGGCCGGGAGTACGTGGAGAGCCTGCTCGGGCCAGGGAGGTGAGCGCGACGCCGCCGACGAGCAGGGCCGCGGCGGCCCAGCCGAGGGGGCTGATCGGTTCGCCGAGCAGCAGCGCCGCCGAGGACATCCCGAAGACCGGGACGAGGAGGGTGAAGGGGGCGACGGCGGAGGCGGGGTAGCGCTGGAGGAGGTGGCTCCAGGCGCCGAAGCCGAGGACCGTCGACACCCAGGCGACGAAGAGAACGGCGCCGACGCCGGCCCAGTCCAGTGCGCGCAGGGCGTTCATTCCGGTCTGCGGGCCCTCGAAGAGCAGGGAGAGCCCGAGCAGGGGGAGTACGGGGACGGCACATACCCAGACCATGAAGTTCAGGGCGTCGGCCGGGGCCGCCTTGCGGGTGAGCACATTGGAGACGCCCCAGCCCGCCGCGGCCGCGACGACCAGGGTGAAGCCGAGGAGGGAACCGGATGTGCCCTCGTCGTACGCGGCGACCGCGATGCCGGAGAGGGCGATCGTCATGCCGATGACGCGGATTCCGGACGGGCGTTCGCGCAGGACCGCGGCGGCGAGGAGGGCGGTGAAGACCGCCTGGATCTGGAGGACGAGCGAGGCGAGCCCGGCGGGCATTCCCCGGTCCATGCCGATGAAGAGCAGACCGAACTTGGCGACTCCGAGCGCGAGACCGACTCCGATGATCCACTTCCAGGCGACCTTCGGGCGGCCGACGAGGAAGACCGCGGGCAGTGCGGCGGCCAGGAAGCGCAGGGCGGAGAAGAGCAGGGGCGGGAGACGGTCCAGCCCGAGGTCGATGACGACGAAGTTCACTCCCCAGAGCGCGGCGACGAGTACGGCGAGAGCGATATGGGCGGGGCGCATGGGGATGAGCATCACGCCTCATGACTCTGTAGCACCAGCGAACATTCCTTCATGATGGGATTCAGCTCTGCTGATGAATGGGGTGGGCGATGCTCGATCTGGGGAGGTTGCGGGCGCTGCACGCGGTCTCGGTGCACGGCTCGGTCGCGGCGGCGGCCATGGCCCTGG
The DNA here is from genome assembly GCF_039888735.1 of Streptomyces sp. CAU 1734. Lineage (NCBI taxonomy): Bacteria > Bacillati > Actinomycetota > Actinomycetes > Kitasatosporales > Streptomycetaceae > Streptomyces > Streptomyces sp. CAU 1734. The sequence goes on from NZ_JBDQQP010000004.1 coordinate 134,702, forward strand.
GGTACACCCCGTCGGCGGTCTCGCAGCAGATCACCAAGCTTGAGCGGGAGACCCGCACCACGCTGCTGGAACGCCGGGGGCGCGGGGTCGCGCTCACCGATGAGGCGCTGCATCTGGTGACGGCCGCGCGGGAGCTGATGGCGATCGTCGAGCAGGCGGAGACCACCCTGGAGGAACGGCGCGGCAGGCCCACCGGACGGCTGACGATCGCCGCCTTCGCGTCGGCCGCGCGCGGGCTGCTCCCGGGCGTGCTGGCCGAGCTGGCCCGGCTCCATCCGGGGCTGGACGCCCGGATCACGGAGGTCGATCCGCATCTCTCGGTCGATCTGGTGGTTCGCGGGATGATCGATCTCGCGGTGGCCCATGACTGGGACATCGCGCCGCTGCCGGCTCCGGACGGGGTCGAGCAGGTGTTCATCGGGGAGGACATCTGCGATCTCCTCGTGCCCCGGGGGCACCCTCTCGCCGAGCGGAGCGGCGAGCGGAACAGGAGCGGCGAGAGCGGGCGCCCGGTGCGGCGGGAGGAGCTGGTCGGGGAGCGCTGGATCTGTCAGCCGCCCGGGACGGTCTGCCATGACTGGCTGGTGCGGACTCTGCGCTCGGCCGGGTCCGAGCCCGATCTGGTGCACCGCGTGGAGGAGAGCCATACCCAGCTCGCGCTGGTCGCGGCCGGGCTGGGGGTCGCGGTGATCCCCCGGCTCGGGCGCGGGACGCTGCCTCCGGGGGTGGTGGCCGTGGAGCTGGATCCGGTGCCGAGGCGCCGGATCCACGCCCTGTGGCGTACGGGGGCGGCGCGGCGGCCGGCGATCACCGCGACGGTGACGGCGCTGCGGGAGCACTACGCCCGGACCGAGTGAGCCCGTCCGGGTCATGCCCCGGGCGGGGCATGACCCCGAACCGCAAACCCCCGGCAGGGCACGCCCCCGAACGGCAACCCCGGGACGGCAGACTCCGGACGGCAGACCCCGGCCACCGCGTACGCGGCCGGGAATCACCGGCGGGCGAGATCGCGGGCAACCCCCGGGCCCTCTTCGCCGTCTAACCGGGCGGCCCCGTCGGGTGGGTTCGCAGGCGGTGTCGGCTTGTGTCGTTCGGTGCGGCCGGCCGGCTCCATCCCCTCTCCAACGCCTGCGATCGGCAGGGCCTCCCGCCACCGGCGCGCTTCCCTCCCGAACGCGCCGGTGGCGGATCCATGTCCGGACCGCGCCCCGGCCCCGGACGTGGATCCGGACGTGGATCCGCCCCGGCCCCGGACGTCGATCCGGACGTCGATCCGCCCCGGCCCCCGGCGTGGATCCACGCCGGCCGCGGACATGGATCCACGCCCCGGGGCCGGCGCGCGGCCCGGTGGCCGGATGCCTCTCCCGTACCCCCCGACCGAACATTCCCGGCCGTTCAAACGAACAATGACGGGCGCCCCCGCAGACCAAACAATGACCCTCGCGAAGAGGATCCGGACAGTTCAGCGGGGTACACAATCCAGCCACGAGCGGCTCTCAAGGCTTCCCCGACGAGGGCGTGAACAGGCCGGATGCGATTGGGGCAGTCAACTTCTCGGCCGAGTTCAAGATGCTTCACCGCAGGTCCGACCCCCTGCCGTACCGGTGAGCTTTCAAAAGGTCTATGCCATTCCCCTTGCCGCAAGCATGATCGGACAGATACTTTCCGGCTGTCCGCGTGCCACTGGCAATTTCCATCAACTCCTGTGACCAGCAAGGCCGGAAGGGGCACCCCCCAATGCATGACAACCACTTGTCCAGAAGAACACTGTTCGCCGCGACCGCGGCAACCGTCGCGGTGGCCGCCACCGCGTCGACGGCCGTCGCGGCCCCCACCGCCGCCGACAACAGCAAGCGCGACAGGAAGCTGAAGAAGCTCATCGCCGGGATGAGCGTGGAGCAGAAGGTCGGCCAGCTCTTCGTCCCGTGGGTGGTGGGAAGTCACGCCACCGAACTGACCCCGGACCAGATCGCGGTCAACCGCCGGAACCTCGGCGTCGACACCCCGGCCGAGGCGGTCCGCAGGTACCACCTCGGCGGCATCATCTACTTCCGCTGGTCGGCCAATATCGTCAACCCGCGCCAGCTCGCCACCTTCTCCAACGGCATCCAGACCGCCGCCGTGTCGCAGAACGGCGTACCGGTGCTGATCTCGGTCGACCAGGAGCACGGCGGCACCACCCGTATCGGCAGGCCCGCCACCCAGCTGCCCGGCGCGATGGCGCTCGGTGCCGGCTACTCGGTCTCCGCCGCCCGCACCGCGGGCAAGGTCGCGGGCACCGAGCTGGCCGCGATGGGCATCCTCCAGAACTTCGCGCCCGTCGCCGATGTCAACGTCAACCCGGCCAACCCCATCATCAATGTGCGGTCCTTCGGTTCCGACCCGCAGGCCGCCGCCAGGATGGTCGCCGCCCAGGTGCAGGGCTACCAGGGAGCCGGGGTGGCCACCTCGGCCAAGCACTTCCCCGGCCACGGCGACACCGGCCAGGACAGCCACACGCATCTCCCGGTGATCACCCACACCCGTGAGGAGTGGGAGCGGATCGACGCCCCGCCCTTCAAGGCCGCCATCGCCGCCGGTGTCGACTCGATCATGACCGCGCACCTCCAGGTGCCGGCGCTGGACCCGAGCAATGACCCGGCCACGCTCTCCCACCCCATCATCACCGGGGTGCTCCGCGAGGAACTGGGCTACGACGGTGTCATCGTCACCGACGCGCTGAACATGGAGGGCGTGCGGATCAAGTACGGCGACGCGCGCATCCCCGTCCTGGCCATCAAGGCGGGCTGTGACCAGCTGCTCTTCCCGTTCGACTTCCCGCTCGCCTACAACTCGGTCGTCGCCGCGGTCAAGGGCGGCGAGCTGACCGAGGCCCGTATCGAGGAATCGGTTCTGCGGATCCTCCGCCTCAAGGAGAAGCTGGGTCTGCTCAAGAACCCGTTCGTCTCGGTCGCCGATGTCGACCGCAAGGTCGGCAACCGCCGGCACCTCCGGACCGCCGACCGGATCGCCGAGGACACCGCGACCCTCATCGTCAACGAGGGCGACCTGCTGCCGCTGAACCGGCGCAAGCAGCGGAAACTCCTGGTCGTGGGCGCGAACCCGCAGTTCCCGACCCAGGACGGCAACACCATCCCGGCGCTCACGGCGGCGCTCACCGAGCAGGACTTCGAGGTCACCTCGGTGGTGGCGGCCCCGCAGGAGGCCCCCACCAGTACGGCCGACCGGGCGGTGGCCGCGGCCGCCGGCAAGGACGCGGTCGTCGTCACCACGCAGAATGTCACCGGCTCCTCCGCGGCCCAGCGGGCCCTGGTGCAAAGGCTGGTGGCGACCGGTGTGCCGGTGGTGCACGTCGCGGTCCAGAACCCGTACGACATCGCCCAGCTCCCGGGGGTCAAGGCATCGCTGGCCACCTACTGCTGGACCGACACCGAGATGCGCGCCACCGCACGGATCATCGCGGGCCGCGCCGAGCCGGGCGGCCGGCTTCCGGTCACCGTCCAGCGGGCGGACAACCCCGCCCAGGAGCTCTACCCGCTCGGCCACGGTCTGAAGTTCGACTGACCCCGTGGTGCTCACCCCGCCGGTGACCGGTTGCCGACCCCGTGAACGCGGACGGGGCGATCGGCCGGGCGGTGGTCGCCGGTCACGGGCCGGCAGCCGGAGACCCGTCGCGGGTGAGCGGTGCGGCACATGAGAAGCGCGAACCCCGAAGGCCACCGGCCCGCTGTGATCCAGTGGGCCGGTGGCCTCGGCGCGTCCCCGGGTGTACTGCGACCGGCGTAGCCGGGCTCATCCGCGCGCCGGGCAAACCCCCCTCAAGCGGCCCCTGCCCTCCGACAGGGATGACGTGACGCGCGTACCCGGGCCACTCTGGACCCACCGGCCGGGCGGCCGGGGCTCCAGGGGGTTCGCCATGGCAAAGCGCCAGTGGCCGGCGGCGGTGCGCGGCACCCTGTTCGCCGGACTGCTTCTGCTCATCGCTGCCTGCGCGCAGCCCGCGGGCGGATCCGCGCCGGGGAGCTCCGCCGGCGCCGCGTCCGCCGGTCCCGGGTACGGCGCGGTCTTCCTCGGCACCGGCGACTGCGGCTCGCGCGGGAGGGATCCCCGGGAGGTGCCCTGTACGAGCGAGAAGGCCGTCGCCCGGGTGACCGTCCGGCGGAACGCCGGGACGGGCGAGGACTGCCCCGCCGGCACCGACTTCGTACTCAACATCTCGCACCGCCACTCCTCGGCGGACGAGGACGGCGATGGCGATGTACGTCAGGGGTATGCGTGCATGCGCAATCTGGAACCTCCCCATCCGGGCGATCCGGGTGGTGGCGGCGGACCGCACACGGTGGTCGGTGACTGTCTCCGCGGCTCCGGCGGGAAGGACGGGCGAGAGGTGAGGGAGACCGCCTGCGACGGATCGGGCGCGCACCGGCCCGAGTACACCGTCACGGCGGCGGTGACGAACCGCGCCCGCTGTCCCCGGCCCGTCGATCTCCATGTCCAGCTGCGCGGGAGCCAGGGGAAGACCGGCTGCGCCCGCCGGTTGTGAGCACGGGCGGCACCGGACACGGCACCGCCCGGGGCGGAGGTGGAACTCCCGCCCCGGGCGGCCATACCGGCACTGCCGCACTACGGCGCTACGGCGCTACAGCACTGTCGTGCTACGGGCGCAGGGCCGTCCGCCGCTCGACGTCCTTCTTGTCGAGCTTGGCGTTGGGGCTGGCCAGCGGACGCGCCTTCGACTCGTCCTTCCTGACCGCGGCCGGGGCGACGCCCGCCCACTCCAGGATCGAGGCGGTGGCGGCGGCCCGCTCGGCCGGCACCAGCGCCGCGACATTCGCGCCGTGGTTGGCGCCGGGGGCCGTGTAGACGTAGCTGTCACGGCTGCCGCTGCCCAGACGGAACGGTTCGGCGCTCCACGGGTCGTTGCCGCCGTTGACGAACATCATCCGCTCGGAGTTGCGCTGCACCCAGCGGTCGACATCCCGCATGATGCGCTTCTTGAAGTGCATCGGGATCTCACGGGGCACGAAGTTGCGCGGCGGCTGGTAGCCGTACCGGCTCAGGTCCTTGAGGTGGGGCTGCTCGATGTCGGGCGAACCCAGCTCCGTACCGGCCTGGTAGTAGTACGGGGTGTACGGCGTCAGGCCCTGGTCGGCGTAGGCGGACCAGCCCGCGATCGAGTTGATCGTGTTCCACAGCTGGTCGTCCGTCGCCGTCCTGGCGTCCGGAATCGCGGTCAGGCAGTTGGCCTCGCGGTTGTACTGCCAGAAGCCCCAGGTGTAGTCGAGGACGGTGGCCTCGAAGGCGTGGTCCAGCGAACCGACCGTCTTGAAGGTGTAGTTGTTGTCGGTGGCGTACTGGCTGAGCCGGGCCGACAGAGCCTCGCGGCGCTTCAGTGCCTCGACCTGCACACCGTCGAGCCGGTCCCGGCACTCCTTGGTGCCGACATTGGCGAAGAAACGGTCGTACGCCGAGTCCTCGTCGTTGTCGACGTCGTTCGGGGCGACATAGGCGACGATGCCGTCCATGTCATCGGGGTGGAAGCGCTCGTAGTAGGTGGCGGTCATGCCGCCCTTGGAGCCGCCCGTGGCCAGCCACTTCTTGGAGTAGATCGCCTTCAGCGCGGTGTAGATCCGGTGCTGGTCATTGGCGGCCTGCTCGATGGTGAGCTTGGACCAGTTGGCCGGGCTGGGCCGGGAGGGCGTGAAGAACCGGTACTCCATGGAGACCTGGTTGCCGTCGACGATCCGCGTCGGCTCGCTCCGGCCCGGCGAGGTGTTCAGCCCGTACCCGGAGGTGAAGAAGACCGTGGGACGGTCGGTGTTCTTGTGCAGCAGAGTGAGCCGCTGCTGGAAAGTCCCCTTGTTGGGCCGGTCGTGATCGATCGGCTGAGTGTAGTTGAGGACGAAGAAGCGGTATCCGGTGACCGGCCTCTCCTCCACCACACTCATGCCGGGTATCGCGAGGATCCGGTCCTTGATGTCCACGGTGGCGTCGGTGGCCTTCAGGCCGGACAGTGCACCGGTCGCGGATTCCGCGGCGGTGGCCGCACCCGCCGTCGCTCCGGCCGTGCCGACCGTGCCGATGAGCACCGCGAGCGACAGCACCCCTGTGAGCGTCTTGCGCATTAACCCTCCCCTGATTCTTCTGTGGGTCGCGGTGAACCTAGCGGGGCGCATGCCTCGAACGCCAGACCCAATTGCGTGCACCCGGCATGAAATTGGGTGACAGAAGGGGTGTATGTGGCCAATGGGGTCAGCAAAGTATCCAGCCGGAGGAGCGATGGGAGCCTGCGACCTTGCCGGTGGCACGGACACAGCGGCCGAGGGAGTACACCGTCCGGGGGCCCGCCTTGCTGCGGTACACGCCGCTGTCGATACTCGGCCGGCCGCCGCGCGCCTGGATCGAGACGGACATATGCCTGCGCGGGCCGGGGTTTCTGGCGAGGGTCACGGCGCAGGCGTAGCGGCTGTTCTTGTAGATCCGCAGCTCACCGGTGGCGAAGGGCAGAATTCGCCGGGGGGTTCCGGAGCAGGCGGCGGCCTTGGCCGCGGCGTCGAACCCGGCTCGTTCGGAACGCGCCGGGTGGGCGGACCGGCGCTCCGAGCGGAACGACGGCAGAGCGGCCGCCCGGACCGACGCCGGGCCGGCCGCGGACAGCGGGGGCGGCCCGGCGGCGGTCGGCGCCCATCGCGTACCCGCGGCTCCCTGCGCCGCCCCGGCACGGGCCCGGTCCTGGCCGGGGCCGAGCGCGGCGAGGCCGGTCAGCACCAGGAAGACGGCGAGAAGCCGGGCCGCCGGCCGCACTCCCCGGCGCCGCCGGGCGCCGACATCCTGCCCGGAGCCACCTTCTCCGGGCCCTTCCCGCTCGCCGGACCCTTCCCGCTCTCCGGCGCTCGCTCGCACTCCGCTCGGAACTCCCTGGCTGCGCGGCATCGCTTCCTCCACCGTCGTCCCCATCCCCTGCGTACGACGGGAATGGCGGCCGATTGGTTGTCACTTCCGGCGCACGGCAATGGAAATGGCGCCATCCGGGGGGTTGGATGGCGCCGGGTGGGCCGGAACCGGCAGTTCGGCGGCAGGTCTCTCCCGCGGCGGTACGCGGCGGGGGCGTGACGGCTGCGCGACGGGGGCGCGGAGGGGGGTCGGCCCGGGGCCCGGGGACGCCGCGGGACCGCCGGCCTCCACGCGCGGCCGGGAGGGGCGTGGGCACACCCGGCCGCACCGGAATGCCGGCAACCGGGCGCACCGTGGGTCCCGGGGGCGTAACCCCGTACGGCGGGCGTACCCGGGGGCGTAACCCCGTACGGCGGGCGTACCCGGGGGCGTAACCCCGTACGGCGCAGGAACACCGGCCGGCGGGCGTACCCGGGGCAGGCCGGGCTCGGGCCGGAACACCGGCCGGCGGAGGCCGCCCGGCTGTCCCGGAGGACGTACCCGTACAGCGCCGGAACACCGGCCGGCGGGCGCGGTGGGAACAACCGTCGCACCCCGAGCCGTCCCGGACCGCCGGCCACTCACCGGCGCGCGGCCACGGGCCCGGGAGCGGCGCCCCCGCGGCCCCGCACCCCGGCCGAGGGCGCCCCGCTCAGCTCACCACCCGCACCGCCGGCTCGTCCTCGCCGATGAAGGTGCGCCAGAGCGTGGCGTACCGCCCGTCCCTGGCCAGGAGTTCGTCATGGGTGCCGTCCTCGGCGACCCGACCGCCGGCCATCACCACCACCCGGTCGGCGCGGGCCGCCGTGGTGAGCCGGTGGGCCACCACCAGGGTGGTGCGGCGGCCGGTCAGGCGGTCGGTGGCCTGGTTGACCTGGGCCTCGGTGGCGAGATCGAGCGCCGCGGTCGCCTCGTCCAGCAGCAGGATGTCCGGGTCCACCAGCTCCGCCCGCGCCAGCGCGATCAGCTGCCGCTGGCCCGCCGAGAGATTGCGCCCGCGCTCCGAGACCGCGTGCAGATATCCGCCGTCGAGCGTGGCGATCATGTCGTGGGCGCCGACCGCCCGCGCCGCCGCCTCCACCTCCGCGTCGCCGGCGCCGGGGCGGCCGTAGGCGATGGCGTCCCGGACCGTGCCCTCGAAGAGGTACGCCTCCTGGGGCACCACGCCGAGCCGGTGCCGGTACTCGGTCATGTCCAGTTCGCGCAGATCACGGCCGTCCACGGTGACCCGGCCCCGGGTCGGGTCGTAGAACCGGGCGACCAGCTTCACCAGGGTCGACTTGCCGGCGCCGGTCTCGCCGACGAAGGCGACGGTCTGCCCGGCCGGTATCCGCAGCCGCACTCCGCTGAGCGCGGCCCCGCCCTCGTCCCCGTACGCGAAGTCGACGCCCTCGAAGGCGATCTCGCCGCTGAGTTCGCGCACCGCGGCGGGCCGCTCCGCGGCGGCGGTCGAGGTGGGCTCCTCCAGCAGCTGCTGGATCCGCTTGAGCGAGACGGCGGCCTGCTGATAGCCGTCGAAGACCTGCGAGAGCTGCTGCACCGGGGCGAAGAAGAGCTCGATGTAGAGGAGATAGGCGACCAGCGCACCGGTGGTGAGGGTGCCCGCGTCGATCCGGCCCGCTCCGACGATCATCACCGCCGCGGCGGCGACGGAGGAGAGCAGCTGGACGAAGGGGAAGTAGACCGAGATCAGCCACTGACCGCGGACGCGGGCCGAGCGGTAGCTGTCGCTGCCGGTGACGTACCGGTGGTTGGCGTCGCCCTCGCGGCGGAACGCCTGCACGATCCGCAGCCCGGAGACGGACTCCTGGAGGTCGGAGTTGACCACGCTCACCCGGTCACGGGCGAGTTCATACGCCTTCACGCTCTGGCGGCGGAAGTAGTACGTACCGATGATCAGTACCGGCAGGGTGGCGAAGACCACCAGCGCCAGATGGAGATCGATCACGATCAGGGCCACCATGATGCCGCTGAAGGTGACGAGCGAGACGAAGGCGGTGACCAGGCCCGTCTGGAGGAAGGTCGACAGCGCGTCGACATCCGTCGTCATCCGGGTCATGATCCGGCCGGTGAGCTCGCGTTCGTAGTAGTCGAGCCCGAGCCGCTGGAGCTGGGCGAAGATCCGCAGGCGTACGGAGTACAGCACCCGCTCACCGGTGCGGCCGGTCTTGCGGATCTCGCCGGTCTGCGCGGCCCACTGCACCAGTACGGTGACCAGCGCGACCGCGGAGGCGGCCCAGACGGCGGCGAGCGCGGCCTGTTCGACGCCCTGGTCGATGCCGTACCGGATGAGGACGGGCAGCAGCAGGCCCATGCCGGCGTCGACGGTGACCAGCAGCAGGCTGATGAGGAGCGGTGCGCCGAAGCCGCCCAGCAGCAGCCGCAGGCCGCGGTTGCGGCGGTCCTTCCCGGCCGGGGAGGGCGCGGGCACCGGGCGCACCGCCCGCGCCTCGTCGATCTGCGGGGTGTCGTCGGCCGGGGGCAGCGCCGCGACCAGGGCGAGCAGTTCGGGGGTCGCGTCGGGGGCGGCGGCGCCGGGGTTCTTGCCGCCGGCCGCGCTCTCCTCGCGGGCCCAGAGCCGGGGGGTGATGCCCTGTTCGGCGTCGAACTCCGCGTCCAGCTCGGCCCGTACCGTACGGGCGTCGTCGGCCGGCGGACCGGCCGCCTCCAGGGCGGTGGCATGGCCCGGGGAGACCGCGCCCAGCTCCTCGGGGTCGGTGAGCAGCTTGCGGTAGAGGGGTGAGCGGGCCGTCAGCTCGTCGTGGGTGCCGATGTCGGCGAGCCGGCCGCCGTCGAGGACGGCGATCCGGTCGGCGAGATTGAGGGTCGAGCGCCGGTGGGCGATGAGCAGGGTGGTGCGGCCCGCCATCACGGTGCGCAGCGCCTCGTGGATCTCGTGCTCGACCCGGGCGTCGATGGCGGAGGTGGCGTCGTCCAGCAGCAGCAGCCGGGGGTCGGTGAGGATGGCGCGGGCGAGTGCGACGCGCTGGCGCTGGCCGCCGGAGAGGGTGAGGCCGTGTTCGCCGACCTTGGTGTCATAGCCGTGCGGGAGCTCCGCGATGAAGCGGTCCGCCTGGGCGGCGCGGGCGGCGGTGGTGATCTCCTCGTCGCTCGCCCCGGGCTTTCCGTAGGCGATGTTGGCGCGGATGGTGTCGGAGAAGAGGAAGCTGTCCTCGGGGACGAGGCCGATCGCGGCCCGCAGCGAATCCGTGGTCAGCTCGCGCACATCGTGGCCGCCGACGAGGACCGCGCCGGCGTCCACGTCGTAGAAGCGGGGCAGCAGCAGCGAAACGGTGGACTTGCCGCTGCCGGATGCGCCGACCACGGCGACGGTCTCGCCCTCGCCGATCTCCAGCGAGAAGCCGTCGAGCACCGGGCGGGCGGGGTCGTAGCCGAAGGTGACGGAGTCGAATTCGACGGTGGCGGGGGCGTCGGCGGGGAGTTCCCTGGTGCCGTCCTTCATCGTGGGTTCGGTGTCGATGAGCTGGAGTACGCGGTCGACGCCGGCCCGGGCCTGCTGGCCGACGGTGAGGACCATGGCGAGCATCCGGACCGGGCCGACGAGCTGGGCGAGGTAGGCGGAGAAGGCGACGAAGGTGCCGAGGCTGATCTGCTGCCGGGTGGCGAGCCAGCCGCCGACCGCGAGCATGGCGACCTGGCCGATGGCGGGGACGGACTGGAGGGCGGGGGTGTAGCGGGAGTTCAGCTTGATGGTGCGCAGCCGTCCGGCGAAGAGCTGCCGGCCCGCCTCGCGGAGTTTGGCGGCTTCCTGCTCCTCCTGGCCGAAGCCCTTGACGACCCGGACGCCGGAGACGGCGCCGTCCACGACCCCGGCGACGGCGGCGGCCCGGCTCTGGGCGTACCAGGTGGCGGGATGCAGCCGGGTGCGGCTGCGCCGGGCGATCCACCAGACGGCGGGGGCGACGGCGAGGGCGATCAGGGTGAGCGGCAGCGAGAGCCACGCCATGACCACGAGGGAGATGAGGAAGAGGAGGAAGTTCCCGACGGTCATCGGGAGCATGAAGAGCAGGCTCTGGATCAGCTGGAGGTCGCTGGTGGCGCGGCCGACGACCTGTCCGGTGGAGAGTTCGTCCTGGCGGCGGCCGTCGAGCCGGGTGATGGTCGCGAACATCTCGGTCCGCAGATCGTGCTGGACGTCGAGGGCGAGCCGGCCGCCGTAGTAGCGGCGTATATAGGTGAGCAGATAGACGACGACGGCGGCGGCTATGAGGACGCCGGTCCAGACCGCCAGGGAGCGGGTCCTCGTGCCGATCACATCGTCGATGACGACCTTGGTGATCAGCGGGATGAGCGCCAGAACGCCCATGCCGACGAGTGACGATCCGAGTGCGAGGAGTGAATTGCGCCGGTACCGCCAGGCGTATCCGGTGAGCCGGCGGGCCCAGCCGCCGCGCTCCGCCGGCGCCTCGCGCGCCGCCCCCGCCCCGGCTTTCGCCGGTGTCGCGTCCTGCTCTGCCACCGCCACGTGGTGCCTCCCGATATTCGCCCCGCTCGGAAGGCACCAACGCGTCTGCGTGCGGATTTCATCCCGCCGCAACAATTCGGCTGGTTCAGTCAGTGGCCGAAACGGTGTTCATTCCGTCGCACTCGGGGGTGGGCGGGACGGCCCCGGTCGGCACCGCGGGCGGCACGAAGAGGGTGCGCGCGGCGGCCTTGGGGGTGATCCCCTTGTGGATGGCGCGGGCCACCGCCTGGATGCTGTTGACGCCGTCCTGCATGGTCTTGTTGCCATGGGTGAGGACGGTCATCGAGTAACGGGTGGTGTCCTTGGTGAAGGCGCCGATGCTGTGGACCCGCCAGCCGTGGGTGGCGCGGGGCAGCCAGCCGTTCTTGACCTGGATCTTCAGCGCGGTGGGGGCGCCGGCCGGGGTGCCCCAGCGCTGCGAGGGGACGACCTCGTTCATCAGCTTGAGGGCGTACGCCCGGTTGGCGTCGGTGAGCAGGCCGTTCTTCTTGGTCAGCCGGTCCAGCAGTTTCTGCTGGTCGCGCGCGGTGATCTGGGTGAGCCCCCAGTAGCCGCCGGCGCCCGGGACGGTGTCGGTCATCAGCGCGCCCTTGAGGAAGCGCTTGATCTTGGTCAGGCCGAGCTGCTTCCACAGGGCGCTGGTGGAGGCGTTGTCCGACTTGGTGATCATGGCCTTGGCCAGGGACTTCTCACGGGTGGTGAGGGATCGTTTCTGCTTCTCCGCCTCCAGCAGGAGGGCGCCGAGCACGGTGGCCTTGACGACGCTGGCCGAGTCGAACTTGGTGGCCGCGCGGAGCGTACAGGTCGTCTTGGTGGCCGGGTCGTCGAACTGGAGGGCGATGGTGCCCTTCCGGTTCTTGAGCGCGGCGGTGATCCCGGTCTGGAGCTTGGCCGCGAGTGCCGGGTCCTTGGAGACACAGACGACCTTGGGGGCTGTGGCGGCGACCGCGGGCGTGGTGCCCACGGCGACCGGCGCGAGCACGGCACCGGCGAGCACCGCGGCGGCGACGCGGCGACGCGCGGCCGAGCCGGATATTCGGTGGTGAGTCATGAAGGGTTTCCCCGTCCCCTGTAGCTGTCGGGGGGTGCGCCATGGGTGCGCACCCGCCGTTCCTGACTCATGGGGGCCGGGATGGTTGTATGACGTTATACGGGGGACGGGGAATGGTTACCGAGCGGTGACCGGCGTACGCCCCCGGCCGTGCGAAGGGCCCGCGCGCCACCCGCCCGCGCCCCCTCCCGTGCCCGCACCCCCACTCGCCCGCGCCCCCACTCGCCCGCACCCCCTCCCGAGCCCGCACCCCCTCCCGTGCCCGCGCCCCTCCCGTGCCCCGGCCCCGTACGCCTCCCGTGCCCGGTGCTCTCGTGTCCTCACGCGTCCCGGCGCCTGAGGGCCCACCATCCCGCCCAGAGCACCGCCGCCGCCCACAGCACCAGCACCCCGAGGCCGCTCCACGGGCCGAGCGGACCCGTCGGCTCCTGGAGGAGCATCTGCTGCCCGGCGCGGTCGGGCAGGAAGTCGGCCGGTCCGGCACCCTCGTCCAGGTCGCCGAAGACGAAGGAGAGCATGAAGAGCACCGGGACCAGGATCCCGATCGTGCCCGGGGCACTGCGCAGCACCATGCCCACCCCGGCCGCGAAGAGCCCCATCAGCGCCAGATGGACGGTGAAGCCCAGCACCGCGCGGAGTGCCACCGGATCGGTCAGGGCGACACCGCCCGTACCCATCAGCGTCTGGCCCGTCACATGACAGACGATCGCGGTCAGCAGGCCCACGGCCAGCAGCACCCCGCCGATGACCGTGATCTTCGCGCCGTAGAGGACACCCCGGCGCGGCACCGCCGCGAGGGAGACCCGGATCGCGTGGTTGCGGTACTCCCCCGCCACCGCGACCGCGCCGAAGCAGAGCGCGCCGATCTGCGCGAAGTTCAGCCCGTAGAAGGCGGAGCGCACCGGATCGAACCCCGGCTCCGCCATGTCCCGCGCGGTGAAGGTCCCGCTCATCAGCAGCGAGAAGCCGACACCGGCGGCGAGGACGGCCACCAGGGCGACGCACTGGGACGGCACGGAGACGATCTTCCGCCACTCGGACCGGAGCGCGGAGCCGAACACGGCGGGGAAGGAGGGCCGGGCCGCCGTCGTGGCGGGGGCGGATGCGATGGACATGGTCATGCCTCCTGGGCGGTGGTGGTGTACTCGGCCTCGCCCGCCGTCAGGGCGAGATACGCCTGCTCCAGCGAGGGCTCGTCCCCGGCCAGTTCGAGAATCGGGATGCCCTCGCGGGCGGCGACCGGACCGATGTCCGTGACCCGCGCGCCCTCGACAGTCCAACTTCCGTCCTCCTGCCACACGGCCTCGTGTCCCCGGGCCCGCAGCGCGGCGCGCAGCCGCTCCCCCTCGGTGGTGCGGAGCCGGACGCTGCGGGTGGTCCAGGTCTCGATGAAGTCGTCCGTCCCGGTGTCAGCGAGGAGACGCCCCCGGCCGAGCACCACCAGATGGTCCGCGAAGGAGGCGGTCTCCCCCATCAGATGGCTGGAGACCAGCACCGCCCGGCCGTCCCCGGCCAGTTCGCGCAGCAGCTCACGGATCCAGATGATCCCCTGCGGGTCGAGCCCGTTGGCCGGCTCGTCCAGCAGCAGTACGCGCGGGTCGCCGAGGAGAGCGGCGGCGATCCCCAGACGCTGGCGCATGCCGAGGGAGTACGTGCGGATCCGGCGTCCCGCCGCGCTCGCCATCCCGGTCTGCTCCAGCACCTCGTCCACCCGGCGCTCCGGAATCCGGCCCGCCGCCGCGAGGATCCGCAGATGGGCGCGGCCGGTGCGGGAGCCCAGGGCTGCCTGCGCGTCGAGCAGCGCACCGACCTCGCGCAGCGGGTCGGGGAGATCGGCGTACGCCCTTCCGCCGACCGTCACCGTGCCGGAAGTGGGCCGGTCCAGGCCGAGGACGAGCCGCATGGTGGTGGACTTGCCCGCGCCGTTGGGGCCGAGAAAACCGGTGACCCGGCCGGGCAGCACCTGGAAGGTGAGCTCGTCCACGGCCCGCCGGCCGCCGTACTCCTTGGTGAGGTTCTGAACGTCGATGCTGGTCATGGCCTCAGCCTCGCCGCCGCGAGGGCCCGCCCGCCTCCCCCGGCCGGGGAGTCCCGCTCCCCCGCGCGGGGGAGGAGGGCGGCCGGGCCGGACTGACAGGATCGCGGTATGCCCCGACTGCCCGCCCTCCTGCGGCCCCTGGCCCGCTCGGTCACCTACACCCGCTGGCTGCATCTGTTCATCAGTGTCGTCATCGTCGGCATGTGGATCTTCATCGACGACGGCAAGATGTGGGTCCCGCCGGTGCTGCTCTTCTTCGCGGGCTTCGTCCCGGCGGTGCGGCTGGTGGAGGGGCTTCAGGCCCGGCTGCTGCTCACCCCGCACGGCTTCAAGGACCCGTCGTCGGGGATCGCCGCCGCGTCCTCGGTGACCTGGGGCGACCGCTGGCGTACGGTCCTGTGGCTGGAGATCCGGCTGCTCCTGGGCAACCTGGTGGGCATGCTCACCATCCAGTTGCCGGCCCTCGCCGTCGATCTGGCGGTGGCGTCCGGCGGCGGTGACGGCCGGACCTCGGTCCTCGAACTGCCGGGCGGCCACTGGTGGTACGCGCTGCTGGTGCCCCTGCCCGTGGTCGCCCTGCTCGCGGTCGTCGTCGGGATCGGCGAGCTGATCACCGTGATCGCCCGGCGGCTGCTCGGCCCCTCCGCGCAGGAGCGGCTGGCCGCGCTGGAGGAGCGCACCGAGCAGCTGCTGGAGCGCAACCGCATCGCCCGGGAGCTCCATGACTCGATCGGACACGCCCTCACCGTCGCGGTGGTGCAGGCGGGCGCGGCGCGGGCGGCGGGCGATCCGGACTTCACCGACCGGGCGCTGAGCGCGATCGAGGAGACGGGCCGGGCGGCCCTGGAGGATCTGGAGCGGATGCTGCTGGTGCTCCGCGAGCCGGGCCGGCCGAGAACCGCGCGCCCGACCCTGACCGAGACGGACCGGCTGCTGGAGTCGGCACGGGCGGCCGGGGCCGAGATCGACGCGCAGATCACGGGCGCGCTCTCCGAGGTCCCGGGACCCGTCTCCCGGGAGGGCTACCGCATCGTCCAGGAGGCCCTGACCAATGTGCTGCGCCATGCGGGCCCGGTCCCGGCCCGGGTGCGGATCGCGGTCGCGGACGGCCGGCTGGAGCTGGAGGTGGGCAACCCCCTGCCGCACCCGCCGCCGCCGGGCGGTTCGTCCCTCCGGGACAGCGGGCTGCGCGGGATACGCGAACGGGCCACCCTGCTGGGCGGGGAGGCGACGACGGGCCCGTACGAGGGCGAGTGGCGGGTACGGGTGGGGCTGCCGCTGACGGGCCCGGGATGAGGGGGCGGGCGCGACGGGCCGAGGGGCCCGGGGGCGCGACGGGCCCGGGGCGACGCCCGCTCCCCGCAGACTCCGGCCGCCCCCGGATCCCCTCCAACCGCCCCCGGATCACCCCCGGATCACCCCCCGAACCGCTTCCGGGCCGCCATCCGCCGGGCCGGCCGGGACCCGCCCCGGCGCCCCGTACCGCCGGCCCGGGGCAAGGCCGGTGTTCTCCCGGGAAGGCGGCCGTCGCGCCGCTATCGTGTCGGCCCATGCCCGAATCCGCCGCGCGCCCGCTGCTCTTCCTCGATGTCGACGGCCCGCTCATCCCCTTCGGCCCGCCGCCCGACGATTCCCCGGGCGGGCACCCGGTCCACCCGCCGGCCCCCGGCCGCCCGGATGACGAGACCGCCAACCCGCTGCTGGCCAGGATCAATCCCGATCACGGACGCAGGCTGGCGGCGCTGCCGTGCGAGCTGGTCTGGGCGACGACCTGGATGGCGGAGGCGAATGACGTGATCGCGCCCCGGCTCGGGCTGCCGAGGCTGCCGGTGGTGATCTGGCAGGACGCGGAGGCGGGCGCGGGCGGCCCGGCGGAGCGGTACCGGCCGCGCGGACTGCACTGGAAGACCCGCCCCCTGGTCGCCTGGGCGGCCGGCCGCCCCTTCATCTGGGTGGACGACGAGATCACCGGCACCGACCGGCGGTGGGTCCGGGCCCATCACCCGGGCACCGCCCTGCTCCACCGGGTCGACCCGCGCCGGGGCCTGACCGACGCGGATTACGGGGTGCTCCGGGAGTGGCTGCACGGCCGCCCGGGCCCGTACCCGGCCTGAGCGGCGCCCACCCCCGTACCCGGCCCGTACCCGGCGTGAACGGCGCAGGCCCGCCCGTACCCCGCGTGATCCGGCCGGCCTCCCCCGCGTGAACGGCGCGGGCACCCCGCCCGCGTCCGGCCGCTCAGCGCGGCAGGTACAGAACGCCGAGACCGGCCGCGATGGTCCCCAGCAGCAGCCGCAGGGCGGTCTCGGGGAGACGGGGCTGGAGGCGGGCGCCGAGATAGCCGCCGATCAGACCGCCGATGCCGCAGGCCAGGCCGAGGGGCCAGTCCGGGGCCACCTCGCCGCCGCTGCCGAGGGAGAGCAGGGCGTAGGTGACCGCGCCCGCCACGGAGGTGACGAAGGTGGCGGCGAGCGCCGCCGGGGCGACCCGGGCGACGGGCAGGCCCCTGCCGACCAGGACCGGCCCGAGGAGGGAGCCGCCGCCGATGCCGTAGATGCCGCCGATGACACCGACCGCCAGGGCGAGGGCGGAGAGGGCGCGCGGGGACGGTTCGGCGGCGGGTCCGGCGCCGCGCGCGGGGCGGAGGGTGCGGAAGCAGAGCCAGGTCCCGAGCGGGAGCAGCAGGGCCGCGATCAGGACGCGGAAGACCTCGGGGCCGGGCAGGGCGAAGACCCGGACGACCGCGCCGATGACCACCCCGGGGAGGGTGCCGGCCACGAGGCGCCGGGTGAGCGGGGTGCGGAGCGCGCCGCCGCTCCGGTGGCGCCAGAGGGCGCCGGGCCCGGCGACGACGTTGTAGAGCAGATTGGTGGGGGTGACCGCCGGGTTGGGCACCGCGAAGACGCTCAGCTGGACGGGGAGGAGGAAGACCGCCCCGGAGACCCCGACGGGGGCCGTGACCACGGCGATGAGCAGCCCGGCGGCGAGGCCGCCGAGCAGCGTCCACCACTCCATCGATGCGCCCCCGCCCGTCCCGGCCCGTCATGATCGGCCCAGTATCGGCCGGTCCGCTCCACCGTCGCGGTACGGCAATGTGATGTTCACACGTCACTGGAGGAGTGGGCTCCGGCCCGGCCGCCTACCCTGGCCACGTGGCCATCCGTGTACTCCTTGTCGATGACGAACCCCTCGTACGGGCCGGTCTGCGGGCCGTGCTGGCGGCCCAGCCCGATATCGAGGTGGTCGGCGAGGCCGCCGACGGCGCCTCGGTGATCCCGCTGGTGCGGCAACTGCGTCCCGATGTGGTGGCGATGGATGTCCGGATGCCGCTGCTCGACGGGATCGAGGCCACCCGCGCGGTGCTGCGCACCGTCGCCGACCCGCCGAAGATCGTGGTCATCACGACCTTCGAGAACGACGAGTACGTGTACGAGGCGCTGCGCGCGGGCGCCGACGGATTTCTGCTGAAGCGGGCCCGGCCGGCGGAGATCGTGCATGCCGTGCGGCTGGTCGCGGAGGGCGAGACGCTGCTCTTCCCGGCGGCGGTGCGCGCGCTGGCGGCGGAGTACGGGAGCGGGGCGGCCCGCGCCGCGATGGAGCGGGCCGCGCTGACCGAACGCGAGGCGGCGGTGCTGCGGCTGATGGCGCGTGGGCTGTCGAACGCGGAGATCGCGCAGCGGCTGACGGTCGGCACGGAGACGGTGAAGACGCATGTGAGCGCGGTGCTGGCGAAGCTGGGCGCGCGCGACCGCACGCAGGCGGTTATCGCCGCGTACGAGTCGGGGTTCGTCGCGCCGGGCTGAGCGGGGGCGCGTGCCCCCGCCCGGGGCCGGGCTGGGCGGGGGACGTGCCCCCGCCCGCCGGCCGGCTCAGAGATGGGTGGGCGCGAACATCCTCAGCAGCGCGGGCAGGACCACCACCGAGGGACCCGGTTCGGCCAGTGCCCGCGCCAGGTCGGCCTCCAGATTCCCGGGCGAGGTCCGCACCGCCGGGACGCCGAAGGAGTGGGCGAGCGCCACGAAGTCGGGCCCGGTCAGCTCCGTGCCGGTCGTCTCGCCGAAGGCGTCCGTCATGTACTCGCGGAGGATGCCGTATCCGCCGTCGTCCACGATGAGCCAGGTCACGGGCGCGCCGTACTGCTTGGCGGTGGCGAGCTCCGCGATTGAGTACATGGCACCGCCGTCGCCGGAGACGGCGAGCACCGGCCGGGTGGGGTCGGCCGCCGCCGCGCCGATGGCGGCCGGGAAGCCGTAGCCGAGACCGCCGGCGCCCTGTGCGGAGTGCATGGTGTTGGGGCGCCTCGGGTCGAAGGCGGACCAGGCCCAGTAGGCGAGGATCGTCATGTCCCAGAAGCTCGGCGAGTCGTCGGGCAGCGCCCGCCGCACCGAGTCCAGGATCCCCTGTTCCAGGGTGCGTTCCTGTGCGCCGATCCGCTCCCTCACGCGGGCGAGCACCGTCCGCACCCGGTCGGGGGCGGCGGGGTCCGGCCGCCGGTCCACGGTCTCCAGCAGGGCGGACAGGGCGATCCGGGCGTCCGCGTGGATACCGATGCCAGCGTGGTTGGACTCCAGTTTCCCGGCGTCCGCCTCGATCTGGATCACCCGGCCGCGCGGGGCGAAGGTGTGGTAGTTCGAGGAGAGTTCACCGAGTCCGGAGCCGACGACGAGCAGCACATCGGCGTCCTCCAGGAAGTCGGTGATGTGGCGGTCCTCCAGCCAGGACTGGAGGGAGAGCGGGTGCTCCCAGGGGAAGGCGCCCTTGCCGCCGAAGGTGGTGACGACCGGTGCGCTGATCCGCTCGGCGAGCGCGCGCAGCTTCCCGGAGGCGTCGGAACGCACCACTCCGCCGCCCGCGATGATCGCCGGGCGTTCGGCACCGGCCAGCAGATGGGCGGCGACGGCGGTCAGTTCGGGCCTCGGCACCAGCTCTTCGGGTGTCGCGTCCACGGCGGTGACCTGCGGCAGCAGGGTTTCGGCGAGCAGGACGTCCTGCGGGATCTCCACCCAGACCGGCCCGTGCGGGGCGGTCAGCGCCGACTCCCAGGCCGCCGCGATGGCGGACGGGATCTGCGAGGCGGTACGGGCGGTGTGCACCGACTTCACGATCGACCGGGCCGCCGCCGGCTGGTCCCGGAGCTCGTGCAGATAGCCGTGGCGCCCGCCGCCGAGCCCGGCGGCGGGGATCTGGGACGCGATGGCCAGCACGGGCGCGCTGGCCGCCGCCGCCTCCTGGAGCGCGGCCAGCGACATCAGCGCGCCGGGACCGGTGGAGAGCAGCAGCGGGGCGACCTCGCCGGTGATCCGGCCGTACGCGTCGGCGGCGAAACCGGCGTTGTTCTCGACCCGCAGTCCGACATAGGTCAGCGAGGAGCGGCGCAGGGCGTCGAACACGCCCAGCGCATGCTGCCCGGGGAGACCGAAGACCGTGGTCGCGCCGAGGCCCTGGAGGGTTTCGGCGACGAGGTCGCCGCCGTTGCGGCCGGGCGGCGGGGCGAGCGCCGCCTCGGTCTGGGCCGGGGTCGGCCGGAGCACCACATCGTGGTCGTGGCTCACCCGAGGTCCCTCGCGGCGGCGATCTGCCGGGACATGATCGTGGTCAGCTCGTACGCGGTGTGCGAGGCGGCGACCGAGGTGATCTCGGCGTGGTCGTAGGCGGGGGCGACCTCCACCACATCGGCGGAGACGAGGTTGCAGGAGGCGAGGCCGCGCAGGATCTCCAGCAGCTCGCGGGAGGTCATGCCGCCCGCCTCGGGGGTGCCGGTGCCGGGCGCGTGGGCCGGGTCGAGGCAGTCGATGTCGATGGAGATGTAGAGCGGCCGGTCCCCGATGCGCTGCCGCAGCTGGTCGGCGATCTCGTCGGCGCCGCGCCGGTAGACGTCGGAGGAGGTGACGATGCCGAAGCCGAGCTTCTCGTCCTCGGTGAGGTCGCCCCGGCCGTACAGCGGGCCCCTGATGCCGACGTGGGAGAGGGCGGAGGTGTCGAGGATGCCCTCCTCCACGGCGCGGCGGAAGGGGGTGCCGTGGGTGTACTCGGCGCCGAAGTAGGTGTCCCAGGTGTCGAGGTGGGCGTCGAAGTGGAGCAGGGCGACGGGCCCGTGCCTCTTCGCGACCGAGCGGAGCAGCGGGAGGGCGATGGTGTGGTCGCCGCCGAGGGTCATCAGGCGGGCGCCGGTGGAGAGCAGGTCGTCGGCGGCGGCCTCGATGGTCTCCACGGCCTCGTTGATGTTGAAGGGGTTGGCGGCGATGTCGCCCGCGTCGGCGACCTGGGCCAGCGCGAAGGGAGCGGCGTCCTGGGCCGGGTTGTAGGGGCGCAGCAGCCGGGACGCCTCACGGATCGCGTTGCCGCCGAAGCGGGCGCCGGGCCGGTAGGAGACACCGGCGTCGAAGGGCACACCGACCACGGCGACATCGGTGCGGCCGACCTCGTCGAGGCGGGGCAGCCGGGCGAAGGTGGCGGGACCGGCGTAGCGGGGGACGCGGGAGGAGTCGACCGGGCCGCGCGGCTGCTCGTTGCTGCTCATATGCGATTGCCTTCTTTTCTTTGCTTCGGTGCGATTCGACTGTAACCAGAGAGGCTGGTGAGCCGGAAAGGACGGGAGGTGGGCCCGTCGCTCCGCCGGCGGCCCGTGGCCCGGTGATCCCGATCCCTGACGCTAGGTGGCCGAAAAGCAGCGCTGAAGTGTACGTTTCCTCCATTCCCGGCCACTTCCACGGATGGATCATCCATGCCCGACACCGCACCCGGCGCCGTGCCGCCCGCCCCGCCGGTGCCGCTGGCCGCGCTGCTGGAACTCGGGGAGCTGGGACTGCGCCGGATCGCCGGGCCGGGCCCGGCGGGGGTGATGGTGCAGTGGGTGCACACCTCGGAGATGGCGGACCCGTATCCGTATCTCCTCGGCGGTGAGCTGCTGCTGAGCGCCGGGGTGCTGCTGGACGACCCAAACACCTATGTCTCCCGGGTCGTGGCGGCGGGCGCGGCGGCGCTGGGTTTCGGGGTGGCGCCGGTGCACGACACGGTCCCGCCGGGGCTGATCGACGCGTGCGAGCGGCACGGCCTGCCCCTGCTGGAGGTCCCGCCGAGCACCACCTTCACGGCGGTGACGCGGGCGGTGTGGCGGCTGATGGCGCGGGCCCGCCACCGCGAGCTGCGCCGGGTGACCCGGGCCCAGCAGGGTCTGGCGACGGCGGCGGCCCGCCCCGACCCGGTTCCGGCGGTGCTCGGACAGCTGGCGGCCCGGCTGGGCGGCCGGGCGGTGCTGTTCTCCCCGGACGGCACGGAACTGTCGGCGGCGGGCCGCGCGCCCTCGGCGGCCGCCGGAGCCGCTCTGGCCCGGCTGGCCCGGGTGGTCCGCGACGGCGGGGCGGAGTCCGCCCCGGCGGGTGCCCCGGCGGGGGAACCGGCCTGGCCGGCCCCCGCGTCGGCGAGCGATTCGTCCGGCGGGGTCCACCTCAGCGCGTACGCCCTCGGCGCCGGCCGCAGTGGCCGGAAACCGGTCCTCGGCCTGGCCACCGCGGACCGGGAGCCCGGCGACCACACCGTCGCCGGGGTCGCGGCGGTGCTGCTCTCCCTGCTCACCGCCCCGCATCAGGGCCCGGACGGCGCGGGCCGCAGCGCCGCGCTCGTACGGCTGCTCCTCGGCGCCCCCGCGCCGGAGGCGGCGGAGCCGCTGTCCACCGAGTGGTGGACGGTGGTGCACGCGCGCGGCGGCGACGGGAGCCCGCTCGCCGCGTCGGCGCTGGGCGCGGCGCTCGGCAGCGCGCTGGTGGACCCGGGCGGCGGCGGTACGGGCCCGGACGGCACCGTACGCGTACTGCTCCCCTCGGCCGGGCCGGCTCAGGGCCGGGGGTTCGCACCCTCGGCGTCACCGGCGGAACCGGCACGGGGCCGGGGAGCCGGGACCTCGGCGGAACCGGCGCGGGAGCCCGGCACCTCGGCGTCACCGGCGTGGGAGCCCGGGACCTCGGCGGAACCGGCGAGGGAGCCCGGCACCTCGGCGTCACCGGCACCCGACCGGAAACCGGAGGCGCTCCCGGGTCCGTACCCGGAGACGACCCCGGCCCCGTACCCGGCCCCGGACCGGAATCCGGGCATGGGCGCTTCCCCGGAGCCCGAGCAGGCGCGGAATCCTCCTGCGGCCCCTCCCGTCGCACCGGCCCGGAAGCCGGAGGCCCGCCCGGAACCGGACGGAGAGCCGGGCACCACCGTGCCCCCGGCGCCGGACGGCCGGAGTCCGGACGCGACCGCGCTCCCCGCACCGGCCCGGAAGCCCGCCCCACCGCGCCACGCGCCCTCACCCGCCCCCCAGCCGGGGTGGACGCTCGGGGTCAGCGACCCCGTCCGCACCGCCGACCTCCCGGCGGCGGACATCCGCGCCGCCCGCGCCCTGCGACGCGCGCTCGCCACCCACCGGGAGGTGGTCCGGCACCGGAGCGCCGCCGGCCTCGCCGATCTGATCCCGCCCGAGGACGCGGCGGCCCACGCCCGGCTGCGGCTGGCCCCGCTGGCCGGCTCGCCCGCCCTGCTGGAGACCCTGCGGGTCTGGCTGTCGCTGCACGGCGGCTGGGACCGCACGGCGGCGGCGATGGAGATCCACCGCAACACGGTCCGCCAGCGCATCGCGCGCTGCGCGGCGCTGCTGGGGGACGACCTGGACGACGCGGACGTACGGATGGAGCTCTGGTTCGCGCTGCGCCTGCTCTGACCCGCGCGGCGTGCGGCGTGCGGCGTGCGGCACCCGGTGTGACACCCGGTCCCGGCCGACCCTGGACAGCCCGCCCAACCAGCCGGTAACTTCATCAGAGAACTGAGCAAGCGCTTAGATATGCCACATCGGGCTGCTGGACTCCAGAGGAGGCGTTCGTGCGCCGCAGCGTGTACAACGAGGACCACGAGGCGTTCCGGGAGACCATCCGCGCCTTCATCGAAGCCGAGGTCGTCCCCGTCCACGACGAGTGGTACGCGGCTGGCCAGGCCCCCCGCGACTTCTACTACAAGCTCGGTGAGCTGGGCGTCTTCGGCATCGAGGTGCCGGAGGAGTACGGCGGTGCCGGCGAGGAGTCGTTCAAGTTCCAGGCCGTCATCACCGAGGAGACCACCCGCGCGGGCGTCTCGTTCGGCGGCTCCGGTGTGCATGTGGCGCTCTGCCTCCCCTATCTGATGGCGTACGCCACCGGCGACCAGAAGAAGCGGTGGCTGCCCGACTTCGTCACCGGCGCGTCGATGTACGCGATCGCCATGACCGAGCCCGGCACCGGCTCCGACCTCGCGGGCATGAAGACCACCGCCAGGCTCTCCGACGACGGCACGCACTACCTCCTCAACGGCTCCAAGACCTTCATCACCGGCGGCGTCCACGCCGACAAGGTGATCGTCTGCGCCCGGACGGCCCCCTCGACCCCCGAGGACCGCCGCCACGGCATCTCGCTCTTCGTCGTGGACACCCGGCTGGAGGGGTACGCGGTCGGCCGCAAGCTGGACAAGCTCGGTCTGCGCACCTCGGACACCGCCGAACTCTCCTTCACCGATGTCCGCGTCCCGGCGGAGGATCTCCTCGGCGAGGAGCACAAGGGCTTCTCCTACCTCGGGCAGAATCTGCCGCAGGAGCGGCTGGCGATCGCCGTCGGCGCGTACGCCCAGTCCGCCGCCGCGATCCGGTTCACCCAGGCGTACGTCCAGGACCGCACGGTCTTCGGGCAGTCGGTCGCCTCGTTCCAGAACACCAAGTTCGAACTGGCCGCCTGCAAGGCCGAGGTCGACGCGGCCGAGGCGGTGGTGGACCGGGCGCTGGAGGCCCATGACGCCGGAGAGCTCTCCGCCGCCGAGGCGGCGTCGGCGAAGCTGTTCTGCACCGAGGTGGCGCACCGGGTCATCGACAAGTGCCTTCAGCTGCACGGCGGCTACGGCTACATGAACGAGTACCCGATCGCCCGCCTCTACGCGGACAACCGGGTCAACCGCATCTACGGCGGCACCAGCGAGGTCATGAAGTCGATCATCGCCAAGTCCATGGGCCTGTAGGGCCTCTCCCCCGGATCGCGGCGGGGCCGGCGGGTTTGCCGGCCCTGCGGGCCCGAGCGTGGTGCCCCTCCCCCGGGCCCCGGCCCGCCTACCGTCCCCGTATGACCGAAACGGACATTCCACCCGCCGGGCGGGACGGGGACGCCGAACCCCCCGAGAGCACCTTCACCGTGCTCGTCGCCGCCTGCGCCAATCTCGGTATCGCGGTCGCGAAGGCGGTCGCGGGAGTGATCAGCGGCTCCAGCGCGATGCTGGCGGAGGCGGCCCACTCGGTCGCCGACACCGTCACCGAACTGATGCTGCTGGTCGCCCTCAAGCGCGGCGACCGCCCCGCCGACGAGGACCACCCGCTCGGCCACGGCCCCGAGCGGTACATCTGGGCCCTGCTCGCCTCCGTGGCGACCTTCGTCGGCGGCGGTGTCTTCGCCGTGTACGACGGCGTCCACACCCTCACCCACGGGGAGGAACCGGGCGATCCGCTGATCTCCTATCTCGTCCTCGGTATCGCCTTCCTGCTGGAGAGCTGGTCCCTGCGGACCGGGGTCCGCCAGGCCCGCGCCGAGGCGGCCCGGCTCTCCACGCCGGTCGGCCACTATCTGCGGCTCACCCCGGACACGGCCGTCAAAGCGGTGGTCCTGGAGGACACGGCGGCCCTCGCCGGACTGCTCCTCGCCGCCGCCGGACTCCTCGGCGGGCAGCTCACCGGCTCGGGCGTGTACGACGGCGTCGCCTCGGTCCTGATCGGACTGCTCCTGGTGTACGTGGCCTGGGTGCTCGGCCGCAGCAACGCCCAGCTGCTGATCGGCCGCCCGCTGCCGCGCCGGATGCGCGAGGCGGTGGTGGAGGAGATCCTGACCGTCCCGCACATCGTGGCCGTACTGGAGCTGACCACCCTGATCCAGGGCCCGCGCGAGATCCTGATCGCGGCGAAGGTCGACTTCCGCGACGCCTCCAGCGCCCGGCAGATCGAATGGGCCTGCGAGGAGGCCGAGGAACAGCTGCGCGAGCGCTTCCCGTCCATCCGCCGCGTCTATCTGGACCCCACCCCGGACCTGGGATCGGAACGGGAGCCGGGCCCGCGCACCGAGTGAGCGAACGGATGTCTGTTCCCCGGCTCGAACAAGCGTTGATACCGTCCCGGCATGGCTGAAACAGAGCGCGCACCGGGCGTCCGGGACCGGACCGTCACCGCGTCGGACGTCGAGTACGCCGTCCGCCTCGCGGTCACCGCCCTGCGCGCGGGCGAGGCGCTGGACTGGAGCGTCGCGGCGGGCTCCCTGGAGTGGGACTGCCGGGAGACGGCCGAGCATCTCGCCGACGATCTCTTCGCCTACGCCGCCCAGCTGGGACCGGCGGAACCGCCGCTGGACACGCTGGTCCCGTTCGCCTTCGCGCGGCAGCGCCCGGGCGGGCCGGCCAACGCGGTCTTCGCCGACCGGGAAGCCGGTGTGCCGGGCCTGCTCCAGGTCATCGAGTCGGCCGGCGCCCTGCTCACCGCCATCGTGCGCACCAAGCCCGCGACGGTCCGCGCCCACCACGGCTTCGGCGCCTCCGACCCCGAGGGCTTCGCCGCCATGGGCGTACTGGAAACCCTGGTCCACACCCATGACATCGCCGAGGGCCTGGGCCTCGCCTGGGATCCGGACCCCGATCTCTGTGACCGCGTACTGCACCGTCTCCTCCCCGACGCCCCGGCCGGCACCGACCGCTGGACCACCCTCCTGTGGTGCACCGGCCGCGCGGACCTCCCGGGCCGCCCCCGCCTCACCGAGTGGCGCTGGTACGGCGAACCGCGCCCCGCCGGCGCCACCCCCGCCCCCGTTGCGGAATCACGGCGCGCGGACGTCTCACGCAGGAGCCCCGTCCCCTCGGCCCACCACTGGAAGGTCGGCGCGGAGACGACGGCGGCGGCGCTGATCAGCGTCCTGGCCGTCGACCTCGTGATCACCGGCGACTATCTGTACGCGGCCTTCGCCTCCTTCGGCGCGGCCACCTTCGCCCGGGACGCGGTGAAACGGATCCGCTCCCGCGCCGGGCGCTGACGCCCCGACCGGTCCGGTTACCGACCGGTTGTAATGGTGTAGACCCCTTGTTCCCCTTTCGGGGGCCTCACTACATTGCTCCTGGGTCGTCGGCCGGGCGGCTCTCGCCTACGTACGTTCCGTTCATGTACCCCTCTTCACAAGGGAGTTCCACATGTTCAGACGCACCGGAATCGCACTCGGAGCCGCCCTGGCGGCCGCCGCCCTCACTCTCGGCACCGCCTCCGCGACCGCCGCCGCCCCCTCCGGAACTCCCACCGCCGCGCCCGTGTCGGCCGCCTCCCCCTTCTACGTCCACGGCTACTACGTCAACCTCGCGAGCTGCGAGGCCGCGGGCAGGCAGGGCCTGCCCGTCTGGGGCCCGCTCTGGTGGTGCAGCTTCAACGGCAACGCCTACGAGCTCTGGGCCCACTAGCACGACGAGGGGACGGGCCCATTCCGCGGCGGCTTCCGCGGAATGGGCCCGTCCCCCTTCATGGTGGCGACCGGGTGTCACTTCAGGCTCAGGAACCGGGGGAGCCGTCGGTCACGGCGACCAGGCCGACGATGGTTCCGTCATTGCCCCGTCCGCCATTGCCGCCGGGGATCGAGCCGGCACCGTCGCCGCCGTCGCCGCCGGTGGAGGTGCTGCCCACGCCGACGACGGCGAGGGAGCCGTGGTTGCCCCGTCCGCCGTTGCCGCCCTCCGAGCCGTTGACGCGGGTGTCTCCGCCCCTGCCGCCCCGGAGGACGGCGGTTCCGGCGACATTTCGGCGAGCGCGGAGACGAGATGGGGCCCGCGCCCGGATTCCTCGTCGGGTCCGGCGATACGGGGTACGGGGCCGGCGGCCGGTCCGGGGCCGCCGGCGACGTGGATCCGGATGGGAGGGTCGGCACGGGTCAACCGGACGATGACGTTCCGCCCGTGACCGTGTTCGAAGCCATTCGTTACCAGCTCGAAGATGAGCAACTCAGCGGTTTCGATGCGGACTTCGAGTCCCCGGAGCCGAATGTGCGTCCGCCCGAGCCGCCGCATCCGCCCGGTCGGCGCCGGGCAGCGGCTCACCGGGCCTCCCGGCCCGGAGCAAGATCACCTCGAAGCCGCCCGGGGTGCGGGGTGGGTCAAAGGTGAGGGTGCCGGTGTGGTGCACGGTGCGCGTGTCCCGGCGTGTGGCGCTGATCGGCACGGATCAGTCCTCCGCACGGAGTGGGGGTGGGAGCGCGAGTGCGGCGCACAGCCGTTCGAAGGGCGATGAGATCTTCCATTGCGGCCCTTGCTCGCCTTTGCTCAACTACCGTGACGGATAGGCGGAATGGCTGGCAACCAATCGTCTGTGAAAAACCGCCGTGGCCCCCGAATTGGACTATGCGCCGATGTGCGTGGCGAGTTCACGCGGCTGCGCAGGGGATGCAGGTCCGTGCGCAGGGGGATACCGAGGATGCGCAAAGGCACTGGGAGGGTGCACACCATGGCAGCGAAGCGCGGGGCGACCGGAAGGCGTCTCGAATTAGGAATTCAGCTCCGCCGGTTGCGGGAGAACTGCCCGTCGGTCGAAGAGGACCGGAGCAAGGGCATGACCCGCAGGGAGGCGGTCCGCGGACTCCGCGACATCTCGGAACCGACGCTGGCCCGGATCGAGCTGGGCGAGCTGAACTTCCGCCGGAACGTCGGAAATCTGCGGACACTGTTGAAGCGGTACGGGGTGACCGATCCGGCGCTGGTGGAACAGCTCGTGGAGCTGAACCGGGAGGCGCCGAACGAAGACTGGATGACGCGGTACCGCAGCTTCATGCCGACGGGGATGCCGCACTATGTGGGCTTGGAGGCGGAGGCCAGTGCGATCACCGCGTACCATCCCACGGTTGTCTACGGCCTGGTGCAGACCGAGGCGTACGCGAAGGCGATCTTCGAGATGGAACGCCCGGTCGAGGACACGACCGGCGAGTTCATCAAGCGCAATGTGGAGCTCCGGATGGAGCGCAAGCGCAGGGTGCTGAACCGGGAGGATCCCGCCCGGCTGCGGGTCATCATCGGAGAGGCCGCACTTCAGAATCCGGTCGGTGAGCCGGATGTGATGCGCGAACAGTACGAGGAGATCATCCGGCTGGCGCGCGAGGACCAGGTGTCGATACAGGTCATCCCCTTCAGGCGCGGATACCGGTCGATCACCGACTTCACCATCCTGGCTCTCGGCGATCTGCCGTCCCGTGTACAGGTCGACAACGGCTGGGGTGCGATCTCCACATCGGACAAGCCCCGAGAAGTGGAACGGTTCGAGCGCCGGTTCAACGCGATGGCGGGGGTGGCTCTCGGGGTCGAGGAATCCATTGAATTCGTATCGGAACTAGCCAGAGAGCAGTAGAGCCATCAATATTCACACCCCGACCACCCGAATAGCATGGTTCAAGTCGTCCTACAGCGGCGGTACCGGCAACAACTGCGTTGAGATCGCGGACCTCGCCCCCCGGGTGGCCGTCCGCGACTCCAAGAACAGCCAGGGCCCCGCCCTTCTCGTGCCCATGACGGCATGGACCCGGTTCGTGGGCTTTGTGACCAGCCGCTGACCGCTCGGAAGCCAGGCGCGAACGGTGTGCTCCTCCCCGGCTCTCGCGGGGAGGAGCACACCGCTTTTCGGGCGGCCGGTCAGCCCGGCCCCGGATCAGCCGCGCTTGGTGATGGTCTTCTCGATCCAGCCCTCGTACGCGGAGGCGTTGCTGTACAGCCCCGGGCCCTCGATACAGCTGGGGGACGGGGCGCCGGGGCCCGAGGTGACACCGATGAGTTCCCACCGGCCGCCCTTGCCGCGCTGGATCTGCGGACCGCCGGAGTCGCCGTTGCACGCCATCGCGTCCGGCACCCGGGTGACGGTGCAGATCCGGGTCTTCCCGGCCCAGCCGGGGGCGCACTCGCTCGTGGCGCCGACGCGGGTTTCGAGCTGCTGGAGACGGTTCGGGAAGTCCCACTTGGTGAGGTCGACGGTGCCGAAGCCCAGGAGACGGGTGTGGGTCCCGGGGCGGCCGGGCTCATCGGCGATACGGATGGGCTTCTGGGTGACCGGGCGGTCCAGGCGCATCAGGGCGACATCGTTCCGGTTCGGCTGACCCTGCGCGTACGCCCGGTGGATCACCATCTTGTCGATGGTGCGGACCGTGCCGCCGGATGTCCGGTGCTCGCTGCCGATACGGATCGTGCCGTCCGGCTTCGTGATCTTCGGGTCGATGCAGTGGGCAGCCGTCAGCACCCACTGGGGGTGGATCAGGGACGCCCCGCAGATGCCCTTGATCGTCGGGTCCTCGACCGCGGTCACCGGATAGGACGCCATGAAGGAGTAACGCCCGCTGGAGTCCTCCCCGTTGATGATCGCACCGGCGGTTCCGGTGGTCATGGTGGCGCACGCCGCGCCGGCCAGGACCACGGCGGCGGCACGGGCGGCTTGGCGGCGCGCAGACTTCAGAGTGAACACGGAGGGGTGCCTTCCATCAGATGTACGGGTGGCGCGGCCGGGGGTTTCCGCACTGCCGGCTTCACGCACCACTCATCCTCCGCATGGACCCCGGCGGTAAAAACCGGCCTGGATGTCAACCACGGCCAAATTCCGGACACCCCGACGGTCAGGGGCTTGGCCCCGGGCCAAGTGGGAGCCCGAGTTCCGGACACGTTGCCTGTGTGAACGTGGACACGACAGGTGGCCCTGTGGCGAAAGTTTTGCGCGGGACAAGGGAGGATCCCGCCGATTCTTCACACCGGCGCCCTCGCGCGTCCGGGCACATCGAAGGAGCGAAAGGTTCCGGCCTGAGCTGTCCAATTGCGATATGTCCGGTTGGCGATCAACCAAAAAATCGCTCCTTCCACCCGCTCCCGACCTCCCGGTAGGCATGGCGAAAGCGGTCGGAACACACCGTGTGACCGCCTCCAGCCATGTATCAGGGGGTTTCTCTGTCATGTCCAAACTCAACAGACGACAGGTCGTGGGGACCATCGCCGGCGCCGCCGCGGGACTGGCCGTGGCCGGCGTGGCCACCGCCTCGGCCAATGCCACACCGGAGAAGACCGGCGGTACGAACGGCAGGGCCGGCGGGGCAGCCGCGGCCACCCGCCCCCCGCGCACCCATACGGACGGGCCGGCGCCCTTCGACGAGGTCTTCGAGGGCCGCAGGATCCAGGGCTTCCCGGCCGCCGGCAAGGCCGGGGCGCACGCGCACCACGGCGCGGGATTCCACGTGCTCATCGACGGCCGCGAACTCCATGTGATGCGGCTGCGGAACAACACCTGGACCAGCGTGATCAACCACTACCAGACCTTCCCCGACCCGCACACCGCCGCCCGCGCCGCCGTGACCTCACTCAAGGGCGCCGCCCTCGTCCCCTACACCCCCACCGCCTGAACCGGGAGCAGCAGCCATGACCGTACGGAAGAACCAGGCGAACCTCACCACCGCCGAGAAGAGAGCCTTCGTCAACGCCGTCGTGGAGCTCAAGCGCAGGGGCCGGTACGACCCTTTCGTCACGGCCCACCGCGAGATCTTCCACGCCGACATGACGGGCCCGATACGCCAGGGGCACGGGTCGCCGTCGTTCCTGCCCTGGCACCGCCAGTATCTGATCGACTTCGAGCGGGCGCTCCAGTCGATCAACCCCGATGTGTCGATCCCCTACTGGGACTGGACCAGGGACCGCACCCCCGCCTCCTCCATCTGGGCGGCCAACTTCCTCGGCGGTGACGGCCGCGCTTCGGACGGCAAGGTGATGACCGGCCCGTTCGCCCACTCCACCGGCAACTGGCCGATCACTGTCCAGGACGACACCGCGCCCTTCCTGAAACGTTCCATGGAGCCGCCGGGCATGGCCCTGCCGACCCGGGCGGAGCTGAACTCCGTTCTCGCCATCACCCCGTACGACGCGGCGCCATGGGACTTCACCGCCCCGGGCTTCCGCAATTTCCTGGAGGGCGGGGACGGTCCGGGCATGCACAACAAGGTGCACAACTGGGTCGGCGGGCAGATGCAGCAGACCGTCTCGCCCAATGATCCGGTCTTCTGGCTGCACCACTGTTTCGTGGACAAGCTCTGGGCGGACTGGCAGCGCCGCCACCCGCAGCAGTCCTATCTGCCCGCGTCGGGCACGACCGGGGTGGTCTCACTGCACCAGCCGATGGCGCCGTGGAACAACGTGACCCCGGCCGCGATGCTCGACCACACCCGTTTCTACGTCTACACCTAGAGGGACGGAGCAGCCGGGCCGCCGCCGCGATCGCCGCGATCCGTCTTCCGGCGGCGGCCCGGCCCCGGGTGGGAGTACTGACACGTTTACACGACTCCCCTCGGCCCCGGGCCGGGCCCGTCGCTAAAGCCGCGCTGAACTGGGGGAACGAGTTCCGGACTCCGTTTCCGTGTGCGCAGGATCCGGCGGTCCGCGCCGCCACGGGAAATCACCCGCGAAGAGGGCCGGCCGGCCGCAGATTCTTCATCCGGGCGAGGCCATCCCCCGGCCGGCACCGAAGAACCGGCCCGACTCCGGACGCGGCCGGCTGTCCATATGACGACCCATCACCGGAGCGGATTCCCGGCGGTCCCGAAGCCGGCCTGTACGCATGGCGCACGCGGTCCACAACAGCATGTGTGACCGCTTCCAGCCGTGTATCAGGAGGTTTCTCCGTCATGTCCGAACTCACCCGACGCCAGACCATGGGCGCCATCACCGCCGCCGCCGCGGGACTGGCCGTGGCCGGGGTCGCCACCGCGTCCGCGCACACCCCCTCGGCGAAGGAGAGGACGCCCGAGGACAACGGCGCCGCGTCTCCCGGCGAGGCCGCGGCCTTCGACGAGATATTCGGGGGCCGCCGGATCCAGGGCTTCCCGGCCGGCGCTCCGGCCGGGGCGCACGCGCACCACGGCACGGGCTACCGCGTCCTCGTCGACGGCCGCGAACTCCATGTGATGCGGCTGCGGAACAACACCTGGACCAGCGTGATCAACCACTACCAGGGCTTCCCGGACCCGCGCGCGACCGCCCGCGCCGCCGTGACCTCACTCAAGGGCGCCGCCCTCGTCCCCTTCCACCACGCCGCCTGAGCCCGGGAGCAGCCGCCATGACCATTCGGAGAAACCAGGCTCACCTCACGCCCGCCCAGCGGACGGCGTTCGTCGAAGCCATTCTGGAGCTCAAGCGCAGAGGAGAGTACGACCCCTTCATCACCGCCCACCGCGACATCTTCCTCTCCGACATGACCAACCCGCTCCGGGTGGGCCACGGCGCCCCCTCGGCTCTGCCCTGGCACCGCAAGTACCTGCTGGACTTCGAGCGGGCGCTCCAGTCGGTGAACCCGCGGGTGTCCCTCCCGTACTGGGACTGGACCCGGGACCGCACCCCCACCGCCTCCCTGTGGGCACCCGACTTCATGGGCGGCAACGGCCGCGCGTCGGACGGCCAGGTGATGGACGGCCCCTTCGCCCACTCCACCGGCGACTGGACCATCACCGTCCAGTACGACGACGCTCCCTTCCTGCGCCGCTCCATGACCACGACGATGAGCACCCTGCCCACCCGGGCGGAGGTGCGGCACGTACTCGGCATCGACACCTATGACGCGGCGCCCTGGGACATCACCGCCCCGGGCTTCCGCAACCACCTGGAGGGCTTTGTGGGGGCCGACATCCACAACCGGGTGCACCGCTGGGTGGGCGGCCACATGGAACAGCCCGTGTCACCGAACGACCCGGTGTTCTGGATGCATCACTGTTTCGTCGACAAACTGTGGTCGGACTGGCAGTGGCGCCATCCGTTCCGGTCGTATGTCCCCACCGCCGCCACGCCGGGTGTGGTGAGCCTCCATGAGCCCATGCCGCCGTGGAACACCATCACCCCGGCCGCGATGCTCAACCACACCCCGTACTACCTCTACCTCTAGATCAGCACCCCCGGGCGAGCCGCCCCCGCACGGCCTCCGCCCGCGGGTCGCCCTCGCCCCCGTCGTGCCCGCCCGGCAGGAGACCCAGCGCCTCCTGCCGGTGGCGGCGGGCGGCCGGGCAGGACCGCTGTCGAGCCGCTGGTCGTCTACTTCGTGGTCAAGCTCGGCGGCGGGAGGGGTGCCACCTCGCGTTCGAAGTACTGCTCCATGTCCTCACCGGCCCGGAACAGCTCGGAGATGTAGTACTCCCACGAGCCGACGACATCGGGGTCGGTGTAGCGAATGGCTCCGCTGCAGGCACCCGATTCGGTGTAGAGGACGCGGTAGAGGGTGTGCCCGCCGAGGACGACCACCTCCGGCAGCGGGCCGGCCCCCTCGGAACCGGCGACCGCGCCGGCGCGGACGACCCGGACTCGCGTACCGCACTCGGCCTGTTGGCGCAGGGAATGCAGCTCCCACTGGAGGTAGGGGGTGAAGGGCTTCTCGACCACCCGGACGCGGTGGAAGACGGTGCCCATGAGCTCATCCTCCCGGGCCGCCGCGAGCAGGCCCTCCCGATCCTCCTCAAGGAGCCGGAGCGCCTCCTTCCACTCGCCGGCGCGCAGCGCGTCCCTGCTCGCACTGCCCTCCTCCTCGAAGTGCTGGAGCCGTTCCAGCTTCCAGGAGTCCCGCTGGGAGATCTGCGCGTAGCGCTGCCGGAAGTCCTGCTTGTAGACAGGCCGGGTGAGCCTCGATCCCTGGGCCAGCGGAAGACAGGGGGCACGGAGGTCAGACATCCGGGATATCTCCTTTGGCGGCGCTGAGCATGTTCCCCGGGATGACGACCAGCCGCTCATCCGCACCGAGGGAGACACCGTCCGGGAGGCGGGAAGCATAGGCACCGGTCAGGTCCCGGCCGATCACCGCGATGTCGCCGTTGCTGAGCCGCCAGATGTCGGGGCAGTCGTCATGACCGTCGGAGTTCCCCAGTTCCCCGGCGGACTTTCCCAGCCGCCGCTCGAATAACGCGGCGGGGTCTGCTTCCCAGGCTCGGGCCATGATCTGTCTCCACTCGGGTCTGCCGGCGGTGCAGTCGATACGGAGTGTAGGCACGGCTGTCACTGCGAGCAATGCGCCGGAGGTGGAATCGCGCCGCCGCCCGCGTGCTCCGTTCGCGCCCCGCCACCGGGTACCCGCCGGCCGTCGGCGGGTACCCGGGCGGTCAGCGGAGCGGTGCCGTGGCGGGCGCCGGCGCTGGGCGGAAGTGGATGCTCATTCCGTCGCGCAGGACGGGCTTGTTGAAGGAGTGGACCAGGGCGTGAGCGCTCTCGTGGTCCTCGACCCCGACCGTCGCCGATGCGCCCTTCTCGGCGGCGGTGGCGCCGATGTCCTTGTAGTGGAAGGAGTAGGAGCCGTCCTCGCCGACCACGGCCGCGAAGGTGATCCGCTGTTCCGGCGTCACCCCGGTCAGGACGAGGTTGCGCCACTCGACGGTGACCTTGCGGTGCGGGGCGGTGCCGGTGGTCGACCAGTACACGTCGGACCAGTGGGCCACGGTCAGCGAGTCCCAGAAGGGGTACAGCGTGGCGCTCGGGTCACCGGGGTGGGGCAGCAGGTTGTTGCCGATGCTGATGCCCTGCTGGGTGAAGGCGAGCATTCCCTCGGAGAGCGCGTGCAGCTTGCGGGTCGGGACCCCGTACAGCGAGACGGGGAACGGCAGATCGATCTCCGCGCGCGGAGGGTTGCTGCCCTTCATCTGGAGCCTGTTGACGCCTTGCGGGAAGGGCTCGCCCTGGGCGACGGAGCAGGTGGTGCCCCGGCCGTCGGTGCGGGGGCGGAGTGCGAGGTTCTTGACGGTGCCCGTGCCCGAGGGGCCCGAGGCGGCCACGTCCGCCCTGATCGCGGTGGTCTCGGCGCAGCCGTGCGCCGGGGTGACGAGGAGTTCGTACGCGCCGGCGGGCAGCGGGAGCGTGTAGCTGCCGTCGGCCGCCGATGTGGTGGTCAGAGCGGCGCCCCGGACGGTGACGGTGGCGCCCGCCTCGCCGCCCGCGTTGCCGGTGACCTTTCCGGTGAGGCGTCCGGCCGGTGCCGGGGCGAGGGTGAAGTTCCGTACGGTGGTGCCGTTCTCGGTGACGGTCAGGCTCGCGGTGGCGGTGACATGGCCGAAGGCGGTCGCGGTCACGGTGTAGTCGCCGGTCATCAGCCGGGGCGCGGTCCAGGTGCCCGAGGCGTCGGTCACGGCCTGCGCCTTCATGGCGCCGGTGAAGTCCAGGGTCGCGCCGGCGATCGGGCCGGCGGCGGAGGCGACCGTGCCGGTGCCCGTGCCGAGGGGGCCCCGGGGAGCGGCGGCGACGGCCGCGTGGACGTCGAGACGGCCCTCGCCGTAGGAGTTGTTGCGGGTGGCGGTGCCGCCGCAGCGGGTGTCGTCCGTGTCGATGGCGGTGCGGCCGAGCAGCTTCTCCGTCTCGGTGACGTTTCCGCGCAGGGAGGGGGCGGCCGAGTAGATCAGTGCGACGGCGGCTGCGGTGTGCGCCGACGCCGGCTGGGTGCCGGAGTGGACCCAGTGGCCGCCGCCGGGGAACGCCGAGCGGATGTCGACGCCGGGAGCCGTGATGTCGGGCTTGATCGCGCCGTTCTCGCCGTTGCCCCTGCCGGAGTAGAAGGTGACGATGTTGTTCCGGTCGAAGCCTCCGGTGGAGTAGGCGTCGCTGTACGCGCCCGGCTGCGTACTCCCGGAGCAGCCGCCGGTGTTGCCCGAGTCGAACGACGGGAAGATGCCCGCGTCCCGCCAGGACTGGATGACCGTCTTGAACCAGGGGCTGTACGCGAGGGTGCCGCTCCAGGCGTTGTTCACCACGTCGGGGGCGAGGTCCGGGCGCGGGTTGGCGCCGGACGGGTCGGTGGGGGCGGCCAGCCACTGTGCCGCGCGCAGCAGCTCGTCCCGGTAGCAGCGGTCGGTGGCGCATCCCTTGGCCGCGATCCACTTGGCTCCGGGAGCGGCGCCGATCGCGCTGCCGGAGCTGTTGCCGCCGGTCATGATGCCCGTCTGGAGGGTGCCGGCGCCGGTGTTGTCGCAGGGTTCGCCGCCGGTGCAGACGCCGGTCGCGTCGTACCAGTTGTAGGCGTGGTCGTGGGTGCCGTCGGCCTTGCGCCCCCGGTAGGAGTCGCTGAGGTCGGGGTGGGTGTGGTCCACCCCGGCCTGGATGGTCGCGACGACGGCGCCCTCGCCCCGTACCCCGAATTGGGACCACACCTTCGGTGCGCCGATCCGGTCGATGTTCCATTCGACGGTGCCCGTGGCCGCCTTCGGCGCGCGGCCCTGCTTCGGCGGGTCGGTGTGGCGGAAGGAGTCGTCCGCTTCGAGGGCGGCGACCTCGGGGCGGGCGGCGATCCGCTGTGCGAGCGCCTTGTCACCGGTGACCTTGACGGTGTTCGCGATCCAGAATGACTCGTACGGTGCGCCGGCGTTCCTCAGCAGGGCGGTGAGCGGGGCCTGGGTCTTGCGGGCGTGGGCGCGTTTGATCTTGTGGAGCATGCGCGCCTTGCCGGCCTTGGCGCGCTGGGCGCGGGCCTCCGAGGTGTTCGCCTCGCCGGTGAGGGTGACCCAGAAGGTCACCCCCTTGCCGCCGTCGCGCCCGGCGCCGAGGGCGTCGAGCCGCGCGGCGACCCTGGCGTCGGTCTTCATCCGGTACGGGGAGGAGGCGCCGGATCCGGTGGTGTCGGGCGGGGGTAACGCCTGGGCCGGGGTGGTGCCGGCGATGAGGGGCAGGGCCATGAGCACGGCGGTCAGGGCGGCGGGGATTCCGCGCCGCACCCGGGTACTTCTCGCCATGAACTCTCCTGTGGGTGGGGGGTGTTCACATGGGCAATCGAATGGTGGGCGCCTTGACGGGTCCATGTAAAGATTGCCCCATGGGCAAGTTCAGGCCGATTACGCACCATCAGCACCTGTGGTCACAGCACAGGTCTCGGCCAGTTCGGCGGGCCGGTCCTCCCGACGGGGGCGGCCGGGAAAACCGGGCCGATGCCGGCCGGCGGCGGCGCGTCCGCACGGGCCGGCGCAGGGCGCCGTGCGGCCGGGGGGTGCCGCCGAGACGGCCGGCGGCGGTCCCGGAAGAGCGGTGATGAGACATTGTTCCGGGGTGACCACATGCCGTCACGCGGGACGGCTCGCACCGGCGGCGGGGCGGTGCGGAGCCCGTCTCGGGGGCGTTCCCCGGCGCGCCGGGACGTCACGGCCGGACGCGAACGCGGCACCGGTCACGCGTCGCCGCGCCGAGGAGACGCCCTGCCCCTCAGCCGAAGAGACCGCTGTACGCGTTGAGCGCGGGCTGTCCGCCCAGATGCGCGTACAGGACATTCGAATCCCGGGGAATCCCGCCGTCGCGCACCAGGTCGATCAGTCCGGCCATCGACTTGCCCTCGTACACCGGGTCGATGATCATCCCCTCCAGGCGGCCGGTGAGCCGGATCGCTTCCCGTGTGGACTCGACGGGGATGCCGTAGACATCACCGGCCCAGCCCTCCAGTACGGTGATCTCGTCGTCGCGCAGCTCCCGCCCGAGGCCGATGAGTTCGGCCGTGGCGCGGGCGATCTTCTCCACCTGGGCGCGGGTCTCGGGGAGCCGGGCGGAGGCGTCGATGCCCAGGACGCGGCGCGGGCGGTCCTGGCCCGCGAAGCCGGCGATCATTCCGGCCTGGGTGCTGCCGGTGACACTGCACACCACGATGGTGTCGAAGAAGACACCCAGCTCCCGCTCCTGCCGGCGCACCTCCTCCGCCCAATTGGCGAAGCCGAGGCCGCCGAGCGGGTGATCGGAGGCGCCGGCCGGGATCGCGTACGGCGTGCCGCCGGCCGCGCGGACCTCCTCCAGGGCCTGCCGCCAGGTCTCCTTGAAGCCGATGCCGAATCCGGCGCGCACCAGGCGTATGTCGGCGCCCATGACGCGGGAGAGCAGGATGTTGCCGACCTTGTCATTGACCGGGTCCGGCCAGTCCACCCAGCTCTCCTGGACCAGTACGGCCTTCAGCCCCGTACGGGCGGCGACCGCGGCGACCTGGCGGGTGTGGTTGGACTGCACCCCGCCGATGCTGACCAGGGTGTCCGCGCCCTGTGCGAGAGCGTCGGGCAGCAGATACTCCAGCTTCCGGGTCTTGTTGCCGCCGAAGGCGAGTCCGCTGTTGCAGTCCTCCCGCTTGGCCCAGATCCGGGCCCCGCCGAGATGGGCGCTGAGCCGGTCCAGGGGGTGCACGGGGCTGGGGCCGAAGAGCAGCGGATGGCGTTCGAAGGCGTCGAGGGACATCGTGAACTCCTTGATCGATGCGCGCCCGTGCGGGCGGATCCGGGTCAGGGCTTCAGGGCGTGTCGAACAGCGGTACGAGAGTTGACCAGTTGGCCCGGGCGGCGGCGGCCGCGGCCTCGGTCTCGCCCGCCGCGCAGAGGGCGATGATCCGGTCGTGCTGGGCCACCGATTCCCGGCCGCCGAGCGAGGAGAAGCGCAGCCGCTCCAGCCGGCGCAGAACCGGGGTGTACTGATCGAGGACGGTGCGGACGGCCCCGTTGGCGCAGGCCGTGACGGTGACGCCGTGGAAGTCGTCGTCGGCGGCGATCGCCGCGTCGACATCGCCGCGGCGCAGGGCATCGGCGAAACGGGCGTTGGCGTCCCGCATGTCGTCCAGCTCGGCGGCGGAGAGTCCGGGCACCGCCTCCCGGACGGCGAGTTCGTGCATGGCCGCCGTCACCGACTGCGCGGCCCGCACATCGCGGACGTCCAGCGGGCTGACGATGGTGTGCCGTCCCGGCTTGGTCTGTACGAGCCCGGCCTGCTCCAGCCTGGCCAGCGCCTCCCGGACGGGGGTGCGGCTGACGCCCAGCCAGGCGACGAGATCACCGTCGTGGAGCCGCTCGCCCGGGGCGAGGGTGCCGTCGACGATGGCGTCCCTGATCGCCCGGTAGGCGCTCTCCCGCAGAAGCGATCGTGATACGAGCCCTCGGCTCCCTGGTACCGGCATGCAATATATTGCACGCCGGTCGATCAGGGGTGTCAAGGGGCGGGGCACCGAGCTGTCCGCCCCGGGGCGCGCGCCCGCAGGCCGACGTGTGCGGGGCCGGGGCGGTACTCTGCCGGGAATCCACCGATACGGGAGCGTCCCGGCCGGCCGCCCGGCGGACCGGTGCCGAAGCGCTCAGCAAGGAGTCCGCCGTGCAGCCGCTCACTTATGGCGATGTGAAGGCCGCCGCCGAACGGATCGCCGGGCGGGTCCGGCCGGTCACCGTGACACCGGTCGACTCGGGAGCCATCCGGACCGGATACCGCGAGGGCTCCGGGGACCGCGAGCCGGAGCCGTCGGAGATCTGGCTGGCGCTGGAGCAGATGCAGCACACCGGGTCGTTCAAGGCGCGCGGCGCGCAGAACTTCCTCCGCGCGCACCGGGAGGCCGGGACGCTGCCCGACGCCGGTGTGACCATCGCGTCGGGGGGCAACGCGGGGCTGGCGTGCGCCTGGGCCGCGCGGTTGCAGGGAGTGACCGCGACCGTCTTTCTGCCCGAGACCGCGCCCGAGGTGAAGGTGGCCCGGCTGAGCGCGTACGGGGCGGAGGTGCGGCTGGTGGGGAGTGAGTACGCGGAGGCGCTGGCCGCCTGCGAGGAGTTCGCCGCGAG
This sequence comes from Streptomyces sp. CAU 1734, assembly GCF_039888735.1. Lineage (NCBI taxonomy): Bacteria > Bacillati > Actinomycetota > Actinomycetes > Kitasatosporales > Streptomycetaceae > Streptomyces > Streptomyces sp. CAU 1734. The sequence continues at coordinate 174,796 of NZ_JBDQQP010000004.1, forward strand.
CAGTGGCGCGCTGGCGTCACACGCGTACGACCATCCGCTGATCGCGGCGGGCGCGGGCACCCTGCTGGAGGAGATCCGGCTGCGGATTCCCGGGCTCGACACGGTGGTGGTGGCGGTGGGCGGCGGCGGGCTCTTCGCCGGTGTGGAGGCGGCGGCCCGGCACCACGGAATCCGCACGGTCGCGGTGGAGCCGGAGAACAGCCGGGCGCTGAACGCGGCGATCGAGGCCGGCCGGCCGGTCGATGTGCCGGTGGACTCGGTGGCCGCCGATTCGCTGGGGGCCCGCCGGGTCACACTGATGGCGCTGTACGGGGCCCGGCAGGACGGTGTGCGGTCGGTGCTGGTCACGGACGCGGAGATCGTACGGGCGCGGCAGGCGCTGTGGGATCACCGGCGGCTCGCGGTCGAGCACGCGGCGGCCACTGCGCTGGCGGCGGTCACCGCCGACGGTGATCCGGAGGCGGGCCGGGCGTACCGGCCCGGCGAGGGGGAGAAGGTCGCCATCGTGCTCTGCGGGGCCAACACCGACCCGGGCTCGCTGATCGCGCGGCCCGGCGACGGGGGCTGAGCGGCGGAAGGCGGGACGGGCCCGTCCGGGGTCCACACGGTGCCGCTTCGGCACAGTGCGGGCCCCGGACGAGCCTGAGGCCGGACCGGACTAGACCGTTCCGGACTTCGCGATGAGGATCTTCGCGCTGGGGGTGCCCGCACGGCTGCCCAGGGACTCGATCTTCTTGACCAGGTCCTGGCCCGTGACGACCTCACCGAAGACGACATGGGCGCCGTCCAGCCAGGACGTCACGACCGTGGTGACGAAGAACTGCGAGCCATTGGTGTTCTTGCCCGCGTTGGCCATGCTCAGCAGGAACGGCCGGTCGTGCTTCAGGTTGAAGTTCTCGTCGGGGAAACGGTCACCGTAGATGCTCTTGCCGCCGGTGCCGTTGTGACGGGTGAAGTCGCCGCCCTGGAGCATGAACTCGGGGATGACGCGGTGGAAGCCGGAGCCCTCGTAGCCGTAGCCGTTCTCGCCGGTGGCCAGCTCGCGGAAGTTGCGGGCGGTCTTCGGGACGACGTCGTCGAAGAGCTTGAATTCGATCCTTCCGGCGTCCTCGCCGTCGATGGTGATGTCGAAGTAGACGTTCTCGCTCATCCTGCTCTTCCTCTCGTGTCGGACGACCGGCCGCCGCCGTCACGGTGAGGCGGCTCCGCCGTCGCCCGGAGTCCTCTTAGGGCGCCGCAGATCATAGGCGGTCCGCACCGGATGACCCGCATCGCGCCACGTGGGCGGGGGTCCGGGCGGATCGGCGCGGGAGCCGCACCGGGTGGAAAATTGCCCGGATTGCACCATTAGAACAGGCGCCGCGCCGGCCGGGGATCCCGGGTGCGGATCCGGCCCGGACCCATCCGCCGGAGGGTCAGCCCAGACCCGCCGCGTCCAGCAGGAACTCCGTCATCGGCCCGTAGAACCGGGGGTCCGTGACATGGTCGTCCAGCGGTACGGTCACCTGGAGGGTGCCCTCGGCCTCCCCGATGAAAAGGGCCGGGTCATTGGAGTCCGCGTATCCGACGGCGTCCAGACCCCGCCCGCCCGCACAGCCCGCCCAGCCGTGGTCGGCGACGACCAGATCGGGCTGCGGCCTCCCGTCCCGCTCCAGGCCGTCCAGGATCGCGGCCATCGGGGCCGGGGAGTGGGTGTGCCACAGGGTCGCGCCCCGCTCCAGCACCGCCACACCGCCGAACTGGAAGACGGATGCCTCGTCGGCGATCAGCCCGCCCGGGATGTCGACGATCTCGCACCCGGCCGCCGCCAGGGCCTCGCCCGTGCGCCGGTGGACATCGAGCAGGCCGCCGGGGTGCCCGGTGGCGATCAGTACGCTCTGCCGGCCCTCCGCGGCCTTACGGAGCCGGGCGGCCAGCCGCTCCAGGGCGGCAACGGTCAGTTCGGGATCGATGGTGTCCTGGCCGGAACGGTGCCGGGGGTCGTCGCTCACCCCGCACCGCTCGGCCATCACCGCCAGCACGTCCTGCTCATCGGTCCACCGGTCGCCCAGTTCGAGGCCCAGCCAGTAGTGGCGGTCGCCATTGGCGAGTTTGCGGTAGTGGGAGAGGTTGTTCTCGCGGGGTGTGGCGACATTCCCGGCGATACGGGTGCGGCGGAGGTGCTCGATGAGTTCTGCACGGCTGGGTATCGGCATGATTCCCATTCTGCCGCCGCCGGGTGAAGTGTGCGGGATCCCGCCGGAACCGACGCCCCGGAGACCCTCGCGCCCCCTCGGGACTCCCGCCGGAATGATCTCCGAGGCGGTTCGCCCGCCCCGGGAGCGTGGAGCGGGGTTCGGGGGGCGGCCGGGCGCCGGGCCGAGAGGAACCGGGGCATTGCCCGGGCCGCGCTCCTCGCGTCCCGGAGTCGCGGTGCCGCCGTACGCCGGGGCGAGTCGGGGCGCCCGTTCAGCCGTCCCACGGGCCACTGAAGGCATCCCGACTCGACCGCCTGTTTGTCCGGCTCACCGGGCCGCGAGCGGCGCTCCCACGGCAAACACGTTGTCACAGGCGTCACGGACGGTGTCGTTGTGTGTGGCGATCACCACCGCACACCCGGCTTGACTCATCTCCCGCAGGGAGTCCAGAACCATGCCGGTGTTGTCATGGTCCAGAGCGGCGGTCGGTTCGTCCGCGAGGACGAGTGCCGGCTGCTGGACGATGAGACGGGCGAGAGCCACACGCTGTTGCTCGCCGCCACTGAGGCGGTGGACCGTCTCCTTGTGCCGGCCGGCCAGTCCGACACGCTCCAGTGCTTCCGCGAGGGACGGGCCGGCCTTGTCCCGCGGCGCACGACGCGGCTTCACCGCAACTTCCAAGTTCTCCTCGACCGTGGCGTTCTCGATGAGGGCGTACCCCTGGAAGAGGTAGCCGAGAACGTCCCTGCGGAACAGGCGGGCCTCACGCCTGCCAAAACGGGTGATGTCATTCCCTTCGTGGCGAATAGCCCCCGAATTCGGTCTGTCGAGAAGCCCCAGGCAGTTCAGGAGGGTCGACTTTCCGGAGCCGCTCGGACCAATGAGGGCAAGCATTTCGCCACGACTGACCGTCAGGCTGACATCACGCCAGAGCATGCGCTTGCCGAAACCCTTCGACAGTCCCTCAATGTCAATCACAATTGCACTCCGGATGATGGGGGTTGTTTCGGTTCTGACGTCATGCCTCGGATGCGCCTTCCTTCACGATCCGGCGGTGGAAAGCCGACAGCGCAAGAAGGACAACGGCGAGTTCGACCACGGCAAGGCCGGCGATGACACTCAGATCTGCCAGTTCGACGCGCAACGGAGGGAAGGGAGCCGGCAGACCTGCTGCGGTGAATTCTGCAATCTCCCGGTTCTTCTGCCACACCTCGATGGGAATCCGTACCGCGAAGACGATCGCGATTGCCGTCTCCACCGCGAGAATGAAGCGATGGGATGCGGTGAACGTCCAGCCACTGATGTGCCGCACGAAGATGGCTTGGGCGTTCTTCCTCGTGTAGATGATGCAGATGCCGACCCCCGCGACCAGGAGCACCGCCACCGCGAGGGCCAGGTTGAACATCTGCAGCCGGAAGTCACCCACAGCGTCGTTCAGCTCCGCCGCGATCCGCTGCCCGACCGGGGAGACGGACGACACGTGGTCCCGCAGGCCTTCCGACGCGATGGCGTTCAGGACGTCATCGGGGTCGGAGAAGATGACGCCTTCCTGCGTTGCGAAGGTGGCGTAGGCGTCATTGGTGAGGAAGTCGGATCCGTTCGGGACCACGACCACGATCGGATCGCGCATCAGCGATCTGTCCTCGTCGGCAGGGTGTGTCGAGCTGTAGACCAGGGCACCTGTGTTGTACCCGAAGAGCTGCTGCCCGTTCTTCGCGCCGAGCGTCTCGATGGGGATGTTCCGGCTGCTCCCCGGGTCGAGCTTCCTGGACACCGCTTTGGTGATCGCTTCCGTGTGCGGGGCGTGGGACGCGGGAATGATCACCCGCACGGGGCGGGGCTGTGAGGCTCTCGTGCCATCCGCCGCAGGGAGGTACCGCCGGCCCTCTTGGTCGAGAACCGTCTGCTTCCGGACGTAGGTCTCGTTGACGATGAGGATCTCACCCGGCGGCAGGTTCGCATCCGGTGCCGTCATCCGGAGATCCCCTCGGCCGGCTACGACGATCTCGCCTCTCGCATCCGCCGCGCGGAGCCACGGCCCGACCTTTTGGTCCAATTCGTCGAGCCGGGTGGCGAACGCACCGCTGAGACGAATCGAGACGGCGTCTCCCACGCTTCGGTAGACGTCGCGGTTCTCCTGCCGTCTCAACAGGTCCTGGCCGGCCGTGGCGACGCTCAGCGCAATACTCAGAGCCAGGAGGAGAGCCGGCAGGCGCACTGCGTAAAGGCTGATGGTCGCCGCTCGTGAAGGCAGTTCGCCCTTCAGCGACGAAAGGATTCCGACCCGGAAGACGAGCGCGAGCACCGCGGCGTGGGAGCCGAGCACAAGGAGCGTCAGCAGGGCGGCGATTCCGAGGGCGAGCGAGCCGAAGAGGCCGAGCCCGGCCCAGCCGTTGTAGAGACCCAGAGCGCTGAGCGTCACCACCGCCACGCCACCGAAGCAGAGGACCCAGAAGCCCGCGGTCTGTTTCAGGTCGCGCTTCAGGATGTCCGTGTACGACATGCCCTGCAGACGCAGGACGGCGTATGTCTTCGCCCGGAGCAGCACACTCGCCCCGGTCAGCGTCACTACGGCGAGGGCCATGACGCCCAGCGACCAGAGCAGGGGATCGCCGGAGTAGTCGGTCGCCAGCGTCGCGTAGGACAGCGGGTGGGCCACATTCACGCGGAGCCCGAGCCCGCCGAACTCGCGGACGAGGGCGTCGACGGATTCCTGCGTCCCGAAGACGTGGTAGGCACCGCGGGGATCGAGGTGCTCGATCTCGGACAGGGGGTGGACACGGGTCTCGACGTTCCGGCTGAAGGACGGGTAGCCCTCCTTCAGCCACGCCGCCGTCGCCGAACCGCGGTCTCCCGTGGCGAGGTACAGATGCCGGAGACCCTCCGGGTTCCTCAGATCCGGAACCTCGCGGGCCACTCCGGCACGTCTCTCGGCCGCGAAGGACTCGACGGCGTCCACGACGCGCGCGGAGCTCACCGAGCCATCGGCGTCGATCACGTCGACCAGGGCGACACTTCCCAGAACTCGGCTCTCGTCGAGTCCTCGCACAAAGAGGAAGGAAAGGAGGGCGGAGAAAGCCAGTACGACGACGTGAACGAACCTAATACCTCGCTGAAGCATTGCCCATCTTATTTCGGAGTTCCGGGTATTCCTGCATTTCAGGCGAAAAGGGCGCGGCATGACGGGGCTGCGGGTGCGCAGCATGGCCTCACACCCGCAGCCGCGTCGGGGCCGGAGTCTCTGTTCACTCGGCGAGATCTACCGGCGGCACGCTCTCACGATCTGTGCGTGCGGGTGGAATCAGCAGCTGGGGTCGTAGTACCAGCTGATGGAACCACCGTTCTTGCCGCCGGACGCCAGCGACCAGCTACCGGGCGAGGTGCAGCCACTTCGGAAGATGTTGGAGCCTATCTTCACCGAGGACGCGTGGTTGTTGTTCGCGTGGTAGTAGTTGGACCAGGCGCTGTTCGCACCCTGATCGTAGGTCCACCGGCCGCCGCCGACGTCCACCGTGATCGCCATCGCCGGAGCGGCCGCTCCCATAATCAGCGCCGCGGAGGCGAGCGTGGCCTTCAAAGCACTTCTCTTCATCATGAACGCTTCCCCTTTACGTGGTGACCAATTTGCCACGACGAGATCTTGGGCGACGACCCAATAGGCAGTCAACCTGTATTACGTGGTGATCAATTGACCAAGGCGGAGCCCGTACCGGCGACCCAACCACCGGTCAACCCCTCGATGGCGGCAAACCGGATCACCGCGAAATTTCCACCACGCAGCGACCTCATATTCAGCCACCCCGGCCCAACTCGACGAACCCGGCTGGAATCCGTCGACACATTCACGCCACAACTATCATTTTCGAGCCGGCTCGCATACATCGTGGCGTGAAACAGTCACCCCACGCCGAGCCCCGACCCATGCCCTCGATCATCCCCCACCGCAGCTGCCTGTTCGGGCATGAAAGCCGACGAGCCCGGGGTGTTCCGGAAACCCTCGGGAGGGCCGGCGTTTCCTTGTCGGTAAGATCACGACCGCGCTGCCGACGTGCCGTCATTCGGATTCACGCCGAGCATCACATTTTGCGAACGACTGCGTAGATTGTCCGGCGCCGGGGGGCGACTGATTTTGACAGGACTGACCGATCTCCGCTCTCTGCGTGGCATTGCAATTTGGCTTATTCCATTCTTGTGGACTGTTGCGCTTGGCCTGTGGGGGCTGTCGCGGGAGAACAGTGTCTGGCGGGACGAGGCCGCGACCTGGCAGGTAGCACTCCGGTCCACCGGCGATATCACGCACATGCTGGAGCATGTCGACGTCGTCCACGCCCTCTACTACCTGTTCATGCACGCGCTGTTCGAGTGCTTCGGCCCTTCGACCACCGTGTTGCGAATACCCTCCGTGCTGGCGGTCGCGGCGGGAGCGGCATGTGTCGCGGAAATCGGCCGGCGGCTCTCCGGGAATCCGGTGGGCCTGGGCGGAGGCATGGCGTTCGGCCTGTTTCCCTCGGTGCAGTTCCACCTTCAGGAGGGCCGTCCGTACGCCCTGGTGGCGGCGGGCGCCGGGCTCTCGACCCTGCTGCTCGTGGCGGTGCTGCGGGGCGGGCGCGACCGGTGGTGGCACTGGACCGCCTACGGTTGCACGGTCCTGGTGTGCGGCCTGCTGAACTGGCTCTCGCTGCTGATACTGCCCGCGCATCTGGCGACCCTGGCGTGGGCGCGGGTGGCGCGCGGGACGTGGGTTCGCTGGACCGCGGCATCCGCGGCGGCGACGGCGGGCGTCACACCGCTGATCCTCTTCAGCCGTTCCCAGTCCGGACAGGTGTCCTGGATCCCGCCACTGACCTGGCACATGATGATCGGGCCGGCCGTCCTGCTCGCCATCGCCGGCGCGGGGGCCCTGCTGGACCGGCCCCGGGCGGGACGGCTCTCGGCGGCCGCCGTCGGACTGCCCCTGCTCGCGGTCCCGCAGCTCTCTCTGGCCGGGCTCTCGCTCTTCAAGCCGCTCTTTCTCGATCGGTATGTGCTCTTCAGCCTGCTGGGCGCGGCTCTGATGATCGGTGTCCTGCTCGGCGCGCTGGCGGGAGCGGTGCGGCGGCGGTCGCGGAGCGCCGCGCGCTGGGTCGTTCCCGTCGCGGTCGTCGTCGCATCGGCCGTGCTCCTTCCGCAGGCACTCGTGAAGCGTTCGCCGCAGAGCCGGGTGGACGACGTCCTGGCCGCCGCGGCTCAGGTGGAGCGGCTGAAGAGGTCCGGGGACGCCGTGCTGTTCGTCCCGGCGGCCCGGCGCGACACCGGGCTGGTCTCCCCGCGCCCGTTCGCGGACCTGCGGGACATCGCGCTGAGGGAGACGCCGATACGTTCCGGGACGCTCAAAGGAGTGGAGTGGGATGCCGCGCGCATCCGGACCGAGATGCTCGCCCGGCAGCGCGTCATTCTTGTCACCGACGCCGAGGACGTGTCCGGGCCGCCGCGTTCGGCGCGGGACAGAGCCAAGATCTCCACACTTCGGAAGCACTTCCGGCCGGTGGCCGATGAGCAGATCCGCGGCAGAAGAGTGACGGTCTATGAGATACGCCTGCCCGGGCGGCCGTCGTGACCTCGGGCCTCCGTACCGCGCGGGTCAGCGCCTCCCGTCCGGGCCGGCCGGCGCCCCTGAGGTGACCGGACCGTCTCCGAGATCATTCGGCCGGCTGTTCCTGCTCCCCCAGCGCCGCGAAAGCCCCGTGCGCCAGCCGCCGCAGCAACGTTTCGGTCGCCGCGCGGCCCGGCAGCCCGTCCCCGTACGAACCGAGGTGCGGGGTGGAGTTCAGCAGGCCGAAGACGGCGTGGACCGCCGCCCGGGCCTCCGCCTCCGCCACCCGGGGATGGAGCTCGCGCACGGCCGCCACCCACAGCTCCGCGTACTTCCGCTGGAGCTGGCGGACCAGCTTGCGGTCGCTGTCCCGCAGCCGGTCCAGCTCCCGGTCGTGCAGGGTGATCAGCGGGCGGTCGTCCAGCGCGAAGTCGATATGGCCGTCGATCAGCGAGGCCAGCAGCGCGGGAGGGTTCCCGGCCGATTCCGACACCCGCAGCCGGCCGCCGTCCAGCAGCCGCTCGCTGATGCCCACCAAGAGCTCGGCGAGCATCGCGTCCTTGCCGGCGAAATGGCGGTAGAGGCCGGGGCCGCTGATGCCGACGGCCGCCCCTATCTCGTCGACCCCGACGCCGTGGAAGCCGCGCTCCGCGAAGAGTCGAGCGGCCTCCCTGAGGATCTGCTCGCGACGGGTGGGCGCATCGGTCCGGGTGCTCATGGATCCGATTCTAGACAATGCCGTTAGCGGTCGTTAACCTGAAGACATACGTTAACGCTCATTAACAGGAGTGGGGCGACGATGCAGGCACCCGTGCTGACCGGCGCGGCCGACCCCGCCTCGGCCGCCTGGCAGGCCAATGAGGCGGCACACCAGGAGCTCGCCGGCGTACTGCGCGCCAAGCTCGCCGAGGCGGCGCTGGGCGGCGGGGAGCGGGCCCGCGCCCGGCACACCGCCCGGGGGAAGCTGCTGCCGCGCACCCGCGTGGACACCCTGCTCGACCCCGGCTCCCCCTTCCTGGAGCTGGCACCGCTCGCCGCGCACGGAATGTACGACGGACAGGCCCCGGCCGCCGGAGTCATCGCCGGAATCGGCCGGGTCAGCGGCCGGGAGACCGTGATCGTCGCCAATGACGCCACCGTCAAGGGCGGCACCTACTACCCGATGACGGTCAAGAAGCATCTCCGCGCGCAGGAGATCGCCCTGGAGAACCGGCTCCCCTGTGTCTATCTGGTCGACTCCGGCGGCGCCTTCCTGCCGATGCAGGACGAGGTCTTCCCCGACCGCGACCACTTCGGGCGGATCTTCTACAACCAGGCCCGGCTCTCCGGGGCCGGGATTCCGCAGATCGCGGCCGTGCTCGGCTCCTGCACGGCCGGCGGCGCCTATGTCCCGGCGATGAGCGACGAGGCCGTGATCGTACGGAACCAGGGCACCATCTTCCTCGGCGGTCCGCCGCTGGTGAAGGCGGCGACCGGGGAGATCGTCACCGCCGAGGAGCTGGGCGGCGGCGAGGTCCACTCCCGGGTGTCCGGGGTCACCGACCATCTCGCCGAGGACGACGCGCACGCCCTGCGGATCGTGCGGAACATCGTCGCCACCCTCCCCGCGCGCGGCCCGCTCCCCTGGTCCGTGGAGGCTCCCGAGGAGCCGAAGGCCGATCCGGCCGGGCTGTACGGCGCGGTGCCGGTGGATTCCCGTACCCCCTACGACGTGCGCGAGGTGATCGCGCGGATCACCGACGGCTCGCGGTTCGCCGAGTTCAAGTCCGAGTTCGGGCAGACCCTGGTCACCGGCTTCGCCCGGATCCACGGCCATCCGGTCGGCATCGTGGCCAACAATGGCATCCTCTTCTCCGAATCCGCCCAGAAGGGCGCGCACTTCATCGAGCTCTGCGACCAGCGCGGCATCCCGCTCCTCTTCCTCCAGAACATCTCCGGCTTCATGGTCGGCCGGGATTACGAGGCCGGGGGCATCGCCAAGCACGGCGCGAAGATGGTCACCGCCGTGGCCTGTACCCGGGTCCCCAAGCTGACGGTGGTCATCGGCGGTTCGTACGGCGCGGGGAACTACTCGATGTGCGGACGTGCCTACAGCCCCCGCTTCCTGTGGATGTGGCCCAACGCCAAGATCTCCGTGATGGGCGGCGAGCAGGCCGCCTCCGTGCTCGCCACCGTCAAGCGCGATCAGTTCGAGGCGCGCGGCGAACAGTGGCCGGCCGATGCCGAGGAGGCGTTCAAGGCGCCGGTCCGGGAGCAGTACGAGCGGCAGGGCAGCGCCTACTACGCCACCGCCCGGCTCTGGGACGACGGGGTGATCGACCCGCTGGAGACCCGCCAGGTGCTGGGGCTCGCGCTGACCGCCTGCGCCAACGCCCCGCTGGGCGAACCCGGCTTCGGCGTCTTCCGGATGTGAGGGGCCGACCATGACGCATTCGACACGGCAGCAAGGAGCGCGGGGCGCGATGTTCGAGACCGTACTCGTGGCCAACCGGGGCGAGATCGCCGTCCGGGTGATCCGTACCCTGCGCGCCCTGGGGGTGCGCTCCGTGGCCGTCTTCTCCGACGCGGACGCCGGCGCCCGGCATGTCCGGGAGGCCGACACGGCGGTACGCATCGGGCCCGCACCGGCCGCCGAGTCCTATCTCTCGGCGGAGCGGCTGCTGGAAGCCGCCGCCGCGACCGGGGCGCGGGCGGTCCATCCCGGTTACGGCTTCCTCGCGGAGAACGCCTCCTTCGCCCGCGCGTGCGCGGACGCGGGGCTGGTCTTCATCGGGCCGCCGCCGGAGGCGATCTCCCTGATGGGCGACAAGATCCGGGCCAAGGAGACGGTCCGGGCGGCCGGGGTTCCGGTGGTGCCCGGGTCCACCGCCGCCGGGCTGACCGACGCCGAACTCGCCGCCGCCGCGCGGGAGATCGGGCTCCCGGTCCTCTTCAAGCCGTCGGCCGGCGGCGGCGGCAAGGGCATGCGGCTGACCAGGCTGGAATCGGAGCTGGCGGCGGACATCGCCTCCGCCCGGCGCGAGGCGCGCTCCTCCTTCGGCGACGACACCCTGCTGGTGGAGCGGTGGATCGACCGGCCCCGGCACATCGAGATCCAGATCCTGGCCGACGCGCACGGCCGGGTGGTGCATCTCGGGGAGCGCGAGTGCTCGCTCCAGCGGCGGCACCAGAAGGTCATCGAGGAGGCGCCGTCCGTCCTGCTGGACGAGCGGACCCGGGCCGCGATGGGCGAGGCGGCGGTGTCGGCGGCCCGCTCCTGCGGCTACACCGGCGCGGGGACGGTGGAGTTCATCGTCCCGGGCGACGACCCGGACGCGTACTTCTTCATGGAGATGAACACCCGCCTCCAGGTCGAACACCCCGTCACCGAGCTGGTCACCGGGCTCGATCTGGTGGAGTGGCAGCTGCGCACGGCGGCCGGCGAGCCGCTGCCGTGGGCCCAGGACGACATCACCCTCACCGGGCATGCGATCGAGGCCCGGATCTGCGCCGAGGACCCCGCACGCGGGTTCCTGCCCTCCGGCGGTACGGTGCTGGCGCTCTCCGAACCGCGGGGCGGCGGGATCCGCACGGACTCCGGGCTGAGCGAGGGCACCGAGGTCTCCAGCCGCTACGACCCGATGCTGTCGAAGGTCATCGCGCACGGCCCCGACCGGGCCACCGCGCTGCGGCTGCTGCGCACCGCCCTCGCCCGCACAGTGACCCTGGGCGTACCGACCAACGCGGGCTTTCTGCGGGCGCTGCTGGCCCACCCGGCGGTGGTCGCGGGCGAGCTGGACACCGGGCTGGTGGAGCGCGACGCGCGGGACCTCGTCCCGGACGGGGTGCCTGACGAGGTGTACGCGGCGGCGGCGGCCGTCCGGCTGGCCCGGCTGGCCCCCGCGCCGGGCCCCGGCTGGGTCGACCCCTTCTCCGTGCCCAGCGGCTGGCGGCTCGGCGGCACCCCCGCCCCACTCGCCTTCCCGCTGCGGGTGCCGGGCCAAGAGCCGGTGCTGCGGGCGGCACCCGCCGGGGCGCGGGTCACGGACACCGAGGTCACCGTGGTCTCCGGCACGGTCGCGCACACCTTCCGGTACGCGGCCGACTGGCTCGGCCGCGACGGCGACTCCTGGCAGGTCCGCGACCACGACCCGGTGGCCGCCTCGCTCACCGGCGCCGCGCACGCGGGGGCGGACACCCTGGCCGCGCCGATGCCGGGCACGGTCACCGTGGTCAAGGTGGCCGCCGGCGAGAAGGTGTCGGCGGGGCAGAGCCTGCTGGTGGTGGAGGCGATGAAGATGGAGCATGTGATCACCGCGCCGCACGCCGGGACGGTGAGCGAGCTGGACGTGGTGGCCGGATCCACGGTCGCGATGGATCAGATCCTCGCCGTGGTCACCCCGGAGGAGGTGGCCTCCGATGAGTGACGGGCTGCCGATGCGGGTACCGGCAGAGGGGCTGCCGGCCCGGGTCCGGATCCATGAGGTGGGTCCCCGCGACGGCCTCCAGAACGAGAAGACCACCGTCCCGACCGGGGTGAAGGCCGAATTCATCCGCCGGCTCGCCGGCGCCGGGCTGACCACCATCGAGGCGACCAGCTTCGTCCACCCGAAGTGGGTGCCGCAGCTCGCCGACGCGGAGAAGCTGTATCCGGCGCTCACCGGCATCGAGGGCGTGGCGCTGCCCGTCCTCGTACCGAACGAACGCGGGCTGGAGCGGGCCCTCGCCCTCGGCGCGCGCCGGATCGCGGTCTTCGGCTCGGCGACCGAGACCTTCGCCCGGCGGAATCTCAACCGGAGCGTCGCGGAGTCGCTGGCCATGTTCGCCCCCGTGGTGGACCGCGCGAAGAGGGAAGGGGTGCATGTCCGGGGCTATCTGTCGATGTGCTTCGGCGACCCCTGGGAGGGCGCGGTCCCGGTCGGACAGGTCGTGGACACCGCCCGCCGGCTGCGCGACCTCGGCTGCGACGAGCTCTCGCTCGGCGACACCATCGGCGTGGCCACCCCCGGCCATGTCCGCGCCCTGCTCACCGCCCTGAACACGACGGGCGTCCCCACCGCCGCGGTCGGGGTGCACTTCCACGACACCTACGGCCAGGCCCTGTCCAACACCTTCGCCGCGCTGGAGCACGGTGTCACCACCGTGGACGCCAGCGCGGGCGGCCTCGGCGGCTGCCCGTACGCCAGGAGCGCGACCGGGAATCTCGCCACCGAGGACCTGGTGTGGATGCTGCACGGCCTCGGCATCGAGACCGGGGTCGATCTCGGCCGGCTCACCGCCACCAGTGTGTGGCTGGCCGGACGGCTGGGGCGGCCCAGCCCCTCCCGTACGGTCCGCGCCCTCTCCCCCGCCGGCACCCCCGGCTCCGCCGACTCCCACAAGGAGTGACGCACCATGTCCCTGGACCACCGGCTCTCACCCGAGCACGAGGAACTGCGGCGCACCGTCGAGCGGTTCGCGCACGAGGTGATCGCGCCGAAGATCGGCGATCTCTACGAGCGCCATGAGTTCCCCTACGAGATCGTCGCCGAGATGGGCCGGATGGGTCTCTTCGGGCTGCCCTTCCCCGAGGAGTACGGCGGGATGGGCGGCGACTATCTCGCCCTGGGCATCGTCCTGGAGGAGCTGGCCCGGGTGGACTCCTCGGTGGCGATCACCCTGGAGGCCGGGGTGTCGCTCGGCGCGATGCCGATCTTCCGCTTCGGCACCGGGGAACAGAAGCGCACCTGGCTGCCGAAGCTGTGCTCCGGGGAGATGCTGGGCGCCTTCGGGCTGACCGAGCCGGAGGGCGGCTCGGACGCGGGCGGCACCAGGACCACGGCGGTACGGGACGAGGCGGCCGGCGAGTGGGTGATCAACGGCTCCAAGTGCTTCATCACCAACGCCGGCACGGACATCACCGGCCTGGTCACGGTCACCGCGGTGACCGGCCGCACCCCGGAGGGCAAACCCCTCATCTCCTCGATCATCGTCCCCTCCGGCACCCCCGGTTTCACGGTCGCGCCCGCCTACTCCAAGGTCGGCTGGAACGCCTCGGACACCCGTGAGCTCTCCTTCGACGAGGTCCGGGTGCCGCTCGCCAATCTGCTGGGCGAGGAGGGCCGGGGGTACGCGCAGTTCCTGCGCATCCTGGACGAGGGCCGGATCGCCATCTCGGCGCTGGCCACCGGTCTCGCCCAGGGCTGTGTGGACGAGTCGGTGAAGTACGCCGGGGAACGGCATGCCTTCGGGCGGCCCATCGGCGCCAACCAGGCCATCCAGTTCAAGATCGCGGACATGGAGATGCGGGCCCACATGGCCCGGGTCGGCTGGCGGGACGCGGCCTCCCGGCTGGTGCTGGGCGAACCGTTCAAGAAGGAGGCCGCCCTGGCGAAGCTGTACTCGTCGACGGTGGCGGTGGACAACGCCCGGGAGGCCACACAGATCCACGGCGGCTACGGCTTCATGAACGAATACCCGGTGGCGCGGATGTGGCGCGACTCCAAGATCCTGGAGATCGGGGAGGGGACGAGCGAGGTGCAGCGGATGCTGATCGCCCGTCATCTGGGGCTGCCGGACTGACGGTGCCGCCAGGGGGTGACATGAATGGTTAGGTTAGGCTAACCTTCCTTTCACGTTGATCGTCCGGCTCCCGGCCTCACCGGGGGCGAGCGCTCACCTCACCTCCGACCCGCAGGACAAGGACACCGCCATGCGCGCACAACCGCCCGGCCCCGGTACGGCGGCCGTACGCCGCGTCGCCGCACGGGGTGCGGGCGCGCTCACGCCGGCGGTTGAGGGGTCCGGCGTTCCGGTGCGGCCCGGGCCCGGGCGGGCGGGGCTCCGGCTGGTGGCCGGGGGCCGCGCGGGGCGCCCCGGCCGGCCCGGGTGCACCGCGTGAGCGCCGCTCCCGGTCTGCGCACCGGCTCCGTCCGCGCCGCCGAATTCACCCTCCGCCCGCTCGACCCCTTCACCGACTGCGAGCTGGTCCTCTCCTGGGTCACCCACCCCAAGTCCGTCTTCTGGATGATGCAGGACGCCCGCCTCCAGGACATCGAGCGCGAGTACATGGCCGTCGCCGCCCACCCCCACCAGGACGCCTTCATCGGCTCGGCGCGCGGGCGGCCCGGCTATCTGATGGAGCGCTACGACCCCCGCCATGTCTGCCTCGCGGGCCTGTACGACGCCCGGCCGGGCGACATCGGCATGCACCTCCTGGCCGCGCCGACCGACACCCCCGTACCGGGCTTCACCCGGGCCGCGCTCGCCTCGGCGCTGCGGGAGCTCTTCGCGGATCCGGCGGTGGAGCGGGTGGTGGTCGAGCCCGACATCCGCAACACCCGGGCGCATGCGCTGTTCGCGCACGCCGGGTTCGAGATCCTCGGCCTGATCGAGAAGCCGGAGAAGGACGCGTATCTGGGTGCGTGCACCCGGGAGTCCTTCGAACGGAGCGCCTCGGGCGCCCTCTGAGCCGGGCGGGCGCGCGTGAAACGGTCCCTCACGCGCGCCCGCCCTTACCCGTGGCGGAGTGTTGTGCGCCCTCTCCCCGGGTGCCGGTCCTCTCCCGGGCCTCCGCCCCGGCCCCAGCGCGGCTGCCTCCGGCGGGGCGGAGTGTTGTGCGCCCTCGCCCTGGGTGCGGGTCCCTTCCCGGGGCTCCGCCCCGGACCCGGCGCCTCAAACGCCGGCGAGGCTGAGTTTGCGCGCCCTCGCCCCGGGCGTCGCCCGATAAGCGGCCCCCCACCGCCCCCGGGCTTGTTCTCGTACGGGAGCGCCCGCCCAGAAGCACCCGCCCACTCTGACGCCCATCACCCACCCACCCACGGGTGACGTTCCGGACCCGGCTTCCTCACCGCAAATCCGCTTCATCGGGACGCACGGACGGGCAGAGCACTGTCATCACGCACTGGGCTTACTCGCGGAAAGGGGGACGCGCAGGAGCGGTACTGGGGCGTCAAGCGTGATTTGTGGCGCAAACCCGAGTGAACAGAACAAGACCGGGTGCGCGCGCCGTAAATCATGCAGCCCCAGTACCGAACCGGAGCGGCACCCAACCCGCACCAACAAGCACCCGGCCCGGAGAAACAGGCAACCCGCACACCCAAGAGCCCCGCCGGCGATTGAGGCGGCGCCACCCCCGCGCAAGGGCGACCAAACCAAGCCCCACCAGAGGCACCCGCCCCGGAAGAACCCCGGCTACCGGCGACGCAGATCCGCAACCCGCGCCGCCCGCTCCATCCCCCCCACCCCCGAAGACGGACCCGGCGCCGGAGACGGCGACGGCTCCACTCCCCCCGCCGCCCCCAGCCTCTGCGGCCCCGCCCCACCCCGCGTGCGGCGCTGCACGGGAAGGGGGACATCCCGGCGCGGCGGACGCCCCGGCACCGTGCCGGGCGGCGCGGGCGCGGCGGCCGGGGTGTCCGGGTCGCCCGGCGCCGAGGAGGACGGGCCCGTGCCCGCCACGCTGATCTGAACGCCCTGGTCGGCAAGGGCCTGCAACTCGGTCACGGCCCGCTCGTCATGCGCGGGGGGCTCGTCGGTCACGAGGCGGGTGATCACATCCGTGGGCACGGTCTGGAACATGGTGTCCGTGCCGATCTTGGTGTGGTCCGCGAGGACCACCACCTCCCCCGCGGCCTGCACCAGCGCGCGGTCCACGCTCGCGGAGAGCATGTTGGAGGTGGAGAGCCCGCGCTCGGCCGTGAGACCGCTGCCGGAGAGGAAGGCGCGGGAGACCCGCAGGCCCTGGAGGGACTGCTCCGCCCCGCTGCCCACCAGCGCGTAGTTGGATCCGCGCAGGGTGCCTCCGGTCATGACGACCTCGACCCGGTTGGCGTGGGCGAGGGCCTGGGCGACCAGCAGGGAGTTGGTGACGACGGTCAGGCCGGGGACCCGCGCGAGCCGGCGGGCCAGCTCCTGCGTGGTCGTGCCCGCCCCGACGACGATGGCCTCGCCTTCTTCGACCAAGCCGGCGGCGAGGTCGGCGATCGCCGTCTTCTCGGCTGTGGCGGACAGCGACTTCTGTGGGAAACCGGCCTCCCGGGTGAAGCCGCCCGGGAGTACCGCGCCACCGTGACGGCGGTCGAGGAGTCCTTCGGCCTCGAGCGCCCGCACGTCGCGCCGTACGGTCACTTCGGAGGTCTGGACGACACGGGCGAGCTCTCGGAGCGACACGGCTCCATTGGCACGCACCATTTCAAGGATCAACTGGCGACGTTCTGCAGCGAACACGAAACTGACAGTAACGTGAACGGCCGATAGTTTTCAGCAGTATGCGCCGAATAACAAGTAATGCGCTCACCAAGAGCGGTCAAGTGGTATGTGGGAGCCAGGAGTTGACCGGGGGCCGGCCTTGGCTCCCGGGGATGTTCACATTAATCCCCGGGAACACCCGGCCGGTCGGAAATCATCCCTCGCCGGCCGCCTTGCGGGTGTGCAGCTGCCGCGCCACCTCGGCGATCGACCCGGAGAGGGAGGGGTAGACGGTGAAGGCGTTGGCGATCTGCTCCACGGTCAGATTGTTGTCGACGGCGATCGAGATCGGGTGGATCAGCTCGCTCGCGCGGGGGGCGACGACACAGCCGCCGACGATGATCCCGGTGCCGGGACGGCAGAAGATCTTGACGAAGCCGTCGCGGATGCCCTGCATCTTCGCCCGCGGGTTGCGCAGCAGCGGCAGCTTGACGACCCGGGCGTCGATCTTGCCCGCGTCCACGTCCGCCTGGGTGTAGCCGACGGTCGCGATCTCGGGGTCGGTGAAGACGTTCGAGGAGACGGTCTTCAGATTGAGCGGGGTCACCGCGTCGCCGAGGAAGTGGTACATCGCGATCCGGCCCTGCATGGCCGCGACGGAGGCGAGCGCGAAGACGCCGGTGACGTCGCCGGCCGCGTAGACGCCGGGCGCGCTGGTGCGGGAGACCTTGTCCGTCCAGATGTGGCCGGAGTCCTTGACGCGTACGCCGGCCTCCTCCAGGCCCATGCCCGCGGAGTTCGGGATCGCGCCGACCGCCATCAGGCAGTGGGTGCCGGAGATGACCCGGCCGTCGGCG
Organism: Streptomyces sp. CAU 1734; assembly: GCF_039888735.1. Taxonomy (NCBI): domain Bacteria; kingdom Bacillati; phylum Actinomycetota; class Actinomycetes; order Kitasatosporales; family Streptomycetaceae; genus Streptomyces; species Streptomyces sp. CAU 1734. The sequence goes on from NZ_JBDQQP010000004.1 coordinate 192,549, forward strand.
AGGGTGACCTCCACCCGGTCGCCGACCCGCTTGGCGGATTCGGCGCGGGAGCGGGCCATGACATTCATCCCCCGGCGGCGGAAGACGTCCTCCAGGACGGCCGCGGCGTCGGGGTCCTCGCCGGGCAGCACCCGGTCGCGGGAGGAGACGAGGGTGACCCGGGAGCCGAGTGCCTGGTAGGCGCCGGCGAACTCGGCACCGGTGACACCGGAGCCGACCACGATCAGCTCCTCGGGGAGCTCGTCGAGGTCGTAGACCTGGGTCCAGTTGAGGATCCGCTCGCCGTCGGGGAGGGCGTCGGGGATCTCCCGGGGGTGCCCGCCGGTGGCGATCAGCACGGCGTCGGCGGTGAGCCGCTCCTCGGTGCCGTCCGCGGCCCGGACGACGACCGTGCGGGAGCCGTCGAGGCCCTGCTGGCCCTCCAGCCGGCCGCGGCCCCGCAGCACGCGTGCGCCCGCCCGGGTGACGGAGGCGGTGATGTCGTGCGACTGGGCGAGCGCGAGGCGCTTCACCCGGCGGTTGACCTTGCCGAGGTCCACGCCGACCACACGGGCGCTCTGCTCTATGTGCGGGGTGTCGTCGGCGACGATGATGCCGAGTTCTTCGTACGAGGAGTCGAAGGTGGTCATCACCTCCGCCGTGGCGATCAGGGTCTTGGAGGGCACGCAGTCCGTCAGCACGGACGCGCCGCCGAGGCCGTCGCAGTCGACGACGGTCACCTCCGCGCCGAGTTGGGCGCCCACCAGGGCCGCCTCGTATCCGCCGGGTCCGCCGCCGATGATCACGATTCGGGTCACTGGGGTTACGCCTCGCGCTCTCGTTGCTGCCGGGTGGGGGTCCGCTGGGCTGGAGTACGTACCCCATTCTCCCGCACGCTTCAACTCGCCCGCCTCCGGGGCCCTCCATTCGGCCCCGGCGGGCCCCGGCGCTCCCCGCGGCGTCCCGGGAGGGCCCCGTATACACGTCGGGAAAAGGCGACCACCCGCACCCCTCCCGTACCCTCAATCCCATGTCGCTCTATGCCGCGTACGCCGGCAACCTCGACGCGCGGCTGATGACCCGCCGCGCTCCGCACTCCCCGCTGCGCGGCACGGGCTGGCTCAACGGCTGGCGGCTGACGTTCGGCGGGGAGCAGATGGGCTGGGAGGGCGCGCTGGCCACGATCGTGGAGGCGCCGCGCTCACAGGTCTTTGTCGCGCTCTATGACATCGCTCCGATGGACGAGGACTCGATGGACCGCTGGGAGGGTGTCGGACTGGACATCTACCGGCGGATGCGGGTCCGGGTGCACACCCTGGACGGCGAGGAGCCCGCCTGGGTGTATGTCCTGAACGGATACGAGGGCGGCCTGCCGTCGGCCCGCTATCTCGGCGAGATCGCGGACGCGGCGGATTCCGCGGGCGCGCCGCACGACTATGTGATGGAGCTGCGCAAGCGTCCCTGCTAGCGCCTTCCACAGAGGTCACCGGCCCTTTGTCGGAAACGACAAGACAACGATCCGAGGACCGTACGCCCTGGCATCTACGCGCGTAGGGAATCAGCGGCTACCCTCATTCGCGTGAACGCACATGTGAATCCGGACCCCGCCGGCGCTACCGCCGACCCCCACGACACGGCCGGCGCCGCTGCCGCGCGCCTGCGCGAGCTGACCGGTGCCGAGACGCACGATGTCGCCCTGGTGATGGGCTCCGGCTGGGCACCCGCCGCGGACGCGCTCGGTGCCCCCGAGGCCGAGTTCCCGGTCACGGAGCTCCCCGGCTTCCCGCCCCCCGCGGTCGAGGGCCACGGCGGCAAGATCCGCTCGTACCGCATCGGCGACAAGCGCGCCCTGGTCTTCCTCGGCCGTACGCACTTCTACGAGGGCCTCGGCGTCGCCTCGGTCGCGCACGGGGTGCGCACGGCGGTCGCCGCCGGCTGCAAGACCATCGTGCTGACCAACGGCTGCGGCGGCCTGCGCGAGGGCATGCGCCCCGGCCAGCCGGTCCTGATCAGCGACCACATCAATCTGACGGCGGCCTCGCCGATCGTGGGCGCGAACTTCGTGGACCTCACCGATCTGTACTCGCCCCGGCTCCGGGCGCTGTGCAAGGAGGTCGACTCCTCGCTGGAGGAGGGCGTCTACGTCCAGTTCCCCGGCCCGCACTACGAGACGCCCGCCGAGATCAACATGGTCCGGGTGCTCGGCGGCGACCTGGTCGGCATGTCCACCGTGCTGGAGGCCATCGCGGCCCGTGAGGCCGGTGCCGAGGTGCTGGGCATCTCGCTGGTCACCAATCTGGCGGCGGGCCTCTCCGGCGAGCCGCTCAACCACGAGGAGGTCCTCCAGGCCGGCCGCGACTCGGCGGCACGGATGGGCGATCTGCTGACGCGGGTGCTGGCCCGCCTCTGAGACACCGGTTCCCGTGCGGGCGCGCCGCATCCGCGCGGGAACCGCGGCGCCGCCTCCTCCCGGACGGAGAGGGCGGCGTCTCCCCCGGACGGACAGATGGACACGAGAGGCGGAGCGACCGTGCAGCAGGACGTCATCGCGCGGGCCCGGCAGTGGCTGGCGGAGGACCCGGACCCCGAGACCCGCGAGGAGCTGGCCGGGCTGATCGAGGCGGGCGACACCGGCGAGCTGACCGCCCGTTTCAGCGGCACCCTCCAGTTCGGCACCGCCGGGCTCCGCGGTGAGCTCGGCGCCGGTCCGATGCGGATGAACCGCTCCGTGGTGATCCGCGCGGCGGCCGGCCTCGCCGCGTACCTCACGGCGCGGGGCGAGCGGGGCGGCCTGGTCGTCATCGGCTACGACGCCCGGTACAAGTCCGCCGATTTCGCCCGTGACACCGCCGCGGTGATGGTCGCCGCCGGACTCCGCGCCGCCGTTCTGCCGCGCCCGCTCCCCACCCCCGTGCTGGCCTTCGCCATAAGGCGGCTCGGCGCGGTGGCCGGGGTGGAGGTGACCGCCAGCCACAATCCGCCGCGCGACAACGGCTACAAGGTCTACCTCGGCGACGGGTCCCAGATCGTGCCGCCCGCCGACACCGGGATCGCCGCCGAGATCGACGCGATCCGCAGCCTGCACGACGTGCCGCGCGCCGAATCGGGCTGGGAGATCCTCGGTGACGAGGTGCTGGACGCCTATCTGGAGCGCACCGACGCCGTCCTGACCCCGGGCTCCCCGCGCACCGCCCGGGTCGTCTACACCGCTCTGCACGGCGTCGGCAGGGACGTCCTGGTGGCCGCCTTCGCCCGGGCCGGCTTCCCCGACCCCGTACTCGTGGCGGAACAGGCCGAGCCCGACCCCGCCTTCCCGACCGTGGCCTTCCCCAACCCGGAGGAGCCGGGCGCGATGGATCTCTCCTTCGCGACCGCCCGCGCGGCACGCCCCGACATCGTGATCGCCAATGACCCCGACGCCGACCGGTGCGCGGTCGCGGTCCCGGACGGCGCCGACTGGCGGATGCTCCGCGGCGACGAGGTGGGCGCGCTGCTCGCCGCCCACCTGGTGCGCTCCGGCGCGCGGGGCGTCTTCGCCGAGTCGATCGTCTCCTCCTCCCTGCTGGGCCGGATCGCGGAGGCGGCCGGGGTCGGATACGAGGAGACCCTGACCGGCTTCAAGTGGATCGCCCGGGTCGAGGGTCTGCGGTACGGATACGAGGAGGCCCTCGGCTACTGCGTCGACCCGGACGGCGTCCGCGACAAGGACGGCATCACCGCCGCGCTGCTGATCACGGAGCTGGCCTCCGTCCTCAAGGAGCGGGGCCGCACGCTCACCGACCTCCTCGACGACCTCGCCGTGGAGCACGGTCTGCACGCCACGGACCAGCTCTCCGTCCGGGTGGAGGATCTGGGCGTCATCGCCGGCGCGATGAGCACCCTGCGCACCTCGCCCCCGGCGGCGCTCGCCGGACTGACCGTGACCGGTGCGGAGGATCTGGCCGAGGGCTCCGGGGCGCTGCCCCCCACGGACGGGCTCCGCTACCACCTCGACGGCGAGTTCCGGGCCCGGGTCATCGTCCGCCCCAGCGGCACCGAGCCCAAGCTGAAGTGCTATCTGGAGGTCGTGGTCCCCGTCTCGGGCACCGACGCGCTCCCGGCCGCCCGGGAACAGGCCGTGGCGGTCCTCGCCGCGCTGAAGACCGACTTCGCGGCGGCCGCCGGCATCTGACCGGCCGGCTCCGCCCGCCCGCGACCGCCCCGGACACACCTTGTCCGGGGCGGTCGCGGTGTGCCGGGCCCGGCGGACCGTACGGGTGAATCTCGCCCGGCTCCGCCGCCGCGCGCCCCGCCGGCCGGCGCGGGCGGGCAATGGTGGCCCGGTAGCCGCACCGAGCCCCAGGAGCAGCCGCCGTTGTCACCCGCCGCGACCGTTCACGCCTTCGTCCCCGCCTCCCGCCGCCCCCCGGCTCCGGGTGGCGGCGGCACACCGGGCGTACGGGACCGGCTGCTCCGCTCCCTGCGCGCCGCCGCGCCCGCGCTCGCGGCGTATCTCGCGGTGCGGCTCTGCGGGCTGCTGGCCGTGGCCCGGCTGGCACACGCCCAGGGCCACGGGGTCTGGCCGACGCTGGCCGCCTCCTGGGACTCGAACTGGTATCTGGGCATCGCCGAGCACGGCTACACCGACGCCCTCGGCACCCGGGTCAACGCCAACAACCTCGCCTTCTTCCCGCTCTACCCGCTGCTGGTGAAGGCGGTCGCGGCCGTCACCCCCGGCTCGGCGGCCACCGCCGGACTGCTGCTGGCGATCGGCTGCTCGCTGGTCGCGGCCTGGGGAATCTTCGCGGTGGGCGAGCGGCTCCACGACCGCCGCACCGGCACCGTGCTCACCGTGCTCTGGGGTGCGCTGCCGGTGGCGGCGGTGCAGTGGATGGGCTACACGGAATCGCTCTTCACCGCCCTGTCGGCCTGGGCGCTCCACGCGGTGCTGGCCGGCCACTGGCGCTGGGCCGGTGCCCTGGCGTCACTGGCCGGGCTGACCCGCCCCACGGGCATCGCGGTGGCCGCCGCGGTCACCGTCGCGGCGCTGCTGGCGTGCCGCGCGGCACCCGGCCGCCGGGCCGCCGCGCTCACCGGCGCGGCCGTCGCCCCGCTGGGCTGGCTGCTCTTCGTCGCGTGGGTGGGCCTTCGGGTGGGCAGGATCGACGGCTACTTCGCCGTCCAGCGGCTCTGGAAGAACGAGTGGGACGGCGGCCGGGCGACCCTGCTCGAACTGCGCCAGCAGTTCGTCTACGCCAGCCGCCCGCAGCTCTTTCTGCTGATCGTCTCGGCCGTACTGATCGTCTCGGCCGTGCTCTTCGTGCTCTGCGCGCTGGACCGCCAGCCGGTCGCGCTGCTGGTCTTCACCGGCGTACTGCTGCTGGTGGTGCTGGGCAGCGCCGGTGTGTACTTCCCCCGGGCGCGCTTTCTGCTCCCGGGCTTCCCGCTACTGCTCCCCCTGGCCCGCGCCCTGGCCGGGGCCCGGCGCCGGGGCCCGGTGGCCGTGCTGCTGCTCTCGGCCACCCTGCTCTCGGCGTGGACCGGAGCGCACATGCTTCTCGTCTGGCCGGGGCCGCCGTAGCCCTTCGCCTCCGCTATCCGATCGCGAAGAGCACCGCGAGCAGGACGATCCCGGCGGCGGCGGGCGCCATCACCTCGTACGCCCAGCGCACCGCGACACTGCCCTGCGCGGCCGGCCGGGCGCCCTGCATCTCGACAAGCTGGCGGATCTCATCCACCGCGACATCGGAATCCGCCCGGCGCACCGGTACCGACACCCCCGTACCGTCACCGGAACGCCCGGCCTCGCGGGCCTGGCGCATCTGCTGCCGGTTGGCCTTCTTCCGCTGCCGCAGGGAGACGGGCACGGCCCACATCTGGTACTTGGCCCCGCTCTTGCTGAAGATCTCGGTGGAGTACCCCGCGCGGACGTCCTCGACCTCCCCCAGCGGCAGCGTGACCGTACGGAGCGGATTCCGGATCCGCACCCGGTCGTGATTGACGAACACGGCGGGCCGCAGCGTGAAGGCGACGATCACCGGCGCGGCGAGCAGCACGGCGGCGACGGCGAACCAGGGGGTGCGGCCGTATCCGCGTACGACGGCGTCCCCTCCGAGCCAGACCACGAGCGCGAGCAGCAGCACGCCGCCGGCCATTCCGGCGGGTGATCGGTAGACCCGATCGGCGTACGTGGGCTCCACGGGCGACTGCGAGCTGCTCATACCCCGATTCTGCCCCACCCCCGGGCCGGGGGCCCTCCCGGGGCGGGGCCCCTGCGGGTGCGGATGCCTGTGGGGCGGTGTCGTGTCCGCCGCGTGCTGTTCGGGTCGCCCGGGGTGCGGGCCTTCAGGCACCTTCGGCGCCTTGCGGTGCCCCGGGCCCTTGTTCCGTTTACTCCCTCCGGGTCCACCCTCGCCCGATAAGCGGCCCCGGTCGCCGTCCCGCGTAGGCGCGGGAGCGCCCGCCCCCTATACACACCGCTACGCGCGTAGATATGCTCATGTGGTGAGTATGCCCACCGCACCCACCCCCGCCCTCCCGGACATCACCGCCTCCGACCAGACCCTCCGCCGCTTCCTTCACGGGCTCCCCGGAGTCGATCCCGTCGGGCTCGAAGCGCGTGCCGCCTCCCTCGGTACCCGGTCGATCAAGACCACCGCCAAGGCGTACGCCATCGACCTCGCCATCTCGATGATCGACCTGACGACCCTCGAAGGCGCCGACACCCCGGGCAAGGTCAGAGCGCTCGCCGCCAAGGCGGTCCGGCCCGATCCGACCGACCGGCAGACCCCGGCCACGGCGGCGGTCTGTGTCTATCCGGACATGGTCGCCACCGCGAAGGAGGCCCTGGGCGACAGCGGGGTCAAGGTCGCCTCCGTGGCCACCGCCTTCCCCGCCGGGCGGGCCGCGCTGCCGGTCAAGCTCGCCGACACCCGGGACGCCGTCGCCGCCGGCGCGGACGAGATCGACATGGTCATCGACCGGGGCGCGTTCCTGTCGGGCCGGTACATGAAGGTGTACGAGGAGATCCTGGCCGTCAAGGAGGCGTCCGGCGCCGCGCGGCTGAAGGTGATCTTCGAGACCGGTGAGCTGTCGACGTACGACAACATCCGCCGCGCCTCCTGGCTCGGCATGCTCGCCGGCGCGGACTTCATCAAGACCTCCACCGGCAAGGTCGCGGTCAACGCCACCCCGGCCAATACCCTCCTGATGCTGGAGGCGGTGCGCGACTTCCGCGCCCAGACGGGTGTGCAGGTGGGTGTGAAGCCGGCGGGCGGCATCCGCACCACCAAGGACGCGGTCAAGTTCCTGGTGCTGGTGAATGAGACCGTCGGCGAGGAGTGGCTGGACAACCACTGGTTCCGCTTCGGCGCCTCCAGCCTGCTGAACGACCTGCTCATGCAGCGCCAGAAGCTGGCCACCGGCCGGTACTCCGGCCCCGACTACGTGACCGTGGACTGAGCGGACCGACATGACGAAGACGACGAACACCCAGACGAACACCCCGGCGAGCGGCGGCGCCTTCGCGTACGCCCCGGCCCCCGAGTCCCGCTCGGTCGTCGACATCGCCCCCTCGTACGGGCTCTTCATCGACGGAGAGTTCACCGAGAGCAGCGGCCAGGACCGGAACAAGACCGTCTCCCCGGCGACCGAGGAGGTGCTGGCGGAGTACACCCAGGCCAACGCCGAGGACGTCGACCGCGCGGTGCGGGCGGCCCGGAAGGCGTTCGAGAAGTGGTCGGTGCTGCCCGGTGCCGAGCGGGCGAAGTATCTCTTCCGGATCGCCCGGATCATCCAGGAGCGCAGCCGTGAGCTGGCGGTGCTGGAGACGCTGGACAACGGCAAGCCGATCAGGGAGACCCGGGACGCGGACCTTCCGCTGGTGGCGGCCCACTTCTTCTACTACGCGGGCTGGGCCGACAAGCTGGACCACGCGGGCTTCGGCCCGAACCCGCGCGCGCTGGGCGTCGCGGGCCAGGTCATCCCGTGGAACTTCCCGCTGCTGATGCTGGCGTGGAAGATCGCTCCCGCGCTGGCGACCGGCAACACCGTGGTGCTGAAGCCCGCCGAGACGACCCCGCTCTCCGCACTGTTCTTCGCGGACATCTGCCGTCAGGCGGGGCTGCCGAAGGGCGTGGTCAACATCGTGACCGGCGATGGCCGCACCGGTGAGGCCATCGTGTCGCACCCGGGCGTCGACAAGGTCGCGTTCACCGGCTCGACGGCCGTGGGCAAGGCCATCGCCCGGCAGATCGCGGGCACGGAGAAGCGCGTCACCCTGGAACTGGGCGGCAAGGGCGCCAATATCGTGTTCGACGACGCGCCGGTCGACCAGGCCGTCGAGGGGATCGTCAACGGCATCTTCTTCAACCAGGGCCAGGTCTGCTGCGCGGGCTCGCGCCTCCTGGTGCAGGAGTCGGTGCAGGAGGAGGTGCTGGACTCGCTGAAGCGGCGGCTCTCCACCCTCCGGCTGGGCGATCCGCTGGACAAGAACACGGACATCGGCGCGATCAACTCCGCCGAGCAGCTCGCCCGGATCACCGGGCTGGTGGAGACGGGTGAGGCGGAGGGCGCCGAGCGCTGGTCCCCGGCGTGTGAGCTGCCGGAGAGCGGCTACTGGTTCGCGCCGACCCTCTTCACCAATGTGACGCAGGCGCACACGGTCGCCCGGGACGAGATCTTCGGCCCGGTGCTGTCGGTGCTGACCTTCCGTACCCCGGACGAGGCCGTCGCCAAGGCCAACAACAGCCAATACGGCCTGTCGGCGGGCATCTGGACGGAGAAGGGCTCGCGCATGCTCGCCGTCGCGAGCAAGCTCCGGGCGGGTGTCGTCTGGGCCAATACGTTCAACAAGTTCGACCCGACCTCGCCGTTCGGCGGTTACAAGGAGTCGGGCTTCGGCCGCGAGGGCGGCCGTCACGGCCTGGAGGCTTACCTCGATGTCTGAGACAGCGCGACTCTCCGTTTTCAAGACCTACAAGCTGTATGTGGGCGGGAAGTTCCCGCGTTCCGAGAGCGGCCGGGTGTACGAGGTGACGGACTCGAAGGGCAAGTGGCTGGCGAACGCGCCGCTCTCGTCCCGCAAGGACGCCCGGGACGCGGTCGTCGCGGCCCGGAAGGCGTTCGGCGGCTGGTCGGGCGCGACCGCGTACAACCGGGGCCAGATCCTCTACCGCGTCGCCGAGATGCTGGAGGGCCGCCGGGAGCAGTTCGTCCGTGAGGTGGCGGACGCCGAGGGGCTCTCGAAGTCCAGGGCGGCGGCCCAGGTGGACGCCGCGATCGACCGCTGGGTCTGGTACGCGGGGTGGACCGACAAGATCGCACAGGTGGTCGGCGGGGCGAACCCGGTGGCGGGTCCGTTCTTCAATCTCTCCACACCCGAGCCGACCGGTGTGGTGACGGTGCTGGCGCCGCAGGAGTCGTCCTTCCTGGGGCTGGTCTCGGTGATCGCGCCGGTGATCGCGACGGGCAACACCGCCGTGGTGATCGCGAGCGAGAAGGCGCCGCTGCCCGCGCTCTCCCTGGGCGAGGTGCTGGCCACCTCCGACCTGCCGGGCGGTGTGGTCAATGTGCTCTCCGGCCGTACGGCGGAGATCGCGGCCCCGCTCGCCGCGCACCAGGATGTCAACGCGATCGACCTGACGGGCGCGGACGAGGCGCTGGCGAAGGAGCTGGAGATCGCCGCCGCCGAGAATCTGAAGCGTGTGCTCCGCCCCGGGGCGGGTACGGACTTCTCCGCGGACCCCGGCACCCGCCGGCTGACCGCCTTCCTGGAGACGAAGACGGTCTGGCATCCGACGGGCGCGCTGGGCGTGTCCGGCTCGTCCTACTGAGATCCGGGGACGACACCTGATCGGGAGCCCCGGCCGTCCCGCCCGGCGGCCGGGGCTCCTTTCTGTCCGGGGTCCCGGGCGGCTACAGCGGGAGCGACTGCGCCACGGAGCCGATCAGGGGCAGGTCCTGGATCGAACCGCCCCTGGCGAGAGGTCCGGTGACCAGCTCGGTGGAGATGGGCTTGAAGTCGGCGACCTGGGTGCCGACACCATTGGCGAGCGGGTCGCTGCCGGTCTTGGCCAGCGGGTTGAGCTGGTGGTCCTTGAGGTAGCCGACGCCGGCGACCGAGTTGGTGACCGCGCCGAGGACCCCTTCGGCCGGGCCGGTGAGGACCGGGCCGAGCGCGTCGGTGCCGGCGAGCGGGATGGGGGCGGCCGGAAGTGCCGCGGGGGCCGCGTGCGCGGTGCCCGCCATGCCGAGGCCGGCGGCCACCGCCGCGGCGGTGGTCAGTCCCGCGCGGAGCGGAAGGCGCCGGGGGTGAGGAGCTTTGTGACGTGCCATGAGGTTCCCGCCTGAGTGGGTAATCGGACGAGCACTCAGAGTAGTTGAGGTGTGATCCTCAATCCACCGCCCTCCCCGTGGGTCCCCTTCACGGGTCAATGCCTCAGACTGGTGTCCCGTGACCGCATCCCCCGCTTCCCCGTCCGCGCCCGCGCGCGTGCTGCTCCTCACGGGACCCTCCGGCTCCGGAAAGTCGTCGCTCGCCGCGCGCACCGGACTGCCCGTGCTCCGTCTCGACGACTTCTACAAGGACGGCGACGATCCCACGCTTCCGCTGGTCGCGGAGAGCCGGGACATCGACTGGGACTCACCGCTGTCCTGGGACGCCGAGGCGGCCGTCGCCGCGATCGCCGAGCTCTGCCGCACCGGACGGACCACGGTTCCGGTGTACGACATCTCCGCCAGCGCACGGGTGGACCGGGAGGCGTTCACCATCGGCCGCGCGCCCCTGTTCGTGGCGGAGGGCATTTTCGCGGCGGACATCGTGGCGCGCTGCGAGGAGCTCGGCATTCTGGCGGACGCGCTCTGTCTGCGGGGCCGCCCGTCGACCACCTTCCGCCGCCGGCTCGCCCGCGATCTGCGGGAGGGCCGCAAGTCGGTCGCCTTCCTGCTGCGGCGCGGCCTGCGGCTGATGCGGACCGAGCGGGGCATCGTGGCCCGTCAGGCCCGTCTGGGGGCGTACCCCTGCGGCAAGGAGGAGGCGCTGAGCCGGGTGGCGGCGGCGGACCGGCGCTGTGCCTCGCGCGCGGGCGGGAGTGCGCTGCCGCATGCCGGTGTGCCCCGTACGGCGGGATCCGCGCCGGCCGCCGAGGTGTGACCTCCCCGGCCGGGAACAGCCGGGAACAGCCGGCACACAAGAAGAGAGCGGGACCGGACAAGACCCCCCGGCCTGTCCGTTCCCGCTCGCTTCCCCCGTTGAACCACGTGACCCGGCGGGTTCCGGGAGCCCCCACGACTCCCATGAACCCCCGCGGGTCTCCCCCGTGATCCCCCCACATGCCCGCCGTCTCCCCCGAGACCGCGGCCCCCGCTCTTTCCCCCGTAGCCTCAGGCCACCAGCTCGCCGAAGGACTCCTCCTCGTCACGGCCGAAGCTGAGGACCTCGTCCTCGCGCAGCCGGCGGAGCGACCGCCAGATGCTCGACTTCACCGTGCCGACACTGATGTCCAGGATCTCCGCGATCTCCGGGTCGGTGCGGCCCTCGTAGTAGCGCAGGACCAGCATCGTCCGCTGGAGTTCGGGCAGCCTGGCCAGCGCCTGCCAGAGCACCGCTCGCAGCTCCGTGCCCCGCATCGCGTCGGTGTCGCTCGCCGTCTCCGGCAGCTCCTCCGTGGGGTACTCGCTGAGCTTGCGCCGGCGCCAGGCGCTGATGTGCAGATTGGTCATGGTGCGGCGCAGATATCCCCCGACCGCCGCCTTGTCACTGATCCGGTCCCACGCCCGGTAGGTGGAGAACAGCGCGCTCTGGAGCAGATCCTCCGCCTCGAAGCGGTCGCCGGTCAGGTGGTAGGCGGTCGCGTACAGAGAGGAGCGCCGCTCCTGTACGTAGGCGGTGAACTCCGCCTCCGACAGACCCGGCTTTCCCCCGTCCTCCCCGTACGCCGCCCCCGTACCCATGACGCCGGCCCCCGTGCCGGTGTCCACAACCGTCATGTACGACGGCTTGTGCTGACGGCCGATACCGCGAACGCACCCCCGTCCGTTCACGGCACCGGACTTCTCGGTACTCCGCCCGACGTCGTGGAGACGCGTGACAACTGCGCTTGAGGTGGTGCTGTGCAGTGCGTTCATCTCGCGCCCCCCGTCGAGTGGAGTGTGTTTCCGTCCGTGTGCCACAAAGCTTGCCCAGGCGATTTCATGGCGGTGTCCGCTCACTGTCACAGCACTGTCACAGGGATACGGCTGAGGCCGGCGCGGCCTCACGGGCCGTACGGGGAGAGGCGGACGGACCGCTTCCGGCGGGTGGCCGGACTCCGCCGCGAACCGCCCCCGGCGGGCGGGGGAAGGGGCGGCAGTCGTACTCCGGCGCAACCATGGGCCAGAATGACCTCCGTGCCTTTCCTGTTGCTGATCGAGGACGACGACGCCATCCGCACGGCCCTCGAACTCTCCCTGTCCCGCCAGGGCCACCGTGTGGCCACCGCGGCGACGGGCGAGGACGGCCTGAAACTGCTGCGCGAGCAGCGGCCCGACCTGATCGTGCTGGATGTGATGCTGCCCGGGATCGACGGTTTCGAGGTGTGCCGCCGCATCAGACGCACCGATCAGCTGCCGATCATTCTGCTGACCGCCCGCAGCGACGACATCGATGTGGTCGTCGGCCTGGAGTCGGGCGCCGACGACTATGTGGTGAAACCCGTGCAGGGGCGGGTGCTGGACGCCCGTATCCGGGCCGTACTCCGCCGAGGTGAGCGGGAATCGACCGATTCGGCCACCTTCGGATCGCTGATGATCGACCGCTCCGCGATGACCGTCACCAAGAACGGCGAGGATCTGCAGCTCACGCCGACCGAGCTGCGTCTCCTGCTGGAACTGAGCCGGCGGCCCGGTCAGGCGCTCTCCCGGCAGCAGCTGCTGCGGCTGGTCTGGGAGCACGACTATCTCGGGGACTCCCGGCTGGTGGACGCCTGTGTGCAGCGGCTGCGGGCGAAGGTGGAGGACGTGCCGTCCTCACCGACCCTGATCCGTACCGTGCGCGGTGTGGGCTACCGGCTGGACGCGCCCCAGTGACGGCTCCGGCACCGGCCGGCGGCACGGGAGGTGCCCGGTGACCGCGCCGGCGAAACGCGCGATAGTCGCCGGTCTGCGCCTGACCAGTCTGCGGCTGCGGCTGGTCGTGGTCTTCGCGGTGGTCGCGCTGACCGCCGCGGTCTCCGCCTCGGGGATCGCGTACTGGCTCAACCGCGAGGCCGTGCTCACCCGCACCCAGGACTCGACCCTGGACGACTTCCGCGACCAGATGCAGGACAGGGCGGCCTCCCTGCGGCTCTACCCCACCCAGGGCGAACTCCAGGCCGCCGCCGACCAGATGGCGGGCGGCAAGGCCGGCTACAGCGTGCTGCTGCTCGGGGAGCGCGCCAAGGACAAGCCGATCGTGGCCACCTCCGACGCGGACGCCTTCACCTATGACGACGTGCCGGTGCGGCTGCGCGAGGCGGTCAATGACAAGCAGGCGGTCGGCAAGGGCAATTCCGCGCCGTACCACCTCTACTGGCAGCGGATCCAGCGCGACGGCACACCGTATCTGGTGGGCGGTTCGCGGATCGTCAACGGCGGGCCCACCGGCTATCTGCTCAAATCCCTGAACCAGGAGCGGGAGGATCTCAACTCGCTGGGCTGGTCGCTGGCGATCGCCACCGCGCTCGCGCTGATCGGCTCGGCACTGCTCGCGCAGGCCGCGGCGACCACCGTGCTGAAGCCGGTGCACCGGCTGGGCGAGGCGGCCCGGCGGCTCGGCGAGGGCAAGCTGGACACCCGGCTGCGGGTGTCCGGCACGGATGAACTCGCCGAACTGGCGCGGACCTTCAACAAGACGGCGGAGTCGCTGGAGAAGAAGGTCGCGGACATGAGCGCGCGGGAGGAGTCCAGCCGGCGCTTCGTCGCCGACATGTCCCATGAGCTGCGTACGCCGCTGACCGCGCTGACCGCGGTCACCGAGGTACTGGAGGACGAGCTCGACAGCCTCGACCCGATGATCGCGCCCGCCGTGAAGCTGGTGGTCAGCGAGACCCGCCGGCTGGGTGATCTGGTGGAGAACCTCATGGAGGTGACGCGCTTCGACGCGGGCACCGCCAAGCTCGTCGTGGACCGGGTCGATGTGGCCGACCAGGTCACCGCCTGCATCGACGCGCGGGCCTGGCTGGACGCGGTGGAGCTGGACGCCGAGCGCGGGATCATGGTGCGGCTCGATCCCCGGCGCCTCGATGTGATCCTGGCGAATCTGATCGGGAACGCCCTCAAGCACGGCGGCTCACCCGTCCGCGTCTCCGTGCGGCGCTCCGGCGAGGAGCTGCTGATCCGGGTGCGCGACCACGGCCCCGGGATCCCGGCCGAGGTGCTGCCGCACGTCTTCGACCGCTTCTACAAGGCGAGCGCCTCCCGGCCGCGCTCGGAGGGGTCCGGTCTGGGCCTGTCGATCGCGATGGAGAACGCGCACATCCACGGGGGGACCATCACCGCCGAGAACTCCCCCGACGGTGACGGCGCCGTCTTCGTTCTGCGGCTGCCGCTGGACGAGTCCGGCCCCGATGACGAAGGGGACGGCACCGCCGCCGAGGCGGACGGCCTGCCGGAGGGAACCGAGCGGGGAGAGGAAGGCACTCAGTGAGGAAGTCCGCCCGCCCGGGCCGCCGGCGCACGGCCGGACCGGGGATAGGCACGGGGCCGGGCCGCTCCGCCGGGCGCGGGGCGGCGGCACTGCTGGCCGGTGCCGCGGTGCTGCTGGCCGCCGGGTGCGGCATCAGGACCACCCAGGTGCCGGTGGACGCCGGTCCGGCCCCCTCCCGTATGCCGTGCGAGGTCAGCGGCGAGAACGTCACCGACAGCCGGCCGCTGCCCGTGCGGGTGTATCTGGTCTGCGCGGCCCAGCTGAAGTCGGTGGACCGTACGACCAGTCCGCCCGCGGTGGGCTCCGCCGGGACCCGGCTGCAGATGGCGCAGGCACTCCTGGCCGAGCTCCAGCGCGATCCCTCGGCGGAGGAGCGCGAGGCCGGGTTCGACACCTTTGTGCGCGGGCCGATGGTGATCGGACCGGCGCGCGCGGGCGATCCGGACGGCACCCTGCGGCTCAGCCGTCAGCCGGAGGATCTGCCGGACGCGTCGCTGGCGCAGATCGTCTGCACCTTCGCGGACAGCCAGGCGGCGGCGCCGGGCGGCTCGGTGATCCTCGGGGGGCCCGGGGAGTATCCGCCGCGGACGTACGCCTGCACCGACCGGATCAAGAACCGTCCGGAGCGGGCCGTGCCGACGGTGGGGCCGGAACCCTCCCCCTCGTCCTGAGGCGGCGGGGGCGGCCCCGCCGTTCCCCGCCCGCCGTTCCCCGCCCGCCGTTCCCCGCCCGCCGGGCCGCGCCCGGATGTCCGGGCCCGGTGGTCGTCCGGGGCCCGGAAACGGAGCGGAACCGAAGCACCCGCGCCATGCGTCTTGTGTGTCGTGCAGCGTCAAGGTACAGGCGGCAGCGTCGCCATCCGCTCGCGCGCGGCGGGGATTCTTCTCCTCGCCGCGCATCTGCTGCTCGTCTCCTGGCTGGCCCTGCGGCCCCTGGACGTGCCCTGGGTGTCGGCCGCGAATCTCGAACCGCTCGCCGGGATCAAGGCGAATCTGGCGCTCGGCCCGGCCGAGGCCGTCCACCGGATCGGCGGGGGGCTGCTGCTGCTGGCGCCGCTGGGGATACTGCTCCCGATGGCGGGCGGGCGGCTGGCCGTCTCCCCGCTCTGGTCGCTGGCCCGGACGGTCACCGCGGGGGCCCTGATCTCGCTCACCATCGAGCTTCTCCAGACCGGGGTGCCGGGCCGGGTGCTCGATGTCGATTCGCTTCTGCTGAACACGGCCGGGGTGGCCATCGCCCATCTGCTGGTGGTGCCGCTCGGCCGCGCCCGGCTCCGCCGCCGCGGGCGGCCGGGTCCGCCGGTGCCGCGCGGACGGGGGCCGCGGCCGGCGCCGCGCCGGACGGCGGCCGGGCGCGGCCCCGAGGCCGGTGCCGTCCTCAGGGAGGGTGCCGCTCAGGGTGCGACCCCGACGATTACCAGGGTCGGTATCGCACCGTAGGCCGATCCGCCGGGGGTGGGGGCCGGGGCACCATGGATGTATCGGGAGCAGCCGCTCACCGAAACCACGAACGGTCTCGCGAAGGAGCCCACCATGGCCGCACTTGTCCGCCCCCGCGAAGGACGCATGATCGGTGGAGTGTGCGCGGCGCTGGGACGGCGCTTCGGCATCTCCGCACTGGCGATGCGAGGGATATTCCTGGCCTCGTGTCTGCTTCCGGGGCCGCAGTTCCTGCTCTATGCCGTGCTCTGGATGATGCTGCCCGCCGAGGGGCGGACCAGCCCCAAGACCGCCTGGTAGCCCGCTCGCGCCGACGCGTGAGAGCGGGGTGCGTGTCCTTCGACGGGACACACACCCCGCTCCACTGCCGAAACCGTGCGGGACGGTACGGCACCGGCCGGCAGCCGTTCAGGGGAAGGTTCGGCGGACGGCCCTGGATCAGATGAGGCCGGTTCCCACGGGAAGCCCGCCGGTCGGGAGGCCGCCGGTCGGCAGACCACCGGTGACGGCGTCGGTCGGCAGACCGCCGCCCGGGAGCACCTTGGTGAGGGAGTTGACCGGCAGACCGCCGAGCAGGCTGCCCACCAGGTCGGTGGGGGCCTCCGGGGCGAGCGCGCGCTGCCCGGCGCCCTGGAGGGTGCCCGGCGCGGTGGCCAGACCCTCCTGAAGAGCGCCCTGCGCGCCGGCCAGGGACTCGGGAGCACCCGCCGGAAGCTTGGTGAGCGTGTCCCCGACCGGCACCGCACCGGCGACGGAGTCCAGGGAGGGTTCGGGGAGACCGGCGGGCGCGGCGGTGGCCGTACCCGCGGCGGCGGCGGCGAAGGCGGCACCGAGCGCGGCGACGGCGAGAGTCTTGGCAGCAGACTGCTTCATCAGGGGTTTGTCCTTGGGACGGGGAATATGAGCGGCTCAGCAAGCTAGCCATACGCCCAGGGCCGAGGCAAACACCCGGAAGCGGCCGGGTGTTGCGTTTCCCGGCCGCTCCCGAAAATGTTCCGCGGCTGCTATTCGGCGGAAGAATCGCTGGTCGTGGCCGTCTGCCGGAACAGCCATTCGGATTTCAGCTCGGCATATCCCGGCTTGATGACGTCATTGATCATCGCGAGTCGTTCATCGAAAGGGATGAACGCGGACTTCATCGCGTTGACGGTGAACCACTGCATATCGTCGAGCGTGTATCCGAAGGTATCGGTCAGCAGCTCGAATTCACGGGACATGCTGGTGCCCGACATCAGACGGTTGTCCGTATTGACGGTGGCCCGGAAGTGCAGCCGCCGCAGCAGCCCGATCGGGTGCGTCGCGTACGACTCGGCCGCACCGGTCTGGAGATTGGAGGTGGGACAGAGCTCCAGCGGGATGCGCTTGTCACGCACATACGAGGCGAGCCTGCCGAGCCGCACCTGGCCGTCCGCGGAGACCTCGATGTCGTCGATGATCCGCACACCGTGCCCGAGGCGGTCGGCGCCGCACCACTGAAGTGCCTGCCAGATCGACGGCAGGCCGAACGCCTCGCCCGCGTGGATGGTGAAGTGGTTGTTCTCCCGCTTGAGGTACTCGAAGGCGTCCAGGTGCCGGGTGGGCGGGAAGCCGGCCTCCGCGCCCGCGATGTCGAAACCGACGACACCCGTGTCGCGGTAGCGGTTGGCCAGCTCGGCGATCTCCAGCGCGCGGGCGGCATGCCGCATGGCGGTCAGCAGGGCGCCGATCCGGATGCGGTGGCCGCTCTCCCGGGCGATGCGCTCACCCTCCCGGAAGCCCTCGTTGACCGCCTCGACGACCTCTTCGAGGGTGAGGCCGGCTTCCAGGTGCTGCTCGGGGGCGTAGCGGATCTCCGCGTACACCACGCCGTCCTCGGCGAGGTCCACCGCGCACTCGGCGGCCACCCGGATCAGCGCGTCACGGGTCTGCATCACGGCGCAGGTGTGCGCGAAGGTCTCCAGATAGCGCTCCAGCGAGCCGGAGTCGGCGGCCTCCCGGAACCAGACGCCGAGCTTGTCCGGCTCGCTCTCGGGGAGAGCGTCATAGCCCTGTTCACGGGCGAGTTCGATGATCGTGCCGGGACGCAGCCCGCCGTCGAGGTGATCGTGGAGGAGCACCTTCGGAGCGCGGCGGATCTGTTCCGCGGTGGGCGTATTGAGGGTCTGGCTCGTCATTTGCGCACTCTAGCCCCTACGCGCGTAGAGCGCCCCCGGTCGATACGTAACAGTGACCGCGCGTACGGGTGGCGTACCCCCGTACTTCTGAGACTGTTCTGGCATGGCACACGGTGCGCGGCCCCGACAGCGGGGCGTCCAGGCGAATGTCGGGCGGCAGCGGTGAGGCGCGAGGTCCGGCTGGGCCGGGCATACGGCCCACGCGGTGCGGAACCGGACCGGACGGTGGGCGGAGTCGTCCTGCTGCTCCCGGACGGCGAGGCGGAATCCGACCGGCCGCCCTCCCCGCTCTCCTTCACCCGGCTCCTCCCGCTCGGCCGGACACTGGCACGGGCGGGACGCCCGGAGGGGCTGGTGGTGCACTCGGTGCACTACGGCTCCCGGGGCTGGAACGGCACGGACGCCCGGCTCGCGGTGGACACCACCGAGGCGGCGGACGAGGTCGTGCGGCGGTACGGGGACGTCCCGGTCTGCCTGGCCGGCCACGGCTTCGGAGGCCGCGCCGCGCTCGCGGCGGCGGACCACCCGGCGGTCCAGGCGGTGCTGGCGATGGCGCCCTGGCTGCCGGCGGACGAGCCGGGGGCGGAGCAGGAGCCGGTGAAGCAGCTGGTGGGCCGCCAGGTGCTGATCGTGCACGGCACCAATGACCACCGGACGGATCCGGACCTCTCCTATCGGCTCGCCGAGCGCGCGAAGAAGGTGAACCGGAACATATGCCGGTTCGAGGTCCACACGGACGGGAACGCGCTGCGGCAGCACCATGCGGAGGTGCTCGCCCTCGCGCGGGACTTCGTGCTGGGCTCGCTCTTCCCGCACCCGTACTCGCGCCCGGTCGCGGACGCGCTGGCGGCGCCGCCGCCACTGGGCCTGCGCATGCCCTTGGCCGCGGGCTTCGGCAAGTCCCTCCGCCCGTAGGCCGCCTTCCTGTTCCTGGGGCTCGGCCCGGGGGTGTCCACCGGCGGCGGGGCGGTTTTGGTCACCCTGGTCCGGGGGTGCCGCCGCCTCAATCGCCGGCTGGGCTTGTGTGTGCGGGTTGCCTGATTCCCCGGGCCGGGTGCTTGTTGGTGCGGGTTGGGTGCCGCTCCGGTTCGGCACTGGGGCTGCATGATTTACGGCGCATGTACCGCCCTTGTTTTGGTCTTTCTCCTGTGCGCCACAAATCACGCTTGACGCCCCAGCACCGCTCCTGCGCGTCCCCCCTTCCGCGAGTAAGCCCAGTGCGTGATGACGGTGCTCTGCCCGTCCGTGCGTTCCGAGTCGGTTTCACAAGGCGGGGAACCCGGGTCCGGAAGGTCACCCGGGGGTGGGTGGGTGAGGGGCGTCAGAGTGGGCGGGTGCCTCTGGGCGGGCGCTCCCGCACCAGAAACAAGCGGTTCCGGGCCGGGGGCCGCTTATCGGGCGACGCTCGTGGAGGGGGTGTGCAGGGTCGTCCCCGGAAGAGCCGGCGGCAATACCCGGGTACGCAGGACAAGGACCCGAGTTCCGCCGGCTCTGAGGAGTCGAGCCCGGAGGACCCCCGGGCCGTCACGGAACAAGGTGTCCCGCTCCGTACCAACAGCACCAAACCAAGCCCCGCCGGCGTTTGAGGCGCCGGGTCCGGGGCGGAGCCCCGGGAAAGCACCGCACCCCCGGGACCCCGAACAACACGGGCAACGACGCGACACCGCCCCCACACCAACCCGCACCCGCGAACAAGGGCAAGCAAAATCAAGCCCCGCTGGGGGTACCTCCCAGGCGAAGCTCTGGGGGAGATTGAGGCGCCGGGTCCGGGGCGGAGCCCCGGAAAGGTACCCGCGCCCACGGGCGAGGGCGCACAACACTCCGTCCCGCCGGAGGCAGACGTCGCAAGGGCCCGGGGCGGAGCCACGGGAAAGGGGCCGCGCCCCCGTTAGTCCGGGAGGAGGCGGCCTCGCCGGGAGAGGAGGAACTTTTTGAAGGCGGCCACAGGGGCCGTGTCGGGGTGGCCGTCCAGCCACGCGACCCCGATCTCTCGCACCGCCCTCGGCGCGGTGACGGTCAGCTCGACCACACCGGGCCGCGCCACCGCCGGCGGTGGCAGCAGCGCCACCCCGAGCCCCGCGGCGACCAGCCCGCGCAGGGTCTCCGCCTCCTCGCCCTCGAAGGCGACCCGGGGAGTGAAGCCCGCCTGCGCGCAGAGGTCGTCGGTGATGCGGCGCAGCCCGTACCCGGGCTCCAGGGTGACGAAGACGTCGTCGGCGGCCTCCGCGAGCCTGACCCGCCGGCGCCCGGCGAGGCGGTGGTCGTCGGGGACGACCAGCCGCAGCCGCTGCTCGTCGAGGCGGCGCGCCACGAGATCGGGCGCGTCGGGCACGGGCGAGGTGAGGCAGAGGTCGAGATCGCCCGAGCGCAGCCCGCCGAGCATGGCCTCGCCGTAGTTCTGCACCAGGGTGAAGCGGATCCGGGGATGGTCGGCGCGGAAGGCGCGGAGCAGGCTGGGGACGGTCTCGGAGCCCATGGTGTGGAGAAAGCCGAAGGCGACCTTCCCGGCGTGCGGGTCGGCGTCGGCGCGTACGGAGTCGGCGGCCCGCTCGACCTCGGCGAGGGCGCGTTCCACCGAGGTGAGGAAGGTGCGGCCGGCCGGGGTGAGGGAGACGGTGCGGCCCTTGCGGGCGAAGAGGGCCACCCCCAGGTCCTGCTCCAGCCGGACGACGGCCCGGGAGAGCGTGGACTGGGGCACGCCGAGTTCCTGTGCGGCGCGGGTCACATGCTCGTGGCGGGCGACCCCGGCGAAGTACGCGAGGCGGGGGGCGAGCAGAAGCGATGTGTCCTCTTCGAATTCTGCGTAACTGCCCTGTGACAGCCGAGGCTGTGAGCTCTGCTTATGCACCATGGGAACGATTATCGCCGTTTCATGCATTGGACGCATGATCCTGGTCGGTCGTACGTTCGGGACATGCCTGCCAGTACCAAGGCGTCCACCGAGGTGGGCGCCGTCGCCATTGACCTGAACACCTCTTCTCCGGACGGGCCGCCCGCCGGGCGCGCCCCGCGCGGCGACTGCGCGGCGGAACCGCCCGCCCCGGCCTCCGGGCAGCTCTCCCCCGGCCGTCCCGGCTACCGCCGGATGAGCCTGGCCCTCTTCGCGGCCGGCCTGGCCGCCTTCGCGCTGCTGTACTCCACCCAGTCGGTGCTGCCCGCGATCTCGGGCGAGTTCGGTGCGAGCGCCTCGGCGGCGAGCTGGACGGTGTCGGCGGCCACGGGCGCGCTGGCCCTCTTCGTACTGCCGCTGAGTGTCCTCTCCGAGCGGTTCGGGCGGCGGACCATGATGACCGCCTCGCTGACGGTGGCGGTCGGGGTCGGGCTGCTGGTGCCGTTCGCGCCGAATCTGGAGTGGCTGGTGGTGCTGCGGGCCGTGCAGGGCGCGGCGCTCGCCGGGCTGCCGGCCTCGGCGATGGCGTATCTGGCGGAGGAGGTGCGCCCCCGGGCGCTGATCGCGGCGATCGGGCTGTTCGTCGCGGGCAACAGCATCGGCGGGATGAGCGGCCGGGTGGTCACCGGCTGGGCGGCGCAGCTGTGGGGCTGGCGGGCCGGGCTGGTGGCCGTGGGCGTGATGGCGCTGGTGTGCGCGGTGGCCTTCCGGCTGCTGCCGAGGGCCCGGCACTTCACGCCGGGGACCCTGAGCCCGAAGGCGCTGGCGGTGACGGTGCGCGGGCATCTCTCCGATCCGCTGCTGCGGCGGCTGTACGCGATCGGCGCGCTGTTCATGACGGTGTTCGGCGCGGTCTACACGGTGATCGGCTACCGGCTGGCCGAGGCCCCGTTCGGTCTGCCGCCGGGGGTCATCGGCTCGGTCTTCGTGGTGTTCCTGGTGGGTACGGTCTCGTCGGCGGCGGCCGGAAAGCTGGTGGGACGGCTGGGACGGCGCGGGGCGCTGTATCTGGCGGTCACCACGACCGCGGCCGGACTGCTGCTGTCGCTGGCGGACTCGCTGACCGCGGTGCTGCTCGGCCTGGTGCTGATCACGGCGGGCTTCTTCGCGGGGCACGCGGTCGCGTCGGCCTCGGTGAGCCGTACGGCGAAGACGGGCCGGGCCCAGGCGTCGGCGCTGTACCAGTCGGCGTACTACCTGGGCAGCAGCGTGGGCGGCACCCTCGGTGCCATCGCCTTCCACGCGGCGGGCTGGGCCGGGACGGTGGGTCTGGGCCTGCTGGCGGTGACCGGCGTCGTGTCGATCACGCTGTACGGGACGCGGGTGGCGCGGGCCGCCCGGCGGCGGACGCCGCTCGCGACGGTGCCGGCCACCGCCCGCTGAGGGTCCGGACAGGCCCGAAAAGCGGTGTCCGAAAATGCCGTATCCGGGGGCGGGCGCCGACTGTAGCCGGATTGAGACTGATTTCGCACAACTACGTCCCCGATCCACATGTCCAATAGGGCAACCGGCGTATTCGCGGCGGTTGTTGTTCCGGATGAGGATCGAGGGGGCGTGGCGACGGTGGGGAACGCGGTGAGAGGGACACGGGCGAAGCGGGCAGCGGGCCGCCGGGCCGGGGTGGCTCTGGGGCTGACCGGTCTGGTGGTGCCGCTGACCATGGCGCTGGGCAGCACTCCGGCCGCCGCGGCGGCGGCCTGCACGGCGGGCAAGGGCCCGTATCAGAAGCAGGTCGAGAAGTTCCTGGGACGGCCGGTGGACGGCAAGCAGTCGTCGGCCGACTGCAAGGCCATCCGGTCCTTCCAGACCAAGCACGGCATCGCCCCGGCCTCGGGTTTCGCGGGGACGCTGACCTGGCAGGCGATGGACACGATGCTCCAGCAGAAGGCCGCCGGGAAGACCCCGAACAAGGCCGGGAAGTGCCCGGTGAACAAGGGCCGGATCGCCTGTGTCGACCTGACCCGGCAGCTCTCCTGGATCCAGGACGGCAAGAAGCTGGTGTACGGCCCGGTCCCGGTGCGCACCGGGAAGAAGGGGACCGAGACCCGTACGGGCGCGAGGAAGATCTACTGGCGGAACATCGACCATGTGTCGTCGATCTACAAGGTGAAGATGCCGTACGCCCAGTTCTTCGACGGCGGGCAGGCGTTCCACTCGGTGACGAAGTCGATGTGGAATCCGCCGGGCTCCGCGGGCTGCGTCAACATGCGTCCGGCCGAGGCGAAGGCATACTGGAAGCTGTTGAAGAAGGGCGACGACGTGTACGTCTACGGGCAGAAGCCCGGTACCTGAGCTCCCGTTGTCAGTGGCGTCTTGTAGGTTCACGGAAGCTGGTGCCAATGGGCGACAGGGGTGGACCCGATGAGTGATCTGGCAGCACAACAGGATCTGGATACCGAGCTGGAGAAGTACCGGCGCGAGCTGACCGGTTACTGCTATCGCATGCTCGGCTCGTCCTTCGAGGCGGAGGACGCCGTCCAGGACACGATGGTCCGTGCCTGGCGGAACATCGAGAAATTCGAGGGGCGTTCGTCGCTGCGGTCATGGCTCTACCGCATCGCGACCAATGTCTGTCTGGACATGCTCAACGCGGGCAATCGGCGGGCCCGTCCGATGGATCTCTCCGGCCCCACGCCGGTGGCGCAGGCGCAGCTCAATGCCCGCCCCGAGGCCACCTGGCTGGAGCCGGTTCCCGACGGGCGGGTGCTGCCGGCGGTCGCCGATCCGGCGGAGCGCGCGGTGGAGCGGGAGACGATCCGGCTGGCGTTCGTCGCGGCGCTTCAGCATCTGCCGCCGAAGCAGCGGGCGGTGCTGATCCTCCGTGAGGTGCTGGCGTGGAAGGCAGCCGAGGTGGCGGAGTTGCTGGACACCTCGGTCGCCTCCGTCAACAGCGCGCTCCAGCGGGCGCGGGCGACCCTGGCCGAGTCGCCGCCGACCGCGAGTGATCCGGCGAATCCGCTGGACGAGGAGCAGCGGGAGCTCCTGGAGCGGTATGTGGCCGCCTTCGAGGGATATGACATGGAGGCCCTGAAGAAGGTCCTCCATGACGACGCCACCCTCTCCATGCCGCCGTTCGATCTCTGGCTCCAGGGCCACGAGAACATCGTGGGCTGGATGCTGGGCGTGGGCGCGGTCTGCCGCGGTTCGCGGCTCATTCCGACGGTGGCCAATGGCATGCCGGCCTTCGCGCACTATCACGCCGCCGAGGACGGCCGCGGTCACACGCCGTGGGCGCTGATGGTCATGGACATCCGGGACGGCAAGATCGCCGGTATCAATTCCTTCCTGGACACCAAGCGCTGGTTCCCGCTCTTCGATCTGCCGGCGTGGCTGGAGCCCCTCGCGCCGATGGAGCCCGCGCGGCCGGCCGAGTCCTGATGTCCGCCGGTCCGGCCCGGGAGTTCGCTCACCCGGGCCCGGACCGGGGCCGGGTGACGGTGTGCGGGCCGGGCGGCACCGTGTCGTCCGCTCCTGTCGCGCCGAGGCCCACGAGTTCGAGCAGGGAGAGCAGTTCGGGCCGGGCATTGCGCAGGGTCACTCCCCGCCCGGCCCGGCGGGCGGTGAGCCGCAGCCGGGCCACCGCCTCCACCGAGGCGAGGTCGGCCCGGGTCAGCGCGGCCAGATCGCACACCACCTCGCCGGCCCCGTCCCCGTAGAGCTCGCGCAGCCGCTCACAGAGCGGCGGCACATCGGCGAGGGTGACCTGCGCGGGCATGACGAGGACATAGGGCCCGGGGGGCACACCCGGGCCGGCGGTTTCCATGCTCATGTCTCATGAGACCGGCCGGGCGGGATGAACTCATCGGTGGGGGTCAGCCGAGGGGGGAGGGGCGGGGAGATGGATCATCTCCCCGCCCCTCCGCGCCCGGAGCCACGGGTCCCGAAGTGGCTCGGGCCGGGGCGCGGGCGCTGGGCCGGGGCGGTCGTCGGGGGCCGCTCCGCGTGAGCAACCGCAGGTCAGGCGATGCGGTCCAGCACGATCGGGTTGGCGGTGAAGCCGGTGCCGGCCGGGGCGATGTCGAAGGCGGACTTCAGGGAGTCCAGGGCCCAGCCGAACTTCTCGGGGGTGTCCGTGTGCAGGGTCATCAGCGGCCGGCCCGCCGTCACCGTGTCGCCCGGCTTGGCGTGGAGCTCGACACCCGCGCCCGCCTGGACCGGGTCCTCCTTGCGGGCGCGGCCCGCGCCGAGGCGCCAGGCGGCGAGGCCGATGTCGTACGCGTCGAGGCGGGTCAGCACTCCGGAGGACGGGGCGGTGACGACATGCGTCTCGCGGGCGACCGGGAGTGCCGCGTCCGGGTCGCCGCCCTGGGCGGCGATCATGCGGCGCCAGACATCCATGGCCGAGCCGTCGGCCAGGGCCTTCGCCGGGTCGGCGTCCCTGATGCCCGCGGCGTCCAGCATCTCGCGGGCCAGCGCCAGGGTCAGCTCGACCACATCGGCCGGGCCGCCGCCCGCCAGGAC
Source organism: Streptomyces sp. CAU 1734 (assembly GCF_039888735.1). Taxonomy (NCBI): domain Bacteria; kingdom Bacillati; phylum Actinomycetota; class Actinomycetes; order Kitasatosporales; family Streptomycetaceae; genus Streptomyces; species Streptomyces sp. CAU 1734. Next base: position 218,112 of record NZ_JBDQQP010000004.1, read on the forward strand.
CTCCACCGATTCGCGGACCTCCAGGGCATTGCCCGCGGTGAGACCGAGCGGGGTGGACATGTCGGTGAGCAGGGCGACCGTCCTGACCCCGCTGTCGGTGCCGAGCGCGACCATGGTGGAGGCCAGCTCGCGGGCGTCGTCGATGTTCTTCATGAAGGCGCCGCTGCCGACCTTGACGTCCAGCACCAGGGAGCCGGTGCCCTCGGCGATCTTCTTGGACATGATCGAGGAGGCGATCAGCGGGATGGCCTCCACGGTGCCAGTGACATCGCGGAGCGCGTACAGCTTCTTGTCGGCCGGGGCGAGTCCGTCACCGGCGGCGCAGATGACCGCGCCGGTGGTGTCCAGGACGTGCAGCATCTCCTCGTTGGAGAGCAGGGCCCGCCAGCCGGGGATGGACTCCAGCTTGTCCAGGGTGCCGCCGGTGTGGCCGAGGCCCCGGCCGGAGAGCTGCGGCACGGCCGCGCCGCAGGCGGCGACGAGCGGGGCCAGCGGCAGGGTGATCTTGTCGCCGACGCCGCCGGTGGAGTGCTTGTCGGAGGTGGGGCGGGAGAGGGTGTCGAAGGACATCCGCTCGCCGGAGGCGATCATCGCGGCGGTCCAGCGGGCGATCTCCGTCCGGTTCATGCCGTTGAGCAGGATCGCCATCGCCAGGGCCGACATCTGCTCGTCGGCCACCTCACCGCGGGTATAGGCGTCGATGACCCAGTCGATCTGCTCGGGGGTCAGCTCGCCGCGGTCCCGCTTGGTGCGGATGACGGAGATGACGTCCATGGGGTTCCTCCAGATTGGCAGCACAGGTTCGCTGTGCGCTCCATGGGCTCTACGCGCATAGAGACGCTTGATGACGAGGGTAGACGAGGGAAAAGAACAAGGAGCGGGGAGGCAGGCGGCACCCCGGCGGGGAAACCGGCGGAGCACCGGCCGGGAAAGGTCGCGGCCCCTCCGCCGGGAGCGGAGGGGCCGCGAGAGGGTGCTACGCGAGATGGGCCGGCCCGAAGGGCTGCGGAAGTATCTCCAGCAGCGGCACGATCCCGGCGGGGCTGTCCACCAGGAGGGTGTCACCGCCGAATTCGTACAGCAGCTGCCGGCAGCGCCCGCACGGGACCAGTTTCGCGCCCTGGCCGTCCACACAGGTGAAGTGGGTCAGCCGGCCGCCGCCGGTGGCCTGGAGCTGGGAGACCAGCCCGCACTCGGCGCAGAGCGAGAGGCCGTAGGAGGCGTTCTCGACATTGCAGCCGGTGACCGTGCGCCCGTCGTCGACGAGCGCGGCCACCCCGACCGGGTAGCCCGAGTAGGGCGCGTACGCGTGGGTCATCGCCTCACGCGCCCGCTCCCGCAGAGCCTCCCAGTCGGCGGGCGGGGCCGTCGTCACTTGCCCTGGCCCTTCCGGTAGCGCATACCGTCCGCCTTGGGCATTCTCAGCCGCTGTGCGGAGAGGGAGAGGACGAGCAGGGTCACCACATACGGGGTGGCGGTCACGAACTCGTTCGGCACCGTGTCGGTGGAGAGGTACCAGACCAGGACCAGGGCACCGATGACCGCGCTGACCACTGCCTGGATCATGCTCTTGCGGTAGAACTTCCAGACCGCCAGGCCGATCAGGACGACGACCAGAAGCAGCAGCAGCGCGTGGACGGACTCGCCGCCGTTGCGGAGCTGGAGCGCGTCGGCGAAGCCGAAGAGGCCCGCGCCCGCGGCGAGACCGCCGGGCCGCCAGTTGCCGAAGATCATGGCGGCGAGACCGATGTAACCGCGTCCGCCGGTCTGTCCCTCGTTGTAGATGTGCGAGGTGACCAGGGCGAGGAAGGCACCGCCGAGGCCGGCCATACCGCCCGAGATGATCACGGCGATGTACTTGTACTTGTAGACATTGACGCCGAGCGATTCGGCGGCGATCGGGTTCTCACCGCAGGAGCGCAGCCGCAGACCGAAGGCGGACTTCCACAGCACCACGAAGGTGAGTACGAAGAGCAGCGCGGCCACGATGGTCAGCAGCGAAAGATTGGTGACCAGTCCGCCGAGGACACCGGCAAGGTCCGAGATGAAGAACCAGTGGTGTTTCTCGATCGACAGCAGCCAGTCGGAGAGCCCCGGAATGGTGATGTCGGTGATGCTCTCCGCGGGCGGGGACTGCTTGGGGCTGCCGCCCTTGGCCTGCGCCTCGCCGCTGTTGAACCAGAGCTTGGCGAAGTAGGTGGTGAAGCCCAGCGCCAGGATGTTGATCGCGATGCCGGAGATGATGTGGTCGACTCCGAAGGTGACCGTGGCGACCGCATGGAGCAGACCGCCCAGCATGCCTCCCGCGACACCGGCGAGGACACCGATCCACGGATCGGTCTGCCAGCCGGCCCAGGCGCCGAAGAAGGTGCCCAGGATCAGCATGCCCTCGAGACCGATGTTGACCACACCGGCCCGCTCGGCCCAGAGACCGCCGAGACCGGCGAGACCGATCGGCACGGCCATCGAGAGCGCGGCGCTGATCTGGCCCGCCGAGGTGATGTCCTGTGCGCCGGTGATGGCGCGGACCGCGGAGAGGGCGAGCAGACCGCCCGCGATGATCAGCAGGATGACCGGGAAGGAGAGCCGCTTGCGGCCTCCCTTGGCGCCGCTGACCCTGGGGGCCGTGGGCGGCGGGGTGGAAGTCGCCGTGGCGCTCACGCCGACACCTCCTGCTTGTCGGAGTTACGGGCCTGGGCGGCGAGTTTCGCGCCGACCTGCCGCTGCTGGCGCTTGAGACCGTAGCGGCGCACCACCTCGTAGGCGATGACGACACAGAGGACGATGACGCCCTGGATGACGCCGACGATCTCCTTGTCGTAGCCCTCGAATTCGAGCTGGCCGCTGCCGCGCTCCAGGAAGGCCCAGAGGATCGCGCCGAGGGCGATGCCGATCGGGTGGTTGCGGCCGAGGAGGGCGATGGCGATACCGGTGAAGCCGATGCCGACCGGGAAGTCGCCGCTGTACTCGTAGGAGTCGTTGAGCAGGGTCGGCATACCGATCAGACCGGCCATGGCGCCGGAGATCAGCATGGACGTGACGATCATCCGCTTCACATTGACACCGCTGGCCTCGGCGGCGGAGCCGGACTGGCCGACCGTCCGCAGATCGAAGCCGAAGCGGGTACGAGAGAGGGTGAACCAGTAGCCGATACCCGCGGCGACCGCGACCACGATGAAGCCCCAGATGGGCGCCGGGGTGGTCGGGAACTCGAAGAAGTGGGCGGATTCCGGGATCGGGTTGGTGGAGATCTTCGTACCGGCCTCGTCGAGGTGACCGAGGCGGCCGACCTGGAGGAGGTAGCCGATGATCGCGGTGGCGATGGCGTTCAGCATGATCGTGGAGACGACCTCGCTGACTCCCCGGGTGACCTTGAGAACGCCGGCGATGCCGGCCCACATCGCGCCGACGATCATGGCGCAGAGGATCATCAGCGGAATCTGGACCGGGCCGGGCAGCGTCAGCGCGCCGCCGAGAGCGGCGGCGAAGAAGGCCGCGAGCCGGTACTGGCCGTCGACACCGATGTTGAACAGATTCATCCGGAAGCCGATGGCGACCGCGAGACCTGCCAGGTAGTAGGTGGTGCCCTTGTTCAGGATGTAGACCTGGCTGTCCGACTTGGTGCCGTAGTCGAACATGATGCCGAACGCCTGGAACGGCTCCTTGCCGGTGGCGGCCAGCACCAGCGCGGTGACCAGGAAGGCGACCACGATCGCGAGAAGGGGGGCCGCGAGCCCCAGGAGCACCCGCTCCTTGTCGAACTTTTTCATCGGTCCTCTTCCCCGTGCCGGGGGGTGTCGCCCTGTGTGCCGGATTCGGTGCCGGACGCCGTGCCGGTGGCATTGCCGTGGCCGCCGGCCGAGCCGCCGGTGCCGGTGTCCTCCAGATGGCCGCTGACCGCACCGGTCATGGCCGAGCCCAGTTCCTCCGGGGTGATCGCGGCGGGGTCGGCGTCCGCGACCAGCCGGCCGCGGTACATCACCCGCAGACTGTCGGAGAGTCCGATCAGCTCGTCCAGGTCGGCCGAGATCAGCAGTACGGCCAGTCCCTCACGGCGCGCCTCCCGGATCTGGTCCCAGATCTGGGCCTGTGCGCCGACGTCCACACCGCGGGTGGGGTGGGCGGCGATCAGCAGCTTGGGGGCATGGCTCATCTCGCGGCCGACGATCAGCTTCTGCTGGTTGCCGCCGGAGAGCGAGGCCGCGGTGACGTCGATACCGGGGGTGCGCACGTCGTACTCGCGCACGATCCGCTCGGTGTCGGCGCGGGCGGCCTTGATGTCGAGGAAGGCGCCCTTGCTGTTGGGCTTCTCGGTGACATGGCCGAGGATGCGGTTCTCCCAGAGCGGGGCTTCCAGCAGCAGGCCGTGGCGGTGGCGGTCCTCGGGGATGACGGCCATGCCGTCCTCGCGCCGCTTGCGGGTCGGCCGGTGCGAGATGTCCTGGCCGTCGAGGGTGAGTGTGCCGTGGTCCGGGTGGCGCATACCCATGATCGCCTCGACCAGTTCGGACTGGCCGTTGCCCTCCACACCCGCGATTCCGAGAACCTCGCCCTTGTGGATCGTGAAGTCGATGCCGTCGAGCACCGCGCGCACGACCCCGTCGGGGTCGGTGGCGGTCAGCCGCAGATCCGCCACGGTGAGCATGGGGACATCGGTGACGGTGGACTCGCGGGTCTCGGGCGAGGGCAGCTCGCTGCCGACCATCAGTTCGGCGAGCTGCTTGGGGGTGGTGGTGGCCGGGTCGGCGGTGCCGACCGTGGTGCCCCGGCGGATGACCGTGATCTCGTCGGCGACCGAGAGCACCTCGCCCAGTTTGTGCGAGATGAAGATGACGGTCAGGCCCTCGGCCTTGAGTTCCCGCAGGTTGTCGAAGAGCGCGTCGACCTCCTGGGGCACGAGCACGGCGGTCGGCTCGTCCAGGATGAGAGTGCGGGCACCCCGGTAGAGAACCTTGAGGATCTCCACGCGCTGGCGGTCGGCGACACCGAGATCCTCGACATGGACGTCGGGGCGGATGTTGAGACCGTACGCGTCCGAGATCTCCTTGATCTTGGCGCGAGCCCGGTCGCCGATCCCGTACAGCTTCTCGGAGCCGAGGACGACATTCTCCAGAACGGTGAGGTAGTCGGCGAGCATGAAGTGCTGGTGCACCATGCCGATGCCGCGCGCGATGGCCTCGCCCGGGTTGGAGAACGTCACCTGCTCGCCGTCGATCGCGATGGTGCCCTCGTCCGGCTTCTGCATGCCGTACAGGATCTTCATCAGGGTGGATTTGCCGGCGCCGTTCTCGCCGACAAGGGCGTGGACGGTGCCACGGGCCACGGTGATGTCGATGTCGTGGTTGGCCACGACCCCGGGGAATCGTTTGGTGATGCCGCGCAGCTCTACGGCATGGGGACTGCTGGACGCTTTGATGGCGCACTCTCCAGGGCAGGGAGCGGACGAGCAGAGGCGGTGGTGGCGAAAACTACCGTGTAGCAGAAAAGCTACGCGCGTAGCTCCGCCAAATCGTTGAAGAGCCGGACTGGAACCGGCCCGTCAACGGAGAGCGGACGTGAGTCGGGGCCCGGAAGAGCGGCACATGGCCACTCATTCCGGGCCCCGATTCGGCGGGCCGGATCAGGTGGTGGTGCGAACCTTGATCGTGCCGTCGACGATCTTCTTCTTCGCCTCGTCCAGCTTCGCCTGGATGTCGGCCAGGTGACCACCGGTGGTGACCAGGCTGACGCCGTCCTCGGCGAGGGAGTAGGTGTGCGTACCGGTCAGCGGCTTGCCGTCCTTGACGGACTTGGCCAGCTCGAAGACACCGGCGTCGACGTTCTTGACGACGGAGGTGAGGATCGAGGCCGAGTACTTCGACAGGGCCGGGTCCTTGGCCTGGTCGGAGTCGACACCGATCGCCCAGGTGCCCTTCTTGGCGGCGATGGCCTCGATCGCACCGGCGCCGGAACCGCCGGCCGCCGCGTAGATCACGTCAATGCCCTTGTCGAGCATGCCCTGGGCGGCGGCCTTGCCCTTGTCGGGGGAGCCGAAGCCGGAGAGGTCCGTACCCGTGGTCAGGTACTGGATCTGCACCGTGGCCTTGGGGTTGGTCTCCTCGACACCCTGCTCGAAGCCGGCGGCGAACTTCTTGATCAGCGGAAGGTCGACACCGCCGATGAAGCCGATCTTGCCGTCCTTGGACTTCAGCGCGGCGGCGACACCGGCGAGGTAGGAGCCCTGCTCCTCGGTGAAGACGATGCTGTCGACGTTCTTGGCGTCGGAGACCGAGTCCACCAGGCCGAAGCTGGTCTTCGGGAACTTGGGCGCGATCTTGTCGATCGTGTCCTTGTACGCGAAGCCGACGGCGATGACCGGGTTGTAACCGCTCTGGGCCAGCGAGGAGAGACGGGCCTCGCGGTCCGCGGGGGTCTCGCCGTGCTTGGCGGTCAGCTCCTTCGTCTGGGCGCCCAGCTCGGACTTGGCCTTGTCCAGGCCGCGCGCGGCGGAGTCGTTGAACGAGTTGTCGCCACGGCCGCCGACGTCGTAGGCCATGCCGATCTTCAGCTCGCCGCTGTCCGAACCGGAGGACTCACCGGTCGAGGACTCACCACAGGCGGTGGCGGTGAAGGAAAGGGCCGCGGTCGCGATGCACGCGGCAGTGATCTTGGATACCCGGCGCAAGAGGAGGGGTCCCTTCGAGACTGACCGAAAGCGCCTCTTCCGGCGCTGGTTTTGCGGCGATCGTAACGCGCGTAGATGTCAGTTAAAGACCTGTTCATGAGTCGTTATAGGATCGTCGCAACCCGGCGGCGGATGCGACGCTGCGCAGCGCTCCCGGCACATGCGGCGACAGCGTACGGGAGGGGCCGCGGGGACCCCGCGCCGGAGGCGGCCGGGGTGCGGAACCCGGAGGGACGGAGAAGCGCGCAGCCGGGCCCGGTGGGGCGTGGTGGGCCCGGTGGTGAGCCCCGGTGGTGAGCCCCGGTGGGGCCGACCGCGCGGAGGGTACGCGGCAGGCCGCGCGGGTCGTCGGCTTCACGGGCCGGGTGGGCGGCCGGGGGTGGTCCGGCCGCGCGCCCGGGTCCGGGTCAGGAGCGCGCGGCGTCCAGCAGGACCGCCGCCGTGAAGAGCTCCACGCCGACCTGGATCGCGTACTCGTCCGCGTCGAAGTCGCCCCGGTGCAGATCACGCTTCGCGGTGTCACCCGGGGTGCGCACCCCGAGCCTCGCCATCGCGCCGGGGATCAGTTCCAGGTACCAGGAGAAGTCCTCGCCGCCCAGGCTCTGCTCGGTGTCCTCGACGGCGAGCGCGCCCCGGCGCGCGGTCTGCGCGTCCCGGAGGAGTTCGGTGACGACCGGGTCATTGACCACCGGCGGGACACCGCGGACATAGGTGATCTCCGACTTGGCGCGGTGCAGGCCGGCGATCTCGTCGATGGCGGCGTGGACCAGGTCGGGGGCGGCGCGCCAGCCGGGGAGGTCCAGGCAGCGCACGGTGCCGGAGAGCTCGGCCCGGCCCGGGATCACATTGCAGGCGTGGCCGGACTCGATGCGGCCCCAGGTGACCGCGAGACCCGAGCGGGCGTCCACCCGGCGGGCGAGCAGGGCGGGCACCTCGGTGACGACCTTCGCCGCGGCCGTGACCAGGTCGGTGGTCAGATGAGGCCGGGCGGTGTGGCCGCCGGGGCCCTCCAGGGTGACTTCGAGCCGGTCGCAGGCGGAGGTGATGGGGCCGGGGCGCAGTCCGATGATCCCGGCGTCGACCCGGGGGTCGCAGTGCACCGCGATGATCTTCCCGACGCCGTCGAGGGCACCCGACTCGATGGCGTCCGACGCGCCGCCGGGCAGCACCTCCTCGGCGGGCTGGAAGATCAGCCGGACCGGGCGCGGCAGGAGCCCCTGGCGGTGCAGCTCGGCCAGGACGAGCCCGGCGCCGAGGACGACGGTGGTGTGCACATCGTGGCCGCAGGCATGTGCCCGGTCGGGGACGGTGGACCGGTAGGGCACCTCGGTCTTGGTGTCCGGGATGGGCAGGGCGTCGATGTCGGCGCGGAGCGCGAACAGCGGGGTGTTCCCGGCCCGGCCCGGGCCCTCCCCCGAACCGCCGGCCGCGATGTCCGTGCTGTCGCCCGTGTCGTCGATGCCGGCGCCCGCGCCCGTGCCCGCGTCCAGGCCGATGTCACACACCAGGCCGGTGCCGACGGCGAGTACCCGCGGCCGGAGACCGGCCTGTTCCAGCCGGGCCTTGATGGCGGCGGTGGTGCGGAATTCCTGGTTGCCCAGTTCGGGGTGCATATGCAGATCGCGACGGAATGCGATCAATTCGGCACAGAGAGATTCGGACAGCGTGCCCGGCAGTGTGACGCTCCTGGGCAGGCCGGCCTTGTCGGATTCGCTGGACGCGTCGGCTTCGGACTCACGGGACATCAGTTGGTTCACCTGTTGAAGAGTAGGCCCAGGCGGGGTCCAACTGACCACTGATCAACAAAAGTTCAATCCGATAGGGGAAGGAAAGTTGGTCCCGGAGGCGCATGATCGCGCGCCTCTGTGGGTACACTCACGCCTCCTTTGACGGTACCTCGGCCACCGGGGCCGCGCCCGGGTCTTTCCCCGGCCTCCGGCGGTCCTTCAGCCCGGCCCGTGCCGGATACCACTCCGGCGCGATATCGACTCCAGGCCGGGTCCCCTCGGGGGCCATGACGGCTCCACGGGGTCCCACGCGCCGCTCACGTCGATTTCCAGCCGGTCGGCAGCCCGGCGGGCGGCTCCGCTCCACACGGCCGCGAGACCGGCCCCGGGCGGCTCCGGCGCCGGGCCGCAGGACCGGACACGGGTCGGACGGAGCCGCGCACTCGGACGAATGGGGCCTAAGGTCCCTGTGCGGAGGAGTCCCGGCGTATCAGGCTGGGGACCGTACGCCTCGGTGTCCGGAGAACACGGCCACCGAGCACGATGTCAAGAGTGCGGAAGGGACCGGCAAGCCATGAGGCACCGCAGGGTCGCCGACCTGATGACCCCCGTCGCCGTGAGCGTTCAGCGCGGGACGGCCTTCAAGGAGATCGCGCGGCTGCTGGACGAGTACGGGATCACGGCGGTGCCGGTGGTCGATGACGACGGGCGGCCGGTCGGGGTGGTCTCCGAGGCGGATCTGCTGCGCCGGCAGACCGCCAGGACCACCGCGAGCACCGCCGAGGCGCTGATGTCCAGCCCGGCCATCGTGGCGCAGCCGCAGTGGAGTGTGGTCCGGGCGGCCCGCGCGATGGAGGAGTACCGGATCAAGCGGCTCCCGGTGGTGGACGGCGCGGGGCGGCTGACGGGGGTGGTGAGCCGCAGCGATCTGCTCCAGCTCTTCCTCCGCCGGGACCGGGCGATCCAGGAGGAGATCCTGGAGGACGTCCTCACGCAGACCCTCGGGCTCTCGCCCTCCGCGCTGACCGTGGATGTCACCGACGGGCGGGTCACCCTCAGCGGCACGGTGGAGCACCGCAGCCTTCTCCCCGTCTTCGTCCGGCTGTGCGAGTCGGTGGACGGGGTGGTCGAGGTGATCGACCGGCTCTCCTGGCGGCTGGACGACACCGGCACGGCGGGCAGGGCGGGAGCGGTGCCCGGCCCCTCCCCCGCGGGGACGGTGGATGTCACCGGCGGGCCCCGCCCCGGGGACACCGGCGCCGGGTCGCGGCCGGACCCGGCACGCGAGGGCTGACGCGGCCGGCGCACGCGGCGGGGTCGTACGCGGGCCGGCGCACCCGGACAGGCGTACGCGGGCCCGGCAGCCCGACGCCGGCGCCGCGCTCACCACGACACGCCGGTGCGCTTCAGGCGCTGCTGAGCGAGAGCTTCACCGCGAAGCCGAGGAAGAGCGCGCCCACCGCCGAGGTGGCCCCGGCCGAGAGGCGCCTGCGGCGGCGGAAGGCCGCCGCGAGATGGGTGCCGGTGAAGATCAGCAGGGTGAGATAGAGGAAGCTGGCGATCTGGAGAAGGCCGCCGAGCACCACGAAGGTGATCGCGGGATAGGCGTAGGCCGGATCCACGAACTGCACGAAGAAGGCGACGATGAAGAGGATCGCCTTGGGGTTGATCAGGCTGATCAGCAGCGCCCTGCGGAAGGGCCGTTCGGTGTCCTTCTCCGCCTCCGCGGCCGGGGTTTCGGGCGCTTCCGCATGCCGGTTGACCCACATCGACCAGGCGGAGCGCAGCAGTCCTATCGCGATCCAGGCCAGATAGGCCGCGCCCGCGAACCGCACGATCGCGAAGAGCAGCTCATTCGTCCGGAAGAGCGAGGAGACGCCCAGCGCGGAGAGCACGATCAGGGTGGTGTCGCCGCACCACACGCCGGCGGCGGCGCGGTATCCCGTGCGCACACCGCGCCGGGCCGCGACCGAGAGCACATAGAACGAATTCGGCCCGGGGAGCAGGACGATGAGGATGAGACCGGCCAGATAGGCCGGAAGATCGGTGACACCCAGCATGAAAGGGAGTCTCGCACACAGGTACGACACTCCGGTCCTGTGTTCTTCCTCACGACATCCGGGGCGTGCGGGGCAGAAGGGACCAACCGCCGGCGGCGGGGGACGGAACGCCGGCAGCAGCGGCCCGTACCCCGGAACGCCGGCAACCGCGGTCCGGGGCACGGGCCGCCGGATCAGAAGCTCTCCGCCGGGACATGGGTCCCCCAGATCTCCCGCAGGGCGTCACAGACCTCGCCGACCGTGGCCCGGGCGCTCAGCGCGTCCTTCATCGGCGGCAGCACATTGCCGGTGCCCGCCGCCGTCTCCCGGAGCCGGTCGAGCGCCCCGCTCACCGCGGTCCCGTCGCGCTCCTCCCTCAGCCGGGCCAGCCGCTCCGTCTGCCGGGCCCCGATCTCCGGGTCGACCCTCAGCGGTTCATAGGGCTCCTCCCGGTCGAGCACATGGCGGTTGACGCCCACCACGACCCGCTCGCCGGACTCCGTCTCCCGCGCGATCCGATAGGCGGAACGTTCGATCTCGCCCTTCTGGAAGCCGCGCTCGATGGCGCTCACCGCACCGCCCAGCTCCTCCACCCGGCCCATCAGGGCGAGCGCCTCCTCCTCCACCGCGTCGGTCATCCGCTCGATCGCGTACGACCCGGCGAAGGGGTCGACGGTGGCGGTCACATCGGTCTCGTGGGCGAGTACCTGCTGGGTGCGCAGGGCGAGTCTGGCGCTCTTGTCGGTCGGCAGCGCGATGGCCTCGTCGAAGGAATTGGTGTGCAGCGACTGGGTGCCGCCGAGGACGGCCGCGAGTCCCTGCACGGCCACCCGGACCAGATTCACCTCGGGCTGCTGGGCGGTCAGCTGCACTCCCGCCGTCTGGGTGTGGAAGCGCAGCATCAGCGATCTCGGATTCCGCGCGCCGAATTCCTCCCGCATCAGCCGGGCCCAGATCCGGCGCGCGGCCCGGAATTTGGCGACCTCCTCCAGAATGGTCGTCCTGGCCACGAAGAAGAACGACAGGCGGGGTGCGAAGTCGTCGATCTCCATACCTGCGGCGAGCGCGGTGCGGACATATTCGATGGCGTTGGCGAAGGTGAAGGCGATTTCCTGTGCGGGTGTGGCACCGGCCTCCGCCATATGGTATCCGGAGATCGAGATGGTGTTCCATCTCGGCATTTCGGTACGGCAGTAGCGGAAGATATCGGCGGTCAGCCGCAGCGACGGGCCGGGCGGGAACACATAGGTTCCCCGGGCGATGTACTCCTTCAGCACGTCATTCTGGACGGTGCCGGTGAGCCGGTCCGCCGCCGTGCCCTGTTCCGCGCCGACCAGCTGGTAGAGCAGGAGCAGAAGCGCGGCCGGGGCGTTGATCGTCATCGAGGTGGAGACCTGGTCGAGCGGGATTCCGTCGAACAGGACACGCATGTCCTCGATGGAGTCGACGGCCACCCCGACCTTGCCGACCTCGCCGTGCGCGATCGGGGCGTCGGAGTCGTAACCCATTTGGGTGGGAAGGTCGAAGGCGACCGAGAGCCCGGCGGTGCCATGGGCGATCAACTGCCGATAGCGGGCATTCGATTCGGCGGCGGTCCCGAATCCGGCGTACTGCCGCATCGTCCACGGCCGGCCGGTGTACATCGTGGGGTGAATACCGCGGGTGAAGGGGTACGCGCCCGGCTCCCCCAGCTTCTCCACCGGGTCCCAGCCCTTGAGCGATTCCGGCCCGTACACCGGTTCGACGGGCAGCCCGGATTCGGAATGGCGTGTCATTTCTCTGCCTCCCCTTGATCCGCTCCGGAGTCTCTTCCCCATAATGCGCGCCATTGTGCAACCGGGCAGGACCCGATTCCATCTGGGGAGGAGGAGAAACCACGGAGCACCCGCGGGGGACGGCGGGAACCGTGCGGAACCGCAGGGGGTCACCATGCCGACCACACCATTCGGAACCTACGCCGCCGCCGCGCACCGGGCGGGCTTCCACCGGAGCCGGGCACACGGAGCGCTGATCCGCCGGGCCATCGCCGTACTCACCGTCCTGACCGTGGCCGGCGGCTGTACGGCGCGGGCCACCGAGCCGTCCGCCGGACCCGGCGGCTCCGCCTCCGCCGCACCGGGGCGGAACGACGCCGGGCTCTGGAGCCCGTCCGGAGATCCCGGCGCCGCGCCCCGCCGGACGGCCGGGGCGCGCCAGAGCCCGGGCTCATCGGCGGACACGGCGCCGGAACCCGCCGACGCGCTGATGCGCCGGGGGGACAGCGACCCGCTGGTACGGGAACTCCAGGCCCGGCTCGCGCAGATCGGCTGGTTCGACCACGCCCCGACCGGGTTCTACGGGCGGATCACGGCCGTCGCCGTCCAGGGTTTCCAGGGCAGGCGCGGACTGCCGGCCACCGGCGCGGTGGACCCCGTCACCTGGCGGCGGCTGCTCGCCATGACCACCGCGCCGACCCCGGACGAACTCAGCGGCACGGCCGCGGACAAACCGGCCGCCCGGCTGGATCCCCGGTGTCTCCGGGGCCGGGTGATGTGTGTCAGCAAGACCGGCCGCACACTCTCCTGGGTGGTGGAGGGCGTGGTGCGGTCGACGATGGATGTGCGCTTCGGCTCCCAGTACACCCCCACCCGCGAGGGCACCTTCACGGTGTTCCTGAAGTCGCGGAACCATGTCTCGACGCTCTACGACACCCCGATGCCGTACGCGATGTTCTTCAGCGGCGGCCAGGCGGTGCACTACTCGGCGGACTTCGCGGCCCGCGGCTACGGCGGGGCCTCGCACGGCTGCGTCAATGTCCGCGACCGGGGAGCGATCGCCGCCCTGTTCGCGGAGATCCGTACCGGGGACCGGGTCGTCATTCACTGGTGAGAACGGCCGGCGGGACGGGCGCGCGCCCGTGGCGGCGGCGGTACGGGAAGAGGTGGCGCGGACGGGACCGGGGGAACGTGTCCCGCCCGCGCCAATGCGCCCAGCCGCAGGTACGGGGGGAACCCCGGCTTCTGGCGCCGCCGATGACCAGTCGGCTCACTCCGTACTGCGTCACGCGCCCGGAAAATGTCACACCCGGCCGAGGTGCCCCGCGAAGCAACCGCCGGGAGACGGCCGCGCGCGGGACGGAGCGGGACGGGTCAGACCGTGTTCCGGGCCGGTTCGGCCGGGTCTCCCGGCGGGACGGGCCGGGTGAACCGGACGGTACGGACGGTCCCGGTGACGGTATGGACCACCGCGCCGGGGAGCGCCGTCACGGAGCGGGCCGCTCCGGCGGTGCATCCGTCCCGGGAGACGGTGAGGGCGGGCCCGAGGTCCTCGGCACGCGGAGCGGCTCCGGGCAGCGCCTTGGCCTTGCCGGGCTTGCTTCCCTTGCCGGGCTTGCTTCCCTTGGCGGGCTTGCTTCCCTTGGCGGGCTTGCTTCCCTTGGCGGGCTTGGTTCCCTTGGCGGGCTTGTTGGTCTTGCCCGGTCCGGTGTCCGCGGCGGGCCCGCCGCCGGCGGCCGGGCCCTTGCCCGGCAGGGACGGCTTGGCGGCATTGCCCGCGCCCGCACCCGCACCCGCACCCGCACCGGGCCGGCTCTTGTGACCGCTCTCCGCCTTGCTCCCGGGCTCCGGCTCCGCGCGCAGCACATGGTCGCAGAACTGCTTCACCTTCCCGGGCCCCTTCGCGGCACGCTCCAGCCGCCGCTCCCGGTGCGGTTCGAGCGTTCCCGCCCGGTGTTCCCGGCAGGCGGAGACAATCTTGCGGTGGCGCTTGGCCTTCCACTCCGCCCGCTCCCGGTCGGATCTGTCGCCCTGCCACCCCTCCCCCGGGTCCGCGGGCGCCGCGCCGCCGGGCCCGCGCCGGCCCGCGGGGCCGCCCGACTCCGCGTCCGGACCGCCGGCGGGGGGAGTGACCAGCGGATCCGTGCCCTCGGCACCCGGCCCGCCCGTACGTCCGCCGGAGTGTTCGCCGGCCGGGGGTCCGTGGTCGCCGGACCCCGAGACCGAGGTGGTCCGGCCGCCGAAAGGAGAGGGCAGCACCCCGGCGGCCACCGCGACCGCGCCCACGGCGAAGGCGGCCACCGCGGCGGCCATCGCGAACCGGGCGGAGGCGAGCCGGGGATTGGTGGAGCGGCGGGCGGGGAGCGGTGCCGGAGCCAGGCGTACGACTCCCAGACTGCCGCTCGGGGCGGTGTCGGCCTCGTGCCCGGTGCGGGGGCGCGGCACGGTGCCGGCCGCGCGGGCGTCCCTGGCCTTCCGGAAGGCGGCCGCGGCGGCGGCTTCGCCGGCCTGCTCACCGGCGGGGGTGTCCAGCCGGGCGGCCTCGCGCAGCACCCGGTTCAATCGTGCGGCCTCGGTACGGGGTTCGCCCTCGGGAGCTTCGACCGGCTCACCGCGCAACAACCGTTCCGCCGTGTCCTTGTCGAGCCACTCGTACCGCTCGTCGGCCATCACATGTCCTTCTGCGTCCTCAGCCGTGTATGCGTCACACCGGCGGGTGCCACCGCACCCGGACGTGGAACGCGTTGCGGAGGCAGACCGTTCAGATCCGCCCGGCGACCGGCGGGGCCGCCGCCCAGGTGTCCGCCGCCCTCGGAGGGGCCGTCAGAACCGTACGCTCCGGTGCCCGGATCCGTGTATTCCGGCCGTGCGCGACCGTCATATCCGGTCATGGCCGAATCGCTGTATCCGGACCTGGAGCGGCTCCCGTACCCCGTCCCCGGCGAGTCGTCGCCGAAGCCGGATCCGCCGCGCCCGGGGGTGTACCCCGCGCCGGTTCCGCCCGCCGGCCGAGGTGCGGCGGGCCCGTGTCCCCGGCGGCCGGGACTCTCGTACGGGGGAGGCGGGGCGGGCCGGCCGTCGGCGTACTCCATGCGCTCCCGGTTCCCGGCCGGTCCGGCGGGCTCGGCCCGGTCGGGGCTCTCGGGGCCCAGCAGCTCGGCGAGGCGCTTGAGTCCCCGGTGCGCCGCGGTACGGACCGCGCCGGGCCGTTTTCCCAGCGTCCGGGCGGCGCTCTTGGCGTCGAGGCCCACCACCACCCGCAGCACGACGGCCTCGGCCTGGTCCTGCGGGAGCTGGGCGATCAGCGCCATGGCGCTGCCCGTGGAAAGCGCTTCCATCGCCTCGTCGGCCGTGTCGGACCGGGCGGGCCGCCCGGTCAGCTCGGTCTCGTCGCCGCCGACCGCCGGGCGGCGACCGCGCATCCGTATGTGATCGAGCGCCCTGTTGCGGGCTATTCGGGCGGCCCAGCCCCGGAAACGGTCGGCGTCACCGCTGAACCGGTCCAGATCGCGGGCTATCTGGAGCCACGCCTCGGACGTCACGTCCTCGGCATCCGGATCCCCGACAAGCGTGCGTACATATCCGAGCAACCGCGGGTGCACTGAGCGGTACACAGTACGGAAAGCGCATTCGTCCCCGTCCTGCGCCGCGAGCACCGCGGCGGTCAGCTCCGCGTCGTCCCCCAGCACTACCTCAACCTGTTCCGAATCGCAGCTGGTCACCACTGCTCGCGTCCCCGGTACGCGCATCAGCACGCTACGGCGTGCGCCCGGGTCGCGTCCATGGCTTGGTACAACTTGCAACAATATGCCCACTCAGGGGGGTGTGACAGAAAAAGCCGACCCGGCGCTGAGTGAAGTACGGGGACGCACCGCGACCCCGTCGGACGGCGACCGGGGCCTCTCCTGTGGGGGGTGGCGGCCCCGGTCGTCCTTCCATCTGCCACACCACACGCGCGATAAACCTCGCGGCCCGGGACCGGATGTGCACACTCCGGCCCGGTGGGGCCGTACCGGGCGGGATGTCCGGGCGGCGGGTGGGCGGGCGACCTCGCCGGCGGGGGCCCATCGATCGGGCCCGGACCGCCACACCCCTGGAATCACGGGCCCCGGAGCGCTCGGGCGGCCGGGCCGCCGGCGATTCTCCCCGGTCTTCCCCGGTCTTCTCGGGCCCTTCGGACGGTCTCGCGGTGACGGAGTCCCGCGGCGCACCGCGACCGGCGCACTGTCGGCAGTTCGGGCGTGCGCAAAGGGCCGCGCGCCGGTACACACGCCGGAGCGCCCGGCTCGGAGTCGGCCACACCGGCGTCGGCACCGGCACGGGCACGGGTGCCGGGCGGTACGGCGGTGGTGCGGGGCAGTGGTGCCGGGGCGCCGGCCCCGGATCACGGATCACGGATCACGGACGCCAAGTGCCCCACGCCGCGCGTCAGGCGTCAGGCGTCAGGCGTCAGGCGTCAGGCGTCAGGCGTCAGCGGCGCACTCTGGCCCGGCGCGAGACCACCGCGCGCAGTACCCGCCGGCCCTCGGTGGAGACGCGCAGCACCTGCCTCAGGCCGGCCCCGCCCTCCCCCTCCGCGAGGATCTCCAGCACCCGGATCTGGCGCCGCAGTTCACCGGTGACCAGTGGTCCGGCCGTACTGGGCGCGCCCTGCCGGTATCCCTTGAGGATCTCGATCACCTCGGCCGCCGCCGGGGGCTCGCCACCGGTGCCCTGATCGCCGCCGGCCGACGAAGCGGAACCCGAAGCGGAACCGGCGTCCAGACCGTGGTGGAGTTCGAGCGCGGCGACGGAACACGCCTCGGCCCACTCCCGCAGCGCCCCGGCCTCCCAGTCGGCGGGAGCGGCGCGCAGCAGCTCCCGTACGAGCACGGCGGATTCGTCCCCGGCCTCCGGGTCCTCCGCCCGCGCCTCCCCGGCGGCGAGCGCCCCGGCGAGTGAGGCGGGCCATCGCGCCGCGCCGCCGGCCAGTCCGGCCCAGAGCGGACGGAGTACGTCCGCGTCGGACTCGGGCTGGGGCAGGCATCGCTCCAGGCAGGCGAGTCCGCTGGCGGCCAGCCCCCGCTCATCCGCCTCTGCGATCAGTTCCCTCAGGCACTTCGACGCCATCGACGCCTCCCATCGCGGATGCTTCCTCTGCGCACAGCTGCGCCCCTTGGCTCATTCGCGTCAGGCCAATCACCCGGAAAACCCGCTTCTTCCAGGGGCGGAAGAAGGATCGACCGTTACTGACCGTCGGGGCTGCTTGGCGCAAAGTACCCTCTGCGAGCCATCGGCCGCCATGGTTTCGCAGAGGCGAACGATCGCGAAGCCCCACCCGGGGCACCGATCAAGTGAGCATGAGTCACTCACAGATGCGCCACACATCTGTTACATTCTGCCCACCCGGAACTCGGTTCATGGAACATGCACTTGGTCCTCCCGAGCCCCTCCGGACGGAGCGGCGGTGTGAGCCCGCACACCCCCGGGCGGACTCACACCGCGCGCTCCCCCGCCGCCTCCGGCCGCGCCGGGAACTTGGCGAGCTGCATCCTCGTGATGGCGCGCACGACCATGATCGCCAACACCGCGGCGGTCACGAACAGGGCGTCGGAGACCATGTACTCCCTGATGGCCGAGCGCATTTCGCCGATGGTCCCGGCCTCCTGGTAGCTGTCGCTCGCGATCTGCAATCCCACGATGCTCGCCAGCCAGAGCGCCCACCAGACATTGATCAGCGCACGCGACTCGCGTCCCGTGACGGCATGGGGGTCGCGGCGGCTCGCCGCCCAGATGTCGGCGGCCACACCATAGGGAATCCAGATCATCCCGATCGGGATGAACCAGCCGCCGATGGACCAGCCGGGCCCCTTGCGCTGGAGATCCGGGGCGAAGATCCCCGCGTTCTCCCGCACCCGGCGGAACCAGAGGATGAAGGCGAACGCCGCGGTCACCAGCGCGAGGCCGTGAAGAGCGCCCGCGAACCACACGGTCTCCCCAATCAAGGTGAGCTCCGCTTCGGTGGCGTACCGCGCGCTGTCCCGGGCCCCGTCCAGCCGGTCGCCGGCCCGGACCCAGGACACGATGGACCAGAGATCGGCCGCCGCCACCAGGACGAGGGCCGCCACGGCGAACCGCGAAACCAGCAGCGGGGATCGCAGCTGACCGGCTTCCGGCAGCGACCGCCCCGCCGGCCGCTGCTTCCGCGCCCGTCCCGGCCTCCGCTCGGAAACGGCAACCGCAGCTGTACCCGCACCCTCACCCATACCGGCAGCGGTGCAGCTCGCGCAACCGGTGCCCCCGCCGCTCGACACGGTCTCCGGCCGGCCTCCGCACACGGAACACGGCATGTCTGAACCCCCCGGGAATTCAACGCCCCTCCCCAGGAGCGCCGGTGACGCGGCCACCTGCACAAACGGCCGGCCGCTCGCGGACGATATGTCCCACCACGGCGTCTCGTCCAGTGAGAATTCCCTGCTCAGAGCTGTGCGGCCCCGGCCTTGCCCCGGTGATCGCCAGCCGCGGGCCGGTCCTCAGCCCGCCAGCCGCGCCGCCAGCCGCTGGAAGCCGGCCCAGTCGCGCGCCGGGGTGCGCGCGTCCCAGAGCTTCTGCGACGTCGCCCGCAGCGGCATGGCGATACCCCGGGCGATCTGCTCCGGCGTCCGGGCGTCCGCCAGATCGCACCAGATCGCGAACCGCCCGCCCAGGATCTGCCCCGCGTACTTCTCCGGCACCGGCCGGGTGCCGCGCAGCACCAGCGGCGTCCACTGCTCGTAGATGCGCCGCCCGGTCGGATAGGCGAAGTCATTGGGCTCGCCGAGGACGTAGTACAGATACTCGTCGTTGACGTTCACCACCCGCCGGCCCTCGGCCAGATACTCCTCCGGGGGACGGGCGCCGATCTCCTTGCCGGTCCAGTACTCGACCTCGATGTCCTTGTCGACCGAGACCCGGCCGCCCCGGAAGAGGCCGTCGTTCCACACCTTCGCCGTCCGTCCCGGCAGGCTCAGCGCGGCGGCCCGGTCGTTGACCCAGCGGGTGGCGAGGTCCTGGACCCGCCCCCCGGGCCCGTACTCCCGGCGGGCGAGGGCGGCCAGCCGCGGAAAGGACGCCTCCGGGTCACGGCGGGTCAGGGCCTGGTACTCGTCGCCGCCGACATGCCAGTACGCGCCGGGGAAGAGCTCCCCGTACTCCCCCAGCAGCTCGTCCACGATCCGGGCGGAGGCGGGCTGCCCGATGTCGATGGCACCGCGCACCGCCCGTCCGGCGGCATCCCGGAGCTGGAGTCCCGGATGGCGGGCGAGCAGAGCGCCGAGATGGCCCGGGGAGTCGATCTCCGGGATGACGGTGATGTGGAGCGAGGCGGCGAGGCCGACTATCCGCCGGACCTCCGCCTTGGTCAGATGGTCGCGGGAGACGATCTCCGGGTGGGTCCGCGACTCGATGCGAAATCCCTGGTCGTCGGAGAAGTGCAGACCGAGCTGGTTGAGCTTGAGGTCGGCCATCTCGCGCACCCGGGCCTCCAGCCAGGCCGCGGTGAAGTGCTTGCGGGCGGTGTCGACCATCAGTCCGCGCTGCGGGCGGGCCGGACCGTCGCGTACGACTCCCTCCGGCATCGCGCCGCCGGAGCGCACGGCCTGCTTGAGGGTGCGGGTGCCGTAGAACACCCCTGCCTCGGCGGGTCCGGATATCCGGACCCGGCCGTCGCGGGTGGTGAGGGTGTACGACTCCGGGCCGCCCGGTACCCCGCGCGCCAGGGCCAGCTCCACATCGCCGGCCCGGGCCGGGGCCTCGCCCCGGTAGGCGATGCGCAGTTCCCGGGCGAGCAGCCGGGCCTCGTCGGCCAGGCCGGCCGCGCCCGCGGCGACGACCACGCCCGTGCCCGGACCGGGGCGCCAGCCAGGACCCCGGGCGGGCACATGGCTCCGCACGGCGGGGATGGTCGCGGGCGCGGCGGAGAGGGGGTGCGCCCGGGTGGGTGACGGGCTCGGGGTGACGGACGCCCGGCCGGTGCGCGCGGCGGCGGCCCGGCTCTCGGTGCCGGAACCCTCCGGGCGGTCGGCCGTGCCGGTGCCGGTGGCGGCGCTTCCGGTGCCGGTGCCGGCTGCCGGGCCGCCGGCGGTGTCGTCCGCGCAGCCGGCCGCCAGGACGGCCAGCACGGCCGCGGCGGTGAGGGACCGGGCGCGCCCGGTGTGCCGTATCACTCGGATACCTCCCTTGCCGCCCCGCCGGCGGGTGGGGCCCGGCGGGTCCGGATCCCCCACCGACCATCACACACGGCGCGGCCGTCGCGCACCGGGAGGCCCCCGGGCGGGGGCCGCCCGCCCCGTTCACGCACTGCCCCATTCGAGTGGTTTGCAGCCTTTGATATGACTTGTGCGGGAGTTCGGGGCGCCGGAGTCCGCACCGGCGCGCCCGGGGTCGCGGACGGGCCCGGGGCGAACCACCCGGGAGCGGCGCGGAAACGGAAGGCCGCCGCGGCAGGGGAGTAAACGGCGGGGAACCGGTACGGAGCGGTACGGACGGCCCTTCCGGGTAGCCCGTACGAGGCTGATTGATTGCCTGTTTGATCACACCTGTGGACCCGGCGCGAACGAACCGACAAGTCGTCGCTACGATGGCCGGGGCCGGTGGACCGTACCCGGCCGGGCCAGACCGACAACCCAAGCCGGCAGGCCCCAGTCCCCGCTCCCGGAGGGTCTTCCGTGCCGGCTGGAACGCTGTACCGCGGCCGGGAAGGAATGTGGTCCTGGGTGGCTCATCGAGTCACCGGCGTCCTCATCTTCTTCTTCCTGTTCGTCCATGTCCTGGACACCGCACTTGTCCGCGTCTCCCCAGAGGACTACGACAAGGTCGTAGCCGTCTACAAGACACCGATCGTCGCGCTGCTGGAGTACGGCCTCGTCGCCGCCGTGCTCTTCCACGCGCTCAACGGCCTGCGTGTCATCGCCGTGGACTTCTGGTCCAAGGGCCCGCGCTACCAGAAGCAGATGCTCTGGACCGTCGTGGGCATCTGGATCGTCCTGATGGCGGGTGCCCTGTACCCCGTCCTCGGCCACGCCGCACGCGAAGTCTTCGGGAGCTGACGCCGCACATGTCTGCTGACACCTCTTCCGCATCGGCCATCGGCCCCGTCGAGGGCGCCGCCACGCATTACGACGTGGACAATCCGGCCCCGTACATCGAGGCGCCGCGCAAGCGCACGGGCAAGACCCCGCGCGCCACCCGCGGCAATTTCGAGATGGCCGCCTGGCTCTTCATGCGCCTCTCCGGCGTGGTGCTGGTCGTCCTGGTCATCGGTCACCTGCTGATCCAGCTGGTGCTCGACGGCGGTGTGTCCAAGATCGGCTTCGCGTTCGTCGCGGGCCGCTGGGCGTCCCCGTTCTGGCAGGTCTGGGATCTGCTGATGCTCTGGCTGGCCATGCTGCACGGCGCGAACGGCCTGCGTACCGTGATCAACGACTACGCGGAGCGTCCGAACACGCGGCTGTGGCTCAAGGGCCTGCTCTACACCGCCACGGTGTTCACCATCCTGCTGGGCACGCTGGTGATCTTCACCTTCGACCCGAACATCCGCTAAAGCCGGGGCTGACGAACCAATGCAGATCCACAAGTACGACACCGTCATCGTCGGCGCCGGCGGCGCGGGCATGCGCGCGGCCATCGAGGCCACCAAGCGCAGCCGTACCGCGGTGCTGACCAAGCTCTACCCGACCCGCTCCCACACCGGCGCGGCGCAGGGCGGCATGGCCGCCGCGCTCGCCAATGTGGAGGAGGACAACTGGGAGTGGCACACCTTCGACACGATCAAGGGCGGTGACTACCTGGTCGACCAGGACGCCGCCGAGATCCTGGCGAAGGAGGCCATCGACGCGGTCCTCGACCTGGAGAAGATGGGCCTGCCGTTCAACCGGACGCCGAACGGCACCATCGACCAGCGCCGGTTCGGCGGGCACTCGCGCAACCACGGCGAGGCCCCGGTCCGCCGGTCCTGCTACGCGGCCGACCGCACCGGTCACATGATCCTCCAGACGCTGTACCAGAACTGCGTCAAGGAGGGTGTGGAGTTCTTCAACGAGTTCTACGTCCTGGACCAGCTGATCACCGAGGTCGACGGGGTCAGGAAGTCGGCCGGTGTGGTCGCGTACGAGCTGGCGACCGGCGAGATCCATGTCTTCCAGGCGAAGGCGGTCATCTACGCCTCCGGCGGCACCGGCAAGTTCTTCAAGGTGACCTCCAACGCGCACACCCTCACCGGTGACGGCCAGGCGGCCTGCTACCGGCGCGGGCTGCCGCTGGAGGACATGGAGTTCTTCCAGTTCCACCCGACCGGCATCTGGCGGATGGGCATTCTGCTCACGGAGGGCGCCCGCGGTGAGGGCGGCATCCTGCGGAACAAGGACGGTGAGCGCTTCATGGAGAAGTACGCTCCCGTGATGAAGGACCTGGCCTCGCGCGACGTCGTCTCCCGCTCCATCTACACGGAGATCCGCGAGGGCCGCGGCTGCGGTCCCGAGGGCGACCACGTCTACCTCGACCTGACCCACCTGCCGCCGGAGCAGCTCGACGCCAAGCTGCCGGACATCACCGAGTTCGCCCGTACCTACCTGGGTATCGAGCCGTACACGGACCCGATTCCGATCCAGCCCACCGCGCACTACGCCATGGGCGGCATCCCGACCAATGTGCGGGGCGAGGTGCTGGCGGACAACACCACCGTCGTGCCGGGTCTGTACGCGGCCGGCGAGGTCGCCTGTGTGTCGGTGCACGGCGCCAACCGGCTGGGCACCAACTCGCTCCTCGACATCAATGTCTTCGGCAAGCGCTCCGGCATCGCCGCGGCCGAGTACTCGTCGACCGCCGACTTCGTCGAGCTGCCGGAGAACCCGGCGTCGCTGGTCGAGGAGCAGGTCGAGCGGCTGCGCGCCGCCACGGGCAATGAGCGGGTCTCGGAGATCCGCCGTGAGCTCCAGGAGACCATGGACGCCAATGTGATGGTGTTCCGCACCGAGCAGACGATCAAGACCGCGGTCGAGAAGATCGCGGAGCTGCGCGCTCGCTACAAGAACGTGTCCGTCCAGGACAAGGGCAAGCGCTTCAACACCGATCTGCTGGAGGCCATCGAGCTGGGCAACCTGCTCGACCTGGCCGAGGTCATGGCGGTCTCGGCGCTGGCCCGCAAGGAGTCGCGCGGCGGTCACTACCGCGAGGACTACCCGAACCGCGACGACGTCAACTTCATGCGCCACACCATGGCGTACCGCGAGGTCGGCGACGACGGCTCCGAGACCGTCCGTCTCGACTACAAGCCGGTCGTCCAGACCCGCTACCAGCCGATGGAGCGTAAGTACTGATGGCTACCCCCGTACTGGACAAGGTCGAGGCAGAGGCGGCTGCCTCTCCCTACATCACCGTCACCTTCCGGATCCGCCGCTTCAATCCGGAGGTCTCGGAGCACGCGGTCTGGGAAGACTTCCCGATCGAGATCGACCCGAAGGAACGCGTTCTCGACGGTCTGCACAAGATCAAGTGGGATGTCGACGGCACGCTGACCTTCCGCCGCTCCTGTGCGCACGGCATCTGCGGCTCCGACGCGATGCGGATCAACGGCAAGAACAGGCTCGCCTGCAAGACGCTGATCAAGGACATCAACCCGGAGAAGCCGATCACGGTCGAGCCCATCAAGGGCCTGACGGTCCTGAAGGACCTGGTCGTGGACATGGAGCCGTTCTTCCAGGCGTACCGGGACGTCATGCCGTTCCTGGTCACCAAGGGGAACGAGCCGACGCGTGAGCGGCTGCAGTCCGCCGAGGACCGCGAGCGCTTCGACGACACCACCAAGTGCATCCTGTGCGCCGCGTGCACCTCGTCGTGCCCGGTGTTCTGGAACGACGGGCAGTACTTCGGCCCGGCGGCGATCGTCAACGCCCACCGCTTCATCTTCGACTCGCGTGACGAGGCGGGCGAGCAGCGGCTGGAGATCCTGAACGACAAGGACGGCGTCTGGCGCTGCCGGACCACCTTCAACTGCACGGACGCCTGCCCGCGCGGTATCGAGGTCACCAAGGCGATCCAGGAAGTGAAGCGCGCGCTGATCACGCGCCGCTTCTGAGTCCGGTCGCCGGCTGACGCGCTGAAGGGCCCCGGTCCCGGGTTGGGACCGGGGTCCTTCGCTTTCCTCCGCCGGGCTTCACCGGCCGCGGCCGGACCTGGCAGGATCAAAGAGGACTTCTGATCGAAGAAGCAGGAAGCGGGGACAGCAGGATGACCGAGCCCAATCCTTACCAGGCACCGGACGGCGAGCCCGAGTATCAGTGGGGTCCCGAGCAGCCCTACGGCTATCCGCAGAGCGGCGGTCCGGCCCACGCCCACCCGCCGGAGGCCACCCTCGGCTACGGGACTCCCGGTCACGGCACCCCCGGTTACGGTTATCCGCCGCCCGCCGCCGGCTGGTCCCCGACCCAGGCCGCGGGTGTGCCGGTGCCCGCGTACGGCCCGGCGCCGGGGGGTGCGCCGCTGGTGGGGATCGGGGACATCACGGTGCTTCAGGACTCGATCGTCACCCCGGCGGGCACCATGCCCCTGCGGGGAGCGGTGTGGAACGCGACGGATCTCTCCCGGACCGAGGAATCGATTCCGGCCTATGCCATCGTGCTGGCCATCGTCTTCTTCCTCGCCTGTCTGCTGGGGCTGCTCTTCCTGCTGATCAAGGAGCGGAAGACGACCGGCTTCATCCAGGTCACGGTGACCAGTGGCGGCAAGCACCACTCGACAATGATCCCGGCGCACAGTCCCGTCGCCTTCCAGCATGTGATGAGCCAGGTCAACTACGCCCGTTCGATCAGCAGCATGTGACGGTGCGCCGCCCGGCACCGGCCGGGCGGTGACCCGGCGCTCCTGTCAGGGCGCGGTCGAGGGCCCTCGGGCCGCGAGCGCGGTGCCCAGCAGTCTCGCCGTGGCCTTGTGGGTGACCCGGGCGGCGAGGCGTGCCAGCTCGGCCGTGGCCGCCTCGCCCTCCATCCGGGCGAGGGCGGTCACCCCCGCGGTGGCGACGCGCGGGGCCCGGGCGCCGGTCCCGGGGAGGCGCCGCAGGGCTGTCCCGACCAGATCCCCGAGGGCCTGTGCGGTGTCGGGGCCCGGGGGCAGCAGTGCGGTCAGCCGGGCGAGACCGCAGAGCGCGCCGGTGTTGAAGGGGTCGTACTGCTCGTTGGTGAGCGGGGGGTACCAGTCCGGGCATTCGGCGAGGGGCAGGGTGCGGGGGCTTCCGGCCAGTGCCAGCCAGCGCAGTGCCGCCGCCCGTACCGTCTCCCGGCCCAGCTCCGCGATGAGGTCGCCGGCCGCGCGCTCCCAGGTGCGGGTGGGTTTCGCGGGTGCGGAGCGGAGCCGTGTCAGCAGCAGCCGCCCGGGCGGCCCGAGCCGGGCGGCGTCGGCGAGAGCCAGATCCGCCCATGCCTCGCCGGGGTTGAGCACCGGATCGCCGTACCGCTCCAGCACCGCGGCGAGCCCGGCGGGCGGCGTGCGCGGCGCGGACCGGCGCAGCACCGCGATGAAGGCACCCGGCGGGGTGCGGCCGGCGGCGGACTCCGCCTCGGCGAGTACGGTCAGTTCGGCGAGGTCGTGGTGGGCATGCTGCCGGGAGAGGGCCAGGATCCGCTCCCCGCGCTCGGCCGCGAGCGCGCCGCCCGCCGGGTCGGCCGTGTGCACCAGGGTGAGTATCACCGCCCGGGCCGGATCCCCCTCGGCAAGCCGGCGGTACGCCTCGCTCCAGGCGCCCACGAGCTCCCGCCGCTGCTCGGGCGACCGGTCCCGTACCCGCTGGAGAAGTGCGGCCGGGCCGCCCTCCCACTCATGGCCGGGCTCGGTGCCGATGCGCACCAGAAGGGCGGCGAGCTCGCCCATGTCCCCCTTGGTCACGGCGGTTCTGACGGACATGAGGTGCATGACGGGCGAGGGCAGCCCGAAGGAGCGCGCGGACGCCGCCCGTACCCCCTCCGGCGGTGCGGACGGCGGCATCGGGCACCCGCCCGCGGGTGCCGGTCCCGGTGCCGGGGGGATCCCGCCCCGTGCGGTGTCGTGGTGTTCAGCCATGTCCCGTCCCCCGGCCCGGATCGCCCTTCCCATGCCGAGCACTGTAGGACCGGCCACTGACAGCCGCCTCCGGCCGGTCGGCGAAGGGCTTCAGAAGCCGAAGGAGTTGTGCGGTTCGGGCTCGACGCGGAACATCCGGGCCAGCCGTCCGATCGCGCCGTCGGAATGCGGGGTGATGCGGCCCGCGTACGCCAGGTCGTGCGCCGACATGCCTCCGAGGTAGAGCGAGCCGAGCGCCGGGACGGTGATGGTCAGATCCGCCCGGCGGCCGGTGGCGGCGCAGGTCGCCGGGGTGCCGTCCGTACGGAGAAGCCAGGTCCCGTTGTTCGCCGGGCACATGTGGTCGTCCTCGACGGTGAACACCAGCTCGTCGGCCGTGTCGTACGAGCGCTGCGCCAGGGCGAGGGGGACATCGAGCAGGCGTGCCCACAGGTTGTCCGACTGGCGGGTGATCCGCATCGCCCGGGGGTTCGCGAGCATCCACCGCAGTGGTTCGTCGCGCGGACGGCCGGGGGCCACGACGGTCCTGGTGAGGTCGAAGTCGACCAGCACACTCCACAGGGCGCGGCAGGCCGCCGGGTTCACCGCCTCCAGCGCCTCGACCACGAGCGTTCCCGCGCCGGCGGCCGTCGGGGACCACGGCAGCCGGAAGTTGGCGATCCCGTCCACCTCGCCGTGGCGGTCGCGATGGGCGAGATACCGCAGCGGACCATGGGTGCCGTCCGCGCCGTCGGAGAGCCCGTCCCAGCGTCCGGGCGAGGGGGTGAGCTCACCGACGCGGTGGGCCCGTACTCTCGCATGCACCGCGGGCCAGATGCGCCGGGCCCGCTCGGCGCCGACCAGTTCCAGCGTCCCCGGGTCGGGCGGCGCCGGAAGGAGCGCGGCCTCACGGCGGTCCAGTTCCCATCGCACGCGGTGGGTGGCCGGCGAGAAGCCGAACCGGCCGTAGATGCCGCCCTCGCTCGCGCTGAGCATCGCCAGCGGCTCGCCCCGGTCCAGCGCCCGGTCGAACACGGCCCGCATCATCAGCCGCAGATATCCGCGCCGGCGGTGGGTGGCGATCACTCCGGTGGCGGTGACGCCGGCCATCCCGACCGTGCCTCCGCCGGGGACCGTTATCCCGAGGGACACGGCGGCCGACGCGCCGGCGCAGATGCCGTCGGTGAACACCCCGATCGGGTGGAAGGACAGGTCTTGGGCGTCGGCCCGTGCCCACTCCTTCAGCCGTTCCGGGGTCGCGGGAGCGCGCTGCGGGGGCCAGGGCTCCGGGCCGCCGTGCCAGGCGGCGTCGGCCGGCTCCCACTGCGGCAGTCCGTTCGCGAGGGCAGGGCCCGGTAGTACGCGTGCATCTCGTCCGGTCTCGGCGGGCGCACCTCCGGGGCAGGGGCGGACATCGCGTCCGCCTCCGCCGGTCCCGGACAGCCGGTGATCCGCTCGCCGGCCGGTCCGGCTTCCGGGGACATCTCGCCGCCCACGCCCCGGGCCGCCTTCAGCGGCCACTCCGGGCGGCCGGCCGGGGCAGCCCGGCCAGGAAGCCGGTGAGCGCGTCGGTGATCTCCGCCGGGCGCTCCAGGCCGGGCAGATGGCCCGCCCAGGGGAGTTCGCGGTGGCGGGCGCCGGGGAGCAGGGCGGGGAGGCGGGCGGCCGAGCGGCGGAAGTCGGGGAAGTCGTGGGCGCCGGAGAGGACCAGGGCCGGGGCGCGGACCGCCGACAGGGCGGAGACGTCGAAGCCGGGGGCGGGGTCGTACTCCTCGCCGGCCGCCGATTGCACCTCGAAGGCGTGCAGCTGCATCGCGTACACCGCCTCGCGGGCCTCCGGGCCGGCCTCGGGGCCGAGCCAGGTCTCGGCGTTCAGCCGGGCGGCGCCGGAAAGGTCCCCGGCCTCGAAGAGCTCGGTCTCGCGCCGGTCGAAGGCGGCCAGTCCGGGGCTCTCGCCCTGATCGGGGAGGCCGGGGCAGAGCAGGGCCAGGGCGGTCACCCGGTGCGGGGCGCGGGCGGCGATCTCCAGGGCGGTCCCGCCGCCGTGGGACGAGCCGATGAGGACCGCGCGCTCCACGCCGAGGGTGTCGAGGAGTGCCAGCACATCCCCGGCGTCGGTGTGGGGGGCGCGGGCGGCGGGGGTTTCGCCGTATCCCCGGAAGTCGCAGCGGATGAGCCGGTGTCCGGTGGCGGCCAGGGCTTCCCACTGCGGGTCCCACATGCGCCGGTCGCAGACGGTGGAGTGGAGGAGTACGGCGGCGGGGCCCGCGCCGGCGGTGTCGTGAGCAAGTGTCGTCATCAGGGGGAGAGTACGCCCGGCGGCGGGGTGCGCGCCGCCGGTTTTCCAGCACCCCGACCACTCCTTGAACATGTTCAAAAAGAGGTCTACTGTCATCCCCGAGAGCATTTTTGAACGCGTTCAAGGAGCGTGGCATGGACGACCTCAATGTGGTCGGATACATCGTCTACCTGGTGATCAGCGTCGCCCTGACGGTCTGGGTGGCACGCACCCTCAGCCGCAACGGCCGGATCTTCCTCTCCGATGTGATGCACGGGAACGAAAAGCTCGCCGACGCCGTGAACCACCTTCTGGTGGTCGGCTTCTATCTGGTGAACCTCGGCTTCGTCGCCCTCTATCTCCGGGTGGCCGAGACCACCGAGAACGCCCGCGGGCTCTTCGAGGCCCTCTCGGTGAAGCTCGGGGTGGTCCTGCTGGTCCTCGGCGTCATGCACCTGTGCAATGTGTTCGTCCTGAACAGGATCCGCCGGCGGGGCGTCATGGAGCGTGAGCAGATCCCGCCCGTACCGCCGCAGAGCTGGACCGGGCAGGCCGACAAGGGGCCGTGGTCCCCGCCCGCCGCCGGACCGGCCGGGGTGTGAGCCCGATGGCCTCCCGAGCCCGCGCCGCGGGTGTTCCGGTCAAACGGCTCACCGTGCTCTACGACGCCCGGTGCTCCCTCTGCCTCCATCTGCGGAACTGGCTCGGGCGGCAGCGCCAGCTCGTACCGCTGGTCCTGCTCCCGGCCGGGTCCGACGAGGCCCGCCGGCTCTATCCGCACCTCGACCACCACCGGACCCTGCGGGAGATCACCGTCGTCGGGGACCGGGGGCAGGTCTTCAGCGGGGCCGCCGCCTGGATCGTCTGCCTCTGGGCGCTGGCCGAACACCGGCCCAGGGCGCACTGGCTGGCCACCCCGGCCGGAGCCCCCTTCGTACGGGCCACCATGCTCGCCGCGGCCAAGTACCGCGAGCTGGCCACCGCACAGACCGCCCCGGACACGGGTGCCGGGCCGGCGCAGGGGACCGGCCCGTCACCCGCCGGCGGGCGGCACCTCACACCGAACGAGAGCACGGCGCCATGGGTTCCGGAAACGGGCACGAGCATACAGATCGGCACGTATACGAGTACGGGCGCGGCGACCGGGCCGAGTGCCGTTCCTGGGATCCCGGGCACTGGGGGCGCCGGCCCGGCGGGAGTGGCCGGGACGGAGGGGGTGACGGCGGCGGGCCCGGGGAGTGACGGTACGGGGGCGGACGGCGCCGGGTTCGGTCCGCCCTGCGACGACCAGTGCGACCTACCCCGTTAGGCTCGGACACCGTGACCGACGAGAACGCCTCCAAGAGCGCCCCCAAGAGTGAGCAGACCCGCACACTCATCCTCGAAACCGCGCTCCGGCTGTTCCAGGAGCGCGGCTACGACAAGACGACCATGCGGGCCATCGCCAAGGAGGCCGGCGTCTCGGTCGGGAACGCGTACTACTACTTCTCGTCCAAGGAACACCTGATCCAGGGGTTCTACGACCGGATCGCCGCGGAACACCGGGCGGCGGTCCGGCCGGTGCTGGACCGGGAGACCAATCTGGAGGCCCGGCTCGCCGGGGTGCTGCTGGCCTGGCTGGAGATCGCCGAGCCGTACCACGAATTCGCGGCGCAGTTCTTCAAGAACGCCGCCGATCCGGAGAGCCCGCTCAGCCCCTTCTCGGCCGAGTCGGAGCCCGCCCGCGAGGAGGCGATCTCCGTGCACCGGGAGGTGCTCGCCGGTGCGAAGACCAAGGTCGCCGACGAATTCACCGAGGCGTTCCCGCAGCTGATGTGGCTCTCCCAGATGGGGCTCGTCCTCTACTGGGTCTTCGACCGGTCGGAGGGCCGCACCCGCAGCCGGCGGCTGGCGGCACAGGGCGCCCGGCTCACCGCCCGGGGCATCGTCCTCGCCCGGTTCCGGGTGCTGCGACCGCTCATCCTCGATGTGCACGAGCTGCTGACGGATCTGCTGCCCGGCATGGCGGAGACGGTCGCCGCGCGGAGCACCCGGGCGACGAGGAAGAACCAGAAGACGGAGAGGGACGGGAAGGCCGGGAGAGCGGAGAAGGACGGGAAGGCCGCCGCCGCCGACACCCGCGGCTGACGACGGCGCCGCCGCGCGCGGCACCGTCAGAGCCAGTCCAGCTCCCAGAGCCGCCAGACACTCGTACCGTCCGACAGATACTGAGCGCCGTTGATGTCCCGGGTGTTGACCACATAGTCCTTGCGCTGCCACAGCGGCAGCACGGGCACATCGGCGGCCACCAGGCGCTGGATCTCGCGGAACACCTTCGCGGCCCGGCCCCGCTGCTCGTACCGCTGGGTCTCGGCGATCAGTTCGTCGACGGCCTTGTTCCGGTAGCCGTTGTGCAGGGTGGAGTCGATGCCGACCAGCGGCTGGGTGAAGCTGTCCGGATCCGGGAAGTCGGGCACCCAGCCCAGGGCGTAGGCGTCGTACTTCCCGTCCGCGTACCCCTGCTGGAAGACGGTCCAGTCCTCGGCGACCACCCGTACCCGGAAGAGCCCGCTCGCCTCCAGCTGCCGCCGCAGCTCGGCGGCCTCCTGCGCGGGCTGGCTGCCCTCGCTGTGGACCAGGGTGAACGAGACCGGGAGCTCGGCCCCGGCACTCTCCAGCAGCTGCCGGGCCCGCTTGACGCTGGGCTGCGGGTCGTTGTCGAAGAAGGGGTTGCTGTGGCCGAGGGTGCCCTGCGGGATGAGGGAGTAGAGCGGCTGCACCGTGGAGCGGTGGACATCCGCGGCGATCCTCCCCCGGTCCACCACGGCCGCGACCGCCTTGCGCACCGCCTTCTTCGCCAGCGGGGCGCCGGGCCGCAGATTGAAGACCAGGCCGCGGATCTCGGCGCTCTCCGACTCGGTCATCCGCAGGCTGGAGCTGTTGGGATCGAGCGAGGCGATGGTCTCGGGCGGCAGCCGGCGGTGCGCCACATCGAGCCGGCCGTCCTGCCACGCCTTCGCCAGCTGTTCGGCCTTCTCGAACCAGCGGATCTCGACCGGCCCCCCGGTCTTCGTCAGCACCCCCTTGTACGCGGGGTTCGGCACCAGCCTGGCGCGCACTCCCGGTTCGTACTCCTCGAGCAGATACGGCCCCGACCCGTCGGCGGCGGTCCCCTCGCGCAGCGCGCCCGCCGGGTAGCGGGTGCGGTCCACGATCGAGCCGGCGCCGGTGGCCAGCTTCTGCGGGAAGGTCGCGTCACGGGCGCTGAGCCGGAAGGTGATCCGCTGCCCCTCGGCGGTGACGCTCTTCAGCGTCGGGAAGAGCGGCGCGGGCCCGACCTTGGCCTTGATGGCGAGCAGCCGCTCGAAGGAGTGCCGGACATCGGCGCCGGTGATCTTGTTGCCGTTGGAGAAGGTGAGGTCGTCCCGGAGCACACAGCTGTACGTGGTCAGGGCGCGGCCGGTGAAGGCGCAGGCGCGCGCCGCGTCGGGCACCGGGGTGACTCCGCCGGGCTTGAAGGTGAGCAGGGACTGGTAGATGTTGCTGTAGACGGCCCAGGAGCCGACGTCGTACGCACCCGCCGGGTCGAGCGTGGTGACGACATCGGTGGTCCCGATGACGATGGCCGCCCGGTCCTGCCCGTCGGACGGCCATAACCGCCAGGCCCCGGCGACCGCCGCGAGAACGACGGCACAGATGACGAATATGCGCAGACGAATCGACCGCATGACTGAATTGCTCCCCTTCACGCCTGCCCCAGTACGTGAGGGCTTCACCTCACCACAGGGGTGGGCGCGCGAGTGGCGGAATCCAGTCTTTCGCCGGGAAGCTTTACCCAACTATGCCTGTCGGGAGGCGAGTTGGACGATGGTGATGTCCGAACTCGCTCCCACCCGGACGGGCGGACCCCAGGCCCCGGCGCCCCGGGTCACATAGAGCTGGGTGTCGCCGTAGCGTTCGAGTCCCTCGACGGTGGGATTGGCGAGTCCGGCGAGGTAATTGCCGGGCCAGACCTGGCCACCGTGGGTGTGGCCGGAGAGCTGGAGGTCCACCCCGTGGGTGACGGCGTCGTGGATGACGACCGGCTGGTGCGCGAGGAGCACCGAGGCGCGGGAGCGGTCGCGGTCGCCGAGGGCGGCGCCGAAGTCCGGGCCCTTGCCGGTGGCCTCGCCCTCGATGTCATTGACCCCGGCGAGATCGAAGCCGCGCGCGATCTCCACCCGCTCGTTCTCCAGGGGACGCACTCCCAGCTCCCGCACATGGTCGACCCACTCGTCGGCGCCGGAGTAGTACTCGTGGTTCCCGGTCACGAAGAACGCCCCCTGGCGTGCTTCGAGCAGGGCCAGCGGCTCCGCGGCGGTGCCGAGGTCGGCGACGCTCCCGTCGACCATGTCGCCGACGATGGCGACCAGATCGGGCTGGGCGGAGTTGATCGTGTCGACGATCCGGCGGGTGTGGGCGTGGCCGAGGATCGGGCCGAGGTGGATGTCGCTCACCACGGCGATCCGGAATCCGTGCGCGGCACGCGGGAGTCTGGCGAGCGGGACGGTGACCCGCTTGATCCGTGGGCCGCGCAGGACGCTGTGGGTGCCGTGTCCGACGGTCGCGAGTGCCGCCGCGGCGGCGCCGCCACCGACCACGCGGGAGACGAAGAGCCGCCGGGGGACACCGCCGGGGACCGCGGGCCGGGTCTCCGGGGAGGACGGCGGATCCGGTACGGGGGAAGGGCTCACGGGTGCCGGTGCCGGTCCCGGCTCACCGGCCGGTCTCTCCCCGTGGGCCGGTCTCTCCTCACCGGCCGGTCTCTCCTCACGGACCGGGCCCTTTTCACGGACCGGGCCGCCGGCCGCCGTCACCAGGAGGCCGGGCGCGGGCGCGGCGGCGGTGTCCTCGCGGGCGGGCTCGCGCACCCGCAGCCAGATCGCCCGCACGGCTTCGCCCGCGAGCAGCCACAGGACCAGATAGAGCAGCACCACCAGCCAGAGGAACCCCGGCCAGGCCAGAATCTGCTGAAGCCGGAAGGGAAACCCCGCCCGTCCGGAGACCAGGGCGCCCACCGAGAGCACCGGGAGGATCCAGATCGCGATCGTGCCGACCCTGCGCACCGTGCCGGCACCGCGTGTCGTGTCCCGGATCAGCCTCCGCCAGACGTACCAGTGGGCCCCCGCGAGCAGGGCGATCACCGCGACCGCCACCAGCAGACCGACCAGGATCACAGCCAGCTCCCCTATCCTTCGCGCCGCAGGGCCCGTACCCCGCGCAACCCGATGACTCCGACGACCGTCCCCAAGATCAAGGACGTAATGGCGAGCAACAGATGGACCCAGAAGTAACCGGTCGGGTCGCCCGCGCCGTCAAACGCGAGCCCGCTGCCGTCCTCCCATAGATTTTTGACGAAGGTGACCCAGATGACCCAGCTCCATCCCCCGAAGGCGAGCAGGAACCAGGACACGGGGCGGCTGAGCTTCATCCCCCCAGTATCCGGGGCCCCGGCGGACCCGGCCCGGCGGGGTGGGCTGTCCCGGCGGCCTTCCCGGCGAGTCATCAAGCCGATAAACATATTTTCTTCTTTTGCCTGTACTTTCACGTGCGTGCCTGCCCTGAACAAGACCGCCACGAGCGGCGCGGACCACACCCCGGACCACGCCCCGGGCCCCGTCGCGCACCCGGCCGCGACCCCTGTCCCGCACTCCGCCGCCGCGCACCTCTCCGTGGACCGCAGTGTGAACGGTGCGACGGGAGAGCCGCTGAAGAACGGCGCGAGGGCGGAAGGGCCGGCCGGCGCGGGAGGCACCGCCGGACGCCGCGGATCCGGCCGTACGGGGAAGTGGCTGCCGGCCGCCGCGGCCACCGCCCTGCTCCCGGTCCTGCTGGCCGGCCCCGCCGCCGCGGCACCCCAGGACGACAAGCCGAAGAGCACCGCCCGCACCACCGGCAAACCGAAGAGCACCGGCGGCACCACCGACGACAAGCCGGGCCGGAAGCAGCCGCAGCCCCCCGCCGCCATGTCCACGATCGGCGGCGCGCAGCTCGGCCGGGCGGGCACCCAGGTCAGCCTGGGCGCCGGCGCCCCGGTCCTGCCCGGCGAGGTGACCGGGCGGTCCTGGATCGTCGCCGACGCCGAGACGGGCGACGTCCTCGCCTCGCACAACGCCCACTGGCGGCTGCCCCCGGCCTCCACGCTCAAGATGCTCTTCGCCGACGCCCTGCTGCCCAAGCTGCCCAAGACGGCCACCCACAAGGTGACCCCCGAGGAGCTGGCCGATGTCGGGGCGGGCAGCTCCCTGGTCGGGGTGAAGGAGGATCTGACGTACACCGTCAATGACCTCTGGCTCGGGGTCTTCCTCCGCTCCGGCAATGACGCGGTCCATGTGCTCTCGGCGATGAACGGCGGCATCGACAAGACCGTCGAGGACATGCAGGCCCACGCCGAGGAGCTCCAGGCCCTGGACACCCAGGTCGTCTCCCCCGACGGCTATGACGCGGCCGGGCAGGTGTCATCCGCGTACGACCTCACCCTGATCGCCCGCAACGGCCTCCAGAAGAAGGACTTCCGCGACTACGCCTCCACGGTCAGGGCGGAGTTCCCCGGCGAGGGGAGCGGCGCCAAGCGCGAGACCTTCGAGATCCAGAACACCAACCGGCTGCTGACCGGCGAATTCGGGATCGCCCCGTACAAGGGGATCGCGGGGGTGAAGAACGGCAACACCACCCACGCCGGCGCGACCTTCACCGGGGTCGCCGAGCAGAACGGCAAGGTGCTGCTCGTCACCGTCATGAACCCGGACTCCGAGGAGAACCACGCCGTCTACAAGGAGGCGGCGCGCCTCCTCGACTGGGGCTTCGCGGCGGCCGGGAAGGTCACCCCGGTCGGTGAGCTGGTCGCCCCCCGCTCCGCCGTACTCAAGGACACCGGCGGTGCCGGTCCGGCGAAGAACGACGGCACCGGGGCCGCGGCGGCGAAGCCGGTCGCGGCGTCCGCCCGGGAGGAGTCGTCGGGCGGGGTCGGCACCGCGCTCGGGATCGCCGGCGGGGTGCTGGTGGCACTCGCGGCGGCGGTGTTCGTGGTCAACCGCCGCTGGCCGTCCGGACGCGGCCGGAGCTGACCGGCGATCACTCCGCAGGCCGCTCCCGGGCGTCACCGGGGGCGGCTCCGGCCTTGTCGTCCGCGCGGCGGGTCGCCGTCCACGCGGCGCAGTAGAGCAGCAGCTTGGCCGTGAAGTTGATCCACAGCAGCAGGGCGATCGGGACACCGAAAGCCCCGTACAGACTCTTCGACGCGACCTCCCTCATATAGCCGCTGAGCAGCATTTTCAGCAGCTCGAAGCCGACCGCGCCGAGCAGGGCGGCCACCACCAGGCGGCGGCGCGGCGGATGCACTCCGGGCAGCAGGGTGAGCAGATAGAGCAGGATCAGGAAGTCGGCGACGACCGCGATGGCGATCGCGGCGGCGGAGAGCAGCGCGCCCCCGGCGCCGCCCTGGTCGATACCGATCCGGTCGGCCGTCCAGCCCACGGCGGTGGAGCCGATCGCGGAGGCCGCGAGCGAGGCCAGCGCGGTGGCGCCGAGGCCGAGGAGCACCCCGGCGTCCTTGAGCTTGCGGACGAACGGATTCCCCTCGTCCTCGTCGTCCCGTCCCCAGACGGCCCGCAGACAGTCCCGCATCGAGCCGACCCAGCCGATACCGGTCAGCAGCAGCAGCGCGCCGGCGACCAGCCCGACGGTGCCCGCGTTGGCGACCAGTGAGGCGATGTCCAGCTGGTCGGAGATGCCCGGCACCTGGTCGCCGAGCTTCTCCTCCAGGGTGCGCAGCCCCTCCTCGCTGAGCAGGGCGGCGGCGATGGCGGCGGCGACCGTGATCAGCGGGAAGAGGGCCAGAAAGCTGAGGAAGGTGATCGCGGCGGCGAGCCGCGTCCAGTGCACCCGTTCGAGCGTCTCGTACGAATGCCAGGCATGGGTCCGCATGAGCGCGGCGGCCCACGGGCCGACGACGGGGAGCTTGGTCAACCAGTCCATGGCCCTCGCCTACCCTCCGCACGCGATGTCACCTGCGCCGCTTCCCGCACGCCGGGGGAGGGTCCGCAGGGGGGCCGGCCGGCCGCTCACAGGCCGGCGACGGCGAGTGCGTACATCGCCGCCCACACCGCCCCGATGACCGCGAGCGCCCGGTCGCGGAGCACCACGTCCTCGGGGGCACCGGCCGTGCCCCGGTCCGCGAAGACGGCGTACCGCAGCACCGCGAGAATGAACGCGATCATCGAGAGCTGCCGCCAGGGCAGCAGCGCGGTCTCGTCCCCGCCGCCGCCCTCCAGGGCCCAGAGGCAGTAGGCGAGCACCGCGACCCCGGCCGCGAGCTGCCAGACGAACCGCAGATAGCCGGTGGTGTACTGGTCGAGCAGGGCCCGGGTCGCCCCCTTGCCGCCCTCCAGCTGGACGGCCTCGGAGTACCGTTTCGCCGCGACCATGAAGAGCGCCCCGAATCCGGTGGTGATCAGAAACCAGCGGGAGAGCGGGATGCCGAGGGCCACCCCGCCGATCATCGCCCGGAGCAGAAAGCCGGTGGTGACCACGGCCATGTCCACGACGAGCACATGTTTCAGCCAGATGCAGTAGGCGAGTTGCATGGAGAGATACGCGGTGAGCAGCGCGCCGGTCATGGCGTTGCACAGGACGGCGGCGCCGCCGATCGCACCGGCCGCGAGCAGCGCGCCCGCGGCGTGGGCGACGGGCACGGGCACGGTCCCGGCGGCGACGGGCCGCCGGCACTTCACCGGGTGGGCGCGGTCGGCCTCGGCGTCGCGGGCGTCGTTGACGAGATAGACGGCCGCGGCGGCGGCGGTGAAGAGGACGAAGACCACGGCGAGTTCGGCGGCGTTCCGCAGCGAGTCCAGCTCGCCGGCGGCGGCCGGGGCCGCGACCACCAGGAGATTCTTGACCCACTGGCGGGGACGGGCGGTTCCGAGCAGCCCGCCGGGGAGCCCGCCGCGCCGCCGGGACGGCTCCGGGCGCCCGGCCCGGCCCGGCGGCCCGGAACCGTCCCGGGGATCGGCGAGGAGCGCGGTGGTCCGGTGGTCGTCCATCCCGCTCACCGTCCGCTCCCGGTCCGGCGCCCGGCGGAGACGGTACGCGGCGGGGCGCTCGTCCAGCGGCTGCCGAGGCGGGCGGTCGCCCCGCCGAGCAGGGCGCCGGCCACGATGTCCGTCGGATAGTGGACGCCCGCGACGAGCCGTGACACACAGATGGCGGCGGCGAGCGGGGCCATCAGCCGCTCACCGGCCGGGAAGAGGGCGCCGAAGGCGATGAGGGCCGCGGCGGAGGTGGTGGCGTGCGAGCTGGGGAAGGAGTAGGGCCCGGCGGTGCGGACGAGGGGCGGGGCGGTGAGCACGGCGCCGGGCCGGGCGCGCCGGACCGACCACTTCACACCGAGGCTGGCCAGATGGGCGCCGCCGACCAGTGCCGTCGCCCGGAGCCAGGCGCGGCGGCGGCCCGCGTCGGCCGCCGCGCCGGTGAGTCCCGCGCCGAGCCAGAGGGCGCCGTGTTCGCCGGCGAGGGAGAGCCCCCGGGCGACGGCGGCGACACCGGGCCGGCCGCCGCATTCGTGCAGGGCCGCCAGCAGCCTCCGTTCGGCCGCCGCACACCGCGCATATCCCATTCGCCACCCCTTCTCATGAGCCAGGGGCGACTCTTCTGGGCGACCGGCCGACTTTTCACGTCATTCTTTGATGACACTCGTTTAATCACCCATTTCGGCGAGTCAACTGGGTACTCCTGAAATGTGGGCATACGCGGCTATACGGTCACAACCATGCCCGCCGAGACCACCAGCACCCCCATCCGTCCGGAACCACCGGCCGACGCACCGGCCCCCTCCGCTCCCGCGCCCGAACACCCCGGGGCCGCCGGTCCGGATGACGCCGGCCCGCCGGGCGAACCCTTCGTCTCCGTCTCGGGCTGGGGCCGCACCGCCCCCACCACGGCCTATCTGCTGCGCCCCCGCACCCCTGCGGAGGCGGCGGAGGCGGTACGCGACTGGGGCGCGCGCGGCGGTATCGCCCGGGGGCTCGGGCGGGCGTACGGCGACGCGGCCCAGAGCGCGGGCGGCACGGTGCTCGACATGACCGGACTCCGCCGTATCCACTCCATCGACACCGGCACCGGCACCGTCGTCTGTGACGCGGGGGTGAGCCTGCACCGGCTGATGGAGGTGCTGCTGCCGCTGGGCTGGTTCGTCCCGGTCACCCCCGGCACCCGCCAGGTCACCGTCGGCGGGGCGGTCGGAGCGGATGTCCACGGGAAGAACCACCATGTCAGCGGCTCTTTCTCGCGCCATGTGCGGGAGCTCGAACTGCTCACCGCGGATGGTTCGGTCCACCGTGTCGCCCCCGGCGACGAGCTCTTCGACGCGACCGCCGGCGGGATGGGCCTGACCGGGGTGATTCTCTCGGCGGCCGTCCGGCTGCACCGGGTGGAGACCTCCATGATGTGCGTCGACACCGAACGGGCCGCCGATCTGGACGACCTGCTGGCCCGGCTGACCGCCGGTGATCACCGCTACCGGTACTCGGTCGCCTGGGTCGATCTGCTCGCCCGGGGACGTTCGCTGGGACGTTCGGTCCTCACCCGGGGGGAGCACGCCCCGCCGGCCGCGCTGCCCGCGCGCGCCCGGCGCGCACCGCTCGGCTTCCGGCCCGGACGGCTGCCCGCGCTCCCCTCCCTGGTGCCCGGGGGGCTGCTCAGCCGGGCCACGGTGGGGGCGTTCAATGAATTCTGGTACCGCAGGGCGCCGCGGACGCGGACCTCCCGGCTCCAGCGGCTGACCTCCTTCTTCCATCCGCTGGACGCCGTGCCGCACTGGAACCGGATCTACGGCCGGGGCGGATTCGTCCAGTATCAGTTCGTGGTCGGACACGGCCGGGAGGAGACCCTGCGCCGGATCGTGGAGCGGATCGCGCACCGGCGCTGTCCCTCCTTCCTCGCGGTGCTCAAGCGCTTCGGCGAGGGGGATCCCGGCTGGCTCTCCTTCCCGATGCCGGGCTGGACGCTCGCCCTGGACATCCCGGCCGGGCTCCCCGGCCTCGGGGCGTTCCTGGACGAGCTCGACGAGGAGGTCGCGGCGGCGGGCGGCCGGGTCTATCTCGCCAAGGACTCCCGGCTCCGGCCGGAGCTGCTCGCCGGGATGTACCCCCGGCTCGCCGACTTCCGGGAGCTGCGGGCCCGGCTGGATCCGCACTCCGTCTTCACCTCGGACCTCTCCCGCAGGCTCGCCCTCTGACTGACACCCGCGAGGACCCGCGCGAGGACCCGCGAGGACACCCGCGAGCCGCTGCCACCCCCAAGAAGGAATGGAAGGTTCATGAAGGACGCTTTCGGAGCTCCCCAGTCCCTGCTCCTGCTCGGCGGCACATCGGAGATCGGACTGGCCGTGGCCCGCCGGCTGATCGCGCGCCGCACGCGCACGGTCTGGCTGGCCGGACGCCCCTCCCCCGACCTCGAAGCCGCCGCGGACGGGCTCCGCGCCCTGGGGGCCGAGGTCCGCACGGTGCCGTTCGACGCGCTCGACCCGGCCGCGCACGAGGGGGTGCTGGGCAAGGTCTTCACCGAGGGGGACATCGATCTGGTGCTGCTCGCCTTCGGGCTCCTCGGCGACCAGGCGAACGACGAGGGCGATCCGGCGGCGGCGGTCCGGGTCGCGCAGACCAACTACACCGGCGCCGTGTCGGCCGGTCTGGTCTGCGCGGCGGCCCTCCAGCACCAGGGCCACGGCTCGCTGGTGGTGCTCTCGTCGGTCGCGGGCGAGCGGGCCCGGCGCGCCAACTTCATCTACGGCTCCAGCAAGGCCGGCCTGGACGCCTTCGCCCAGGGGCTGGGGGACGCGCTGTACGGGACGGGGGTGCATGTCATGGTCGTGCGCCCCGGTTTCGTCCGCACCCGGATGACGGCGGGCCTGCCCGAGGCGCCGCTGGCCACCACGCCCGAGGAGGTCGCGACGGCGGTGGAGCTGGGGCTGCGGCGGGGATCGGAGACGGTGTGGGTGCCGGGGGCGCTGCGGCCGGTGATGGCGGCGGTACGGCATCTGCCGCGCCCGCTCTTCCGGCTGCTGCCGCTCTAGCGAGCCCTTCGCGGATCAGGCGGAGGGCGCGGGGGCGGGCTTGTCGACCGGGGAGCCCTGCGCGGGCACGGCGCCGATGCCGCCGCCGAAGGCGTAGGTGTTGAGCTTGCGCCAGACCGCGTCCGGCCCCTGCTCGTACAGCGCGAAGGAGGCGCAGGTCCAGGCGGCCTCGAAATCGGCCAGCTCGGCGTAGGCCCGGTCCATGGCCTCCTCGGAGATGCCGTGGGCGACGGTCACATGCGGGTGGTACGAGAACTGGAGCTCGCGCACGAGCGGACCGGAGGCGTCGCGGACCCGCTTCTGAAGCCGGGAGCAGGCGGCGGCGCCCTCCACGATCTGCACGAAGACGACCGGCGAGACCGGCCGGAAGGTGCCGGTGCCCGAGAGCCGCATGGAGAACGGCCGGCCCGCCATGGCGACCTGGGCCAGATGCGCCTCGATCGCCGGGAGCAGGGCGGGATCGGCCTCGGTGGGCGGAAGCAGGGTGACGTGGGTGGGAATGCCGTGCGCGGCGGGATCCCCGAAGCTCGCGCGCCGCTCCTGGAGCAGGCTGCCGTAGGGCTCCGGGACCGCGATCGAAACGCCGAGCGTTACGGTCCCCACGTCGTTCTCCTTCGTTCCGAGGCGTGTCGGGTCCACCCGGCCGGGCGAGTGGATGTACAGCCGCCAGTGTGGCGGTTGCACGGCATATGTGGCCAGAGGTGTTGACCACACTCGGGCGGGGCGGCCACCCCCCTCATGACCGGGCGAACCAGACTATCCGGGCGATCCGATCGGGCCATGGCCCGATCGGATCGCCCGGCGCGCGGCGCCGGGTCAGTGCTTCGCGGGCAGCAGACCGATTCTGTCGTAGGCCGTGGCAAGGGTCTCGGCGGCCACCGCGCGGGCCTTCTCCGCGCCCTTGGCGAGGATCGCGTCCAGCGTCTCGGGGTCGTCGAGATACTCCTGCGTCCGGCTCCGGAACGGGGTGACGAACTCCGCCATGACCTCGGCGAGGTCGGTCTTGAGCGCGCCGTACATCTTGCCCGCGTACTCCTGCTCCAGCGCGGCGATCGAGGTGCCGGTGAGGGTGGAGTAGATGGTGAGCAGATTGCTCACACCGGGCTTCTCGGCCGGGTCGAACCGGATCACCGTGTCGGTGTCGGTGACCGCGCTCCTGACCTTCTTCATGGTCGTCTTCGGCTCGTCGAGCAGATTGATCAGACCCTTGGGGGTCGAGGCCGACTTGCTCATCTTGGCCGTGGGGTCCTGGAGGTCGTAGATCTTCGCGACCTCCTTGACGATGTGCGGCGCCGGGACGGTGAAGGTGGCGCCGAACCGGGTGTTGAACCGCTCGGCGAGGTCGCGGGTCAGCTCGATGTGCTGGCGCTGGTCCTCGCCGACCGGGACGGCGTCGGCCTGATAGAGCAGGATGTCGGCGACCTGGAGTATCGGGTAGGTGAAGAGCCCGACGGTGGCACGGTCGGCACCCTGCTTGGCCGACTTGTCCTTGAACTGTGTCATCCGGGACGCCTCGCCGAAGCCGGTGAGGCAGTTCATGACCCAGCCGAGCTGCGCGTGCTCGGGGACATGGCTCTGCACGAAGAGGGTGCACCGCTCCGGGTCGAGCCCCGCCGCGAGGAGCTGCGCGACGGCGAAGCGGGTGTTCGACCGCAGCTCTGCCGGGTCCTGCGGCACAGTGATCGCGTGCAGGTCCACGACCATGTAGAACGCGTCATGGGTCTCTTGCAGCGCCACGTACTGGCGGATCGCTCCGAGGTAGTTCCCGAGGTGGAACGAGCCGGCGGTGGGCTGGATGCCGGACAGAGCGCGGGGTCGGTCTTGGGCCATGCCGCTCATTGTCTCAGGTGCGGAACCGGGATCGGTTCGCCGGTACGCCGGGCCGCGTGCACGCGCCCGGGGCCGCGACGGCAGGTCCGGGCGCGGCGCGGAGTTCCCTCCCCGCCGCACCGGCCCTCCTCGATGAGACAAGGAACACGCCGGGCCGGGGGCCCGGGGGCAGAGCCCCCGGACCGGCCGAGGTTTCCCCGTCCACCATCCGAGCGACCATAGGAACAAGGGCACCATCCGTCCCTCGGAGGTCGCCCGGCCCCAGGTGAAACGGAGACGCCGTGACCACGTCCGAGACCGCATCCCAGTCCACCGCCCCCCGGATCGCGCCCGAGGCCGGTTCACCCGGCGCGCCCGTCGGCGCCTCCGGGCACGCCATCGCCTCCGCCGAGGCGCACAGCGCGCACAACTACCACCCGCTGCCCGTGGTCGTCGCCACCGCGGAGGGCGCCTGGGTGACGGATGTCGAGGGGCGCCGCTACCTCGACATGCTCGCCGGGTACTCGGCACTGAATTTCGGCCATCTGAACCCCCGGCTGATCGGTGCCGCCAAGGCGCAGCTGGATCGGGTCACCCTGACCTCCCGGG
Source organism: Streptomyces sp. CAU 1734 (assembly GCF_039888735.1). Lineage (NCBI taxonomy): Bacteria > Bacillati > Actinomycetota > Actinomycetes > Kitasatosporales > Streptomycetaceae > Streptomyces > Streptomyces sp. CAU 1734. Next base: position 261,126 of record NZ_JBDQQP010000004.1, read on the forward strand.
CCTTCCACCACGACCGGTTCGCCGAGTTCTGCACCCGACTGGCGGAGCTGTGCGGGATGGAAATGGTGCTGCCGATGAACACCGGCGCCGAGGCGGTCGAGACCGCTGTCAAGACCGCCCGCAAGTGGGGGTACCGGGTCAAGGGGGTGCCGGACGGCCGGGCGAAGATCATTGTCGCGGCGAACAACTTCCACGGCCGCACGACCACAGTGATCAGCTTCTCGACGGACCCGGAGGCGCGGGCGGACTTCGGCCCGTACACCCCCGGGTTCGAGATCGTCCCGTACGGCGACCTGACCGCGCTGGAGGCGGCGGTGACGGAGAACACCGTGGCCGTCCTGCTGGAGCCGATCCAGGGCGAGGCGGGGGTGCTGGTGCCGCCGCCGGAGTATCTGGCCGGCGTCCGCCGGGTCACCCGCGAGCGGAATGTGCTCTTCATCGCGGATGAGATCCAGTCGGGACTGGGCCGGACCGGGCGGACCTTCGCCTGTGACCACGAGGACGTGGTGCCGGACATGTATGTCCTGGGCAAGGCGCTGGGCGGCGGGGTGGTCCCGGTGTCGGCGGTGGTCTCCTCCCGGGAGGTGCTGGGGGTCTTCCGGCCCGGCGAGCACGGCTCGACCTTCGGCGGGAATCCGCTGGCCTGCGCGGTCGCGCTGGAGGTGATCGCGATGCTGCGCACCGGCGAGTACCAGCGGCGCGCCGCCGAGCTGGGCGAACGGCTCCACTACGAGCTGGGCCTGCTGGTGGGCGGCGGCGCGGTGGAGGCGGTACGGGGCCGGGGGCTGTGGGCGGGGGTGGACATCGCTCCCTCGCACGGCACCGGCCGGCAGATCTCGGAGCGGCTGATGGCCCGGGGAGTACTGGTCAAGGACACCCACGCCTCGACCATCCGGCTCGCCCCGCCCCTGGTGATCGGCGAGGACGATCTGGAGTGGGGCCTGGACCGGCTCCGCGCGGTCCTGGCGGACTGACGGAAGAGCCCGCAGGCGGAGCCGGAGCCCGGGGGCGGCGGGACGGGAGGAGGGGCGCGGGCACGGCGGGGAAAATGGTTCAGACCATTGACAGCAACCCTGGTCCAGGCCAATCTGCGGTGCCATGCCGAGACCTCGCGCACTACTTGCCGCCCTCGTCCCCCTTCTCGCCGTCATCGGTCTGAGCAGCCCGGCACAGGCGGCCTCCTGGCCGCCGCCCGCCCCGGTGGTGTCCAAGGTGAACACCACGGATCCGGTCGTCTTCATCACCATCGACGACGGCTGGTACCACGACCCGGCCGCCGCGCAGATCCTGCTGGACCGCCAGGTGCCCGCCTCCCTCTTCCTGCTGCCGGGCGCGACCTCGTACGACACCGGTTACTTCCGGCGGCTCGTCGACCACGGCCCGTCCCGGATCGAGAACCACAGCGTGAGCCACCCCGATCTGACCACGCTGACCGAGCAGGGACAGCGGGCCGAGCTCTGCGGCGCGCGGCAGCAGCATCTGTCCCGCTTCGGACTGGAGCCCCGGCTGACCCGGCCGCCGTACGGGAGCTTCAACGAGCAGACCCGGACCGCCGCCCGCGCCTGTGGCTCCAAGGCCGTGGTCACCTGGACGCACGACCAGACGACATGGGGTTCCTGGACACCGCCGGCCCCGCAGCTGGCCGCGGGTGACATCGTGCTGCTCCACTTCACCGAGTCCCTGGCATCCGATCTGACCCGGGTGCTGGCGGCGGCCGACGCGGCGGGACTCAAGCCCGCCCCGCTGCGGGACTACATCGCCGACTAGCTTCCCCACCCACCCGTCCGCCACCGGACCGTGCCCGGCCGCCCCGGGCACGGTCCGCATGCGTTCCCGGCCCGGGCCGTGCCCGTTCCCGGCCCGGGCCGTGCCCGATCCCGGCCCGGGCCGGCCCCGCCGGACACCCGACAGCGCCGCGACAGCCGCCCGCCAGGTATCCGACCAGGATTCGACAAGCATCCGACAAGAATTCGAGCAGAACCCGATCCAGGTATTGCCCGAACGCATGCACCAATAGTGCGCTCCCCGACAGGGAATCGTTTCCTCGGAAATCTCACCGGGGAAAGAGGATTCGATACCGAACGACACCGCCCGCCACACCCGGGAACCCCGCCGGGGAGCACCCGGAACAACCGGCGCGCATTCTCCCCTCACCCCTCAACAACCCCATGAATAAAGGCTGTAAATAATCCTTGTTCAGTGTCATGCCCCTGCCTAGCCTCCCCCGAGAACAATTCATTCACCCCGCCCCGGCGGGGTCGGCGAGGGGGACGGAATGAACAGCGACGGACCGGAGAACAGGCCGAACAGGACACTGGCCATCGGAGTGAAACGCACCATCGCACTCGCCGGGGCGCTCGCCCTGCTGCCGCTCATGACGGCCTCGGCGGAGGCCGGAACCACCTCGGCCGCCGCCCCGCTCACCGCGGACGCGGTCGCGGCCATGACACCGGAGCAGCAGGGCAGGGTGCTCGAACCGCTGCGGCTGGCGGCCGACGCCGCGGCCGGCGTCGGACTGGGTGTCCGGGCGGACATCTACACCCAGGTGGAGCTGGCACCCACGTACCGCTCGGTCAATGTCTATCTGACCGACACCAGCCGGGGCCGCGACTTCCTGGCCGAGGTCCGCAGGGCGAACCCGGAGGTGAACACCCGTCTCATCAACATCGTCCGGGGAAAGAACACCCGCCAGGAGCTCAAGAAGGAGGTCGAACGGATCACCAGCCGCGAGGATCTGCCCTTCCGGGTCACCCTGGCGGGGAGCTCGACCGACGGCGGCACCGTCGAACTCTCCGTGGACAAACCGGCGGCGGCCCGGAAGTGGCTCGCCTCACCGGCGGTGGCGAACAAACGGAAGGCCGAGTCCGCCACCCCCGTCCGCATCAGCCAGGGCACACCGGCGAAGGCCCTGAGCCGCGAGAACGACACGGCGCCCTTCTACGCCGCCGCCGCGCTCGGCCCGGGTTCCGGCGGCCGGTCCCGGTGCACCAGCGGAATCCCGGCGATCAGCACCTGGGACGGCCGCCAGTGGCTCGTCACCGCCGGGCACTGCTACAACGTCGGCGACCATGTCCCGGCGCTCGGCGGCAACTACATCGGCCAGGTGAAGTACAAGCGGCCGGAGGTCGACTCGGCCTTCATCGAGACCCGGACCAACCGCTACACCTGGGACGGTGTGGACGCCCAGGGCTACGTCCGTTATCTCAACGGCGTCCGCAATGTCGCGGTCAATGACTTCACCTGTCAGCTGGGCTACAACTCCAAGGTGGTCTGCAACATCCGGACCACCCACGCGGGCAACCTGAGCTGGTACGTGAACGGCGTCCTGGTCTGGGGAAGCTTCGGCGTGCCGCATTACGGCGGCGTCGTCGGCCGGGGTGGCGACAGCGGCGGCCCGGTCATCACCGTCAACGACCCGAACTCCCGCCAGCTCAACGGCATCATCAGCATCGGCACCGGATGCAGCCCGGTGAAGGACTGCACCGGCGGCGTGGGCTGGGTCGATGTGTGGTCCATCTTCAACAACTTCGCCATCAAGCTCAATCCGTCCTGAGCACCAGCGGGCCACGAGCGGGCCGCGGGTGATCCACGAGCGATCCGCGAGCATCCCGCGAGTGATCCGCGAGTGACCCTGGTACGCGTGGAGCCGCGGTGCCGTCCGGCACCGCGGCTCCATCACACGGCAAGGCGCTCAGCGCCCCGCCCCCGCCGGCGAAGGCATGCCCTCGGCGGCGACGCGCCCCGCCGGCGGAGACGTGTGCTCAGCGGCGGCGCACCCCGTCAGCGGATGACATGCGGCACGAAGCGGGCGTACTCGTCCGTCACCGGCCCCGAGGACTCCCGGATGCCGAGCCCCGCCGACTCCCCCTCCACCACCCAGGCGCCGAGGACGACCCGGTTGCCGTCGAAGTCCGGCAGCGGCGCCAGCTCCTGGTAGCAGCAGGCTTCGGTGCGGATGACGGGCTCCGCGCCGGGCTCGTGGACGGTGATGCCCTCGCCCTCCCGCCCGAGGAGCGGCTTGGCGACATAGCCGGGCCCGCCGGCCAGCTCCCGGGGCCCGTCCAGATAGGCGGGGAGGAGATGGGGATGTCCCGGGTTGAGCTCCCAGAGGATCGCCAGCAGCGCCTTGTTGGAGAGCAGCATCTTCCAGGCGGGCTCGATCCAGGCCGTGGTCCCGGTGCCGCCGCCGTTGTCGATGGTGTCCAGGACATGCGGCCCGAAGCGGTCGGTGGTCAGCCACTCCCACGGGTAGAGCTTGAAGCAGGAGCGGATGAACCGCATCCGGTCGTCCACGAACCGGTTGGTTATCCGGTCCCAGCCGATCTGCTCGACCGACAGCGCCTCGGTCTTGAGCCCGGCCTGCTGGGCGGTCTCGCGCAGATACGCGACCGTCATCAGGTCCTCGCCCAGCACATCCCCGTCGGAGTGGACGAAGTGGACCGGTCCCGGCGACAGCAGATGCGCCTGGTGGCGCCAGGCGTCGACCAGGCGTTCGTGGAGGGAGTTCCACTGGTCGGCGCCCGGGAAGCGCTCCTCCATCCAGAACCACTGCGGGCTCGCGGCCTCGACCAGCGAGGTGGGGGTGTCGGCGTTGTACTCCAGCAGCTTGGCCGGACCGCCGCCGTCGTAGTGCAGGTCGAACCGCCCGTAGATGCTGGGCTGTTCGGCTCTGCGGCGCCAGGACTCGGCGACCCGGGCGGCGAGCCGGGGGTCGGTGATGCCGAGGTCGGCCATCCGGCCGTGCTCCACGATATGGGCCGCGGCGCCGAGGCAGAGCCGGTGGAGCTCCTCGACGGCCTCCTCCATCGCCTCGACCTCGGGGAGGGAGAATTCGTAGTAGGCGCTCTCGTCCCAGTAGGGGCGGAGTTCGCCGTCCGGGTGGCGGGTGAGGGGGTAGACACACCCCTGTTCCTCGACGATCCGCTGCCAGCCGGGCCGGGGATCGATCTTGTGTCGCTGCATGTCCGTCCTCCCCGCTCAGCCGCCGCCGGACCCGGAGCCGGAGCAGCCGAAGCCGCCCTTCTCGACGGCCTCCTTCCGGAAGCTGCCCTCCTCGACCGTGCCGCCGACTATCTTGCCGCCGTAGTACGTGCTGCCCCGGCCGTCCGAGGAATCGCACTCGTAGCCGGGCAGATTCTCCATGGTCACGGGATCCGCGCACCGCTTGTCCGGCTCGGAGCCACAGGAAGTGATCGTCAGTGCGAGCATCCCCATACCGCCGAGCACCACCGTGCTCGACCTCAGTCTGCGCCGTGCCATCAGAGTGCCGTCCCGTTCCCGTCGAACCGCCGTGCAAGCGGCGGTGTCGCGCCATCGCGTCAAGGTAGTGAATCGCCGACAGACTAGTGGCCCCGGCGGATGGCTCTTCCGCCCGGTCCGCTTCCTCTGTCCCGCCCGGCAGATCAGCAACCTCGTCACCTCCTCGTCTCAGGTTTCATCCGGTAATACGACCGGGATTCGGGGCACAGGCTTCCGTCGGCCCCGGTACTTCCGTTCCGCCGGCCCCCGGTACTTCCGTTCCGCCGGCCCCCGGTACTTCCGTTCCGCCGGCCCCCGGTACTTCCGTTCCGCCGGCCCCCGGTACTTCCGTTCCGCCGGCCGGCCGGTCAATCCTTCAACCGGTCCGCCGGATCCGGCCCGGATTCCCCCCGGCCGTCGGTCCTGTCTCAGCCTTGCGCATATCCGGTGTACGGCGAAAGGGAGTTGATCCGGCCGCGACTTCGGCCAACGCGGCGAAAACAAAGCGCTTCCCCGGGGCACTCCGGATTAGGTTCGTCCGTGTGAACGACAACAGAAATCCCGAACACACGCCCCGCCTCGCCTGGGCCGAGCTCGCCCCCGATGTGTACAAGGCAATGGTGAGACTCGACGCCGCCGCCCGCCGCGGCGTCGACCCGGTGATCCTGGAACTGGTGCGGATCCGCGCCTCCCAGCTCAACCACTGCGCGTACTGCCTGGACATGCACAGCAAGGACGCCCTGGCGGCGGGTGAGTCGGTGGACCGGATCATTCAGCTGTCCGCCTGGGAGGAGTCGCGGCACTTCTACACGGCGCGGGAGATCGCGGCCCTCGAACTGACCGACGCCGTGACGGTCCTCACCGAGGGCTTCGTGCCGGACGCGGTCCACGAGCGCGCGGCGAAGGTGTTCGACGGGACCGAACTCGCCCATCTCATCGCCGCTATCACCGTGATCAACGGCTGGAATCGATTCGCTGTGAGTACGCGCATGGTGGCGGGCCATTACGCCCCGGGCCAGGTCAGCCACCGTCACTGACCGCTGTGTCCTGGGGCACACACCTCGGCGCGCGCCCCCCGTGACACCGAGCGCGCCCCCATGCGCGACGCGCGCCGCCGTCAGCCGGAATGAGCCTTGCGGGGCGGGGCCGCCCGTACTCCCGCGCCTCCCCTCCCCTCCCCACCCCACTCATCGAGAAGCGAGGACCGAAGACCATGACCCCCACTCCCGTCCAGATCTTCCGCGATCTGCACCAGCGGCGTGCCGCCGGTGACCCGCTCGTCCTGCCGGGGCCCTGGGACGCGCCGTCCGCCCGCGCCTTCGCCGGCGCGGGCTTCCCGGCCCTGGCGACCCCGAGCGCCGGGGTCGCGGCGGCGCTCGGACACGAGGACGGCCGGACCCCGGCCGCGGAGATGTTCGCGGCCGTCACCCGGATCGTGCGCGCGGTGGACATCCCGGTCTCGGCGGACATCGAGCGCGGGTACGGGCTGCCCCCGAAGGAGATCGTGGACCGGCTGCTGGAGACCGGCGCGGTCGGCTGCAATCTGGAGGACTCCGTCGCGGGCGTTCTCCAGGATCCGGAGCGCCACGCCGACTGGCTGGCCGAGGTCCGCGCGGCGGCCGGCGACCGGCTGTTCATCAACGCCCGGGTCGACTCCTTCCTGCGCGGTGTCACCGACCCGGCGGACGCGATCGGGCGGGCCCGCCGCTATCTGGCGGCGGGCGCGGACTGCGTCTATCCGCTGGGGGTGCCGCCGGAGCAGTTGCCGCTGCTGCGGTCCGAGATCGGCGGCCCGATCAATGTGGCGCCCTCCCCCGGCGGCCCCTCGATCGGCCGGCTCGGCCTGCTGGGCGCCTCCAGGATCACCTTCGGACCGTATCTCCAGGAGCGGTCGGCGGCGGCGGTACGGGAGATGGCGGACCTGCTGCGCACCGGCGCGCTCCCCGCCTGATCCGCCGCGTCCTCCCCTCCCCCCGCGCCCCTGTCCCGGCGGACTCCGGCCCGCCGGGACAGGGGCCGCCCCCGCCCGCCGCTGCCGGGCCCATCCGGATGCGGAATGAACCGGCTCATGCGAGTTTGGACCGGAACGGCAGCCCGGACAGCGGCCGGGAACGGCGGCCCCGGGACGGCACCCCCGGGACGGCGGCGAGGACCCGGCGGGCCGGACCGCGACCCCGGAGGCGGAGTGCGATGAGGGACCTGACGCCCGGCGAGGCAGTGCGATGAGGGACCTGACCCCCGACGAGGCCCGGCGCACCGCCGCCGACGGCTGGATCTGGGGATTCCCGCTGCTGATGAACTACCGCACGATGTACGCCCGGGCGATCGACACCGACGACCCCCGCCATACGGGTGGTTTCGGCCGCTTCCGCCACTATTCGGAGCCCGCCGGACCCGCCGACACCGATGTGGTGACACCCAACAACGACACCCCGTACTCCTGGGCCTGGCTGGATCTGCGCGCCGAGCCCTGGGTGATCTCCGTCCCGCCGGTCGACCGCTATTACATCCTCCCCCTCCACGACCTGGACACCAGCTATGTCGGGTACATCGGCGCCCGCACCACGGACGGCCTCCCCGGTGATCATCTGGTGGCCGGTCCCGGCTGGCGGGGCGAGGTGCCGGGCTCCGTCACCGGCGTACTGCGGGCGGACAGCTTCCTCGTCGGAATCGTCGGCCGCACCTATCTGGCGGGCCGCGACGGCGGACCGGCGCTCCGTGCCCTCCAGAACCACTACCGGCTGCGCCCGCTCTCGGAATTCGCCGGCACCCCCGCACCGGCCCCGGCGGAGGAACCGGTCTGGCCGGTCTGGCGCGACGAGGTGCTCGACACGGTCGAGTTCTTCGTCGTGCTCGACTTCCTGCTGCGATTCCTGCCGGTACGGGAGGGCGAGAAGGAGCTGCGCGAACGGCTCGCCGCGCTGGGGGTCTCCGGTGCCGGGTGGGTCGCCGGCGCCCGGCCCGGCACGACCGATTCCGACGAGTTCGAACCGGCGGCGCTCCAGCCGGAGATCCGGGCCGCGATCGAGCGGGGCATCGCCGACGGCCGGGCGCGCCTCACGGAGGCGGAGAAGAACGCGGTCGAGTCCTCCCGCTGGTTCGGCACCCGCGCCGAGCACGGCACCGACTGGCTCGACCGGGCGGTCGGCGTGGACAAGGGCCTGTACGGGCTGCCGGCCGAGGAGGCGTGGTACGGCGGCTGGGCCGCCGACGACCGGGGCAACCGCCCGCCGGACGCCTCCCGCCACGACTACACCGTCCGCTTCCCGCTCGGCCGGCTGCCACCGGCCCGGTTCTTCTGGTCGGCGACCGTGTACCGGCTGCCGGAGCGGCTGCTCGTGGCGAACCCGATCGACCGGTACTCGATCGGCGACCGCACCCCGGGCCTGGTGCTGGACGACGACGGCGGGCTCACCCTCCAGGTGCGGAAGGACCCGCCCGAGGACCCCAAGGAGCTGGCGAACTGGCTGCCGGCCCCGGACGGCCCCTTCACCATCGCCATCCGGGTGTACGGCCCCGACCCCTCGGTCCTGGACGGCTCCTGGTTCCTCCCGCCGCTCGCCGTCACCGCCCGGACCTGATCACGAACGCGGCCCGCTCACGGATCCGCCTGATCACGGACCCGGCCCGATCAGGAAGCGGACCGCTCACCCCACAGGACGAACAGAGGGACGGAGGCCGGCGCATGGCACTCAGCAGGGACGAGCCGCCGCCGCAGGACGCGTCCGGCGGGCTGACCGGTCTCTCCGCGCTCGCGGCGGAGGCGTATGTCCACGGCTGTCCGCTCGTCTTCGGCGTGTCGATGGTCGCCGCCTCCCTCAGCCGGGGATTCGGCCCGCTCCCCGCCACCCCGTTCAACACCTTCGCCCATGCGACCGAGCCGGCCGGCCCGGAGGCGCGCTTCGTCTCCGTCAACAACGACACGGTGTACTCGATCGCCCAGCTCGACCTCTCCGGCGGCCCGGTTCTGCTCCATGTCCCGGCGGCGGGCCCGGCGTACCACGTCCTCCAGTTCGTGGACGTCTGGAGCAACAACTTCGCCTATCTCGGCAAGCGGGCCACCGGCGGCGCGGGCGGTGACTGGCTGATCTCCCCGCCCGGCTGGGCGGGGAGCGCGCCCGCCGGGGTGCGCGGGGTGATCGACGCGCCGACCTCGGTGGTGACCATCGTGGGCCGCTGGGCGTACGAGGGACCGCGCGACATGCCCCGGGTCCGGGCCCTCCAGGAACAGCTGATGATCACCCGGCTCGACCCGGCCGCCCACCGTTCCGGACTGCCGGGCCCCGAGGCCGGCGTACCGGAGGAGCTGATCTTCTTCGAGCGGCTGCGGGTGCTGATGGCCGACTTCCCGCCGAGCCCGGCGGACCAGGAGTACGAGGCCCGCTTCCAGCCGCTGGGGCTGCTGGAGGAGGGACCGTCGCCGTACGCCGGTGCCGCGCCCGAGCTCGTGCGCGCGCTGACCGAGGGGCAGTCGGCGGGGCGGGCCCGGGTGGAGGAGGCGAGCCGCCGGCCGGCCGGGGACAGCCGGCCGGGCGACTGGTCGCTGAACGCCCATCTCTTCGACTACAACCTCGATCACCTCGGCATCGGAACCATCGATTCCGTCCAGTGGCGGATCCCGGACCGGGTGGACTCCTATCTGGCCCGCGCGGTGGCGGCGCGGATCGGGCTGTGGGGCAACCACGGTTACGAGGCGGTGTACGCACAGACCTTCACCGATTCCGGCGGGCGCCGGCTCAATGGGTCGCACTCCTACACCCTGCGCTTCGACCGGCCGCCGCCGGTGGCCGCGTTCTGGTCGGTGACCATGTACGACACCCCGCACTACTACCTGGTGGAGAACCCGGCCCGGCGCTATTCGATCGGCGACCGCACCCCCGGGCTGGTGTACGGCGAGGACGGCTCGCTCACCCTCGTACTCCAGCGGCGTCGCCCGGCGGATCCGGCGGAGGCGGCGAACTGGCTCCCGGCGCCCGAGGGGGATTTCCGGCCGATGATCAGGCTCTACATGCCGGGCGAGCCGGTGCTCGACGGCACCTACCGGCTGCCGCGCATCGAGGTGCGCGACGGCTGACGGACCGGGGCGCGGAGGAGCGAGGTGCACGGGAGCGAGGCGCAGGGGCGCGAGGCGTACGGGAGCGGGCTACACCATCCGCCGGGTGCGGGCTCCCGTGCGCGGCGGGGAGCGGGCGTCATGGTCCCGGGGGGCCACTCCTTTCTAGGGTCGAGGTGTTGGCGACCGGTACGGGGAGGGGCGGGCGATACCCGTGTTCCCCGGGCCGGTCCCCGGGGGCGCGATCCCGCCCGCCGGGATTCCGCCGGCACCCGACCGAGGAGAGTCATGAAGAACGCCCGACCGCGGAACGCCCTGCCCCGACGGGTCGCGATACGCGCCGGAGCGGCCGTGCTGGCCGCCGCCGCCCTGTCCGTGACCATCACACCGTCCGCAGCGGCGGCCCCGGCCGCAGCGGCGACAGCGGCGGCGGCGGAACGCGGGGCGGACGGGGCGCGCCTGGCGGCGCTGCGGTCGCTGACCGACAGCAGGGCCGCCACCTGGGGCCAGGCCAGGATCGTCGAGAACGGCCGGACCGTGTGGAAGGGCACGGCGGGCGTCTCCCGTCTCGGCACCGGGGCACCCGTCAACCCGGACGGGCGGTTCCGGATCGGCAGCATCACCAAGACCTTCACGGCCACGGCGGTGCTCCAGCTGGTGGGCGAGGGCCGGATCGGCCTGGACGATCCGGTCGAGAACCATCTGCCCGGGGTGCTCCCGAACGGCGGCGGGATCACCGTCCGGCAGTTGCTCAACCACACCAGCGGCCTCCACGACTACACCGAGAACCCCAAGTACGGCTACGGAAGCGAGCGGTGGGTGCGGATCGACCGCTGGCTCAGCCACTCGGCGAAGGGGATCGTGGCCGAGGCGACCGCGAAGCCGCCGTATTTCGCGCCGGGCGAGGGCTGGCGTTACTCCAACACCAATTACACCGTCGCCGGGATGCTCATCGAGAAGGTGACAGGACGCCCCTGGAACAAGGAGGTGGAGCGGCGGATCGTCCACCCCCTGGGCCTGCGGGGCACCTCCATGCCCCATACCTCGCCGCTGCTCCCCGGCCCGCATGCCCGCAGTTACACCGAGCTGCCGTCCGGGCCGGCGGACACCACCCTGATCAACCCCTCGGTCGCCGGGGCGGGCGGGGCCGGCATCTCGACCACGGCCGATCTGGCGCGCTTCCACTCCGCCCTGCTCGGCGGCAGGCTGCTCCGGCCGGCCGAGCTGACCGAGATGAAGCGCACGGTGGATACCCGCCTGGGGATCGAATACGGCCTGGGCATTCAGCGGATGGACGATCTCGACCATCTGGGCTGCGGAAAGGTCTGGGGTCACGGCGGCTTCATCCAGGGGAATCTGGCCTATCTGTTCGGTGACGAGCAGGGCCGGCGCCAGTCGGTGAGCGCGGCGGGCCTCTACGGGAAGCAGGACCTCACGGCGGTGGGGAAGAAGCTGAGCGAAACGGGGAAGTGCGGGACCAACGGGCGGGGCACACCCCGCTGACCTCGCACGGCGGAGTGACTTCCGAACGCCCCCGCGACAACAAGACGATACGTACCGTCTTGCATGCTGGGGCTTATCGATCTACAGTGATCGACAGAGCGAGACGAACCGTCTCGCATCACTTCGGGAGTCCCCGCCCGGCCCGCGAGAGGCACACATGACCACCACCGCACCCACACCGTCCGCCGGCCGCGTCTGGTTCATCACCGGAGCGAGCCGCGGCCTGGGCCGGGCCTTCGCCGAGGCCGCCCTCGCCGCCGGCGACCGGGTCGCCGCCGCGGCCCGCACCACCGGCCCGCTCGAACCGCTGGCCGGGGAGTGGGGCGACCGGCTGCTCGTGCTCCCGCTGGACGTCACCGACCGCGCGGCCGTGCACACCGCGGTCGACCGCGCGGCAGCCCACTTCGGCCGGCTGGACATCGTCGTCAACAACGCGGGCAACATGGCCATGGGCATGGTCGAGGAGTTCACCGAGGAACTGGCCCGCGCCCAGATGGAGACGAATTTCTTCGGCGCGCTCTGGGTCGGCCAGGCCGTACTGCCCCGGCTGCGCGCACAGGGCAGCGGCCACATACTCCAGATCTCCAGCATCGGCGCGCTCGGCGGTTTCCCGTCGACCGGGCTCTACAGCGCGAGCAAGTTCGCCCTGGAGGGACTGAGTGAGGCACTCGCGGCCGAGGCGGCGGCCTTCGGCGTCAAGGTCACCATCGTGGAGCCGGGCGGGTACTGGACCGGCCTCTACACCAAGGGCCTCACCATGACCGAGCCGCTGGAGGCGTACGCCGGGCTCCGCGAGCGGCTGGCCGAGCAGTTCGCCGAGGGCTCGGTGGACAGCCTGCCGGAGCTCGCCGCCGAGGCGGTGATGAAGCTGGTCGCCGCCGATGAACCGCCGCTGCGGCTGCTCCTCGGCAGCATGGCGTACGACCTGGCCTTCGAGAGCTCCCGGCAGCGGATGGACACCTGGGCGGCCTGGGAGGAGACCAGCCGCGCGGCCGAGCGGGCGGTCCCGGCCCCCGAGGGCTATGGCGCGTGAGCGGTTCGACAGAACCCCAAAAGAACTGTTTGACAGTGGGCCGGGTCCGGTGCAGACTGCGCACATGCCCTCAGGCGACCGCGCACCCGGCCCCGCTGATCCCTCCGGCCCTGATTCCCCCGGGCCCGATTCCCCTCCCGGGCCCGCCGGCCCCGGGGACGCACCCGGCCCCGGGGACGCACCCGATCTCACCGGCCTCCGGGCCCTCGCCCACCCCCTGAGGCTGCGGCTGCTCTCGCTCCTCACCGCCGCGCCCATGAGCTCCGCCGAGGCCGCCCGGCATCTCGGCCAGTCGCAGGCCAATGTCAGCTATCACATGCGCCGGCTCCATGCGGCCGGGCTGCTCCGGCTGACCGAGGAGACCTCGGTGCGCGGCGGCCGGGCCAAGCGCTACCGCCATCTCGCCGACAGCGGCGAACTCCTGTCGGGGGGCTCGCGGGACGAGTACGCGGTGCTCGTCTCCGCCCTCGCCGAGGAGCTGGTGCGACGGAACCGGGAACGCCTGGTGGAGGTGGCGGGCGACTTCACCGACGCCGACATGACCATCTCGGCGGAGACCTGGGAGCGGGTCCGGGGACTGGCGGACGAACTGGGCCGGATCATGCACGACGAGGCCCTGCCGCCGGGGACGGCGGGCGCGGTGCGGGCGAGTGCCACGGTGATGCTCTTTCAGATGGCACCGGACGGCGCGGCACGGGAAGCCGGCCCAGAGGCCCGCCCGGACGGCGGCGCGCCGGGGGCCGGCGGGGTGTCCGCTGTACGGGAGGGCGGCGCGGAGACCGCCGCACAGGAAGCCGCACAGGAAGCCGCACCGGGCGGCGCGGCGCCGGAAGCCCGCACGGAGACCGCGTATCGGGAGACCGGCGCGGGCTCCACCGGATCGAGAGCCGGCGCGAACGGCGCGGCACCGGAGGGCGGCCGGTGAGCGGCGGCCGGAGCGCGCTGCTGAGTCCGCTGCGCCACAGCGCCTTCCGCAATCTCACCATCGGCCGCACCCTGACCCATCTCGCCAATGCCATGGCGCCGGTCCTGCTGGCCTTCGCCGTGCTGGACCTCACCGGCTCGGTGACAACCCTCGGCCTGGTCGTCGGCGCGCGGTCGATCGCCAATGTCGCCCTGGTCCTCTTCGGCGGACTCCTCGCCGACCGGCTCCCCCGGGCGGTGATCCTCCAGGGCGCCAGCGTGGGTGCGGCGGCGGCTCAGGCGGCCGTCGCCGCGAGTCTGCTGCTCGGCTTCGCCTCCGTACCGCTGCTCGTCGGACTGAGCGTCGCCAACGGCGCGATGGCGGCGCTCTCGATGCCCGCGACGGCCGCGCTCGTCCCGCAGACCGCCCCGCCGGACGAGCTGCGCGGCGCGAACGCGGTGGCCCGGATGGGCGTCAACCTCGGCACGATCTCCGGGGCTTCGCTGGGCGGGCTGCTGGCCGCGGTGCTCAGCCCGGGCCGGGGCATGGCGTTCAACACGGTCGCCTTCCTGTGCGCGGGCGTGGCCTACCACCGGGTGCGCCTCCCCCGCCGGCCCCGCGCCGACGGCGCTGCGGCGCTCCGCCCGCTCGCCGAACTGCGCGAGGGCTGGCGCGAGTTCACCTCCAGGACCTGGGTGTGGGTCGTGGTGGCGCAGTTCTTCGTGGTCAATGCGGTGGCCTCCGGCGCGATCCAGGTACTCGGACCGGTGATCGCCGATGACACCATCGGGCGCACGGCCTGGGGGTTCGTCCTCTCCGCCCAGATGATCGGCGCGCTGGTCGCGGGCTTCTTCGTGGCCCGCTCGCGCTCGCGGCACATACTGCGCATCGGTGTGGCCGTGATCGCCCTGGACGCGCTCCCGCTGGTCGCCATGGCCGAGGCCGCGCCGCTCGTCCTGCTCATCGCCGCCATGTTCGTCAACGGGATGGCGCTGGAGCAGTTCGGCGTCGCCTGGGATCTCTCCCTCCAGGAGAACATCCCGGCGGACCGGCTCGCCCGGGTCTATTCGTACGACATCCTCGGCTCGGTTCTCGCGCTCCCGCTGGGGGAGATGGCCGCCGGGCCGCTCGCGGAGCGCTTCGGTGTACGGGCGACCCTGCTGGGCGGGGTGGCGCTGAGCGTCGCGGCGACCTGCGCGGCACTGGCGAGCAGAGAGGTCCGTACGCTCACGGTCCGCGCGGGCGGACCGCCGATGGCGGGAGCGGCGGGTACGACGGGGGCGGCCACCGGCAGCGGGACCGTGGCCGGTCCCGGTCCCGGTCCCGGTCCCGGTCCCGGTCCCGGTCCCGGTCCCGGTCCCGGTCCCGGGAAGAGCCTCGCGCCGCCCGCCGAGGGGTGAGGGCCCTCCCCCGCGCGGCTACTCGGGCGGGAGGGCGAGGAGTACCGGCCAGTCGTCGGGGCCGGAGAGCGGGTCGCCGGACGGGTCGTCCGGGCCCATGGTGAAGGCGGCGGTCACGGGCGCCGCCCGCGCGTACAGCTCCGGGTCCACCGCCGTCTCCGCGCGCAGCACCACCACGGCGGCGGGGTGGGCGGGCGGGTGCTCGGGGAAGTCCGCGAGGTCGGCTCCGGTGCGCGCCAGCACGGCCGGGTGGAGGACGACGGTGACCGTCAGGCGCCCGCCGTCCAGGGAGTGTTCGGCCCAGCCGTCCGTCCGCACCAGATAGAGGACTTCGTCCCCCTCGTAGCAGTGGTCGGCGAGCCGGGCGACGACCCGGTCACCGGGCGGGCCGTCGGGATCGGCCAGCAGGGTCACCACCGGCGTGTCCGGCTCCTCGGGGTCGACGCCGGTACGGACATGGAGCCTGGCCACGGGCGGCCTCCGGTGACGGGTGGGGCGGGCGGGGCCTCAGTAGAGCACGGCCCGCCCGCCGGCTTCCCTCGGCCCCGCCCGCCGGCTCGGTGCGGCCCCGGGCGCCAGCTCGGTGCGCCCCCGGGGCGGCCCGTGGCGCCCCGGGGCGCTACGGCGACGGCACTCCGGCCGGTACGGGCCGGGCGCGGGCCGTCCGCAGCTTCACCGCGCGCAGCACCAGGAAGACCGGGAGCGCGAAGGGCGACAGCAGGATCGTGAAGACCAGCAGGGGCCCCATCACCAGGGGGTGGATGCCCAGCCGCCGCGCCTCCAGGAAGATCCACTGACCGATCAGCAGATCCCAGGCGATGATCTGCGCCCAGACGGCGGCGGCGCCGTCCGGGATCGCCACCAGGTCCTGGAGTCTCTCCAGTGACGGCTCGCTGACCAGGGTCCACAGCTCCGGCAGGACCGGCACCGCGAGGGCGGTGTAGACGACGAGGATCGGCAGCACGGTCAGCGGCGAGGCGGCGACCCGGGCGGTCCACCGCCAGGCCGGCGCGAAGATCATCAGCAGCCACACCGGAGCCGCCAGCAGGAAGGTGAGACCGAAGAGGAAGTCGGTCACGGCGCGGCCCTCCTCATTCGGCCGGGCTCACCGGTCGCAGATGGCAGATACCGGGAAGGCATGGGAATCCCCGTCCGATCATATGGATAGCGGCACTTTCCATTATTGGTGAGCGCCACTATCCATGACGGCGGGACCGGAAGCAAGGGACGTTGAACGAACGCGCCGCACCCCGGGGCGAGTTGGGAGGCGGACGCCGGCACCCGGTGGTCCGCCCGACTTGATAGGCAAGTCACCACTTGCCTATGGTGGCGGCATGGCAGAGGATGTGTTCAGGGCACTGGCCGACCCCACCCGCCGGCGCATCCTGGACGAGCTGGTGGAGAGAGACGGCCAGACCCTCTTCGAGATCTGCGCGCGGCTGGCCGCCAAACACGGTCTGGGGCTCTCCCGCCAGGCGATCAGCCAGCACCTGGCCGTACTGGAATCGGCGGGCCTGGTCAGCACCCGGCGCGAGGGACGCTACAAGTTCCATGATCTGAACACCGACCCCCTTGAGCTGATCGTGACCCGATGGCTCAGGACCGACGCACCGGAGGGCACCCCATGAGGATCAATCTGACCAGCGTCTTCGTCGACGACCAGGACAAGGCCCTGCGCTTCTACACGGAGGTCCTGGGCTTCGTGAAGAAGCACGAGGTCCCGGTCGGCGAGGACCGGTGGCTGACCGTGGTCTCACCGGAGGACCCCGAAGGGACCGAGCTGCTGCTGGAGCCCGACGGCCACCCCGCCGTGAAGCCGTACAAGACGGCGCTGGTCGAGGACGGCATCCCGGCCACCGCCTTCGCCGTGGACGACGTCCACGCGGAGTTCAAGCGGCTGCGCGGGCTCGGGGTGCGCTTCACCCAGGAGCCGCTGGAGATGGGCCCGGTCACCACGGCGGTCCTGGACGACACCTGCGGCAATCTGATCCAGATCATGCACACCGCGTAGCCGGTCGGCGGCGTGCTACGGGCCGTCCGGCAGCGGCTTCCCGGCGGCGGGCCGTCCGTGATCGATCGTGAAGAGCCGCCCCGCAGGATCGACCAGCGCGAACAGCACCTCGCCGACCTGCGGCGACGGACTCTTGCCGCACTCGTGCACCGCGTCGAAGGACGGCAGTCCGGGCCCGCTGATCCGCAGGGTGAGAGCGACGCCCGCCCCCTCCCCCACAGGGGTCTCCACACTGGCGAGCACCTCGGCGGCGGCCGGGATCCCCGACCGGTCGAGCCGCCTGGTCCTCGCCCTCGCCCGGCCGGCCGCCCGCCACGCCCAGACGCACACGGGGGTGAAGACGGCGGTGAACAGCCCGCCGACGATCGCCTGCGTACGCGGACTCTCGTCGATCCGGCCGATGGTGGCCAGCGTGACCGGCCCCACCAGCATCCCGAACAGGATCATCGCCCGGAGGAAGAAGACGCCGAACGGACCGATCCTCGGCACGTATTCCGGTTCGGGGCCGGGACGAAGCGACATGGCCCGGATCGTAACCGCCCACCGGGGCGCGGCCCAGGGCATGGACCGCGCCGGTGTGCGCCGGGCACCTCAGAGGCCGGTGCCGTACCGCTCCGCGCAGGCGAGAACCGCGTCGTAATCCGGGTCGGAGAATTCGAAACTGTGACCGCCCGCATGCCCGTCGAAGAGTGTGCAGGCTTCATTGGCCCCTTCGGGCTCGCCATTGTCGGATTCGCAGTCCGCCAGAATTTCGACCACTCGGGGCGGACGCCCGTCCTTCCAGTGCGCCCAGACCGCGCCCGCGTCCATCTCGTCGATTTCATGGACGAGATCACTGTGGAATCCGGTGGAATGCGCCTCCAGTCCGCACCGGAGGCCGGTCATGATCCTGAGCGGGTGAGCTCCGGCGTCGGGTGCGATTTCGATCGCCAGTACGGTGAGCTGAAGCGGGAGCGTCGCGCTCGCCCCGCAGATCCGGCGGTCGGGTGCGGTGCCGTCCCCGCTGTCGTCGGCCATCTCAGAGCCCCCATTTGCTGAGCGAATTGACCTCGGCGACGGCGGTACTGAGCGCGTCGGACTGCGCGGCCGGACTCAGGTCCTCCGGCAGGGCGTCCCATTCCCGCCCGCCGTTGAGCGGCCGGAGCTGAATCCGCCCGCCGACGTCCCCCATGACCCGCCCGATCCGATTCCCGGCGGCGTCCCGGACGACCGCCCCCGTCTCGTACCCGGTCGCACTCATCCGTCCGCCCTCCGCAGCCCGTCCGCGACCAGCCGGAGCAGATCCGCCGTGGGCCGCGCGTACCCGGTACGGGGAACCCAGTCCGGGGCGAGCGCGAAGACACCTTCGGCCTGTATGAGCGCGGCCAGCTCGGCCTGGTGATCAACCGGCCCGGCGGACGCTTTCCAGTCGGTCATATGACTTTTCCCTTTCCGTTTCCGTCGCCAATTTCCCCGTACGGCAATATCGTTGCGTGCTCGGAAGCCCCTGGGGGGCGGTTGATGTTCCACTCCGGGACTGGGAACAGAGGAGGCAGGGATGGTCGCACGTTCGCGCGAATTGACACCCGATCGGTCGGCCCGCCATCTATTCGGCGCGGAGATGCGCCGGTTACGGCTGGAGGCGGGTATGTCGCTCGACCGACTGGCCGACGTATTGAAGTACGGCAAGACGTCGCTGCACCGTTTCGAGACGGCGGAGTCGATGATCCCGCCGGACCTGGCACCGAAACTGGACGCGGCGTTCGGGGCGGGAAAGTTCTTCGAAAAGCTGTACGTACTGGCCCGCAAGGAAATCCATCCGGACCAGTTCCGGAGGAGGATGGAGCTGGAGACTCGGGCCCGGGTCATCGAGGAATACAGCGGACAGCTCGTTCCGGGCCTGGCTCAGACCGAGGACTATGCTCGCGCACTGTTCACACTGCACAACCCACGAGCGAGCGCCGACAGTATTCAAGATCTGGTCACAGCGCGGATGAGCCGCCAGACAACGCTGCGATCCGAGAACCCCCCTGACCACTCGATGATCCTTGACGAAGAAGTGCTGCGTCGATCATTCGGTGGAGCAGCGGTTATGTATGCCCAGTTGGCGTACCTCGCAGAGATCGCTCTGACGCCCACCGGCATGGTGCAGGTTGTCCCGTTCAGTCTTGGAGGGCACGCGCTCACAGGGGGG
Organism: Streptomyces sp. CAU 1734; assembly: GCF_039888735.1. Taxonomy (NCBI): domain Bacteria; kingdom Bacillati; phylum Actinomycetota; class Actinomycetes; order Kitasatosporales; family Streptomycetaceae; genus Streptomyces; species Streptomyces sp. CAU 1734. The sequence continues at coordinate 280,441 of NZ_JBDQQP010000004.1, forward strand.
TCGCTGGCCCTGCTGACCTTGGATGACGGGACGAGGGTCGCTTGGGAGGAAAGTATCTCAACAGGCACTCTGCTGGAAGAATCGGAGGGTGTCGCCAGACGCAAGCGGGCATACGATCGGCTCAGGGCTTGCGCCCTGCCGCCGCAAGAGTCGGCGGCCTTGATCCGGTCCGTTATGGAGGCGCTACCACGATGAGCAGCAACCCCATGCACTCCTCCGGGGAGTGGGTGAAGTCCTCGTACAGCGGCAACGGTGGGGCCAACTGCGTGGAGTGGGCGCCAGCTCACGCAAGGGCACACGGAGTCGTTCTGGTTCGGGACAGCAAGCAGACGAATCGCCCGCCCCTGACGCTCTCACTTCAGGGATGGATAGGACTCGTCGAATATGCGCGGAACACGCACACTTGGTCCGCACAGAGCTCGCAGTCGCTCGACTGAAGGGATCTCCCACGTGGGCGTCGATTCGAGCCCGGCAGCCACCAGTGCGGTATGGGTGAAGTCCACCTACAGCGGCAACGGCGGCAGCAGTTGCCTTGAGTGGGCCCCCGCCCACGCCCAGGCCCATCACGTCGTCCCCGTACGGGACAGCAAGCAGCCCGAAGCCCCGGCCCTCATGCTCTCCCCGGGCAGCTGGGCCGGACTCGTGGCGTACGCGCGCGGCACCGAGCTCTAGCCGCTGCGGGAGCCCCGCCGCCGCGCAACAGTCCTCGCGGCGGCGGGACTTCCGCCACCGGCCGGCCCCGTGCGCAACCCGCGCGCACCGGCCCGGTATGCCACCTTGCACAGGGAGTGCCCCTCCTCCTACCTTCCCCGCATGAACCTTCTCGACCAGCTCTCCGAGATGCCCTCGGTGGACGCGGCAGCCACGGCGGACAAGCTTGACCTCATCCTCGGCCGGGCTCGGGAAACCGGGATCCCCACCACGCTGACCAGCGATGGCAAGCCCGTGGCAGTGATCATGTCCTGGGACACCTTCGAACAGCTGGAGTCGGCCGCAGCCGGGCTGCGGCACGCGGAACACCAGCTGCGGGGATGCCGCTTCGGCCCGGTCAAGCCTGCGGAAGGCATCGACTGCGGCTGCCGGACGGCGGACGAAGTCGCAGCGGAGACATCACCGGAGGAAGAGTGAGCACTTTCAACATCACCTGGGAGAGCGCCGCGCGTACGGCCTACCAGAGGTTCCTCAAGGACGACCGTGAAGGCGCCAAGCTGTTGACCGCAGCGATCAATCGTCTCGCGCACAACCCCCAGCCGCCGGACAGCCGCCCCATGGGCGGCGCGGGCCACCGTCGTTTATCGGTCGGCCGCTACCGATGCCAGTACCACGTGAACGGAACGACGATCATCATCACCGTCATGACCGTGGGACGGGTCTGACGAGCCAGGCCCCGGTCTCGCGCCTGTGCGCAGCCGTCTGCCGGGCGGTCGTGCCGTCCGGCCGGTGCCGGACACAGTGCGGAACGGGAACCGCCCCCGGCTGCCGGGGCAACCAGGGGCGGACACACACGTACAGCCGCGCGGGCGTACGCGTACAGGTCAGAGCAGGCCGAGCGCGCGGACCGCTTCGCGCTCCTCCGCCAGCTCCTGGACCGACGCGTCGATGCGCGGGCGGGAGAACTCGTTGATCTCCAGACCCTGGACGATCTCGTACACACCGTTCTTGGTGGTGACGGGGAAGGAGGAGATCAGGCCCTCCGGGACGCCGTAGGAGCCGTCCGACGGGATACCCATGGAGGTCCAGTCGCCCTCGGCGGTGCCGTTGACCCAGGTGTGGATGTGGTCGATCGCGGCGTTCGCGGCCGACGCGGCCGAGGACGCGCCGCGGGCCTCGATGATCGCGGCGCCGCGCTTGGCGACGGTCGGGATGAAGGTGTCGGCCAGCCACGCCTCGTCGCCCACGACCTCGGCGGCGTTCTTGCCCGCGATCTCCGCGTGGAAGATGTCCGGGTACTGGGTGGCGGAGTGGTTGCCCCAGATGGTCAGGCGCTTGATGTCGGAGACCGCCGCACCCGTCTTCGCCGCGAGCTGCGAGATCGCGCGGTTGTGGTCGAGGCGGGTCATCGCGGTGAAGCGCTCGGCCGGTACGTCCGGGGCCGCCGCCTGGGCGATCAGGGCGTTGGTGTTGGCCGGGTTGCCGACGACGAGGACCTTGATGTCGTCCGCGGCGTGGTCGTTGATGGCCTTGCCCTGGGGCTTGAAGATGCCGCCGTTGGCCTCCAGGAGGTCACCGCGCTCCATGCCCTTGGTGCGGGGGCGGGCGCCGACGAGGAGGGCGACGTTGGCGCCGTCGAAGGCGACATTCGGGTCGTCGGTGATCTCGATGCCGCGCAGCAGCGGGAACGCGCAGTCGTCCAGCTCCATCGCGGTGCCCTGGGCGGCGCCGAGGGCCGGGGTGATTTCGAGAAGGCGCAGCTTGACCGGCACGTCCGGGCCGAGCAGGTGGCCGGAGGCGATGCGGAAGAGCAGCGCGTAGCCGATCTGGCCGGCCGCGCCGGTCACGGTGACGTTGACGGGAGTGCGGGTCATGGCGATCTCCGTAAGACAGCTGGCGGTGGGGGTCCCTGCCCCGGGTCCGGAACGCCCCTCCACCACGAATCTTGACGTGAAGAGACATCCAGCGGTCAGGCTATCGGACCCTGTGGCCGGGCGGCCCGCTGCCCCTTGTGGCGCGGCTCACGCCGTGGAGCGCCTCGCGACAGGGCCGGCATACCCGCTGGTGGAGGGCCGTGGCGGCACGGGACGGCCTTCGCGGGGCGGGAGTGTGGCCGGATTTCGCGCCGTCGGCGGTGCGCCGGAGCCGTACCGGCCGGCCGGGTGACCGGCCGGCGCGCGGCGGGGCGGCCGGGACGGAAACGGAGCGGCGGCCCGGCCGGGCTACTTGTCCGTGCAGGACCTCGCGCCGGTCGCCTTGAAGAGCGCGCAGGCCGTCGCCTGCTTCCCCTTCGGGACCGAGGTCATCGGGGTGTACGCGTCGTTGTCCGCGTTCACCAGGCCGTTCTGCTTGCCCTTCCCGGCCACGTTGATCTCCACCGTGTCGCCCGGGGCCGCGTCCTTGATCCGCGCCCACGACGCGGCACAGACATCGCTGTGCCGGACCTCCACGACCGCCTTGCCGAAGGTCGCGGACGCCACGGTCTTGGCGAACTCGCCGCCACAGCCCATGATCTCCGGGTCCTGGCCCGCGCAGTCGTCGCCGGTGCACTTGACCCCGGCGGGGAGCTCCGCGCCTTCGGTCGGGGCGGTCGGCACGACGGCCTTGACCGCCTTCTCCGTCTTCTCGCCCTTTCCGCCCAGATCGGTGAGGAGGAAGGCGCCGACGATGACGACGAGCGCGCCGACGACACCGGAGAGGAACATGATGATCCGGCGCTTGCCGCCGGCCCGATTCGGCCCGCCCCGGCCCGGACCGGAACCGGAATCACGGCGCCCGGGCGCGGCCCGGCGGCCGGTGCCGGCCGGGGCGGTCGACCGGCGCGCGGACCGGCCGCCGGGGGCGCCCGGCGGCGGCGTGGGCCGGGTGAACGAGGACGAGAGCGCCTCATCCGTGTCGTACGGGGGCCACCCGGTGGGGGTGGCCGGCTCGGATCCGGACGTACGCCTGCGCTGCCCGCCACCGCCCCTGGAGGACCCGCCGGAACCGGAAGCGGAAGCGGAGTCGGCTCCGTACTCGCCCAGCGCGGCGCGCGCCTGGGTGATGCGGATCTGCTCCATCGTCCGGTCGTGCCGCTGCTCGGCCCGGCTCCAGGCCCGCTCGGCCAGCTCCCACATGGTCGTGAGATGAATGGGGCTGGTGCCCGTCACCTCCGCGAGAGCGACCACGGCCCCCTTGGGCGCGAGAATCCGCCCATTGAGGTAGCGCTCCCAGGATGTCTTGCTGTAGCCGGTGCTGTCCGATACGGCCGATATGCTCAGCCCGCTCCGGTCCACGAGTGTCCGCAACTGCTCCGCGAACTCCTTGACCTCCGGATCCAGCTCCTCCGGCAGCTCTTTCCAACGAGGCATGGCTCCACCCCTCTTGTTCCCCCGAGCGTAGGTGCTGTGCCCCGCGCCCTTCCGCCACCGCACCCCGTCGAAGTCCTCTTGTAGGACCAAACGAAGAGATGCGCGTGGTCAGGATGTCAGTTCCTGACATCAACACGCACGGGAGCACCCGGCACGGCGGCTGCGCCCCTTGTGCGCCCCCATCCCGTGTGCCGCACCAGTGTCCCACTCGCGGAACGACGATCACACCGGGGCGGAACGTCCGCCTCCGTACATCACCGGCCGGCGGCCCGGAAACGCGATATCTCGCCACCGGAATGCTCGATGGCGAGATATCGCGTACGGGTACGGGTACGGGTACGGGTACGGGCGAGAACGCGGGTGCGCGGCCGGAGGGTGTCCGGCTACGGCTGGACGACGGGGGGCCGGCCCATGATCGAGCGGACCAGTTCCTCCACGAACGGCAGATCCAGCCAGGGTCCGGGCTGCGCCACCAGCGCGAGCAGCGAGATCGCGACTCCCAGCAGCCCGTACGTGATCATGTCGGTGAACCGGGACCGGACGGCCAGCATGCCGACCGACGGCAGCACCCGGCGCATCACGGCGCCGGTGATCAGCGCCGCGCCGATCAGCAGGGTGCCGACGCGGAACGCCTGGGGGAACGGGTTCACACCGACGATCAGCAGTCCGAGCGCCGTGATGCCCAGCACCGTGAGCAGCGGCCACTGCCGTGCGGGGGCGGGAGCGTCACCGGGTGCGGCCCGGCCGCCGCCCTCGGGGCGGGCGGTGTCCGTGGTCATGGTGGGCGGCCTGCGGGAACCGGCGGCGGGGGTGGCTCCGGCAGGAGACTCCCCGTCGGAGGTGTCGTCTCCGTGCCGGGAGTCCTCGGCGCTCTCGCTGTCCGGCGCGGGCTTCCCCGCGCCGGATGCGGCCCTCTCCGCGCCGGAGTCGGGCTTCCCCGCGTCGGATGCGGGCTTCTCCGCGTCCGGCGCGGCCTTCCCCTCGTCCGGTGAGACGTTCTCGCCGTCCGGCGAGGCGTGTTCACCGTCCGGCGAGGCGTGTTCACCGTCCGCCGACGCCTTCACGGCGTCCGGCGAGGCGGCGTCCGCCGAGGCGCCCCCGTCGCTCCGTCCCGCACCGCCGGCGGAAGCCGGGTCCTCCGGGGACCCGGCCGCCCGCCCGGCCCGAGGGCCGCCCGTCGCCGGGCGGTCGCCCTCCACCTCGCGGTCGTCGTTCATCAGTACGCCCATCAGGGCAGCCTTTCCTCTGTCAGCCCGCGTCCGCGGCCGAGCGTTCCGCCGCCTCGACCACATTGACCAGCAGCTGCGCACGGGTCATCGGGCCGACGCCGCCCGGGTTCGGGGCCACCCAGCCCGCCACCTCGGCGACCCCGGGGTGCACGTCCCCCACGATCTTGCCGTTCTCATCACGGCTGACACCCACATCGAGCACCGCCGCGCCGGGCTTCACGTCCTCCGGCTTCACCAGATGCGGCACACCCGCCGCGGCGATGATGATGTCCGCCTGCCGCAGATGCGCGGAGAGATCACGGGTGCCCGTGTGGCACTGCGTCACCGTCGCGTTCTCCGACTTGCGGGTCAGCACCAGCGGCATCGGCCGTCCGATGGTGATGCCGCGTCCGACCACGACGACATTCGCGCCCTTGATCTCGACACCGTGGTGACGCAGCAGCTGCACGATCCCGTACGGGGTGCACGGCAGCGGGCCCGGCACGCCGAGCACCAGCCGGCCCAGGCTCATCGGGTGCAGCCCGTCCGCGTCCTTCAGCGGATCCATCAGCTCCAGGACACGGTTGGCGTCGATGCCCTTGGGAAGCGGGAGTTGCACGATGTAGCCGGTGCACTCGGGGTCCTCGTTGAGTTCCCGGACGACCGCCTCGATCTCCTCCTGCGTGGCGGTGTCGGGCAGTTCGCGCTGGATCGACGCGATGCCGACCTGCGCGCAGTCGCGGTGCTTGCCATTGACGTACCAGCGGCTGCCCGGGTCGTCCCCGACGAGCAGGGTGCCGAGACCGGGCGTCACCCCCTTCTCCCTGAGAGCCGCCACGCGGGCGGTCAGATCGGACTTGATCGCGGCTGCGGTGGCCTTGCCATCGAGAATCTGGGCGGTCATGGGCACATCCTCGCGGATGGACCCGCCCCGGTTCCAATCACGTCCGCCTCGCGGCCGGCGGGGCCGCCCGAAATCGCGGGCCGCCGGTGGGCGCGGCATGCTCCGCGGCACCCCGCCCGGCACCGCCGGATGTCCGAAAAGAGCCGTCAGGGGAGATTGCACTTGCACAACACATGGGCTCGCCGCTGGACAGCGGATGGGTGCTGAGCACACGATTGATCGCGTAACAACGCGGAAGGTCTGGGGGGCAAACCGCTGATCTTGTGCAATTCCTCCACTCGGCCCGCGCGTCCCCAGCGTTTCCAACGGAGGAATTCTCGCCATGAGCTTCGGCGACCCGAACAACCCCTACGGCCACCCCCAGCAGCAGGGCGGCCAGCCGGGCCAAGGCTGGCCCCAGGGCGGACCCGAGGGAACCCAGCCGCCCGGATACGGCTACCCGCAGGCCCCGCCGCTCCAGCCCTACGGCGTCGGCGCACCCGTCATGACCGAGATGCCGCCCGCCGTGCGGACCGCCCGGACCCTGCTCTGGGTGATCGTCAGCCTCCAGGGGATAGGCGCGCTCCTCCTCATCGGCTTCGGGCTGGTCGTCAATGTGATCATGAGCGACGAGCAGCTCAAGAACGACTACCAGGCCCAGGATCTCGGCGCCGTGACCAGCGGCAGCGCCTACGGCTTCGGCGTCTTCGCCCTCGTCTGGGGTGCGATCGCCCTGGTCCTCGCGATCAAGTTCAAGTCGGGCGGACAGGGCGTCCGCATCGCCACCATGATCTACGCGATCCTCACCGCCATCGCCGGAATCTATCCGTTCATCCTGGTGGGGCTCATCCACACGGTGCTCGCGATCATCGTCGCGGTGCAGGTGGGCAAGGCCGAGGGCAGCGACTGGTTCGCCCGGCCGCGTCACTGACCCCGCGCGGGCCGGACGACGCCGCGTCACCGGCGCGCACGCCGAACCCGCCGGCCCCTTCGCCGAACACCGGACCGTGTCCCCCGCCCGACCGGCGGGGGCACGGTCCTCGGCCGCTTCCGGCCCGTACCGCCCCCCACGCTCCGGGCGCTCCCCACACCCTCCCGGCGTCCGTTCGGCAGACGTTGTGCGGACGTTTATCGCCCGTTCCTAGGCTGGCACCGCACGGATCCATCGCACGGAATCCCATCGCACGGTATCCAGGGGAGGAGTCAGCCGTGTTCAGCACCATCGCGACGCCCAGACCATCCACCACAGGTCCCGGTGAGCACGTGCGGCCCGCGCCCGGCGGCCACCCGCGCCGAGCCCGCGCCACACCACCCGTACGCGTGTCCGCACCCCCGGTCCCACCCGCCCGCCGCACCGCACCCGCCGCGTCCTTCGCACCGGTGGGAGGCATGCCCCGGTGAACCCGGACTGTCTCGCCCTCCCCGTACCGCACGGATACCGGATCGGCCCCTGGGAGGTCCGCGAGCCGCTCGCCTCCGGTGCCTTCGCGACCGTGTACGCCGCCCGCCGGGTTGTCCCGGCCCCGGGAATGCCCCGGGAGGCGGCGCTCAAATTCCTCCCGACCGGCACCCGCACCCCGCGCCAGCTCCTCCACCTCCGGGAGGTGACCGAGCGGGTGCGCGAGATGATCCGCCGGCTCCGGCGGCCCCGGCTGATCACGATGTACGAGACCCTCACGGTGGACGACCCCGCCGAACCCGCGCTCGACGGTGCGACCGTGGTCGTCATGGAGCGGGCCGCGAGCTCCCTGGACACCCTGCTCACCCGCTGCCCGCGCCCGGCCGCCGGACCCGCGCTCCTCACCGAGATCTGCGAGGGCCTGCACCAGCTCCACCACGCCGGCTGGGTGCACGGCGACCTCAACCCGGGGAATGTGCTGCTCCTCGCCGACCAGTCCGTACGGCTGGGCGATTTCCACCTCGCCACCGAGCTCCGGAGCGCCCACGGCTACGCGCCGGGCTTCCACACCAATGACTACACCCCGCCCGAGCTCCTCGGGGCCGCCGGCGAGCGGGAGCAGCGGATCGACGCCACCGCCGACATCTGGGCCTTCGGCGTACTCGCCCATCTCGTCCTCACCGGCCGGCTGCCCTTCCCCGGCGCCACCCCGGGAGCGCGCCGGGAGGCGGCCGTCAGGTACGCGCGCGGGGTGGGCGTGCTGCGGCTCGCGCCCGGCCTCCCGGAGGCGTGGCGGGGGATCGTGACCGACTGTCTCGCCCGTACGCAGGTGCAACGCTCGGAGGTCGACACGGCGGTGCTGCTGCGCCGGGCCGAGGCCGCCACCGGATCCGAACCCTCGCCCGTGCTGCCCCGCCGCCCCTTCGGCCACCGGCCCCTCACGGGCGCGTCCGGGGCGGGCCGGGAGCGGAGCGGGAACCGCGGCCGGAGTACGAGCCGGTCGCGGTACGGGCTCGGATGGGGCGCCGCGGCGGCGCTCGTCGTCGCGGGCACTCTCATGACGGTCATGGTGCGCAGTGCCGACACCGCGGAGGCCGCCGGGTACGAGCGGTGCGCCCCCGGCCATGTCTGCTTCTTCACCGAGAAGGACGGCGGCGGCGAGATGTGCGCCTGGTACGGAAATGAGCGGGACGCCCACTCCGGGATCGTCGCCTGCGACTGGAGCGAGGTGGAGGCGCCGCGATCCGCCGTCAACAACGGCTCCGGGGCCGTCCCGCTGCCCGGCGCCGGTTTCTATCAGAAGTCGGGATACCAGGAGCAGGTGGGCTGTCTTCAGCCCCGGGAGCGCGCCAATCTCGACGGGGAGACCACCATCCGCTCGGTGAAGTGGCTCCCGAGCTGCTGAACGGCGGGGTGACGCGGGCGCGGCCCGCGGGTCCGGAGTGGACCCGCGGGCCGCGCCCGTGACGTGCGTACCGGTCAGTGGAAGAAGTGGCGCGTACCCGTGAAGTACATCGTCACGCCCGCCTTCTCCGCCGCCGCCACGACCAGCTCGTCGCGGACCGATCCGCCCGGCTGCACCACGGCCCTGACCCCGGCGGCCGTCAGGATCTCCAGGCCGTCGGGGAAGGGGAAGAAGGCGTCCGACGCGGCGTACGCGCCCCGCGCGCGCTCCTCGCCCGCGCGCTCCACCGCGAGCTTCGCGGAGTCGACGCGGTTCACCTGGCCCATGCCGACGCCGACCGAGGCGCCGTCCTTGGCGAGCAGGATCGCATTGGACTTGACGGCCCGGCAGGCGCGCCAGGCGAAGGCGAGCTCGGCCAGCTCCCCGGCGGTCAGCGGGGTGCCGGTGGCCAGCGTCCAGTTGGCCGGGTCGTCGCCCGGCGCCTGGAGCCGGTCGGTGACCTGCGCCAGGGTGCCGCCGTCGATCTGCTTCGCCTCGAAGAGGGCGGCGGGGGCGTCGGGGCAGCGCAGCACCCGGATGTTCTTCTTGCGGGCGAGCACCTCGACCGCGCCGTCCTCGTACGCCGGGGCCACGATGACCTCGGTGAAGATCTCCGCGACCTGCTCGGCCAGCGCGACGGTGACCGGGCGGTTGACCGCGATCACGCCGCCGAAGGCGGAGAGCGGGTCACAGGCGTGCGCCTTGCGGTGCGCCTCGGCGACGTCCGCGCCGATCGCGATGCCGCACGGGTTGGCGTGCTTGATGATCGCCACACACGGCTCGGAGTGGTCGTACGCGGCGCGGCGCGCGGCCTCGGTGTCCGTGTAGTTGTTGTACGACATCTCCTTGCCGTGCAGCTGCTCGGCGCGGGCGAGTCCGCCGTCGCCCACGGCGCTGCCGCTGAGGTACAGCGCGGCGGGCTGGTGCGGGTTCTCGCCGTAGCGGAGCACATTGGAGCGTGTGTAGGTGACCCCGATGAAGTCCGGGAAGCCGGTGGTGTCGGCGGGGGCGTAGGAGGAGGCGAACCAGCCGGCCACCGCCACGTCATAGGCGGCGGTGTGCTGGAACGCCTCGGCCGCGAGACGCTTGCGGGCGGTCAGGTCGAAGCCGCCGTCGCGGACGGCCGCGAGGACATCGCCGTACCGGCCGGGGCTGGTGACCACGGCGACCGAGGGGTGGTTCTTGGCCGCGGCGCGGACCATCGACGGGCCGCCGATGTCGATCTGCTCCACGCACTCGTCGGGGGAGGCGCCGGAGGCGACGGTCTCCCGGAAGGGGTAGAGATTGACGACAACCAGGTCGAACGGCTCGACACCGAGTTCGGCGAGCTGCTCGCGGTGGGAGTCGAGGCGGAGATCGGCGAGGATCCCGGCGTGCACCCGGGGGTGCAGGGTCTTGACCCGGCCGTCCAGGCACTCGGGGAAGCCGGTCAGCTCCTCGACCTTGGCGACGGGCACCCCGGCCGCGGCGATCCGCCCGGCGGTGGAACCGGTGGAGACCAGTTCGACACCGGCCTCGTGCAGTCCGCGGGCGAGCTCTTCGAGGCCGGTCTTGTCGTAGACACTGACCAGGGCCCGCCGGATGATCCGCTTCGCACCGTCGTCCGTCGCCGGCACGGCTCCGGCGCTCCCGGCCGAGCCCCCGGCCGGGCTCTGTGCCGGACTCCCTGCCGGGGTCTCTGCCGACTCGACGTTCTCGACGTTCTCGGTCACGGGAAAACTACCTTTCGTCCCTCAATGCGATAGTCGTTACGGGCCAGGCGCCCCACGACCTCGACGAGCAGCGCTCGCTCGACTTCCTTGATGCGCTCGTGCAGAGCGGCTTCGTCGTCCTCATCACGGACCTCCACCGCCTGCTGGGCGATGATCGGTCCGGTGTCGACACCTTCGTCGGCGAAGTGGACGGTGCACCCGGTGACCTTCGCTCCGTACGCGAGCGCGTCGCGCACTCCGTGGGCACCGGGGAAACTGGGCAGCAGGGCGGGGTGGGTGTTGATGTAACGGCCGCCGAAGCGGGCGAGGAACTCCTTGCCCACGATCTTCATGAAGCCGGCGGACACCACGAGATCGGGCTCGTGGGCGGCGGTCGCCTCGGCGAGCGCGGCGTCCCACTCCGCACGGGTGTCGTAGTCCTTCACCCGGCACACAAACGTCGGGACCCCGGCGCGCTCGGCGCGTTCCAGGCCGGCGATTCCGCCGCGGTCCGCGCCGACGGCGACCACTTCGGCGCCGAGCGGGAGGCGGACACTCCCGGGATCGCCGGGAAGGCCGGAGTCGCCGGGTCCGGTGGACTCGGTGGGCGCGGTGGGCGCGGTGATCCCGGCGGACTCGGCCTTCCCGGCGGACTCGGCGGCGAGGCGGTCCGCGGCGACGGCGTCGAGGAGGGCCTGGAGATTGGAGCCGGAACCGGAAACCAGGACGACCAGGCGGGCGGGGCGGCGGGCGGCGGAGGGCGTGGAGGGCTTGGAGGCCACAGGGGGTCTCTTTCTCGCTTGCGGCTGTCTCTGGGGCTGGGCCCGCTCGCGTGTCCGGGGAGGCTCGCTTGCGGGGCGGCGGGCTTCCGGGACCGCGGGCGTTCAGGGCGTACGTTCTCGGGCTCGCGCAGGTCAGAGGCTCAGCAGCCGGGCCGGCGGGCGTCCCGGCACGTCACGGTGTACGGGGAGGGAGGCATTTCGCGTGGGCGGTACATCTTTCTCGCGGTGACTCGGCGTCACGATCGTTCAACACTGTGCGCGCACGGCTGCCACAAACGCGGAGCGCGCCGATTTTGTACGGTCGTACGAACGACTCATGCTCCCCGATACGGGGAACTCTACGAAGAGGCCGACCGTCAGCAACGATACCGGCACACAGGAAGGCCCCCACGGGACGGGGGCGCGGCCGGGAGGTAGCGTCAGGGGACAACACCCGTCCCTCGACGGGCACAACGACACAAGACCTCATGCGCACCGGTTCCCAAGCTCAGGTGCGCGGGGTCTGAGGGGAAGACGTTCACCAGATGCCGGACCGACGCCGCCGTACGGACCTCCTGTTGCCGCGGGAGCGCCAGTCCACCGACGAGAACAACCCCTTCGCGGCGCCCCCGGAGGGGAGGCCCGACCAGCCCTGGCAGCCCCGGCAGCCGGCGGGCGGCGACTCCGACAAGAAGGGCTCCGACGGCTCGTCCGACGGGTCATCCGGCTCCTCGGAGGAGCGCGGCGGGCGCGGCGGCTGGGGCAGCCAGTGGAGCAGCCGCCAGCCCGGCCGCTCCTCCGGCGGCGGCTTCGGCGGCCGTCCCGGCGGCCAGAACTCCTCCGGCGGCGGGCAGGGCGGCGGCACCCCTGGCCTGCGCTGGGACCCGACGGACCCGACCCAGCGCCGGGCTCGGTACGCCCTGCTCTCGGGCATGTGGGGCTTCTTCTTCGCGGTCTTCCAGTTCACCGAGATCGCGCTGCTGCTGGGCGCGCTGGCGCTCTACTGGGCGATCAGCTCGCTGCGCGGGAAGCCGGGCGGTGTGACCACCGACGCGGCGAAGGCGGGCGGATCGGTCGTCCGGGACGCGGCACCCGCCGTCACCCCGCCGGCCGGCGGCTCCCCGCAGACCGCGGGCCGGTCGCAGCGGACGGCGGCCATCACCGGTCTGGTGATGGGCGGTATCGCCGTGCTGATCGTGGCGGGGACGTACGCCGCCCAGCTCGTGTACCGCGATTTCTACACCTGTGAGCGGGACGCGCTGACGAAGGACGGCCAGATCTCCTGCAATGAGAAGCTGCCGGAGCCGCTGCGCGATGTGCTCGGTGTGACCGAGTAGTCCGCACACCCTCTTCCGCCGCCGTCGCCGCTCCTTCCGGGGCTGCGGCACACGGCACCACAGCGGACACCGACCGGCCCGGCCGGGGATCGACTTCCCCGGCCGGGCCGGTTCGTGTTGCCGCCGTCAGACGGGGCCGGATTCCTGCCCCTGCCCCTGTTCCGGTTTCGGTTTCGGTTCCGGTTCCGGTTCCGGTTTCGGGGCGGGGGCGGGGGGCGCGGGCGGGTCCGCCGGGGTCACCGGGTCCGGGTCCTGGGGCCAGGGGCTGGCCGGGGCCGCCCAGGGGCGGTCGGGGGACGGACCGGCCGGCTCTTCGTCCCGGTCCTCCTCCGGCGGGTCCGGGCGGTGCGGCGGGCCGTCCGCCACCCGGGGGAGTTCCGGCAGAAAGTCATACGCCTCGGCCGGCGCCTCGGGTGCGGCCTTGGCGGCCTTGGCGGGCTTCGGCACCGGGGCGGGAGCGGGTACGGACGCGGGTACGGGAGCGGGTACGGACGGGGCCGGGGGCCCGGAGGTCGGCGGGTTCGGTTCCGGTTCCGGTTGTGGTGCCGATGGGGGTTCGCGATCGGTGGCCGGCGCGGGCGCCGTTCCCGTACCCCGGCGGAATCCGGGCCACCGGGGGAGCCATCGCCGTACGCGTGCCCCCGGTCCCGCACGCCACATCCGTACCGCCGTCGCCAGCGGAACCGCGATCACCGCGGACCAGGCGAGGGCCGCCGCGCCGGCGAGCCACCAGACCGGCCCGAAGGCCAGCAGCCGCGCCGACCCCATCGGTCCCGCCGCGGCGGCTGTCATGGCCGCCGTCAGCACCCCGCAGCCCACGGCGCCCAGAAACGCCGTCAGCGCCGTCTCACGATTGCGCCAGACCAGCGCGGGATCCACGAACCGGGGCGCGGCGGCGGCCGTGGTGAATCCGGCGATCACCAGCCCCGCGAGTACCGGCACAAGTGCGCAAGCCCAGTTCAGCGGGGTGCCGGCGCCCTCCGCCGGGACCGCGGCGAGGAGCGGGAAGACCGGCACGGCGGGGTCGCCGGAGAGTGCCAGCGGGGTGGCCGAGGCACCCGTACCGAGGGCGAAGCCGGGGCCCAGCCCGTACGCCGCTCCCCAGGCCGCCGCGTTCGGCACCAGAGTGAAGGCCAGGAGCAGCACCGTGAACTGACCCGACCAGACCTCGGAGAGGTACGGGAACGCCTCCCGCACGGCCTCCCCGTGCCACACCAGCGAGAGGGCCACGAGCACCGCGCCACCGCCGAAGAGCACCAGCGCTCCCGCGCAGGCGGCCCGCAGGGCGACCGCCACCCGGGTGCGGACGAGCCTGAGCCGCAGCGCTCCCGGCAGCCACTTGGGCAGCGGTCCGGCGGGGCGGCCCTTCGCCGTCCACACTCCGGCACAGGCCGCGAGCACGGTCACCAGCGGGAGCTGGACCAGCGCGCTCAGCGGATTGACCGCCGGCGAACCGCTCCGCGAATATCCCGCCACCACCGCGCCGACCAGCAGATATCCCATGCTCACCGCACAGATCGCGCCACGCGGCGACGGCCGGGGCCGCCGCTCGGCCGGGTCCGGGATGACGCCGTCGCGGGCGGCGCGGTGGACCAGCCAGACCGGGAGCACCACCAGCAGCAGGGGTACGACCCCGACCGGCGCGGGCTGCCCGGAGAGGGTGTCGGTGCGGATCAGCTCGGTGCCGTGTGCCATCAGCCAGAGCCCGGCGGCGATGTGCAGCGCCCCGTCCGGGCCGTTGTCCGGATAGGGCGAACTGATCCACACCACCATGACCAGGACCGCCAGCGCGCCGAGTCCGAGCCCGGCCGCCGTGGCCCCGCGGACCAGGCACGCGACCAGCGCCGCCCTGCGGCCTCCCTGCACGAGGACCGGGGTGGTGGAGTGAACGGGGCCGCGATCGGTCGTCTGGGTCACCGGGCCATGCTCCCAACGACACGCGCCTTATTCATGTAACAGGCGAATAGCCGCTGTGTCGCCCAATATACGTTTATGTACTTTTATGCCGAGTGCAGCGCTTCGGGGAGCCCTTGATGACCCAGAGCACCACACACTCCGCTCCCGATCCACCACTGCCCACTCCCAAGGAGCGGCGCAGGCTCCGGGAGGCGAAGTCGATGACCGAACAGGAGGTCGCGGCGGCGATCGGCGTCACCAGGGCGACCGTGCGCGCGTGGGAGGCGGGCCGGAGCGATCCGCGGGGCCGCCGCCGCGAGGCGTACGCGAAGCTGCTGGCGACTCCCGGCCGGCCCGGTCCGGACTCCGGCGGCGCCGCCCGGGTGGAGCCGGAACAGAAAGCGCCGGACCGGGAGGAATCGAGCGCCGGCGTGGCGGGGTCCGGGTCCCCCTCGGCGGAAGAGTGTGCGACGGGGGACGGCGCCACGGCGGGTGGACCGGAGGCGGTGGACGCGCCGTCCGAGCCCTCCGTGTCCGCCGGGCCGGCCGGGCCGCCGGAGCCGGCCGCGCCCTCCATTCCCGTACGCGCGATCCGGGCCATCCGGGCGGCGCGGGCGGCCGAGCAGCCGGAGCGGACCCGGCGGACCGGACAGACGGAGCTCAGGACCGCCGCCGCCAGGACCGGCGAGAAGGGGAAGCAGCCGCACTCCGTCACCCGGCCGGCCACGGCGGCCAAGCGGGCGGCCCGGCCCGCCCCGCCGCACCCGCCGAAGGGCTCGCCCCCCGTCGTCCACCCGGCGCAGACCGCGCCGCAGGCGCCCTCCGCGCGGCCGGGGCACCCGCCGCACCCCGCGCATCCGCCCCATCCGTCCCATCCATCCCATCCGGCACCGCTGTCGGAGCCGTCGCCCCAGCCGTCGCCCGAGCGGTCGGGGCCGTCCGGGCCGTCGGGGCAGACCGAGCGGACCGAGCGGACCGGGCAGACCGCACCGCGGACCGCGCCTTCGCCGAAAGCGGCGGTGAAGACGGCGGGGGGCTGGGACGGCTGGTCGGAGGAGATCCCGGGATCGGAACAGGGGCCCACCCCGGCCGAGGCGTTCGACACGCTCTACACCCGGACCGCCACCGCGCTGGTCCGTCAGGCATATCTGCTCACCGGCCGGCGGCGGCTCTCGCACGAGGTGGTGGAGCACGCCTTCCATCTTGCCTGGCAGCGGTGGCCCGAGGTCGCCCGCGACCGGGATCCGGTCGGCTGGGTGCGGGCGGCGGCGTACGAATTCGCGATGTCGCCCTGGCAGCGGCTGCGGCCCGCGCACCGCCATCCCGATGTGCCGCCACTGGATCCGCCCCGGCGCGCGCTGCTGGACGCGCTGCTGGAGCTGCCGCCCCCGTACCGCCGCGCGCTGCTGCTCTACGACGGTCTGGGCCTCGATCTGCCCGAGACAGCGGCCGAGACGGAGGCGAGCACTCCGGCGACGGCCAACCGGGTTCTGCATGCCCGGGAGGCCATCGCGGCACGGCTGCCGGAGCTGGCCTCGGCCGAGGCGCTCCACACGGAGCTGGTGGCCATCGCGGGCGCCTGGCCGGCGCCGAGGCCCGCCCCGGCCGAGTCGGTGCGGCTCAACAGCGAGCGGCGGATCTGGTTCTGGACCAGGACGGCGCTCACGGTGACCGCGCTGCTCATCGGCGCGACCGGATTCACCCTGGCCACGGCGCCGACGCAGTATGTGCCGGAGGTCTCCCCCGGCAGCCGGGTGGAGGGAGTCCCGGCCCATGCCGGGCCCGAACCGCTGACGGATCCGGGCAGAGAGCTCCGGCGCAAACTGCTCTCCGACCCGGCCCACGGCCCGGCACGCCTGGTTCCGCAGATCCCCTGACCCGGCGGGCCCGTCCGACCCGTCCGACCCGTCTGACCTGCATGATCCGCCTGACCTGCATGATCCGCCTGATCGGCCTGGCTTGCGTGACCTGTCCGACCCGAGTGACCGGCCCGACCGGCCCGGCCCGCGTGACCCGCCGCGCCCGCCGGCCGCCCCGGCCGGGAACAGGTGTGGGCCCGAACCCCCTGCCGGGGTCCGGGCCCACACCTGTCCTTCATCCGCCGGCGGCCGGCGCGCCATCACGCACCGGAAGCGACGGGGTCGCGCGAGATCAGCCGTTGAGGATCTCGCGCGCCAGCTTGGCGGTCTCGGTCGGAGTCTTGCCGACCTTGACGCCCGCGGCCTCCAGGGCCTCCTTCTTCGCCTGCGCGGTGCCGGAGGAACCCGACACGATCGCACCGGCGTGGCCCATCGTCTTGCCCTCGGGGGCGGTGAAGCCCGCGACGTAGCCGACGACCGGCTTGGTGACATTGGCCTTGATGAAGTCGGCCGCGCGCTCCTCGGCGTCGCCGCCGATCTCGCCGATCATCACGATCAGGTCGGTGTCGGGGTCCGCCTCGAACGCCGCGAGGGCGTCGATGTGGGTGGTACCGACGACCGGGTCGCCACCGATGCCGACCGCGGAGGTGAAGCCGATGTCACGCAGCTCGTACATCATCTGGTAGGTCAGGGTGCCGGACTTCGACACCAGACCGATGCGGCCGGGCTTGGTGATGTCGCCCGGGATGATGCCGGCGTTGGACTGGCCGGGGGTGATCAGACCGGGACAGTTCGGGCCGATGATCCGGGTCTTGTTGCCCTTGGCGATGGCGTGCGCCCAGAAGGCGGCGGAGTCGTGCACCGCGATGCCCTCGGTGATGACGACGGCCAGCGGGATCTCGGCGTCGATGGCCTCGACGACGGCGGCCTTGGCGAAGGCCGGGGGCACGAAGAGCACGGATACGTCGGCGCCGGTCTCCTTCATCGCCTCGGCGACCGAGCCGAAGACGGGTACCTCGGTACCGTCGAAGTCGACGGTGGTACCGGCCTTGCGCGGGTTCACGCCGCCGACGATGTTGGTGCCGTCGCCCAGCATCAGCTTGGTGTGCTTCATGCCCGTGGCACCGGTCATGCCCTGGACGATGACCTTGCTGTCCTTGGTGAGGAAGATAGCCATGGTGGTCTGAATCCCTTACTTCGCCGCGAGCTCGGCGGCCTTGTCGGCCGCACCGTCCATGGTGTCCACACGCTGCACGAGCGGGTGGTTCGCGTCGGAAAGGATCTTGCGACCCAGCTCCGCGTTGTTGCCGTCGAGGCGCACGACCAGCGGCTTGGTGACGTCCTCGCCCTTCGACTTCAGCAGCTCAAGGGCCTGGACGATGCCGTTGGCGACCTCGTCACAGGCGGTGATGCCACCGAAGACATTGACGAACACGGACTTGACGTCCGGGTCGCCGAGGATGATCTCCAGGCCGTTCGCCATGACCTCGGCGGAGGCGCCACCACCGATGTCGAGGAAGTTGGCCGGCTTCACGCCGCCGTGGTTCTCACCGGCGTACGCGACGACGTCGAGCGTCGACATGACCAGACCCGCGCCATTGCCGATGATGCCGACCTGGCCGTCGAGCTTGACGTAGTTGAGGTTCTTGGCCTTGGCCGCCGCCTCCAGCGGGTTCGCCGCGTCCTTGTCCTCCAGCGCCTCGTGCTCCGGCTGGCGGAAGTCGGCGTTGGCGTCCAGGGTGACCTTGCCGTCCAGGGCGATGACCCGGCCGTCGGCGACCTTGGCGAGCGGGTTGACCTCGATGAGGAGCGCGTCCTCGGCGATGAAGGTCTTCCACAGGGTCACCAGGATGTCCGCGACCTGGTCCGCGACCTCGGCCGGGAACTTCGCGGCGGCGACGATCTCGGCCGCCTTCTCCTTGGTCACGCCCTCATTGGCGTTGACCGGAACCTTGGCCAGGGCCTCGGGGTTGTTGGCCGCGACCTCCTCGATGTCCATGCCGCCCTCGACGGAGGCCATGGCGAGGAAGGTGCGGTTCGTGCGGTCGAGGAGGTACGAGACGTAGTACTCCTCGGCGATCTCCGGTGCGGTCTCGGCCAGCATCACCTTGTGGACCGTGTGGCCCTTGATGTCCATGCCGAGGATCTGACCGGCCTTGGCGACCGCGTCATCCGGGCTGTCGGCCAGCTTCACGCCGCCGGCCTTGCCGCGGCCGCCGACCTTCACCTGCGCCTTGACGACCGACCGGCCGCCGAGACGCTCGGTCACCTCGCGCGCCGCCTCAGGCGTGTCGATGACTTCACCGGCCAGCACCGGTACACCGTGCTTGGCGAAGAGGTCCCTCGCCTGGTACTCGAACAGGTCCACGCGCGTCCGTCCCTTTTCTGATGATCGCGGTTCGTTGTCTGCGTGGGCGTGCCGCGAAGGGCAACGTGACTGCGATGTCACAAGGAAGGCGCGCACGGTGACCGGGCACGCGGCATGTCCGCCTCGCAGAGTATCCCCGTGGCCGGTGGCTCCCTAAATCGCAGCTCACACATCAGTGGTGATAACGGTCACAGGTCCAGGGGCAGAGATCGGCCGGGGACCTGGATTTCCCAGGTGCCGCCTGCCCAGGGGCCCCGAAATCGGTACCTTTCCGCACCGCCCCGTACCGCCGCTTCTCCCCGGGCCCCCTCGGTCCCCCGCCCTTGCCTCCCGTCCGCCTCCCGTCTTCCTCTCCCGCTTTCCTCCCGTCTCCTTCCTCCCGTCTCCTTCCTCCCGCACGTCTCCCGTCCTCCCCGTGCCGCTCAGGGATCCGGTACGGGCAGTGGCCGCTTCTCGATCGCCGCCGCCATGACCTCCGGGAAGAGATCCGGCGTACAGGCGAAGGCCGGAGCGCCCAGGGCGGCGAGCGCGGCGGCGTGCTCGCGGTCGTACGCCGGTGTGCCCTCGTCCGAGAGCGCGAGCAGGGCCACGAACTGCACCCCCGACGCCTGCATCGCGGCCACCCGCTTCAGCATCTCGTCGCGTATCCCGCCCTCGTAGAGATCACTGATCAGGACGACCACGGTGTCGGCCGGGCGGGTTATCCGCGACTGGCAGTACGCCAGGGCCCGATTGATGTCGGTGCCGCCGCCGAGCCGGGTGCCGAAGAGCACATCCACCGGGTCGTCGAGCTGGTCGGTGAGGTCGACCACGGAAGTGTCGAAGACGACGAGCCGGGTGGCGATGGACCGCATGGAGGCCAGCACCGCCCCGAAGACGGCGGCATGGACGACGGACGCCGCCATCGAGCCCGACTGGTCGATGCAGAGCACCACCTCCTTCCGCACCGAGCCTGCGGCCCGGCCGTAGCCGATGAGCCGCTCCGGGACGACGGTGCCGAACTCGGGAAGGTAGTTCTTCAGATTGGCGCGGATGGTGCGGTCCCAGTCGATGTCCCGGTGCCGCGGCCTGCTGACCCTGGCCGCCCGGTCGAGTGCCCCGGTGAGGGTGGACACGGTGCGGGTGGCCAGCCTGCGCTCCAGATCGGCGACGACCTTCCGCACCACGGCTCTCGCCGTCTCCCTGGTCGTCTCGGGCATCGCCTTGCCGAGGGAGAGCAGGGTGCCCACCAGATGGACGTCCGCCTCGACGGCTTCCAGCATCTCCGGCTCCAGGAGCAGCGTGGCGAGACCGAGCCGGTCGATGGCGTCGCGCTGCATGATCTGGACGACGGAACTGGGGAAATAGGTCCGGATGTCACCGAGCCAGCGGGCCATGGAGGGCGCGGAGGCACCGAGCCCCGCGGACCGGCCCCGCCCGCCGCCGGCCCCGGCGCCCGCCGGATTCCCGCCGCTTCCGTAGAGAGCGGTCAGGGCGGCGTCCACGGCGAGATCGGTGCCGGTGAGCGAGCAGCCGGTGCCGTCGGCCCCCTCACCGCCCAGCACCATCCGCCACCGCCGCACCCGCTCGTCCCCGTCCACCGCGTACCCCTCTCGCACCCGTTCGCCCCCTCCCGCCGTGTCCATCGCGCCGACCGCTTCCGCTTCCGGCACCGGTGTCATACCCCCGCCCCGGCGAGGCTGTCCTCGTCGATTCCCAGCAGCAGCCGGAGCACCGGCAGCACGGCGTCCGCCCGCCGCTCGTCGATCCCGGTGCCGAAGCCGCCCGCCGGGAGACCGGGCCGGCCGCCGTCCCCGGCGGCCGCCGAGGGACCGCGCCGGACCAGCTCGCCCAGGGTGCGGCGGACTCCGGGCTCATAAGCGGAGAAGGTGCGGCGCAAGAGCGGGAGGACATCGGTGAACTGATCCGGGGGCACCCCGGTGAGCCAGTCGTCCACCAGGCCGCGCAGGCGCTCGTCGTGGACAAGGAGCATTCCGCCCCCGGACGCGCCGCCGATGAACCCCTCGATCCAGGCCGCCGCGTCGGCGGGCGGGGTGCCGGAGGAGAGCGCGAGGCCCATCAGCCGGGCCGCTCCCTCCCGGTCGAGCCGCCCGGCGTCGAGCAGCAGCCGGGCGGCCCGGCCCCGGATCACCCCCGGCACGGTGTCCCGGCCGGCGAGCCGGTGCAGTACGGAGGCCCACCGCTCCGCCTGCTCCGCCGCGTCGGGCAGCAGCCCCAGGGCGGTGTGCACCGCGTCCAGATGACCGCGCATCAGCGCCGCGCCATCCGCGTCGAGCCCGGTGCAGGCGGGTGGCAGCCCGACCCGGATCCGCTCCGCGAGCCCGGTGGCGACCTCGGCGAGTGCCGAGGTGTCGGTGGACCGGGTGTCCCCGTACCGCAGGGAACGGGCGAGCGCGGGCAGCGCCTCGGCGAGCCGGCCGACATCCGTGTCGAGCGCGGCCCGGTCGGCGAGGGCCCGCATCACGGCCGGGAGGGCGTCGGTCACCTCGGCCAGCAGACACTCCTCGGCCAGCACGGTGACCTCGGCGAGTGTCGTCGCGGCGAGTGCCCGGTGCTCCGCCATCGCCGCGGCGGCGCCGAGCACGGTGGTGCCCCAGACCCCGGCCTCGGCGACCCGGACGGAGAGCTCGGGCTCCCAGCGGAGCCGCCAGCTCTCCCGGAAGGTGCCGGTGCTCGCCCGCCCCGCCACCGGCTCGCCCCAGCCGACGGCGAGCAGCCGCAGCCGGTGCAGCAGCCGGCTCCTGGCCGCCCCGGTCTCCTCCCGGAGGTCGAGCTCCAGCTGCCGCTCCGCTGCCTCCGGTCTGAGCCGCAGGCCGCGCTGGAGACGGGCCAGGTCGCGCTGGAGCGGTACGGCGGGGGCGGTGTCCGGGACCTCGCCGAGGACGTCCCCGACCACGAGCCGGTCCCTGATCAGCTCCAGGGGCACATCGGAGCCGTCGCACATCACGGCCCGGACGGCGTCGGTGGTCTCGGTCAGCCCGGCGAGGGGACGTCCGCGCATGGCGGCCAGGGTCTCCGCGAGCCGGACGGCCTCGATGACATGGGCCGGGGAGACCGGATGGTCCTCCGCCCGCAGCAGCCCGGCGACCGAGGTCATCCAGCGCTCGATGGGCCGGTCGGGTGATGCGAAGAGGTGTCCGTACCACCCGGGGGATTCGATTCCGGCGCCGTAGCCGCTGCGCCGGGCGAGCCGGCGGTGGGTCCAGGGCACCCAGGTCATCTCCGTTCTGACCTTGGGCAGTCCTTTGAGGAGGGCCCGGTCGGCGGTGACGGTGGTCCTCTCGGTGAGCGCGGGCACGTGCCAGGCGCCGCAGACCACTCCCACGCGGTCCCCGAACTCCTTCCGTGCCGCGCGCAGCCGCAGCCGCATGTGGGCCTCTCTGACGAGGTCCCGCCGGTGACCTCCGTGGCCATGAGCGGCGCGCAGGGCGCTCATGGCCTCACCGAGTGCGGCGAAGGGCGCGAGCGGGTCACCGCCGTGGCCGCCCCGGTGCTCCACGACGTCCTCCCACCACCGCTCGGGGTCGTCGTATCCCGCCGTCCCGGCCAGTACGGCGAGGGGATCGACCCGCAGCTCCCCCGCCGTGCGCCCCTCGGGCACCGCGTCCCCCTCGGGGTCGGCGACATCCCACTCCGGGTCCGCCGCGGCACCGGGGGACGGGCGCCGCGCCGCGCCGCCGGGCACCGCGTCCCACTCGGGGTCCGGTGCCCCGGCGGGACCGGATCCGGCCTCCGGCCCCTCCCCCGCCCTCTTCTCCGCCCGCTCCTCCGCCGCCGCGGCCAGGGCGAGCGAGTGAGCGGCGGGCAGATCGATGAACCGGACCGGCAGCCCGCGGCCGAGCGCCCAGCGGATGGCCACCCACTCGGGGGAGAACCGGGCCAGCGGCCAGAACGCCGCCCGGCCCGGGTCGTCCACCGCATGGGCGAGCAGGGCGACCGGGGGCCGCATGCCCTCCTGCCCCGCGAGGGCGACCAGCGCGTCCGCCTCCGGCGGGCCCTCGATGAGCACCGCGTCGGGCGACGCGGCGTCCAGCGCGGCCCGCACCGCGCGGGCCGATCCCGGGCCGTGGTGCCGGACGCCGAGAAGCAGCGGACCCTTCACGCGCTCGCCTCCCTGCATGCCCGGTAGAAGTCCTTCCAGCCGTCCCGCTCCCGGACCACGGTCTCCAGATACTCCTGCCAGACGACCCGGTCGGCCGCCGGGTCCCGGACGACCGCGCCGAGGATCCCGGCGGCCACATCCGCCGGCCGCAGCACCCCGTCCCCGAAGTGCGCGGCCAGCGCGAGCCCGCCCGTGACCACGGAGATCGCCTCCGCCGTCGACAGCGTCCCCGAGGGCGACTTGATTCTCGTCCGCCCGTCCTCCGAGATCCCCTCCCGCAGCTCCCGGAAGACGGTGACGACCCGGCGGATCTCCTCCAGCCCCTCGGGCGGAGCGGGCAGATCGAGCGAGCGTCCGAGCTGGTCGACCCGGCGGGAGACGATGTCGACCTCGGCGTCCGCGGTCGCGGGCAGCGGCAGGACCACGGTGTTGAAGCGGCGGCGCAGGGCGCTGGAGAGGTCGTTGACCCCCCGGTCGCGGTCATTGGCGGTGGCGATCAGATTGAAGCCGCGAACCGCCTGGACCTCCTGGCCCAGCTCGGGAATCGGCAGGGTCTTCTCGGACAGGATGGTGATCAGGGTGTCCTGCACATCGGCGGGGATGCGGGTCAGTTCCTCGACCCGGGCGGTCATGCCGTCGGCCATGGCCCGCATCACCGGACTCGGCACGAGGGCGTCCCTGCTGGGGCCGTGGGCGAGCAGCCGCGCGTAGTTCCATCCGTAGCGGATGGCTTCCTCGGGTGTGCCGGCGGTGCCCTGCACCAGCAGGGTGGAGTCCCCGCTGACCGCCGCGGCCAGATGCTCGGACACCCAGGTCTTGGCGGTGCCGGGGACGCCGAGGAGCAGCAGCGCGCGATCGGTGGCGAGGGTGGTGACGGCGACTTCGACGATCCGGCGCGGGCCCACGTACTTGGGTGTGATCACCGTGCCGTCGGGCAGCGCGCCGCCGAGGAGATAGGTGGCGACGGCCCACGGCGACAGCCGCCAGCGGGCCGGGCGTGGCCGGTCGTCGGCGGCGGCGAGCGCCTTCAGTTCGTCCGCGAAGGCGTCCTCCGCGTGGGGCCGCAGGGCCTCTGCCCCCTGGCTCGCGACGGTTTCGGAAACGCTCATGACTCCCCCTTCAGATCGTTCGATCCGATGTGCCTCCCACAGTGCACCACCCCACTGACAATGGGTCGTTGGCGCAGGTCAGGGCCGATTGTCAGTGGCTGCGCGTACCTTCGGGAACATGAATCAGCAGGGGGTGCGCTGGTCGTCGGAACAGGTGCTGGCACTGGCTCCTGACGACACATCACGCAAGGCCGGAAGCAAGCTGGGTCTGCCGGGGCCGTGGTCGGGGGCGGGTGCCGACGGCGCGGGTGCGGTGTGGGGTCTGTGCGGGGGCAGCGGAGGCAAGCCGTACCGCACGGTCGCGGACACGGCCGGGCCCGCGTTCCGGTGCAGCTGTCCCAGCCGCAAGTTCCCGTGCAAGCACGCGCTGGGTCTGCTGCTGCTCTGGGCCGCGGAGGACCCTTCCGTGGCCACCGGGGGCGCCGAGCCGGAGTGGGCGGCGGAGTGGCTGGAGGGCCGGCGCGAGCGGGCCGCGGCGCGGAAGGAGAGCGCGGCCGGCGGGGAGGGCGGCGGGGCGCCCGCCGACCCGGAGGCGGCGGTCCGCCGGGCGGAGCGGCGCGCGGGGCGCATCACGGCGGGGGCCGCGGAGCTGGAGCGGCGGCTCGCGGATCTGCTCCGCGGCGGTCTCGCCTCGGCCGAGCAGGGGGGTTACGCCCTCTGGGAGGAGACCGCCGCCAGGATGGTCGACGCCCAGGCGCCGGGTCTGGCCGCGCGGGTGCGGGAGCTGGGGGCGATCCCGGGGTCGGGCCGGGACTGGCCGGTGCGGCTGTTGGAGGAGTGCGCGCTGCTCCATCTGCTCGACACGGCCTGGCTGCGGGTGGAGCGGCTGCCGGAGCCGCTGGCGGCGACCGTGCGCGGCCGGGTCGGTCTGTCCACCTCGGAGCGGGGCGCGCCGATCCGCGACCGCTGGCTGATCCTCGCTCAGTACGACTCGTCCGACGGGCGGGTGACGACCCGCCGGATCTGGGTGCGGGGCGAGGAGTCCGGGCGGATCGCGCTGGTGCTGTCGTTCGGCGCGGGCGGCCGGGCGCCGTCGCTGTCGCTGCCGGTGGGGCTGGTGGTGGAGGCCGATCTCTCCCCGTATCCGGGCGGGGGCGGGCTCCGGGCCGATCTGGGGGAGGCGCTGGGGCCCGCGGTCCCCTCGGCGGCCGCCCCGCCCGGCGGTCCGGTCCGGGCGGCGCCGGCCGCGTACGGCAGGGCGCTGGCCGCCGATCCCTGGCTGGATGCCTGGCCGGTGATTGTCTCGGAGGTGATACCGGTCCCGGACGGAAGCGGGGAGGGGTGGCAGCTGGCCGACGCCGGGGACGGCTCCGCACTGCCCGTCGCACCCGCCGCGCTCGGCCGTCCGGGGCTGTGGAAGCTGCTGGCGCTCTCCGGCGGCGATGCGGTGACGGTGTTCGGCGAGTGCGGCCACGCGGGGCTGACCCCGCTCGCCGCCTGGTCCGCCGGGACGGCCGGGGCCACGGCCCTGGTCTGAGGGGACCCGGACACCGTCTGCCGGGGGGGGAGACGCGGAACCGGGCGGGAGGGTCGGGCGGACGACATGCATCAGGCGGACACGCGGTTACGGAGGGACAACATGACCGGTATCGGCGGTACCTCGCTGTGGGAGGAACTGATCACCTCGGCGCTGCTCGGCACCGACCGCCGCACGCCGCCCGAGGAGGTGATGGCGGCCGGGGCCGAGGCGCCCGCCGCCCTGCTGGACGCGGCTGCGCTGCACACGGTGCGGCGCAGGGCGGGGCTGCGGCCGGCCCGGGCCGCCGAGCGCCCTGCTCCCGCGCCGCCCGACGGGCGGCCGTTTCCGCCGCCGGCGGCGGAGCGGCGGCTCGCCCAGCTGCTGGCGGACCGTTCGGCGCCGTCGTCGGGCGGGCGGCGGGGCACGGCCCCGGATCTGACCGAGCTGCTGCCGCAGTGGCTGGCCGCGGCGAACCACCACGGCTACCAGGCCCCTCCGGCACTTCTCCCGGCGCTGCTGGACGCCGCCCGGGCGCGTACGGATCTGCGTCCGCCGGCGCTCGCCTTCGCCGGATCGCGCGGGCTCTGGCTGGCCCGTTTCAATCCCGAGTGGCGGTTCGCGCTGCGCGGCGCGTCCGGGGGCGGTGCGCTCCTTCCGGAGGTCACGGACACCGAGGCGGTCCGGCGCCTGTGGGAGGAGGGGCTCTTCGCGGAGCGGGTCGCCCTGCTGACGGCCGTGCGCGGGGACGCCCCGGACAGGGCGCGGGCCCTGCTGGCGAGCGGCTGGGCGGCGGAGCGGGCCGAGGACCGGCTGATGTTCCTCGACTCCCTGCGCACCCGTCTGTCGGACGCGGACGAGCCGTTTCTGGAGCGGGCACTCGCCGACCGCAGCCGCAATGTCCGGGCGACGGCGGCGGAATTGCTCTCCGGTCTGCCCCACTCGGCGCTCGCCGGACGGATGGCGGCACGCGCCCGGTCCTGTCTCGCCCTGGATCCGAGCGGTGGCGATCCGCTGATCGCGGTGGAGGCGCCGCATGCGTGCGATGCGGAGATGCAGCGCGACGGGGTGGTTCCGGCCCCGCCGGCGGGCCGGGGCAAGCGGTCCTGGTGGCTGGGCCAGCTGGTGGAGGCGGCGCCGCTGGCGACCTGGGAGACGCGCTTCGGCGGGCGGACCGTACGGGAGATCGTCGCCCTGCCCGTGGCGGACGGCTGGCGCGAGGAGCTGCATGCGGCCTGGTGCCGGGCCGCGGTGCGGCAGCGGGATCCGCAGTGGTCCCGCGCGCTCCTCGGCTCCCCGGGCAGCCCGCCCGAGACCGGCCCCGGGACCTCTCCCATCGCCGAGCGGGCGAAACTGCTGGCGAGCCTGGATCCGGCGGAGCGCGCGGAGTGGGTGGCGGAGTTCATCGCCTCGCACGGTCTCTCGGAGGCGTTCCAGCTGCTCGGCGTCTGTTCGGTCCCCTGGGCGGAGCCGCTGGGCCGCTCGGTGGTGGACGCCCTGGACATCGCCCGGGAGGCGGGGAGCTATCCGTGGAGTTTCAGCGGGGTCATGGGGCTGGCCGAGCGGTGCCTGGCGCCTTCGGAGGCGAGCCGTCTGGATCTGCTGACGGCGACGCCGGACGAGGTGGAGGGCGGTTCACCGGGCGCGGGCGGCTACTGGTCCGAGGCGTTCCAGCGCCTGGTCTCCACCCTGCGGCTGCGCGCGGCCATGCACCGGGAGCTCACCCCGGCCGCTCCCGCGGGGTGACCTCCCGTGTGCCGCCGGCGACCGCCCGCGGCCCGGGGGCCGCCGGCGTCACGTGCCCGCGGGCTGGCGCACGTTCGCGTTCACCCAGTCGACGATCGCGACCGTGGTGGCGCCGGGGGTGAAGATCTCCGCCACACCGAGCTCCTTGAGCGGCGCGATGTCGGCCTCGGGAATGATCCCCCCGCCGAACACCTTGATGTCCTCGGCCTCGCGCTCCCCGAGCAGTTCGATGACCTTCGCGAAGAGCGTGTTGTGCGCCCCGGAGAGGATCGAGAGCCCGATGGCGTCGGCGTCCTCCTGGATCGCCGTGTCCACGATCTGTTCGGGCGTCTGGTGGAGGCCCGTGTAGATGACCTCCATCCCCGCGTCCCGGAGCGCCCGCGCGATCACCTTGGCCCCTCGGTCATGGCCGTCCAGCCCCGGCTTGGCCACCACTACACGGATCGGACCAGTCACACCCATAACTGCCTCCACACACCCGGCTCCGCCGCAAGTGAACGAACGTTATCTCCAGCATCCCGCACCTGTCCGTTTCGCGGTGGACAGGGAGGGGGAAATCACATGGTGGGACATGTTCGCTATGCGTCGTACCCGTATCGCCCGGCCCACAAGCCGGGCGGGCCCGGCGCAGAGGGAGCCACTTCAGGGCCGCGCCTCCGCGCCGTCAGCCGCACGGCACGGGGGCCCGGCGCCCCTGCCGCCCGAACCGACGCCGGGACAGGAGACCGCGAGAGGCCACAGCTCACACCACAGGCAGCTTGAAGAGGCCCCATGAGGGCATGGCGGGGGACGGATCGCCGTCTCCTGCGATGTCGTACGGAGGTCGGCCCATGAAGGTTCTCCCCTTCCCGCCTTTCTCGCCCCCGAGCTCGGACGCACCGGCTCCGGGCGGGCCGCCCGAGAGCGCGGCCGGACCGCGCGCCCCGGCGGCGGGCACTCCGGAATCAGACGGCGAGCCGTCCGGGCCCGAGCCGCCCCCGGATGCCGGGAACCCCGGCACCGACCCTCCCCGCCTCCCCGCCGCACACCAGCTGTGGAATCTCCGGGCCGGCCTGCACGATCTCGGCGGACTGCGCATGCCCGCCGCCCTGCTCCGGGCCACGGCACTGGAGCTGGCGATTCTCGCCGGGCACATGCTCCTTTACCCCACCGGCCTCACCTCCGAGCGCCCCGGGCCCGAGCACAGCCCGCACACACCCGGCGACCCCGCGGAGGCGGCGCCCGCCGCACGGCTCGCCGCCCCGGGCCCGGACCATCCGCCCGTTCTGCTGCTCCACGGCTTCGCCGACAACCGCTCGGTCTTCGTACTGCTCCGCCGCTCCCTCGCCCGGCACGGCTGGCGCCATCTCGAATGCCTCAACCACTCCCCCCTGACGAGCGACATCCGCACCGCCGCCGAACTGCTCGGCCGCCATGTCGAGGACATCCGCGACCGCACCGGCCGGAACCAGGTCGACATCGTCGGCCACAGCCTCGGCGGGCTGATCGCCCGCTATTACATCCAGTGCCTCGGAGGCGACTTGAGAGTGCGCACCCTGGTCACCCTCGGCACCCCGCACTCCGGCACCAGCGCCGCGCCGCTCGCGAGCGCCCACCCCGTCGTGCGCCAGATGCGCCCCGACTCTGCCGTGATCGAGGAGCTGAGCCGGCCCGCGCCGGACTGCCGCACCCGCTTCGTCAGCTTCTGGAGCGACTTGGACCAGTGGATGAACCCGGTCGAAACCGCCCGGCTCGACCATCCCGACCTGGTCAGGAAGAACATCCGGGTCAGCGGGATCGGCCATCTCGCCCTGCCCGTGCACCCCGCCGTCGCCGCCGCCATCCGCGAGGCGCTGGAGGAAAATGATTCGACAGCGGGCCCCTCGGGAGTCATCTCCGTGGCCTGATCGACACCGAATCTTTCGAACGAATTTCGAACATAGGGCCAAAGCTGTGCCCACACTCCTCCGAAAGACGCTCGAATGCCCGTTTCCTGATTGCTCAAAACCTCAGGAAGATTGTCGCCGTCGCATACCGCCGGGTACAGTCGCGCCACTGGTTCCCCTCTGGGACTCGTGTGCTTCACGGCCCGGAATCCAGGTCCTGCTGCCGAGGCGAGAGAGAAGTTGGTGAACGACCAGCACGCCCACGCCGGGCACGTCGGCAACGACGACTACAGCACCGGCAGCTACGGCACCGATCCGTTCTACGGTGCCCTCCCGGACGGTCAGGCCGGTTACGACGCCGGTCAGAGCGGCCAGTACGACACCGGCCAGTGGGACACGGGTGCACACCCGGTCACCGGCTATCCGGCGTACGACATCCAGGACCAGGGCCATCAGTTCGGCGGACACGAGGCGGGTGGGCAGTACGACACCGCCGCCGGGCAGACCCCCGGCGGGCAGTACGACACCGGCGTTTCCTACGAGGCCACGGGCCAGTGGGACGCGACCGGGTGGGATCACTCCGCACAGACGGGCCAGTTCGAGACCGGGCAGTTCGAGACGGGCCAGTTCGAGGCCGGTCGGTTCGAGGCCGGTCGGTTCGAGGCCGCGGACACGGCTTTCTCGTACGACACCGGCGCGCAGTGGGCGGTACCGGCCTTCGGGACCGGCTCCTTCGACGCCACCGCCTGGAACACGGGTACCGAGACCGGCGCGATGGCCGATGTCCTCGTACCGCAGCAATTCACTCCCGAGCACGAGTTCGGCCAGGAGTTCGGCGCCGAGTTCGCCCCGGAGCTCACGGGTGACGCCATCCCCGAGCAGGCCACCGAGCTGCTTCAGGAAGTCTCCGAGGGCTTCACCGCCGACACTCCGGCTTACGGCTCCGGGTATGAGACGGAGTTCGACTCCGGCGACCTGCGTTCCGAGGACCTCACCGGCGAGGACCTTCACTCCGAAGGACACCTGACGGGACTCACCGAGGAATTCCCCTCGCTCGACGGTGACACCGACTTCGCCGCACCGGTCGGCGCCACCACCGGGGCGGACGACACGCCCGAGTGGGAGCTCGACCCCATCACCGCGGCCGCCCCGATCACACCGCGGCCGGTGCGCCGCTCCGGCGGAAGCGGCAGCCGGGGCCGGCGCCGTACCCCCGCCAAGCGTTCCGCTCTCTTCACCGTCGCGGTCCCCTCCGCCTGTGTCATGGGCGTGGCGGGAATCGCCGCCGCCTCCGTCGGCGATATCACCGGCGGCGAGAGCAAGAAGACCGACAACACCAAGCTGGCCGCGGCCGATGTGGCCGAGACCGAGGCGAAGACAGCCGCCGCGAACAACAAGATGGACACCCAGCTCGCCGCGCTCAACGCGGAGGCCCGGGACTTCGGCGACCGCGCCTCGCGCACCCAGGAGCGCATCGACCTCCAGGTCCGCCAGGAGGCCGACCGGAAGAAGCGCATCGAGGAGGCGAAGCGCCGCGAGGCGCTGCGCCCCAAGTTCGCGCTCCCGGTGAAGAGCAAGGTGCTCAGCACCTACTACGGCGAGTCCGGCGTCAACTGGATGTCGCTCCACACGGGTATCGACTTCCCCCTGTCCTTCGGCGCGAACATCTACGCCGCGACCGACGGCACCATCCGCACCCAGTTCCACAACGCCTACGGCAACATGATCATCCTGACCGCGCCCGACGGCACCGAGACCTGGTACTGCCACCTCAGCAGCGCCAAGATCCGCTCGGGCACGGTCAAGGCCGGCGATGTCATCGGCTACGCCGGCAACACCGGCAACTCCACCGGTGTCCACCTCCACTTCGAGGTCAGGCCCGGGGGCGGCGCGACGGTCGACCCGCTTCAGTGGCTCCGCAGCAAGGACCTCAAGATCTAGGCCGGGCACGGACACAGAACGGCCGCACAGCGATGTCAGCTGTGCGGCCGTTCTCCGTGCGCCGGCCGCGCCGGCGGAGACGGCCGCCGCATCGGCGGCCCTCCCCGCGACAGCGCGGTGCGAACGGGTCAGAGCTTTTCGACCGGCGCGTACCTCAGCAGCAGCTTCTTCGGCTTCGGGTCCCCGAAGTCGATGGTCGCCTGGGCCTCTCCGCCGGTGCCCTGCACCTGGACCACGGTCCCCAGACCGAACTGGTCATGCGTGACCCGATCGCCCACGGCCAGCGAGATCACCGGCTTCTCGGAGGCCGTGCGCCGGGTGGCGAACCCGGCCGCGCCGGTGCGGGTGCGCGAGGAGGGCGCCGACGGCAGCCGCGAACCGAACCCGGAGGTGGGCCCGGCGGGCGCGGCCATCGGGCCGGTCCGCTTCCACTCCAGATGCTTGACCGGGATCTCCTCCAGGAAGCGCGACGGCGGGTTGTACGAGGGCTGCCCCCACGCGCTCCGCATCAGGGCCCGGGTCAGATAGAGCCGCTCACGGGCGCGGGTGATCCCGACATACGCCAGCCGCCGCTCCTCCTCCAGCTCCTTCGCCTGGCCGAGTGCCCGCATGTGCGGGAAGACGCCGTCCTCCATGCCGGTGAGGAAGACAACCGGGAACTCCAGGCCCTTGGCGGTGTGGAGGGTCATCAGGGTGATGACGCCGGAGCCGTCCTCGTCCTCGTCGGGGATCTGGTCGGAGTCCGCGACCAGGGCGACCTGCTCCAGGAATTCGGGAAGCGTGCCCGTGCCCTCGCCCTCCGCACGGCCCTGTTCGAATTCCAGCGCCACCGCGGCCAGTTCCTGGAGGTTCTCGATCCGGGTCTCGTCCTGCGGGTCGGTCGACGCCTGGAGCTCGGCCAGATATCCGGTCCGCTCCAGCACCGCCTCCAGCACCACCGCGGGTCCGGCGCCGGATTCGACGATCGTCCGCAGCTCCTCCATCAGCACATTGAAGCGCTTGACCGCATTGGCCGAGCGGGCCGCCATGCCATAGGCCTCGTCCACCCGGCGCAGCGCCTGCGGGAAGGTGATCCGCTCGCGCAGCGCGAGCGCGTCGATCATCGCCTCGGCGCGGTCGCCGATGCCCCGCTTGGGAACATTGAGGATGCGGCGGAGCGGGACATTGTCCTCGGGGTTGGCCAGGACGCGCAGATAGGCCAGGACGTCCCTGACCTCCTTGCGCTCATAGAAGCGGACCCCGCCGACGACCTTGTACGGCAGCCCGACCCGGATGAAGATCTCCTCGAAGACCCGGGACTGGGCATTGGTGCGGTAGAAGATGGCGACATCGCCCGCCTTGGCGTCGCCCGCATCGGTCAGCCGGTCGATCTCATCGGCGACGAACTGCGCCTCGTCGTGCTCGGTGTCGGCGACATAGCCGGTGATCTGCGCGCCGGTGCCCGCGTTGGTCCACAGATTCTTGGGGCGGCGGCTCTCATTGCGTTCGATGACCGCGTTGGCGGCGGAGAGGATCGTCTGGGTGGAGCGGTAATTCTGCTCCAGAAGGATGGTGGTGGCGTTCGGGTAATCCTCCTCGAACTGGAGGATGTTGCGGATGGTGGCGCCGCGGAAGGCGTAGATCGACTGGTCGGCGTCGCCCACGACACAGAGCTCGGCGGGCGGGAGATCCTCGTACCCCGTGCCGACCAGCTCGCGCACCAGGGTGTACTGGGCGTGGTTGGTGTCCTGGTACTCGTCCACCATCACGTGACGGAACCGGCGCCGGTAGTGCTCGGCGACATCGGGAAACGCCTGGAGCAGATGGACGGTGGTCATGATGATGTCGTCGAAGTCCAGCGCATTGGCCTCGCGCAGCCGGGCCTGGTACATGCGGTACGCCTGGGCCAGGGTCTTCTCGAAGCCGCCCCCGGCGCCTTCCCCCGCCATCTGATCGGCATAGCTCTCCTCGTCGATCAGCTCGTTCTTCAGGTTCGAGACCTTGGCGCTGAAGGACTTGGGAGGGAACTTCTTCGGGTCGAGATCGAGATCACGGCAGACCAGTGCCATCAGGCGCTTGGAGTCGGCCGCGTCGTAGATCGAGAAGGAGGAGGTGAAGCCGAGTTTCTTGGACTCCCGGCGCAGGATGCGGACACAGGCGCTGTGGAAGGTCGAGACCCACATGGCATGGGCGCGCGGGCCGACCAGCTGCTCGACCCGCTCCTTCATCTCGCCGGCGGCCTTGTTGGTGAAGGTGATCGCCAGTATCTGTCCGGGGTGGACGCCGCGGGAGGAGAGCAGATGGGCGATCCGGTGCGTGAGCACCCGGGTCTTGCCGGAACCGGCCCCGGCGACGATGAGCAGCGGCGATCCGGTGTGGACGACGGCGGCGCGCTGCTGGTCGTTCAGACCCTCCAGCAGGGCTTCCGGGTCGATGACGGTCCGCGGCGTGCCGTCGCGGTGGTGGGCGTCCCGGGCCGGGGGTACGTCGAAGGCGCCCTGGAAGAGATCGTCGGGGATCTCCTCCCCGGCATGACCTTCGTGGTCCTCGTGGTCCTCGGGCGGCGGCGGGTGCTCCTCCGGGGTGGATTGGAGGCTCGCCAGGAACTGGTCGTCAAAGAGGCTGCTCATCGCTCTCCGAGTCTAGGCGGCCGCACTGACAACTCGCCGCCGCATTGACGGACCGGAGCACCGGGGATCACCGACGGGCCCGGCGGGACGCGGTGCGGTCGCCCGTCGCGCCCGGTGCGGTCTCAGCTCGGGCACCGTGCGGTCGCCGGCCGGGCGCGCTCCGTCACCGTCACCGCCATCGCCACCGGATCCGCGGACCGGGCCGGGCCGGCTCAGACCCAGACGGTGGCGATGAAGATGTTCACGACGGTCAGGCCGCCGACCGCGGCAAGCAGTCCCTTCTCCACCGTCTCCTCGTCGCGCTTGACGTACACCAGGCCGAGGATCACCACGAGCAGGGCGAGCTTGATGCCGATCTTGATGTTGTTGACCGTCTGACCGTCGGCCTGATTCAGCCCCACCAGCGCCACGCCCGTGATCAGCATCGTCAGCGCGCCGTGCAGCATCGCCGGGGTGAAGCGCGCCGTTCCGGCGGCCATCGCCTTCATCTGGGTGAGGAAGCCGCCCAGCAGCGAGGCGATACCGATGATGTGCAGTGCGACAACAATATTGATGAGTACGTCCATGTCGCGGAGCCTAGACCGCCGGATGTCACCGCCCTCAAGCCAGGTGAGCCTCACCAGGCACATCGGTCACCGGCGTGTGCGGATGACGTCTGTTCCGGCCCTCCCACCGGCAGGAACGGAGCGAATACGGCAACTTCGACCACCTTTGGTCCTTTCGCCGCCCTCCCGTGACCTCCAGGCCTAGCGTCCTGTTGAGATTCGACCCATGGCATGGCGCAGGCAAGGCGGAAGGACGTGGACGCCCTCGTGGCCGTACACCGCAAGCACCGGAAACCCCGGCAGTACCTCTTCGGCGGATCGGCGGCCCGTACCGCCGGATCCCTCGCACTCGCCGGGGCGGCGACCGCGACCGCTTTCAGCGGTACGGGGCACGCCGAGCCCGCGCTCACCCCCGCGCAGATCAGGGCCGAGGCGGACCGGCTGTACCAGGAGGCCGGGGCGGCCACCCAGCGCTACAACAGTGCCCGGGAGCGCACCGCGCGAGCCCAGGTCTCGCTCAACCGGCTGCGCGACGAGGCCGCGCGCGGCATGGACCGGCTCAACTCCACCCGCAACGCCCTGGGCTCGATCGCCACCGCCCAGTACCGCGCAGGAGGCATCGACCCCGGTGTGCGGCTCGCGCTGACCTCCGATCCCGATGAGTATCTGGCGCGGGCCTCCCTCGCCGAACGCGTGGGCGACCGGCAGGCCGCCGCCGTGCGCGAGGTGCGGCAGGGGCTGTCGGAGGCCGGCCGGATCAGGGCGGAGGCCGGTCACCGCCTCGTCGAGCTCGAAGCCGAACGGCGTGAGCTGGCGCGCCAGAGGTCGGCGGTGCGTCGGAAGCTCGCCCGCGCCGAGCAGCTGGTGGGGCGGCTGACCCCGGCGCAGCGCGCCGTGTACAACACCCCGCCCGACCCGGCCGCGCCCGGGACACCCGCGCCCAACCCGCGCGCCGCGCGGGCCGTCGCCCATGCGTACGGCGCTCTCGGCAAACCGTATGTCTGGGGCGCGACCGGCCCCGGCGCCTACGACTGCTCCGGGCTGACCCAGGCCGCCTGGCGGGCGGCCGGGGTCTCGCTGCCCCGCACCACCTATACCCAGATCGACTCCGGCCGGCGCATCGAACGCTCCGCGCTCGCCCCCGGTGACCTGGTCTTCTTCTATCCGGGCATCACCCATGTCGGCCTGTACATCGGCGACGGCAAGATGATCCACGCCCCGCGCCCCGGGGTGCCCATCCGGATCGCGCCGATCGACGAGATGCCGTTCGCGGGCGCGACCCGCCCGGTATGACCGCGCGCGCCGAGCCGGGCGCCGGACCGATTCGGACCACCCGACCGGGATCGCGGCGCGGGCCGGGTACGGGTCCGGCGCGGATACGGCCGGGGCGCGGTACGGGGACCCGGGGCGCGGCGGTGTGCTTCCCGGACCGGAGTGTCCCGGGGCGCGGGTCCCGCAGGTTGGCTCCCGGCGCCGGACGGCTACCCGTGCGCCCGCCGGGCCGCGTAGCCGACGAACACCGTCCATGCCCCGGGGCCCACGCCGACCTCGGGGCCGGGAACGCTCTTGGAATCGCGGACCCGGACGGTCCTGGGGTGGAGGGCGACCTCCACGCACTGTCCGGCGCCGCTGGCGCTGTAGCTGGACTTGTGCCACTCGTGGGCCGCCTCGGTGCACGTGCTGTCCCCGGTGCCGCCGGTACCGGACGTGAATCGGACCAGTTCCCCACTCATAGCTCAGCCACCATCCACTCGATGAATCGCGCCGGCTTCTCGGTGCCGGCCGCCTCCCGGTGGATCATTCCAACGCCGCCGCGCCACCGCACCCGGTTCCCCCGGACCGGGCTCAAGAAGGCCGACGGGCCACCCTGCCACGAGCGGGCTCCACGCCCCCGCGCCGCCTGTGGAGCCATGGACTCCCGGGAATCCCCCCGGCCCCGCACCGTGGCGCGGTGACTGGCCGGATTCACCCCGTCGCCCCGGGTCGCGGGAGACCGGCGGCGCGCGATCCGCCGCCCGCCACCGCCGAGCCCGGCCCCGGTCCGGGCCGGCACCCCGGCGGTCACCGGGTCACCGGGTCACCGGGTCACCGGGTCACCGGGTCACCGGGTCACCGGGTCACCGGGTCACCGGCGGAGTGTCACACCAGCCGGCGGGCGGTCGCCCAGCGGGTGAGCTCATGCCGGTTGGAGAGCTGGAGCTTGCGCAGTACGGCGGAGACATGGGACTCCACCGTCTTCACCGAGATGAAGAGCTGCTTCGCGATCTCCTTGTAGGCATAGCCCCGCGCGATCAGCCGCAGCACCTCCCGCTCGCGCTGAGTGAGACGGTCCAGGTCCTCGTCCACCGGGGGCGCGTCCGTGGAGGCAAAGGCGTCGAGGACGAATCCGGCGAGCCGCGGCGAGAACACCGCATCGCCCTCCTGGACCCGGAAGACCGAGTCGACCAGATCCTTGCCGGTGATCGTCTTGGTGACATAACCGCGCGCACCGCCGCGGATCACCCCGATCACATCCTCGGCGGCGTCCGAGACCGAGAGCGCCAGGAACCGCACGGGATCCTCCGGCGCGGTCATCAGCGACGCACAGCGGCGCAGCACCTCCACACCGCCGCCGCCGGGCAGATGGACGTCCAGCAGGACGACCTCCGGGCGGGTCGCGGTGATCACGGTGATCGCCTGGTCGACATCGGCCGCCTCACCGACGACCTCCACACCCGTGCGCTCGGTCTCCCCGATCTCCGCCTGTACACCGGTCCGGAACATCCGGTGGTCGTCCACGAGCACGACCCGCACCCGGCGTGCCACTCCCCCGGCCTCTGCCTCGGTCGTCATTCGTCCGCCGCCCTCTCCATCTCCAGCTCCACTTCCGTCCCCCCACCGGGAGCCGGGCGGAGCCGAGCCGTCCCGCCGTTGCGCTGCATACGGCCGATGATCGACTCCCTGACGCCCATCCTGTCGTCCGGCACGGAATCCAGGTCGAACCCGGGCCCCCGGTCCCGTACGGACACATAGACCGTACGGCCGTCGACCTCGGCGAAAACCTGGACCGCGCCGCCCTGGCCACCGTACTTGGCGGCGTTCACCATCGCCTCACGCGCGGCCTGTATCTGTGCGGTCAGTCCGTCGTCGAGCGGGCAGTCCCCCACCACCACGACCTCCAGGGGGACACCGTGCTTGTCCTCGACCTCGGCGGCGGCCTTCTTGACGGCGTCGGCGAGGGTGTCGGGTTCCTCGTCCTCGTCCTTGCCGGTGCCCTCCGGTTTGTAGAGCCAGTGCCGCAGCTCGCGCTCCTGGGCCCGGGCGAGGCGGCGGACCTCGCCCGGGTCGTCGGCATTGCGCTGTATCAGGGTCAGGGTGTGCAGAACGGAGTCATGGACATGGGCGGCGACCTCGGCCCGCTCCTGGGCCCGGATGCGCATGGTGCGCTCCTCGGAGAGGTCCTGGGTCATCCGGACCAGCCAGGGTCCGGCGAGCAGGCCGATACCGGCGATGACGGCGATCGCGCCGGTGAGGACATTGCCCAGCTGGGCGGCGGAGCCGCGCACCACCACGAAGACGGTCAGGCCCATCCCGACCAGGGCGGCTCCGGCGAGCCCGCGGGCTATCTGGAACAGCCGCCTGCGGCGGGAGTTCGCCTCGCTCCAGCGGGCACGGCGGGCATTGTCCGCCTGCCGCCACACCAGCACCACACCCGCGCCGATCAGCAGGGTCGGCCAGACATAGCGGTTGGTGGCGCTCTGGGTCTCGATGCTCCCTATGAAGATCGCGGCGCCGATGACCAGCGCGAACATCGCGAAGAGCTGGCCCTTGTCGGGCTTGCGGAGGCGGCGCCGGCCGTCGCCGGTGACCTCGAAGAGCGAGCGCGGTTCGGCGGTCCTGCCGCCGACGCCGAGCGGGACGACGACCCAGAAGACCGCGTACAGCAGAGCGCCGAGGCCATCGGCCATGAAGAGGCCGAAGAAGATCAGCCGGACCCAGATGACGGGCAGGCCGAGATGGCCGGCCAGGCCGCGGGCCACACCGCCGAGGAGACGGCCGTCGGCACTGCGGTAGAGCTTGCGCAGTGATGCGTCCTCCGGCGCCGCGGCGCGGGAGGATGTGGCGGGTCGGGGCGTGGCGACGGGCATGACTCGATCGTCACACGCCCGCGCGGGCGGCGGTATCGGGGACCACCCCTGACGCGACCCTGATCGCGAACCGGGTATCGGGCGGGCGGATATCAGGGACGGGCCAGGGTGGACCCCGGTGCCATCCGCGCCCTGCGGCAGTCACCATGGCTGTATGAAACAGCCGACCACTCCGCACCGGGCGGTACCGGACGGATCCCCCGACGGGCAGCCGGGCGTTCAGCCAGGGACACGCCCACTGCGACGTACGCCCCGCCAGAAGGTTCTGGCCGGTGTCTGCGGTGGGCTCGGCCGGTATTTCGACATAGATCCGGTGATCTTCCGGATAGTGACCGGTGTGCTCGCGGTGACCGGTGGCATCGGCCTGATCTTCTACGGATTCGCCTGGCTCCTGATCCCCCTGGAGGACGAGGAGGAGAACGAGGGCCGCCGGCTGCTGTCGGGCCGGGTCGAGGGGGCCGCGCTCACGGCGGTCTTTCTCGCGCTCATCGGCTGCGGGCTGTTTCTGACGATGCTGGGCAATGGCGGGATGCTCACCTTCGCCGCGCTGCTGGCGCTGACGACGTCCGGGGCCGCCGTGTGGTCACAGCGGCGCCGCACCATCCCGGAGAGCGGTCCGCTCGACCCGGCGGTGGCCCATGCCGTGGCGGATGCCCCGCCGGAGACCAAGGCACCGCCGGCCCCGGAGAGCCCGTCGTGGTGGCGGGACCCCATCGTCAAGGAGACCCCCGCGGGGGTCGGGGCGACCGGATATCTGTGGGGTCCGGAGTCCGCGCTGGGGCCGGACGCGCGGGGCCGCGGGGACGGCTCCACCCCGGCTCCCTCCCGGCGGGTGGATCCTCCCGCCATCGGCGGCGGCATATTCTTCCTGGCCCTGGGGGCGGGTTATCTCGGTGCCCGGCTGAGCTGGGAGAACAGCCCGCTCGGCACCAGTCTCCAGATCGCCCTCGCCTGTGCGCTGGGGGTGTTCGGCCTCGGTCTGATGATCAGCTCGATCCTGGGCCGCACCGGATTCGGCACGATGCTGCTGACGGTGGTCACCGCGGCTCTGCTGGCCGTGTCGGCGGCCCTGCCCAAGGACATCAGCACGGAGTGGGTCCGCAAGGAGTGGAAGCCCGCCTCGGTCGCCGCCGTCAAGCCGGGGTATGAGCTGGAGACAGGGATCGGCACGCTCGATCTGTCGGATCTCAAGGCCCCGGCGGGCGAGACCGTCTCGACCCGGGCGGAGGTCAGAGCGGGTCGGCTGAAGGTCCTGATACCCGAGGACACCCGGGTGCAGCTGCGGGTCACCGCGGATCTGGGAGACATCAAGCTGCCGGGTGACAAGCCCAACGACATCGACATCTCCCCCGGCAAGGAGCGGAAGAAGACCCTCCCCGCTCCCCCGGGAGCCGAGCCGTCGGGGACCTTGGTGCTCCGGCTCGATGTCGGCATAGGACAGGTGGAGGTCACCCGTGCGGCGTCATGAGTACGAGCCCGGGGAGTCCGGGGGCCGGCGGCCCGACGAGCCGGAGGGCAATCGTTTCCCCGGGCTCGGCGGGTCGCGTCCCGGCGCCGGCGGTGGGGTCCGGGCGGCGGTACGGCTCCGGACCGGGGAACGGCGGCCCGGCCGGCGGGTCGCGCACGAGTTCCTGCCGGGCAGGCTCATCGCCGGGCTGACCGCCATCGCCGCGACACTCGTCTACGCGGGCGACGCGGCGGGGTCCTGGCGGACCCCCTGGTATGCCATGGTCCCGCTGGTCCTCGGCGGGCTGTTCCTCGCGGGAGGGGCGGGCGCGTGGCACTACACCGCGCGGCGGCGGCGTGCCGCGAGCAGCGCGTCGGCGGAGAGTGTGGCGGCCCCGGCCAGCACCAGCGGGAGCCAGGCCATGAGGTAGACGAGATCGTTGCCGTAGTAGTAGGGCTCGGTCCGCCAGCTGACCGTGAGCCACAGACTCAGCGAGATCAGCGCTCCGCCCAGGGCGGCGATCCGGGTGAGCAGACCGATCAG
The DNA here is from genome assembly GCF_039888735.1 of Streptomyces sp. CAU 1734. Lineage (NCBI taxonomy): Bacteria > Bacillati > Actinomycetota > Actinomycetes > Kitasatosporales > Streptomycetaceae > Streptomyces > Streptomyces sp. CAU 1734. Next base: position 320,778 of record NZ_JBDQQP010000004.1, read on the forward strand.
CGCGCCGATGCCGACGGCGAGCTCACCCAGGGCGATGGCATAGCCGAAGCCCACGGGGTTCTCCAGGGCGAGATCGACCAGCCACGGGACGGCCGAGGTGTTCCGCACGCCGCGCATCAGATCGCCGATGGAGCCGATCCCGCTGTTCGCCATGAACTGGCTGTCCGTCAGCTTGTCCAGGCCCGCGTAGATGAAAGTGACGCCGAGGAAAATCCGCAGCGGCAGCAGGGCGTGCTCGCGGGCGCGGGCCCGCAGGCCCCCGCCGCCCGTTCCGCCGGAGGAGGTGCGGCCGGGGCTGGTCCGGTGTGTGTCTGTCATGGCTCTTCCCGCCTTCAGTTGACCCGTCAACCGACACTACGTACATCGGCGCCGGAAGGCTCACCCGAAGTGTTCGCACTCGACCACGGGTCGAGCGCCCGACGGAAACGCGCACGGGCGGCCCGCTCGTCGAGCGGCCCGGCGGATACGCCGATGCCGCCGCTCGGTGCGTGAGCGGCGGCATCGGCTCCGGCCCGTCAGGGGCCGGGAACAGCGGTGGGGACTACTCCCACTCGATGGTGCCCGGCGGCTTGCTGGTCACGTCCAGCACCACGCGGTTCACATCCGCGACCTCGTTGGTGATCCGGGTCGAGATCCGCGCGAGCACGTCGTACGGCATCCGGGTCCAGTCGGCCGTCATCGCGTCCTCGGAGGAGACGGGGCGCAGCACGATCGGGTGACCGTAGGTGCGGCCGTCGCCCTGGACACCCACGCTGCGGACATCGGCCAGCAGGACGACCGGGCACTGCCAGATCTCCCGGTCGAGACCGGCGGCGGTCAGCTCCTCGCGGGCGATGGCGTCGGCCTCGCGCAGCAGGTCGAGCCGGTCCTTGGTGACCTCGCCGACGATGCGGATCCCCAGACCGGGGCCCGGGAAGGGCTGGCGCTGGACGATCTCCTCCGGCAGGCCCAGCTCCTGGCCGACCATCCGGACCTCGTCCTTGAAGAGCTGCCGAAGCGGCTCCACCAGCTTGAACTCCAGGTCCTCGGGCAGTCCGCCCACATTGTGGTGAGACTTGATGTTGGCGGTGCCGGTGCCGCCGCCGGACTCCACCACATCCGGGTAGAGGGTGCCCTGGACCAGGAAGGCGACCTCTTCGCCGTCGGCGGCGCCCTCGGCCACGATCTCCGCCTGAGCCTGCTCGAAGACCCGGATGAACTCGCGTCCGATGATCTTCCGCTTCTCCTCGGGGTCGGAGACCCCGGCGAGCGCGGCCAGGAACCGCTCCTGGGCGTCGACCACCTTGAGCTGTACGCCCGTGGCGGCCACGAAGTCCTTCTCGACCTGCTCGGTCTCGCCCTTGCGCATCAGCCCGTGGTCGACGTAGACGCAGGTGAGCTGGGAGCCGATGGCCTTCTGGACGAGCGCGGCGGCAACGGCCGAGTCGACTCCTCCGGAGAGGCCGCAGATCGCCCGCTTGGTGCCGACCTGGGCGCGGATCGCGGTGACCTGCTCGTCGATGACATTGCCGGTGGTCCAGGTCGGCTCGATGCCGGCACCCCGGTAGAGGAAGTGCTCCAGCACCTGCTGGCCGTGAGTGGAATGCATCACCTCGGGGTGGTACTGCACCCCGTAGAGCTTCTTCTCGTCGTTCTCGAAGGCGGCGACCGGCACGACATCCGTGGAGGCGGTGACGTTGAAGCCCTCCGGCGCGGCGGAGCAGGCGTCGCCGTGCGACATCCACACCGGCTGCTCGTCAGGAGTGCCCTCGAAGAGGGTGGAGCCCGACTTGGAGACATGCAGGGGCGTGCGTCCGTACTCGCGCGCCCCCGAGTTGTCGACGGTGCCGCCGAGTGTCGTCGCCATCAGCTGGAAGCCGTAGCACATGCCGAAAACGGGCACTCCGGCCTCGAAGATCTCGCGGTCCAGGCGCGGTGCGCCCTCGGCGTAGACGGAGGAGGGGCCACCGGAGAGAATGATCGCCTTGGGGTTCTTGGCCAGCATCTCGGCCACGGGCATCGAGGACGGGACGATCTCGCTGTAGACCCGTGCCTCACGGACGCGGCGGGCGATGAGCTGGGCGTACTGCGCGCCGAAGTCGACTACGAGTACGACATCGGGCGCGGCAGCGGGAGACGCTGATGACACTGGCGGCCTTCCGGCGGGGGGTTCGGTTCTTCCGATTCTACCGGGGCTGTGGGAGTCGTCGCCGTCTCACCATCCGAACCCGGCTTTGGCCCGGTGCGCTCCCCCGGTCCATACTGTGCCCATGCCCAAGCAGCTGACCTTCCTCTTTACCTATGGCACCCGGCCCGTCCGGTGCCATGGTCGTGCTGCTTGAGCCACTGACAAGCGACTTCCCAGGCGCCCCGGGCCGACAAGGCCCGGGGCGTTCTGCTGTTTCCGGGCCGTGCCGCTCCGGGGCCCGACCGCCCCGAGGAGACCCAGAGATGACCACCACCGGCATGATCACCGGCACCACGACCGCCCCCGCCGCGGGCCCGGCCCGCACATCCGCCGGAATGACCGAGTCCGAGCGGACGGGGGCCCACACCGACGAGGCCGCGAGCCTGATCGCGGGGGCACGAGACCGGATCGACGCGCTCGACGACCGGATCATCGGCCTCGTCCAGGAGCGGATGGCCGTCTCCGCGGTCATCCAGGACGCCCGTATCGCCTCCGGCGGCCGGCGGGTGAACCTCTCCCGCGAGATGGAGGTGCTCGCCCACTTCCGCGCGGCGCTGGGAAAGCCGGGCACCTCCCTCGCCATGACCGTGCTGGAGCTGTGCCGGGGCCGCGTCTGAGACCGGCGGCGAATCCGCGTTCGAGCTCACTCTCACCCATACGGAGCGTGACCACGGGCGCCATGGCTTCGTTGGTCCCCATGTCCGTGTCAGCCAGGGGCGGGCTCCGAAGGAAACCACGCGTGGCTCCGCTGGAGCGTGTGACGCACTCAGGTGCGTCGTGGGACCTCGCACCAGCGCGGGTGACCGGTCGGCAGGGGACAGCAGCCCGGTCACCCCGAAGCGGTCGGTTCCGGGGACGCCCGGAACCGACCGCAATCCGGTCCAAACGGTTGCGCAAGCCGCACTCCGTACAGGACGATGCCAAATGAAGCGCAGTCTCTTCTGCGCAACCCCTCCGAGCGCCCCCGCGCGCCGGACGGACAGAGACCTTTCCCCGCGGCGCACCCCCCGGCGCCGCTCTCGGCACCGCGGCCGCCCTGACGCCGGTGCCGACCGACAAGGGCCCCGCGGACACCGTCCTCCGGGGCCCTTGCTCCGCCCCCGCACCACCCGGTGCGCTGCCCGCCGCCCCGCCCCGCGGCCGGACCGCACACGACCACCCACCGGACACGACAGCCGGCCGCACGCCGTCCGCGCGTCACCGGCCCCCCGTGCTCCTCACGGCCGGGGCGGCACCACCGGCATCCCCAGGAACGGCAGCCGCAGCTCCCCGTACGCCCCCTCGGGCACCACCGGCGCCCGCGGCCGTACCGGCGCCACCCGCTCGTATCGCGCGCCCTGCGCGGGACGCGGATCCGGGTCCCCCTTGTTCGGCCAGAGCGCCATGGCCCGCTCCGCCTGCGCGGTGATCGTCAGCGCCGGGTTCACCCCGAGGTTCGCCGTGACCGAGGCGCCGTCCACCACCGAGATGCCCGGGTGACCGAAGAGCCGCTGATACGGATCGATCACCCCCGATTCCGCCGTGGCCCCGATCGGGCAGCCGCCCAGGAAGTGCGCGGTCAGCGGAGTGCCCATCAGTTCACCGATGTTGGATCCCGCGAAACCGTTGATCTCCTCGGCGAGCAGGGACGCCGCCCGGGTGGCCTCCGGAATCTGGTCGGGATTGGGCGTGCCGTGCCCCTGCCGGGCCGTGAGCAGGCCCTTCCCCAGCCCCTTCGGCTTGCGGTAGGTGGTCAGGGAGTTGTCCAGGGACTGCATGACCAGCCCGATGATGGTCCGCTCCGACCAGCGCCGCGCTGAGAGCGAGCGGGCCGCCCGGACCGGATGCCTGGCCATGTTGCCGAGCCATCCCGCCACCCGGGCCCCGGGCCGGTACGGCACCTGAAGGATGGTCAGCCCGCCCATGGCGTTGGAGCCCCGGCCGTATCGGACGGGCTCGATATGGGTGTGGGCGTCCGGGTGGATGGAGGAGGTGATGGCCACTCCCCGGGTGAAGTCGACCCGTGCCGCGCCGTGCCGCGCGCGGTAGCGCCGGTCGTCGGTCTGCGCGCCGACCAGGGCCTCGGAGTTGGTACGGGTCAGTTCGCCGAGCCGGGCCGGGATGCGCGGCAGCAGGCCGCCGTCCCTCATCCGGTGCAGCAGGGTCTGGGTGCCGTAGGTGCCCGCCGCGACCACCACCCGCGCGGCCGTGAACGTACGCGCCGCGCCCTTGCGCCGGTTGTCGCTGGGCAGCGTGCCGACGGCGAGGCCGCCCCGGGAGTCCTCGGTGAGGGTGACCGCCGTGGTCATCGGGTGGACCTCGGCGCCCGCCCGCTCGGCGAGATGGAGATAGTTCTCGTTGAGGGTGTTCTTGGCGCCGTGCCGGCAGCCGGTCATGCACTCGCCGCACTCCCGGCAGGCCCGGCGGGAGGGTCCCGTACCGCCGAAATAGGGGTCCTCGGCCTGCCGGCCGGGAGCCGCCCGTACGGAGCCGTCGGCGTCCTCGCCGTCGCCGAAGAACACTCCCACCGGGGCCCGGTGGAAGGTGTCGCCGACGCCCATGGCCTCCGCCGCGGCCTTCAGATGGACATCGGACGGGGTCATGGTCGGATTGAGCCGGACGCCGAGCATCCGCTGGGCCTGGTCGTAGTACGGCTTCAGCTCCGCCCGCCAGTCGGTGATGTCCTTCCACTGCGGGTCCAGGAAGAAGGCGGGCGGGGGCACATAGAGGGTGTTGGCGTAGTTCAGCGAACCTCCGCCCACCCCGGCCCCGGCCAGCACCATCACCTTGCCCAGCAGATGGATCCGCTGGATGCCGAAGAGGCCGAGCGCGGGCGCCCAGAGGAAATTCCGCAGGTCCCAGGAGTTCTTCGGCAGCGTCTCGCGGGTGAAGCGGCGGCCCGCCTCCAGGACGCCCACCCGGTATCCCTTCTCGGTGAGCCTGAGCGCCGCGACCGAGCCGCCAAAACCCGACCCGATGACGATCACGTCGTAGTCGTAGTCGTAGTCGTGGTCATCGTCGTAGTCGTGATCGTGGTCATCGTCGTGGTCACGGCCTCCTGCGGCGCCGGGAGCGCCGGCCCCCGGATCGGCCGGCTTCGGGACAGGGGGGAACTCGGCCATGGCTCTCCTCGGATGCGCGGTGAAAGCGACGGAAACGACGGAAGCGACGGAACCCGCGGAGGGGCCGAGACGGGCGTCAGCGCAGGCGGAGGGCCTTCAGCACCTTCAGCGAGCGGCTCATCAGGGCCGCGTACCCCTCGTCGTCCATCCCGAACGACGGCGCCAGGGGCAGCAGCCGCTGCCGGGCGATCGTCTGCGCCTCGGTGTACTTGAGAATCCCCTCGGCACCATGGCGCCGCCCCAGGCCGGATTCCTTCATTCCGCCCATGGGGGCGGCCACACTGCCGTAACCGGCCGCGTATCCCTCATTGATGGTGACCATGCCGGCCCGCAGCCGGGCGGCCAGGGCATGCGCCCGCCTGCCGTCACGCGACCAGATGCCCGCGCTCAGCCCGTACGCCGTGGCGTTGGCCAGCTCGATCGCCTCGTCCTCGTCGCGGAACCGGTAGACGGAGACGACCGGGCCGAAGGTCTCCTCCGTGCAGACGGCCATCGGCTCCTCGACACCGTCGAGAATGGTCGGCTCGTGGAAGAACGGGCCGATGTCGGGCCGCGCCGCGCCGCCCGCGACGACGGTCGCGCCCTTGGCCACGGCCTCGCTCACATGGCGGGTGACGGTCGCCAGCTGGCGCTCACCCGCGAGGGAGCCCATATCGGCTCCGTACGCGAGGGATCCGCCCAGCCGCATCGCCCTGGTGCGCTCGGCGAACCGCTCGATGAACCGGTCGGCGATCGACTCATGGACATAGAGCCGCTCGATGGAGACACAGAGCTGCCCCGCCGAGGCGAAACAGGAGCGGATCGCTCCGGCCGCCGCCAGGTCGATGTCCGCGTCGTGCAGCACGAGCATCGGATTCTTGCCGCCGAGTTCGAGGGAGACGCCGATCAGCCGGGCCGCCGCGCCCTGTGCGACCTCGCGGCCGGTGCGGGTGGAGCCGGTGAAGGAGACGTAGTCGGCGTGTTTCACGACCTCGGGGCCGATCACCGGGCCCTCGCCGATCACGATCTGGAGGACGGCCTCGGGCAGCCCCGCCTCGATCAGCAGATCCCGGGCCCAGAGCGCGGTGAGCGCGGTCTCGGTGTCGGGCTTCATGACCACGGCGTTGCCCGCCGCGAAGGCGGGCAGGGCGTCGCCCACGGAGAGTTCGAGCGGGTAGTTCCAGGGCGCGATCTGGCCGACGACACCGCGCGGCTGGCGGAGTTCGGTGACCTTGGTGAGCAGGGGGATGACGCCGAGATGCCGCCCGGGGCGCAGATAGGAGCCGGCCGCGCGGCCGTAGTGGCGGGCCGCGACCGCGACCGCCTGGACCTCCTCATGGGCATGGAGCCGGGCCTTGCCGGTCTCCAGCTGGATCAGGTCGAGGATCTCGGCCTGCCGTTCCAGGAGCAGATCGTGGAAGCGCAGCAGTACGGCGGAGCGGGCGCGGACGGGGGTCGCGGCCCAGGCCGGCTGTGCGGCGCGGGCGCGGGCGAACGCCTCCGCGACGTCGTCGGCGGACGACTCCGGCAGATCCGCCAGCTTCGCCCCGGTGAGGGGGGTGTGGACGGCGGTGCGGCCGGAGCCGATGACGCCGCGCACGAGCTGGGCGATCACTTCCGGGGTGACCACATCCGCCGCGGTGCGCGCGCCGGCCGGTGCGACGGCGGCGGGGTTGGTGACAGGGTTGGTGACGGGGGCCTTCGCGTGCGTCATGAGGCCGAGCGTATGCCGCCGCCGGAGCTTTGGGTACCCGCGGGTAACACTTTCCGGGGGCTGCTTCGTCACGTCGGCGGCTGTCCCGCCGCGCGCCGCCGACCGGCCGCGACAGCCGGTGCCCCGCCCTGGCCGCGCCGGCGCTTCTCCGTATGTGCCGGCACAGAAGCCCTGGCCAGAGGAGCCTCGATGCGGTGAGGGCGGAGCCGGGGGCGCTCGAAGCCCGAGCGGGGAGCGTGGTGTCTCCTCGTACGCCCCCTGAGGACGGTGCCGCCGTGCCGCGCGGGATGCCGGCTCAGAGGTCCTGGATCTCCAGGTGTGCGACAACCCGCTCGAAGAGCTCGTCGCCGCGCTCGGCCGCCCACCCCTCCGCCGGTCCCGAGACCCGCAGCCGCCAGTAGACCGCGCCCGCGCCCTCACCCTTGCCGACGATCCGCTCCTGCCAGCGGAGACGGATCGGATCATCGCCGACCGCGCTGTACGGGACATAGTCGACGGTGGTGTCGAAGGCGTCCGCGCCCTGCTGGGACGAGGTTCGGATGCTCACCCTCTGGTCCTCGATCTCGGTCCCGTTCTCGCCGCCCCTCTCGTAGAACTCCCGCCAGGCGTCCTGGACCGGGGCGAGTTCGTCCTTCTCCTCGGCGGTGTCGACCCGCTCCAGATGGACCCGGAACACCCCGCTCGGATCCCCGTAGGTGACGCCGGAACCATCGGTGTCCTGGACGCGTTCATACTCCGAGGGGACGGCGAGATTCGCCGAGACGACCTCCCTGTCGGAGCGGATCTCCCACCCCTCGGGCATGTCTCCTTCGCCGGGGCCGAAGGGGTCCACGACGATCAGCGCCGCGGCGACCGCTGCCGCGAGCAGACCGGCGCCGAGTCCGTACCGGGCCGCTCTGCCGCTCCGGAGCACCGGGGGCACCCACCGGCTCCCCGTGCGCTCCCCCGTGCCTCCGGCGGCGGGGGCGGTGAGGGGCGGCCGGGCCACGCTCTCCAGCGTCTGCCGGATCTCGCCCGCGTCCGGCCGCATCGCCGGTTCCTTGCGGAGCAGTTGCATCACCAGTGTGCCGAAGGCGCCCGACCCCCGCGCGGGCATCTGCGGTTCGGCGGAGACCACGGCCTGGAGGGTCGCGGGGGCATTGGACCTGCGGTAGGGGGACATCCCCTCCACCGCCGCGTACAGCACCACACCCAGCGACCACAGATCCGACTCGGGACCGGGCCGCTGCCCCAGCACCCGCTCCGGGGCGATGAATTCCGGCGAACCGACGAAGCCGCCGGTCTCGGTGAGCCCCTGCTCGCCCTCGACCTGGGCGATGCCGAAGTCGGTCAGGACGACCCGGCCGCCCGGGCCGAGCAGGACATTGTCGGGTTTGACATCGCGGTGGAGCACCCCGGCCTCATGGGCGGCCCGGAGCGCGCCGAGTACGGAGAGCCCTATTCCGGCCGCCTCGCGGACATCGAGGGTGCCCTCCTGGAGGCGGGCGGCGAGGGACTGGCCCCGTACCAGCTCCATGACGATCCACGGCTTGCCGTCCTCGATCACCACATCGTGGACGGTCACCACGGAGGGGTGGTCGATCCGGGCGGCGGCGCGGGCCTCGCGCTGCATCCGCAGATGGGCCTTGTCCCGCTCCTTCGCGCTCAGCTGGTCCGGAAGCCGGGGCTCCTTGACGGCGACGTCCCGGTCGACGACCTCGTCATGGGCGCGCCAGACCGTACCCATGCCGCCGTACCCCAGCCGGGAGGTGAGCCGGTAGCGCCCGCCGAGCCGGTGTCCGGCCCCGGGCTGCCCGGCGGAAGGAGTCTCGGGCGCGGGCGGTACGGGACCGTCCTGTACGGGACCGGGTGACGCGGGCGCGAGCGGTACGGGACCGGGGGCCGGCACCGCCGCCGTCTGTGCGGCGTCCGGTGGCCTGAGCCGGTAGCTGGTGGGCTCGTGCGCCTGTCCCCGATTGTTCGTCATGCTCACATCCTGGCCAAGGTCTGGTGTCCCATGCCACCGGGGCGGATCGCCGGATGCACACCCGTAACGTACTCGGGCCGGTGTGCGGGTGCCCCGGCCCGTACCGTCAGCCCGTCTGCCGCCAGCTGCGCAGCATGGTGTCGAACTGCTTCCGCACCTCGGGCCAGTTCGCCACCGGACCCGCCATGTAGAAGGCGTACTCGGTTCCGTCATCGGCAAAGTACATCTGGTCGATGGCACGCCACTCCGCGGAGGTCTTCTCCTCGGTCCAGGTGAACTCCCACAGCGCCGACTTCCGGTGGTCCCGGAAGACATTGGCCTCCAGCGTCACCCGCTGATAGGTGGGCCGCAGGACCTTCATGTCCTCTTCCATGCCCAGCAGATGGAGATACGGGTTCTCGAAATCGGGCGCGGCGTCGATGCCGATCCGGAAGCGGTGGCCACCGCCGCCGGGCGGCACATAGTCGATCTGCCCCTCCACCACGATCTTGCGCGTCCAGCCGTCCGGTACGAGCAGGCTGAATCCGGCCGGGTCCCGCACCCGCTGCCAGCCCTCCGGCACCTCGTCCGACGCACCCGGGGAACCGGACGGCGGCGCGGCGGACGGCGGGGTCGGGTCCGGCCCGGCGCCGGAGCTCTTGCCGGTGGGGGCCGACGGCTTGAGGGAGCCGACCCGGGCCTCCGGGAGGATCGCGGTACGCGCCTTGGGGTTGTCGCCGTCGCCGTTGTCCGAGCCGTCCCCGTACTGCATGACCGCGAAGCCGGCTCCCAGACCGACGACGGCCGACACCACCACGACCAGCGCGGCGGTGCGCAGCCGCCCGCCGCGCCGCGGCCGTGCGGCAGCGGAATCCGGTCCACCGCTCCATCCCGGTCCGCCCGCCGGGGAGCCGGCCGGGGCCGGAGCGGGGCGGGTCTCACCGGCGTACGGCCGCGGGGACTGCGCCATGCCCTGCTCGGCGGGGACGACCAGGGTGGGTGACAGCGCCGGCGAAAGCGAGTGCGTACGGCCCTCGGTGACCGCCTGAAGTATTCGCTCGGCCTCCGCGGAGGAGAGACGGGCGGCCGGATCCTTCCGCAGCAGAGCCATGATCACTTCGGCGAGCGGCCCGGCATGCTCCGGCCGGCGGGGCTCGTCGGTGACCACCGCCTGCATGGTCGACAGCGGTGACGAACGGCGGAACGGCGACTCGCCCTCCACCGCCGTGTAGAGGGTGGCGCCCAGCGACCAGAGGTCGGACGCGGGCCCGGGGTCACCGCCGCGCACCCGCTCGGGGGCGAGGTAGTCGATCGATCCGACGATCTCGCCGGTCCGGGTGATGGTGGCGTCACCCTCGATCGCCGCGATGCCGAAGTCGGTGATCAGGGTCTGGCCGTCCCTGCTGAGCAGGACATTCGCCGGCTTCACATCCCGGTGCAGGACTCCGGCGGCATGGGCGGCGCCCAGCGCGCGCAGGACGTCGAGACCGATACGGGCGGCGTCCCCGGCCGGAATGCGGCCGGACTCCTTGGTGACATCGGCGAGCGAGGGCCCGTCGACGTACTGCATGACGATCCACGGGCGGGCATCGTGTTCCAGGACATCGTGCACGGTGACGACACCGGGGTGGCTGATCCGGGCCGCCGCCCGCGCCTCTTTCTGCGTACGGGCGTGGAGTACGCTCCGGTCCGACTCGGACGCGTACATACCGGCCGTCAGTTCCTTGACGGCGACGGTGCGGTGGAGCAGTTCGTCGTGGGCCCGCCACACCTTGCCCATGCCGCCGCGGCCGATCGACTCGCCCAGCCGGTACCGCCCCGCGAGCAGCAGCCCCGCACCCGTACCCGTGCTCTGTGAATTCTCCACGTCCCCCGCCCCGGTCTCAGGTGCCCCAGCGTACGGAAACCGATCACACCGGCGGAACAGCGACCGGCCCAAGTGACCGCACTGTGACGCACCTTGCACATCCGGCCGGGGGGACGGCCCGGCGCGGGCATGCGATCCGGGGGAAAAGCCGGGATTCGGCGTCGGTCAGCGGGTGGTCCGGTAGGAGTCGGCGGCGGCGCGGTACGCCGCCGTCACCCGGTCCCGCTGCTCGTCGGGGCCGATGACCTGGACGACGTGGTACCGGCCGTCGACTATCAGGGCCAGGTTGCGGACATAGACCTGGCGTCCGTTGGTGTCCTGCCAGGTGTACTGGCCCTCGGCCATCACCCGCCGGCCGACCTCTATCCGGCGGAGCCCGGTGGCCTCGGCCCAGGTGGAGTCCCGGAACGGCTGCAACTCGCGTTCCTTGTCGCGCTGGTAGACGAGCGGGTCGTCGCCGTTGGCGCTCACGGTGTCGCGGCCGGGGACGACGATCAGGGTGAAGTCGCCGTTGCTGTAGCGGATCTGGCCGATGTCATTGATGGGGCTGCGCCGCCAGCCCTTCTCGACGGCGACCCGGAAACCCTCGGTGTCGTCGCGGATGGTGAACCCGGCCGGCGCGGGGGGCGCGTCCGCGGCGGGGGCGGAGGTCCGGGGCCGCTCGGAGGCGGGTCCGCCGGTCGGCGACGGGGTGGTGGTCCGCTCCGGGCCGGGGGTCTGCGAGGCGGCCGGGCGCGGGCCGGTGTCGCCCTGGGGCTCGGTCTTCCCGCCGGTCGCCGTCTTCGGCATGAACACCATGGCGTAGGCGATGGCCCCGACCACCAGCAGCAGTATGAGAAGGAGGAGGGTACGGCCCAGGGTGCGCGGACGGCCCCGCTCCTTGCGGGGCTTCTTGTGACGGTGGCGGCCGTGCACCACCTCGGCCGAGCCCCGGCGGCGCCTGCGGACCAGCTCGCCCCGGCGGCGCACCACGGGGAGCCTGCTGCCCTCGGTCACCCCGGGCGGCAGGGCTATGACCTCCACACCCGCGTCGGGCTCCGGCGCGGACCGCACCAGTGAGCGCAGCCAGCCGCGCAGCTCCTCCACGTCCGGCCGCTCGGTGGGGTCCTGGCGCAGCAGCGATTCCACGACCGGGCGGAGCGGACCGCACTCCTCCGCGAAGGCGGGGGGCTCGGAGCAGACGAGCTGGACCAGCTCGGAGGCGTTCTCCTCCGGGTAGGGGGCGTGGCCCTGGACGGAGCGGTAGAGCAGCGCGCCGAGCGCCCAGAGGTCGGTGGCGGGGCCGACGGGCGCGGCGAGCTGCCAGTTCTCATGGACCGGACCGGCCTGCTCCGGTGCCCAGCGCTCGGTGACGGCGCCGACGACGGCTATCCGGGCCTGCCGGGCGCGCTCGGCGGCGAGCGGTGTGGCGGGGCCCCGGTGGACGGGCGGATCGCCCGCTCCTCCGTCGTCCCACCGTCCGGCGGGCCCGTCGGCGGGCGTCTCGGCGGGACCGGGGAGGCGCTGGGCGTCGGCCCGCAGCGCCTCGCGGCCCGCGCCGCCGCGGTCCCAGCCCCCGGCCGCCGCCATGGGCACGGGCGCGGTGCCGGTACGGGAACGGCCGGCCGGGAGGACGGGCCGGTCGCGGTAGGGGTCACCGGCCGGGCCTCCGCCGCGTCCGGCACCCGCCGGGGGTGACTGCCGGACGCCGTAGGGGTCGGTGTCCCGGTGCGGATTGGGCTGGGAACCGCCGAGGGCGGGCAGCTCCCCCGCCTCGTCGGGAGCCTGGCTGAAACCGGCGGGCAAGGGGCGGACCGGGCCGGGGGCCTGGCTGAAACCGGCGGGCAGCGGACGCGGCTCTCCGGTCGCCTGGCCGAAACCGGCGGGCAGCGGGAGACCGCCCGGGGTCCCGCCGGCGAACTGTCCGCCGCCGGCGGGCAGGGAGCCGGGGCCCTCCTGCCCGGGGAGCGGACCGTCGTGCCAGCTACCGGCGAGCCGGACATAGCCGGGGCCGTCGGAGTCGTACTCGTCCCCGTCGTCCTCCGGGTCGTCATGGGGGGTGCCGCCCTGGGCGGGATCACCGGGTTTACGTGCCCACCAGTCACGGTCGCCGCCGGACTGGACGGGCGGGCCGCCCTGTCGCTGTTCCTCGCCGGACCGGGCGGCGGCACGGGCCCCGGCGCGGTATGCGGCGATCGCCCCGGACCGGGCGGCGCGCAGGTCCGGCAGGCCGCTCCCGGGCTCCGGCGGGAAACCGGCCGGGGGCGGGGGGCTCGGGTACGGCTGCACGGAACCGGGTCCGCCGAAGGTGCCGGTGTCGTCGTGCGCGCTGCGAACGCCGTACCCATCGGGCTCTTCGGGCTCGTCCTCGTGGTCGTGGTCGACGTCGTCGTATGCGAGGTCGTCGTCCGAGGCGTGGTGATCGTCGTCGTGATCGTCGTGGTCATCGCCGTCGTGGCCCTCGGGAAGCTCCCGGGGCACCGGGGCGTATCCGCACAGGGCCTCCTCCGCGGCTCCGGACGCCAGCCCGGTGAGGACGACGCGTCCGTCGTCGCAGACCAGGACCGTGCGCGCGGTGATGTTGCGGTGGGTCCAGCCGTGCGCGTGCAGCACATCGAGGGCGGTCAGCACATCGGAGGCGACCTCGGCGGCCCGGTAGGGCGAGAGGGGCTTCTCCGCCAGCAGGGCGGCGAGCGGGCGGGCGGCGACGCGCTCGCTCACGATCCAGAGCGAGCCGGCTTCGGCGAAGACGTCGAAGACCTGGTCGAGCCGGGGGTGGTCGGGGATCCGCGCGGCTGCCTGGGCCGCTTCGACGGCCCGCAGCACCGCCGGGTCGCCGAGCCCGCGGAAGGTCCTGCCGGGGATTCCCGGGGCTCCCGTGAATCCGGGGGCGAAAGCGGATCCGGCCGGGCCCTCCGGGCCGACGACCTCGGCCTCCACCACCTCCGGCAGGGGTACCTGACGGATCAGGACTTCCTGTCCGCTGTAGGTGTCGAAGCCCCGCGTGTCGGCGAGTTCGTACTCGTCGGAAGGTGGCAGCGGCAGACGGTAGCGGTCGGCGAGCACCCTTCCCGCATAGTCCTCCACGTCGCCTCCCCTCCAGCGAGCTGCCCATTCAACAGCCGGTTCTGTGGTGCCCTGCGAGAGAACCCGGGAATCCCCCGGCACCACCGATACACATCAATGAGATTTGTTCAAGGTCCCGCTACGGCCGCGGACGGACGCCATCCGCTCACCGGCACGCCCTCCGGCGAACAGGTCTTCGCACGAACACGCCTTCTCAACGATACGGTCCCGGCTCAGTCCTTGGGCTGGAATGTACGGAACGCCGTCTCGCGCAGCGTCCTGCACTCGGCCTCGTTCCATTCGCTCGCCTTGCAGCTGACCATGATCGAATAGCCGCGCTTGGCGTCAACCCGGAATCCGCGGTTGAGGACCCGTATTCGCTCACCCTGCTGATTGCGCTCGAACTGCCAGTCGGCGACGGTCGGATAACCGTTGAATTCGACCTCTTTGATGCCGAGGTGCTCATATTTGTTGCTGGCACCGCGAGTGGCGGGAACAGCGGCCTTCCAGGCGGCTGCGGCATCGGTGCCCGGGCGGGAGTTGAAGTCGACCTGCACCCGCGGGAATCCACCACTCCGGTTGAAGATTCCGCCGGAGTTCTGTCCCGCTATACCGTTCATACGGAAGTTCTCGGGCATGGTCATCCCGAAACGGAACCGGTCGTTGGTGACCGCCGCATACCCGGCGGGAACTTCACCCTTGCCGGATTCCTTTCCCGGGGTGGAGCCGGACGACTCCTGGGGGTCATCCTTGCCGGCCGTGCCGCCGGTGTCCTTCCCGGACGGCTCGCCGCCGGAGCCGTCGGTACCGCTCTCGCTCCCGTCGGGCTTCTTCTCCCCGCCGGACTCCTTGTCGCCGCCGCCCGGATTCCCGGTGCCGGACGACTTCGTGGTGTCGGTCCCGGAGCCCTTGGCGGCACTGTCGGCGTCATCGTCACTGAGCGACAGATAGAGCACCACACCGAGAACGGCGAGCAGCACCGCGGCCGCGATGGCGATCAGTGTGCGCCGGGGCACCACATCGGTCAGCGGTGCCCGCACCGGGGCGGCCCGCTGGACCGGCGGTGACGGCGACGGTACGGGCGGCTGCGCCGCACTCGGTGCCGCGGCCGGTGAAGCGGCGGCCGCGGCCTTCCGCGCGGGCCGGCGCGGGCCGCGCGGCTCCTCCTTCTCCGCGGTCACCGCGGGCGGTACCGGCGGGAGGGTCATCGCCCGGGTCGCGTCCGCCGGGGGCTGCGCGGCGGAGCTCTCGGGGGCGCTGATCACCTTGCTGAGCAGCTCCCGCGCACCGGTGTCGCCGAGGCGCTGGGCGGGGTCCTTGGCGAGCAGACCGTAGATGACCTCTTCCAGCGGGCCCGCGTTCTTCGGCGGGTCGAGCGGCTCGGTCATCACGGCCGTCAGGGTGGCGATCGCGGAGCCCTTGTCGTACGGCGGGCAGCCCTCGACGCTGGCGTAGAGCAGACCGCCGAGCGACCACAGGTCGGCGGCGGGGCCGGGGCGGTGGCCGCGCGCCCGCTCGGGCGAGATGTACGAGGGCGCGCCGACCAGCATGCCGGTGGAGGTGATCGAGGGGTCGCCCTCGACCTGGGCGATGCCGAAGTCGGTGAGCACCACGCGGCCGTCGTCGGCGATGAGCACATTCGACGGCTTCACATCGCGGTGCAGAATGCCCTGGCGGTGCGCGGAACGCAGCACGTCCAGGATGGCCAGACCGACCTCGGCGGCCCGGCGGGGGGTCAGTATGCCGTCCTCGCGGATGACTTCGGCCAGGGACTTGCCCTCGACCAGCTCCATCACGATCCAGGGGCGGTCGTCCTCGTCCACCACGTCATAGACCGTCACCGCGCTGTTGTTGCGGATCCGGGCGATGGCCTTCGCCTCGCGGAGGGTGCGGGTGATGAGGCGGCGCTTCTCCTCCTCGTCGATGCTGGTGGGGAAGCGCAGCTCCTTCACGGCGACGGTACGGCTGAGGGTCTCGTCGACCGCCCGCCAGACCGTGCCCATGCCGCCCCGGCCGAGTACGTCACCGAGGCGGTAGCGCCCGGCGAGGAGCCGGCCCTCGGAGTCCGTACCGCCGGAGCCGCCGGGGGCGGACCCGCCGGCCTTTCCGCTCTTGTCCGGGCCGCCGGAGCCGCCCGCCTTCCCGGCCGGGCGCGCGCGCTCAACCCCGGGCGCGGCCGGTACGTCTGTATCGGCGTCAGCCGCACCACCGGACCCGGCCTTCCCGGCGGGCCCGGCCGCCGGTGCCGCGGTGTCCGCCTGCCCGGCGGTCTCCCCCGGTGCCCTGCCGGATCGCCCTGACTTCGGCGGCTCGGCCTCCGTGGACTTGCCACGCTGGGGTTCCCGCGACTGCTCCGCCTCCGACATGCGTCCCCTCTGCGATCCATGATCTTCGCCCGCGCCTGCCGCTCCCGCGCGATGCGGTAACACGCCTTGGCAGAACCTTCATTGTCCCTCACTCCGGGACCGGCGTTCATCCCGGGTCCGCCGACCCCCCGGGCGGACCCACCTGGTTGAAACATCCACCATGTCACCGCCCCGGGGGAAGGCCGATGTCCGTCCCGGGTCCGACCGTGACAGGACCGTGAAGGACCGGCCCGGCGTCCCGAGCCGTGCCACCGGCCGGACCGCCCGGTGGCAGACCGCGCCGGATCGCCGCGGACCGCACCTCGGCGCACGGACCACCGGGGGCACCGGGGACCATCCGGGCCGTCAGGGACGACGCGCCGGACGGGATATGACACCGGGCCGGACGCGGGCCGGATCAGAGGGGAACGATGTCCGGCGCCCCCAGCCGCGCCGCGTCCGCCGTCAGGTCGTCGGGCTGCCGCTGCGACTCCCGCTCCGCCTCCACCCGCTTCTCGTAGTGCGCCACTTCCTTCTCGATCTGCTCCTGCTCCCAGCCCAGGACGGGCGCCATCAGCTCCGCGCACTCACGGGCGCTGCGCGTGCCCCGGTCGAAGGTCTCGATCGAGATCCGGGTGCGCCGGGTGAGCACATCGTCCAGATGCCGCGCGCCCTCGTGCGAGGCGGCGTAGACGATCTCGGCCCGGAGGTAGTCGTCCGCCCCGCCGAGCGGTTCACCGAGGGTCGGGTCCTCGGCGATCAGCGCGAGCACTTCCTCCGTCAGCGAGCCGAAGCGGTTGAGCAGATGCTCGACCCGCACCACGTGCAGTCCGGTGCGGGCGGCGATCCGCGCCCGGGCATTCCACAGCGCCGTGTACCCCTCCGCGCCGACCAGGGGCACATTCTCCGTGACACAGTCGGCCACCCGCTGGTCCAGGCCGTGCACCGCCTCGTCGACCGCGTCCTTCGCCATCACCCGGTAGGTGGTGTACTTGCCGCCCGCGACCACCACGAGTCCCGGTACGGGATGGGCGACCGTGTGCTCACGGGAGAGTTTGCTGGTCGCGTCCGACTCGCCGGCGAGCAGCGGCCGCAGCCCCGCGTACACGCCCTGGACGTCATCCCGGGTGAGCGGCACGGCGAGCACCGAATTCACGTGCTCCAGCAGATAGTCGATGTCGGCGCTGGAGGCGGCCGGGTGGGCCTTGTCCAGATCCCAGTCCGTGTCCGTGGTGCCGATGATCCAGTGGCGGCCCCAGGGGATGACGAACAGCACCGACTTCTCGGTGCGCAGGATCAGCCCGGTGGTGGAGTGGATCCGGTCCTTGGGCACCACCAGATGGATGCCCTTGGAGGCGCGCACATGGAACTGGCCGCGCTCGCCGATCAGGGCCTGGGTGTCATCCGTCCACACCCCGGTCGCGTTCACTATCTGCCTGGCGCGGATCTCGTACTCCCCGCCGCCCTCGACATCCTGGACCCGGGCGCCGACGACCCGCTCGCCCTCCCGCAGAAAGCCGATGACCCGGGCCCGGCTGGCGACTTGCGCCCCATAGCTCGCGGCGGTGCGCACCAGGGTGGCCACATAGCGGGCGTCGTCCATCTGCGCGTCGTAGTACTGAAGGGCCCCGACCAGGGAGTCCTTCCTCAGACAGGGCGCCACCCGCAGAGCGTGGCGCCGGGAGAGATGACGGTGGACCGGCAGACCCCGGCCGTGCCCCGAGGAGACGGACATCGCGTCGTACATGGCGACGCCCGATCCCGCGTACAGGCGCTCCCATCCCTTGTGCTGCAAGGGATAGAGGAACGGCACCGGTTTCACCAGATGGGGAGCGAGCCGCTCCAGGAGCAGTCCGCGCTCCTTCAGGGCCTCCCGCACGAGCGCGAAGTCGAGCATCTCCAGATAGCGCAGCCCGCCGTGGATGAGCTTGCTGGACCGGCTGGAGGTGCCGGAGGCCCAGTCGCGCGCCTCCACCAGCCCGGTGGAGAGTCCTCTCGTAGCGGCGTCCAGTGCGGTACCGGCGCCGACCACGCCCGCACCGACCACCAGCACATCGAGCTCCCGCTCGGCCATGCCGGCGAGTGCCCGGGCGCGCTCTTCGGGTCCCAGTGTCGCTGTCCTCACTGCGCTTTCCTCCCGTCGCCCCCGTACAAACCCTGCGCGCAGGGCGCTGCGCCCTGTGCCCGATCCGCCCCTGCGTCCGCCCGGGCGAACCGCGGATCCGCGGAATGTGCCCTGACCCGTCTGCCCAGGTGCCCGATGCCGCCGGGCTCATGCGCCGCGGCCCTCGGGCATCCGCCCGCCCGGCCGCCGGGTCCTCCGCCGGTGCGCCGTCGCCCCGGGTCCGCACCCGGGTGCTCCGGCTCACAACATCGATTCTGTCCGGAGTCTCCGACTTCAGCCACCGCCTGTGGATAACACTCAGGGGAGCCACAAGCCCACAATGCGGCATATCGGTCATATTTACGCCTAGTCTGACATTGCGCCCGCCCGTTCTGCCCACAGGGCTTGCGCCAACGCTCCCCTCCGGCTATAGGGAAGGACGGCCAACCCCGTGCCAGCAGATCTCGCCGTCATCGGACTCGGTCACCACGGCCTGCCCCTCGCCCAGGCCGCCGTAGCCGCGGGTATCGAGACCATCGGCTACGACACCGACCCGCGGCACCTCAGCGAACCGGCAGCGGGCCGTACCCCCGCCGACATCCGCCGGATGGTCTCCGGAGGGTTCCGGACCGTCACCGACCCGGCCGAACTCGGCCGCGTGCGCACCGCCGCCATCTGCGCCCCCACCCCTCTCGGCCCGGACGGCAATCTCGACCTCACCGCACTGTCCGAGGCGGCCCAGGCCCTCGCCGCCCGGCTCCGTCCGCACACCACGGTGCTCCTGGAATCCGCCGTGCAGCCGGGCACCACCGAGACCTTTCTGCGGCCCCTCCTCGAAGAGGGCTCCGGACTGCGCGCCGGCCGCGACTTCCATCTCGCGTACTCCCCCGGCCGGGTCGATCCCGGCTCCCGCACCCACGACTACGGCAACACCCCCAAGGTCATCGGCGGGCTCACACCGGCATGCACCGAATCGGCCGCCGCCTTCTACGGCAGACTCACCGACCGGGTGGTCCGCGCCCGCGGCCTGCGCGAGGCCGAGACGGTCAATGTCCTCGAAACCAACTTCCGCCATGTCAACATCGCCCTCGTCAATGAGATGGCGGTGCTCTGCCACGATCTGGGAGTCGACCTCTGGGATGTCATCCGCTGCGCCGAGACCAAGCCGTACGGCTTCCACGCCTTCCGGCCCGGCCCGGGCGTCGGCGGCCACGGCGTACCACTGGACCCCGGCACCCTCCCGTACAGCGGACGCACCCCCGGCCACCCGCTGCGGATGGTCGGGCTCGCCCAGGAGATCAATGCCCGGATGCCGCAATACGTCATCCAGCGCTGCGCCACCCTGCTGAACGAGCACGGGAAGTCGGCGCGCGGAGCACGGGTGCTCCTGCTCGGGATCACCTACAAACCCGATCTGCCGGACCTGACGGGCTCTCCCGCCACCGAGATCGCCCGCAGGCTGATGGAACTGGGCTCGGCCGTCAGTTATCACGACCCCTATGTCCCCGACTGGCGGGTGAACGGCAGGCCGGTGCCGCGCGCGGACTCGCTCTACGAGGCCACGGCGGGCGCGGATCTGACGGTGCTGCTCCAGCACCACCGCACGTACGACCTCCAGAGCCTCGCCGTCAAGGCACCGCTGCTCCTGGACACCAGGGGAGCCTCCCCGGCGGGAGCCGCGCACCGGCTGTGACCTGGCCCGATCCGCACCGGAGTCGTAGGGCGGGGAAAGAAACCCGGGCGGTGCCGTCAGTGCGGGCTGCTAATGTCCGGGCCTTGAACGCACATCTGTGCGGATGCACACCCATGGGGGGATTTCCATATGAGCCAGCCCGTACCGCCGCAGTCCGGCAATCCGTTCGCCGAGGGCCCGCCCGGCGCGTCCAACCCTTACGCCCAGGCTCCGCCGCCACCCGCCCCGGCCCGGAACAACGCGGGAATCGGCATCCTCGCGGCGGTCGTCGCCGCACTCGTCGGCGCCGGCGTCTATGGCGCGATCAGCGGTGCGATCGAGCGCGAGATCGGCTTCGCGGCCATCGGTGTCGGTTTCCTGATCGGCTTCGCGGCAGCCAAGGCCGGCGGCGCGCACCCGGCACTGCCCGCGGTCTCGGCCGCCCTCGCCCTGCCCGCCATCTGTCTGGGACAGATCATCGGCGCGGCGGTGATGCTCAGCGACTTCCTGAAGATCTCCTTCATGAAGGTGCTGACCGAGAATTTCTCCACCCTCGTGGACGCCTGGACGGAGTCGGCCGACTTCATGACCTATGTCTTCCTGGCGATAGGCGCCGTCACCGCCTTCAGCACCGCCAAGAAGGGCAATGCCCTCAGCCTCTGATCCGCGGGCGCGCGCCGCGCTGCACGACAGGCTCCCCGGCCGGACCCCATGGCGGAGGGGCCCGGCGCCGTCATCGGCGCCGGGCCCCTCACCGGACGGAATGTCCGCTCCCCGCGGAGTGTCAGCGGCGGTGCTGCGAATCCGCGACCGTCACCTCGACACGCTGGAATTCCTTGAGCTCGCTGTAGCCCGTCGTGGCCATCGCCCGGCGGAGCGCACCGAAGAAGTTCATCGATCCGTCCGGGATGTGCGAGGGGCCGGTGAGGACCTCCTCGGTGGTGCCCACGGCGCCGAGGTCGACCAGCTTGCCGCGCGGCACATCCTCGTGGACGGCCTCCATGCCCCAGTGACGGCCCCGGCCGGGCGCGTCCGACGCGCGGGCCAGCGGCGAGCCGATCATCACCGAGTCGGCGCCGCAGGCGATCGCCTTCGGGAGGTCGCCGGACCAGCCCACGCCACCGTCGGCGATGACATGCACATAGCGGCCACCGGACTCGTCCATGTAGTCGCGGCGGGCCGCGGCCACATCGGCCACCGCCGTGGCCATCGGCACCTGGATGCCCAGCACATTGCGGGTGGTGTGCGCGGCGCCGCCGCCGAAGCCGACGAGAACACCCGCGGCGCCGGTGCGCATCAGGTGGAGCGCCGCCGTGTAGGTGGCACAACCGCCGACGATGACCGGCACATCCAGTTCATAGATGAACTGCTTGAGGTTGAGCGGCTCGGCCGCGCCGGAGACATGCTCGGCGGAGACCGTGGTGCCGCGGATGACGAAGATGTCCACCCCGGCGTCCACCACGGCCTTGGAGAACTGCGCGGTGCGCTGCGGGGAGAGGGCGGCGGCCGTCACCACACCCGAGTCGCGCACCTCCTTGATCCGCTGCCCGATCAGCTCTTCCTTGATCGGGGCCTCGTAGATCTCCTGGAGACGGCGGGTCGCGGTGTCGACCGGCAGCTCCGAGATCTCGTCCAGCAGCGGCTGCGGGTCCTCGTACCGGGTCCACAGGCCCTCAAGGTTGAGAACCCCGAGACCGCCCATCTCACCGATCCGGATCGCGGTCTGCGGAGAGACCACGGAATCCATGGGGGCGGCCAGGAAGGGCAGGTCAAAGCGGTAGGCGTCGATCTGCCAGGCGATCGAGACCTCCTTCGGGTCCCGTGTGCGCCTGCTCGGTACGACGGCGATGTCGTCGAACGCATACGCCCTGCGACCGCGCTTGCCGCGCCCGATCTCGATCTCAGTCACCTTGTGTGGCCTTTCCCTCTACGTCTGCGTCTACCAGTATCCCCGACGCATACGAGAGGGGCGGTGCCGGAATACCCGGTACCGCCCCTGCACGCGCGGGCAGCTGCTCTCCGATGCGGTTTCCGCGACCTGTACCGGCCGTTTTCCCGCCGCCGGGACCGCTCGCCCCGGCTCGATCCGTCCGCCGCGGCCGCTCCCCGCACCCCGGCGATCCGTCCGCCGGGGTCTCCCGTGAGGGACACCCCGGCCGGCGGAGCCCTACTTCCTGCTGTAGTTCGGTGCCTCGACGGTCATCTGGATGTCGTGCGGGTGGCTCTCCTTGAGCCCCGCCGAGGTGATCCGGACGAACCGGCCGTTGTCCTGGAGCTCCGGGACGGTCTGGCCGCCGACGTAGAACATCGACTGGCGCAGCCCGCCCACCAGCTGGTGGACGACGGCGGAGAGCGGACCGCGGTACGGCACCTGACCCTCGATGCCCTCCGGCACCAGCTTCTCGTCGGAGGCGACACCCTCCTGGAAGTAACGGTCCTTGGAGAAGGACCGCTGCTCGCCGCGGGACTGCATGGCACCCAGCGAGCCCATGCCGCGGTAGGACTTGAACTGCTTGCCGTTGATGAAGAGCAGCTCGCCCGGCGACTCCTCACAGCCCGCGAGCAGCGAGCCGAGCATCACCGTGTCGGCGCCGGCGACCAGGGCCTTGGCGATGTCGCCGGAGTACTGGAGACCGCCGTCGCCGATCACCGGAACGCCGGCCGCCTTGGCGGCGAGGGACGCCTCGTAGATCGCCGTGACCTGCGGTACGCCGATACCGGCGACCACTCGGGTGGTACAGATCGAGCCCGGGCCGACACCGACCTTGATGCCGTCCACACCGGCGTCGATCAGCGCCTGGGCGCCGTCACGGGTGGCGATGTTGCCGCCGATGACATCCACCCGGGAGGAGTTCGACTTGATCTTGGCGACCATGTCGCCGACCAGCCGGGAGTGGCCGTGGGCGGTGTCCACGACGATGAAGTCGACACCCGCCTCGACCAGCGCCTGGGCCCGCTCGAAGGCGTCGCCCGCGACACCGACGGCGGCGCCGACCAGCAGGCGGCCGTCCTTGTCCTTGGCGGCCATGGGGTACTTCTCGGCCTTGACGAAGTCCTTGACCGTGATGAGGCCCTTGAGCACGCCGGCCTCGTCGACCAGCGGAAGCTTCTCGATCTTGTGACGGCGCAGCAGCTCCATGGCGTCCACGCCGGAGATCCCGACCTTGCCCGTGACCAGCGGCATCGGGGTCATGACCTCGCGCACCTGACGGCTGCGGTCCGACTCGAAGGCCATGTCACGGTTGGTGACGATGCCGAGCAGCTTGCCGTTCCGGTCGGTGACCGGGACACCGCTGATGCGGAACTTCGCGCAGAGCTCGTCCGCCTCGCCGAGGGTGGCGTCGGGGTGCACCGTGATCGGGTCGGTGACCATGCCGGACTCGGACCGCTTGACCAGGTCGACCTGGTTGGCCTGGTCGGCGATGGAGAGATTGCGGTGCAGTACGCCCACGCCGCCCTGCCGGGCCATGGCGATCGCCATGCGGGCCTCGGTCACCTTGTCCATCGCCGCCGAGAGCAGCGGGATGTTCACCCGGACATTCTTGGAAATGTACGAGGAGGTGTCGATCTGGTCGGGCGCCATGTCCGAGGCACCCGGCAGCAGCAGCACATCGTCGTAGGTCAGCCCGAGTGTCGCGAATTTCTCGGGCACTCCGTCGACGTTGGTCATGACACCTTCCCCAAATGGCCTTGATCGGTGCGGATGTCCATGCTAACGGCCCGGGAAGCCCACTCATTCCACGATCAAGATCGTCCGGCAGGTTTGTGCGTTGGTACAGGTGCCATGCCAAGAGGCGTGCGAGGTCAGCGGTTCCCGCGACAACCCATGGGACTGGTGGGATTCAGGAGTGCGAGCGGGCCGTCCGCACCTCCGGCATCGCGCACCGGACGACCGGACCGGCCGGCGGCCGGTGCCGGTCGGGCGCTGTCCGGCACTGGTCGGGCGCTGTCCGGCACCGGTCGGGCGCTGTCCGGCACCGGTCGGGCGCTGTCCGGCACCGGTCGTGTGCTGTCCGGCTCACTGCTCCGCGAGAGCGCGGAGCCGGCTGAGGGCCCGGTGCTGGGCGACCCGGACCGCGCCCGGGGACATGCCCAGCATCTGCCCTGTCTCCTCCGCGGTCAGACCGACCGCGACGCGCAGGACCAGGAGCTCGCGCTGGTTCTCCGGGAGATTGGCCAGAAGCTTCTTCGCCCACTCCGCGTCATCGCTGAGCAGGGCGCGCTCCTCCGGCCCGAGGGAATCGTCGGGCCGCTCCGGCATCTCGTCGGAGGGCACGGCCGTCGATCCGGGGTGCCGCATGGCGGCCCGCTGGAGGTCGGCGACCTTGTGCGAGGCGATGGCGAAGACGAACGCCTCGAAGGGTCTGCCCGTGTCCCGGTACCGGGGCAGGGCCATCAGCACCGCGACACAGACCTCCTGGGCAAGGTCCTCCACGAAGTGGCGAGCATCACCGGGCAGCCGGTTGAGCCGGGTGCGGCAGTAGCGCAGCGCCAGTGGATGAACATGTGCGAGCAGGTCGTGCGTGGCTTGCTGGTCTCCATCGACAGCACGGTGAACGAGCGCGCCAATCACCGTGGTCTGGTCGTCACGCATCGGTCCATGGTGCCTTGGTGGCCGCTGATCCGTGGCACCGTGTCCCATGTTGTGCACCGAAGCGTTATGAGCAGGTGCGCCGGAACTCATCGCCTGCGCCCTCCCCTTCCGCTCGCCGGACTCGTCCCCGAGGAACTCCACACCTCAAGGATGCGGCATCGCGAGGGAAACGG
This sequence comes from Streptomyces sp. CAU 1734, assembly GCF_039888735.1. Classification (NCBI taxonomy): domain Bacteria; kingdom Bacillati; phylum Actinomycetota; class Actinomycetes; order Kitasatosporales; family Streptomycetaceae; genus Streptomyces; species Streptomyces sp. CAU 1734. Next base: position 345,484 of record NZ_JBDQQP010000004.1, read on the forward strand.
ACGCCTTCGGGCGCCGGTCTCCCCGCCCACCGTACGGCGAGCGGGGTCCATCGCATCCCCCGGGCACCCCCTGAGAAGGCCCGGGATCTGTCTAGCGGACCAGGCCCCAGCGGAATCCGAGCGCGACGGCGTGCGCCCGGTCCGAGGCTCCCAGCTTCTTGAAAAGCCGGCGGGCATGCGTCTTGACCGTGTCCTCGGAGAGGAAGAGCTCGCGCCCGATCTCGGCATTGGAGCGGCCGTGACTCATGCCTTCCAGCACTTGGATCTCGCGTGCGGTGAGTGTCGGCGCGGCACCCATTTCCGCAGATCGCAGCCGCCTGGGGGCGAGCCGCCAGGTCGGGTCCGCGAGCGCCTGCGTCACGGTGGCGCGCAGCTCGGCACGCGAGGCGTCCTTGTGCAGGTATCCCCGGGCCCCGGCGGCGACCGCGAGTGCGACCCCGTCGAGATCCTCGGCGACCGTGAGCATGATGATCCGGGCGCCGGGGTCAGCGGACAGTAGTCGTCGGACCGTCTCCACACCGCCCAGACCGGGCATGCGCACGTCCATCAGAATCAGATCCGAGCGGTCGGCGCCCCAGCGGCGGAGGACTTCCTCGCCGTTGGCCGCGGTCGTCACGCGCTCGACGCCGGGCACGGTCGCAACCGCGCGGCGGAGCGCCTCTCGGGCAAGCGGGGAGTCGTCGCAGACGAGGACGGATGTCATGGCCGCCCTCCGCAGCTGATGCGCGTCACCTTGAGCCTCCAGGCTGGGTACGTTTCGTCACCTGTGCGGTTGAACGCACTCGGGCATGTGCCCGAGCACTTGTTCCGTCAACCGCCTCCGCACTACCAACGATGGTCACTCGAAAGAGTTACGGGTCGGCTCACACTCTTCGACACTCCCCGTGAGGGGCCGTGTACGCCGGTGAACGACACGGCGAAACGGTTACCCATTAAAGCAATATGCCCCATTCGGCCGCTTTTCTTCCCTTTGGGCAGTGTCTGTGGCTAGATTCGCAGTGAGTCATATTTACATCTATTTACACAGTAGATGTACGGTCGTGGGGCAAGTGCGGGTGCCGGAGGCGGCTCGCGTCCCCCGCCCGCGCGCGACCTGACCGATCCACTCAGCACGGTTTCAAGGGGCAAGCGCCATGGCAGATTTCTCCCGCCTTCCCGGACCCAACGCCGACTTGTGGGACTGGCAGCTCCTAGCGGCCTGCCGCGGGGTGGACAGTTCTCTCTTCTTCCATCCCGAGGGCGAACGGGGCGCGGCTCGGAGCGCGCGCGAGAACTCGGCGAAAGAGGTGTGCATGAGGTGCCCGGTCCGCGCGGAGTGCGCGGCACACGCACTGGCCGTACGGGAGCCGTACGGCGTGTGGGGCGGACTGACGGAGGACGAGCGCGAGGAGCTGATGGGCCGCGCCCGGCACCGGCTGGTCCCGGCGAACAGCGCCACCGGGGCGGGCCAGGGCTGAATCCGGACCCGCGCCGCTTCAGCAGAAACGTTCCTGCACTTCTGTGCCCCCTGGGCCCTCCTCGGCTCCCACGCGCGCTTCCGGGGTGCTCCCGGGCTCGTCCGGCGCGTTCACGAGCGCGACGCGGCGCGTGGGTGCGCCCGCGCGGGCATGTTCGCGGGGCGATGCGTTCGCCGGGCCGGTGCGCTCTCGCGGCACGGCACAGCACGGGACGGCACGGTCGCCGGGGCGGTGCGTTCACCGAGCGGCACTGGCGCCGGGCGGTATGGGCGGGCGCGGGAGGGGGCGGGTCAGCGGGCGGTCGAGGACGCCCGGGTCAGCTGGTCCAGGGTGGCGGCGACGGCCGGGACCTGGGAGAGGTCCGGGAGGGTCAGAGCCACGATCTCGCGGGAGACCGGGGGGTCGACCGTGACCATGCGGGTGCCCTTGGGGCGCACGGACTCCAGGGCCAGCTCGGGCAGGACGGCCACCCCGAGGCCCGCCCCGACCAGGCCGATCACGGCGGGGTAGTCATCCGTGGCGAAGTCGATGCGCGGGGTGAAGCCGGCCTCCTCGCAGACATCGACCAGCTGACGGCGGCAGCGCGGACAGCCCGCGATCCAGGGCTCGTCGGCGAATTCACCGATGGCCACGGTGCCGGCGGCGGCGAGGCGGTGGCCCTCGGGGACCAGCCCCACCAGACGGTCGGTGAGCAGCGGGCGGACCACCAGGTCCTCCCATTCGGTCTCCGGATCCCCCGAACCCGCGTAGCGGAAGGCGAGCGCCACATCGCAGTCGCCCTCCCGCAGCATCTCCACCGAGCGGGGCGGTTCGGCCTCGACCAGGGAGACCCGGGTGCCCGGGTGCGCGGCGCGCAGGGCCGCGAGCGCGGTGGGGACGAGAGTGGAGCTGCCGCTGGGAAAGGAGACGAGCCGCACCCGGCCGGCGCGGAGCCCGGCGATGGCCGCGATCTCCTCCTCGGCCGCGGTGAGCCCGGCGAGGATGCCCGAGGCATGGCGGACGAGCACCTCACCGGCCTGGGTCAGCCGCATCTCGCGGCCGGTGCGGATGAGGAGGGGGGTGCCCGCCGAGGTCTCCAGGGCCTTCATCTGCTGACTGACGGCCGGCTGGGTGCAGCCCAGGGAGCGGGCCGCCGCGGAGAAGGAGCCGGTGGCGGCCACCGCGCGCAGCACTCGGAGATGACGGGCTTCGATCACTCCACAAATATAAGGCTTCCTTGGGTTAATCGGAAATATCCATCTGGATCATTTGAGTCGGGAGGGGGTGGCGGCCCGATGCCGGGCGGCTGGGTCCGGATGCCGGACGCTTCGGAAATCGCGGGCCGAGTGGGCCGAACGGGTGATGGTCTCCCGGGGCGGGCGCCTCGCGCCGGGATGCGGCCCCGGAGCGTCCGTCCGGGGGCGGGGTGATGGGTGTAAGGGGAAATCCCTCCGGATAAAGGCGAGTTGTCTCCGGGCCGGATCGGGGTGATCCCCGATGGTGGCCGGGAGCGGTGTCGGAGAAGCTCATTGCATGTCCCGGCCCCATCGGGTGATGGGGGCTCCGCACGGGACGGGGTCCGGACGGAGCGGGGTGTTTCACGGCGAGGGGAGGAGTTGAGGCGGGTACGGCCGTGCGCTGTACGGGGACGAGTGGCACTAACGTGCCGCCTATGACGACTGCACTGATCACGGGCGCGACCGCGGGCATCGGCGCCGCGTTCGCGCGACGGCTCGCCGCCGAGGGGCACAACCTGGTGCTGGTGGCCCGCGACACCAGAAGGCTGCAGGAGCACGCCACCGAGCTGCACGACCGGCACGGCATCGAGGCGGAGGTGCTCACGGCGGATCTGTCGCGGGAGAGCGGTATCTCGGCGGTGGAGAAGCGGCTGGCCGACCGGAAGAATCCGGTGGATCTGCTGGTCAACAACGCGGGCTTCGGCAACAAGGGGCGCTTCCTGGAAGTCTCCATGGCCGATGAGCTGACGATGCTGAAGGTGCACTGCGAGGCAGTGCTCCGGCTGACCGCTGCCGCCGCGGAGACGATGCGGGAGCGCGGCCGGGGCGGTGTGGTCAATGTGGCGTCGGTGGCGGCCTTCGTGCCTCGCGGGACCTATGGGGCGTCCAAGGCGTGGGTGGTCCAGTTCACCCAGGGCGTGGCTCGGGACCTGGCCGGTACGGGAGTGCGGCTGATGGCGCTCTGCCCCGGCTTCGTCCGTACCGAGTTCCATCAGCGGGCGGGGATGGGGACCGGCAATATCCCCGGGTGGATGTGGCTGGACGCGGACAAGCTGGTGGAGGCGGCGCTGGCGGATCTGGCGCGGGGCCGGACGGTCTCGGTCCCGGACCCCCGGTACAAGGCGCTGATGGGGCTGGTGAAGCTGGCACCCCGGGGGGTGCTGGGCGGGGTCACCTCCCGGACGGGGCGCAAGTACGGACCCCAGTAGGCGAGTACGGCCCGACGGGCAGGCGCGGCGGCGGGCCGGGATCCGAATGGGCCGGCGGCCGACGAGCGGTGGCCGTGGACGGTGAGCGACGGCGGGGTGCGCGGTGGCCGTGAGCGGTGGACGGCGAGTGGCGGCCGGCCGGCAGCAGCCTGGGCAGTCGGACGGTGGGCGGCGGCCGGTGTGGCCGTGGACGGTGAGCGGTGGCGGTGGACGGAAGGGGCGGTGGGGGCATGAGGGGTGCTGGTTTCATCACGGGGCGAGTCGGCGGCGAGCGGCCCGGGGTGCTGCTCGCGATGGGGCCGGGCGTCGCGGAGCGGTTGTTCGGGGAGCGGCACCGGGAGCGGCTCACGTCTCTGGCGCGGACCGATCCCCTGCTGGTCGCTCATGACCTGTCCGATCCGGAGCCCGCCGTGCGGAGCGCGCTGGCCGGCGCCGAGGTGCTGCTGACCTGCTGGGGCGCTCCCCCGCTGACGGCGGAGGTGCTGGACCGGGCTCCCCGGCTGCGGGCGGTGGTGCATGCGGCCGGATCCGTGAAGCACCACATCACCGATGCCTGCTGGGCGCGCGGGGTCAGGGTGTCGTCGGCCGCGGCGGGAAACGCGCTGCCGGTGGCGGAGTTCACGCTGGCCGCCATCCTCTTCGCGGGGAAGCGGGTGCTGCGGTCGGCCGGGCGCTACCGGGAGCTGCGCTCCGCTCACGACTGGGCCGGTGAGCTGGCGGACGGCGGCAATTACCGCCGCACGGTGGGCATTGTCGGGGCGTCGCGCATCGGCCGCCGGGTGATCGAGCTGCTGCGCCCGTTCGATCTGGATGTGCTGCTCCACGACCCGTATGTGACCGAAGCGGACGCGGCCGGGCTGGGGGTGGTGCCGGTGGGGCTGGACGAGCTGTGCGGCCGGAGCGACATCGTCTCGGTGCACGCCCCGGAGCTGGCGGAGACCCGCCGGATGATCGACGAGCGCCGGCTCGCGCTGCTGCCGGACGGCGCGACGCTGATCAACACCTCGCGCGGTTCGCTGATCGACGAGGACGCGCTGCTGGCGGAGCTGGTGACCGGGCGGATCGATGCCGTTCTGGATGTGACGGACCCCGAGGTCCCGGCAGCCGATTCACCGCTCTACACACTGCCGAATGTGCTGCTGACCCCGCATGTCGCGGGTTCGCTCGGCAGTGAGCTGCACCGGCTGGCGGATCTGGCTCTGGACGAGCTGGAGCGTTATGGGCAGGGGCTGCCGTTCACCGATCCGGTCTCGGCGGATGATCTGCGGCGCTCGGCCTGAGGATCCGCCGGCGGACGGACGAACAGGCGGGCGAACGGGCGGGCGGACAGGCCGGGGCCGGGCAGAGTCCGGAGAGACGGAGTCCGAAGGGACGGAGTCCGGGCGGAACAGCGGAATCCGGGCCGGGCCGGAAGGCGTCGCGCGGGACCGGAGCGGTACGGGCGCGCCGGGGACCCGGAGCGGGACGGGATGGCACCGGGCCCGGTGCTCCCGCGAGGGGAGTACCGGGCCCGGTGTGGCTGAGCGGGGTGCGTCAGTGGGAGTGGCCGTGGCCGTGCCCGGCGTCGCCCTCGTCCTCCGCCGGCTTCTCGACGACCAGGGTCTCGGTCGTGAGGAGCAGGGAGGCGATGGAGGCGGCGTTCTCCAGCGCGGAGCGGGTGACCTTGACCGGGTCGATGACGCCGGCCTTGACCAGGTCTCCGTACTCGCCGGTGGCGGCGTTGTAGCCCTGGCCCTTCTCCAGCTCGGCGACCTTGGAGACGATCACGTAGCCCTCGAGGCCGGCGTTCTCCGCGATCCAGCGCAGCGGCTCGACGGCGGCGCGGCGGACGACGGCGACACCGGTGGCCTCGTCGCCCTCCTTGCCGAGGTTGCCCTCCAGCACCTTGACGGCGTGGACCAGAGCGGAGCCACCACCGGAGACGATGCCCTCCTCGACCGCGGCGCGGGTCGCGGAGATGGCGTCCTCCAGACGGTGCTTCTTCTCCTTGAGCTCCACCTCGGTGGCGGCACCGACACGGATCACGCAGACGCCGCCGGCGAGCTTCGCGAGGCGCTCCTGGAGCTTCTCGCGGTCCCAGTCGGAGTCGGTGCTCTCGATCTCGGCCTTGATCTGGGCAACACGGCCCGCGACGTCGCCGGAGTTGCCCCCGCCGTCGACGATGGTGGTGTCGTCCTTGGTGATCGTCACGCGGCGGGCGCTGCCCAGCACGTCCAGACCGGCCTGGTCGAGCTTGAGGCCGACCTCTTCGGCGATGACCGTGGCGCCGGTGAGGACGGCCAGGTCCTGCAGCATCGCCTTGCGGCGGTCACCGAAGCCGGGCGCCTTGACGGCGACGGCGTTGAACGTGCCGCGGATCTTGTTGACGACCAGGGTCGACAGGGCCTCGCCCTCGACATCCTCGGCGATGACCAGCAGCGGCTTGGAGCCACCCGCCTGGATGACCTTCTCCAGCAGCGGCAGCAGGTCCTGGATGGAGGAGATCTTGCCCTGGTTGATCAGGATGTACGGGTCGTCGAGGACGGCCTCCATACGCTCCTGGTCGGTCACCATGTACGGGGACAGGTAACCCTTGTCGAAGGCCATGCCCTCGGTGAAGTCGAGCTCCAGGCCGAAGGTGTTGGACTCCTCGACGGTGATGACACCGTCCTTGCCCACCTTGTCCATCGCCTCGCCGACGAGCTCGCCGACCTGCTGGTCCTGCGCGGAGAGCGCGGCCACGGCAGCGATGTCGGACTTGTCCTCGATCGGACGGGCGGTCGCGAGAAGCTCATCGGACACGGCCTTGACCGCGGCGTCGATGCCCTTCTTCAGCGAGGACGGGGAGGCGCCGGCGGCGACATTGCGCAGGCCCTCGCGGACCAGCGCCTGGGCCAGCACGGTGGCGGTGGTGGTGCCGTCACCCGCGATGTCGTTGGTCTTGGTCGCCACCTCCTTCACGAGCTGGGCGCCGAGGTTCTCGTACGGGTCGTCGAGCTCGACCTCGCGGGCGATCGTGACACCGTCGTTGGTGATGGTCGGGGCGCCGAACTTCTTGTCGATGACGACATTGCGGCCCTTGGGGCCGATCGTCACCTTCACCGTGTCGGCAAGCTTGTTGACGCCGCGCTCGAGGGCGCGACGGGCGTCCTCGTCGAACTTCAGGATCTTCGCCATGGAGCGTTTCAGTCCTCTTCAGTGAATATGAACGACGCCCCCAGCGCCCGGATATGACTGTCAGCGGGGGCCAGGGGCGCAGTTCAAAAACAAACGGGGTGCGGAGGCTCCGGGGCGAACCCCGGAATCCGACCTACTTCTCGATGATCGCGAGCACGTCGCGGGCCGAGAGGACGAGGTACTCCTCGCCGTTGTACTTCACCTCGGTGCCGCCGTACTTGCTGTAGAGAACGACATCGCCGGTCTGTACGTCGAGCGGCAGACGGTCGCCGTTCTCGAAGCGACCCGGACCAACAGCGAGGACGACGCCCTCCTGGGGCTTCTCCTTCGCGGTGTCCGGAATGACCAGGCCGGAGGCCGTGGTCTGCTCGGCGTCGAGCGGCTGGACCACAATGCGGTCCTCGAGCGGCTTGATGGCAACCTTGGAGCTGGCGGTCGTCACGATCCGACCTCCCCCTTCGGAGATCTCACGGGGTTAACTGTCTGGGTGGCGACCAGGTGGATCCGTCGTCGCGGGTGCCGGACCTGCCTGTCGCTGCGTTGGCACTCTCCTGTGGGGAGTGCCAGAGCCGAGACTATGACCGCGATTAGCACTCGGTCAAGCGGAGTGCCAATGCGGTGCCTCTCATGGCGGGATTTCAGCACCCCTCAGGGGCGTGCCGCGAAGGCCCGCACGCCCCTCCCGCGCGCCTTCGCTCCCGCCATTCGCCACCGCCCGCACCCGTCCCGGCCTGCGGAAATACAGTCAGGCCCGCCGGGGCGCGGTCAGACGTAGTCCTCCAGCCTGGCGATCGCGTACCCCTTCTCGGTCACCACCTTCATGACCTGCCGGATCATGTCGGGCATGGTCCCCTCCCAGTCCCCCGGACCCCGGAAATGGGTGAGGATGATGTCGCCGGGGTGAAGATCCTTGTCCCACTCGCGCCATTCCATCCGGTCGGGGAACCCCTCGGCGGCCCACAGCGGCACCGCCCGCACCCCGCACGCCTTCGCGGCGACGAGCGTGTCGCGGTTGTAGTTGCCGTACGGCGGCCGGAAGAGCTGCGGGCGCTTCCCGTACAGCCGCTCCAGATTCTCCTGCTGCCCGCAGATCTCCTTCTTCTGCTCCGCATAGGAGAGGCCGGGCATGTAGCGGTGATTGAGGGTGTGGTTGTGCAGGGTGACGCCCCGGTCGCGCATCTCGCGGAAGTAGCCGTAGTTGTCGTTGATCACGTAGTCGCTGAGGAAGGAGCTGTACGGGATCTGGAGGTCGGACATCATCCTCAGCAGCTCGGGGTCCTTCTCGGAGCCGTCGTCGATGGTCAGGAAGACGACGTTCTCCTCCACCGGCACCGTGGTGAAGACGGGGGGCAGCTCGTCGCCGTCCTCCACCTCGAATCCGTCCCGGGTGGTGATCTCCGGCTTCTCGGCGGGCGGCTCCGGCGCGGGCAGCGGGACCTTGTCGAGCCGCCACTTGCGGGCGGCGACCGCCCGGGCCGCCTGCTGCCGCTTGACCCGCTCCGCGAACGGGAGCCGCTCGGCCGCCCGCCCCGGCGCCCCCGGCTCCGCCTTGCCGGCGGCCCCCGCGGCGGCCTTCCCCGCCGCCTCGCTCCGTTCGGCGGCGCGCCCGGCGGCCTCGCGGCCGTCCGGCTTCTCCGCCGCGCAGGCCGACCCCAGGAAGGCCATCAGCAGGGCCGCCGCGAGCACCAGCCGCCGCTGCCGGAGCACCCGCCCGCGCCCGCGTCCCGGCTCCCCGGAGGCCCGCGGGGGTTCCGGAGCCGCGTCCGGGACCGGTGACTCAACCTGTCCGCATTTTTCTTTTTGTCTGTTTAGCTGCATGGCGCCGGATCCTGTCAGCCGGGGTCCCCCCGACCCCGCCGACACCGCCGCCGCGGCGGGCTCCATCCCCCGCCTGGCCCACAACACCCCCGTCACCTGGCCCACAATGTCCAGGTGAACGACCTCTCCCTCCTCCTCACCCCCGAGGGCCGGGCCCTGCTCGCCGCCCTGCGCGACTTCGAACCCGCCCGGGAGCTGGCCATCGCCACCCGGCTGCGCCGCGAGCACCCCGCCGAGCTGGTCTCGGCGGCGCTCGGGCAGGCACGGCTGCGGCAGCGCGCGGTGGCGAAGTTCGGCGCGGAGGACGCGTACCGGATGTACTTCACCCCGAACGGCGTGGAGCAGGCGACGCGCACCTCCGTCGCCGGGTACCGCGCCGGGCGGTTCGCCGCGCTGGGTGTGCGGAGTGCGGCCGATCTCTGCTGCGGCATCGGCGGCGACGCCATCGCGCTCGCCCGCGCCGGTGTCCGGGTGCTGGCCGTCGACCGCGATCCGCTGACCGCGGCCACCGCCCGCGCCAATGCCGAGGCCCTCGGCCTGGCGGAGCTGATCGAGGTCCGCTGCGCGGATGTGACGGAGATCGACACCGCGCCGTACGACGCGGTCTTCGTGGACCCGGCCCGGCGCGGCGGCCGGGGCAGGGTCTTCGACCCGGAGGCGTACTCCCCGCCCCTCTCCTGGGCGGTGGAGGCGGCCCGGGCCCGTCCGTACGCGGCGCTGAAGATCGCCCCCGGCATCCCGCACGAGCTGGTCCCGGACGACTTCACCGCGGAGTGGATCTCCGACCACGGCGATGTGAAGGAGGCCGTGCTCTGGCGCGCGGGAGCGGCGGCCGAGCACACGACCGCGACCCTGCTGCCGGGTCCGCACACCCTGGCCGGGCGCGGGCTGCCCAATCCGCCGGTCCGCCCGGTCGGCCGCTATCTGTACGAGCCGGACGGCGCGGTCATCCGCGCGCATCTGGTCGCGGAGATCGCGCAGGAGCTGAACGGCGGCCTGATCGACGAGACCATCGCGTACATCACCTCCGACGAGCTGCGGCGGGTGCCGTACGCCACGGCGTACGAGATCACCGATGTACTCCCCTTCGGGCTGAAGAAGCTCAAGGCGCTGTTGCGCGACCGCGGGGTCGGCTCGCTGACCGTGAAGAAGCGCGGTTCGGCGGTGGAGCCGGAGGAGTTGCGACGCCGGGTGAAGCCGCAGGGGCCCCATGCCGCGACGGTCTTTCTGACCAGGGTGTCCGGTGCGCCGGTGATGCTGATCGGGGGCCCGGCGCCGACCGCGGAGTGATGCCGGCGGGCGGCTCGACCCGCACGCCGGCGCTCCACTCGTGCGCCGGCGCTCCGCGCTCTAGTCGTACGCGGCCGCTCTGGCGAGCAGCAGTTCGCGTTCGCGCGCGTTAGAGGTCAGCGCCGCGGCGCGGGTGAACTCCGCCCGCGCCTCCGCCGTGCGCCCCAGCCGGGCCAGCAGATCGCCCCGTACGCTCGGCAGCAGGTGGTACTCCTTCAGCGCGGGCTCCGCCGCCAGCGCGTCGACCAGCGCCAGGGCCGCCGCCGGGCCGTCCGCCATCGAGACGGCGACCGCGCGGTTCAGCTCCACCACCGGGGACGGGGCCTGCGCGGCGAGTTGCCCGTACAGAGTGGCGATGGTCCGCCAGTCGGTGTCCTCGTAACGGACCGCCCGTGCGTGACAGGCCGCGATGGCCGCCTGGAGGACATACGGGCCCGGCGCGCCCTCCGCCGTTCCCGCGCGGGCGAGGGCGGCGAAGCCCCGGCGGATCGCGCTCTGGTTCCAGCGGGTGCGCCGCTGGTCGGCGAGGAGCACCGGCTCGCCGTCCGGGCCGGTCCGGGCGGCGGTCCGGGACGCCTGGATCTCCAGCAGCGCGGTCAGCCCGTGCACCTCCGGCTCCCCGGGCATCAGCCCGGTCAGCACCCGGGCGAGCCGCAGCGCGTCCTCGCAGAGCGCGGGGCGCAGCCAGTCGTCGCCGGAGGTCGCCGAGTACCCCTCGTTGAAGATCAGATAGACGACCTCCAGGACCGAGGCGAGACGGGCCGCGCGATCCGCCCCGTACGGCACCTCGAAGGGCACCGCCGCCTTCGCGAGGGTGCGTTTGGCCCGGACGACGCGCTGGGCGACGGCCGGTTCGGCGGCCAGGAAGGCGCGGGCGATCTCCCCCGTCGTCAGACCGCCGAGCAGCCGCAGGGTGAGGGCGATCCGGGCCCGGGTGGAGAGCACCGGATGGCAGGCGGTGAAGATCAGCCGGAGCAGGTCGTCGTCGATGCCGTCCGGCTCCGGCGGCGCGGGCGGCGGGATGTCCTCCAGGGTCCGCCCGACCTCGGCCAGTTTGCGGGCGTATGTCTCCTTCCGGCGCACCAGGTCGATGGCCCGGTGCTTGGCGGTGGCCATGAGCCAGGCGCCCGGATTATCCGGTACGCCCGACTCCGGCCACTGCTCCAGCGCGGCGACCAGAGCGTCCTGCGCGATCTCCTCGGCGATGCCGACGTCCCGCACGATCCGGGTGACGCCGGCGATGATCCGCGCCGACTCGATCCTGAACACCGCTTCCACCGCACCTGCCGCCGCTGCCGTCACCGGCCCATCAGAGCAGGGCCGGCGAGGCGCGGGCAAACACCGCGGCGCCCGGTGGATCAGCCCTCGGCGATCTCCCGGACCTCCAGGGTCAGGGTCCAGTAGTCCTCATGGACCTCCAGGAAACGCCGACCCCACTCCAGGGCCTCGGCCTTGTCCTTCGCCTGGATGATCGAGTACCCGCCGATGACCTCCTTGCTCTCGGTGAAGGGCCCGTCGGTGTAGCCGATCCGGCCGCCGGACCAGGTGATCCGGGTCGACTCCGAGGTCGGGGCGAGTCCGGCGGTGTCGAGCATGACGCCGGCCTTGGTGATCTCCTCCAGCAGCGCGCCCATGCGCTCCTGGAGCTCCGGGCTGGGGCCGTCGACGGGCGGGTTCTGCTCTTCGATCCTGATCAGCGACAGAAAGCGGGGCATGACCACTCCTCGGGTGTACGAACCGGATGTGCGATTCGGATGTGCGATGCGGATGTGCGGGAAGCGGGGCCGTTCCCCGCCTCCCTCTCACCCTTGCGTCGAACGGGCGGCAGGCGGATCGACATCCCCGCCGGAATTTCCGGGAATTTTTTTCCCGGCCGTCCGACGGCCGGCGGACCGGGCCGTCAGACGCGGTGCCCGGCGCCCGGTTCGGCGGCCGGCCCGGCGTCCGGTCCGCCCGCCCCCACCGGCCCCTGCGGCCCGCCCGCCCCGGTCTCGGCAGCCGCCTCCGGCACCCCGCCCCCGGCGGTGCGCTCACGGCCCGGCATCAGCGCCAGCGCCACCAGCACCCCCACCGCGAGCAGCCCGGCGCCGACCCAGTACGTCGCCCGGAACCCGTCCGCCAGCGGACCGGCCCCGGGCCGGTCCGCGGTCACCGAGGCGGCGACCGTCACCAGGACGCCGAGACCCAGCGAGCCGCCGATCTGACGGGAGCTCGTGAGCAGCCCGGACGCCATTCCCGCCTCCCCGCCGGGAACCCCCGTGGTCGCCGCCGTACCGAGCGGCACGAAGCACAGACCGATCCCGAGACTGCCGAGCAGCGACGGCCCCAGAATCGACACCGCGAAGGATCCCCCCGGCGTCGCGGTGACCGCGAAGAGTGCCATTCCGGCCGTCGCGAGGACTCCGCCCGCCGTCAGAAGGGTGCGTACGCCGAGGGTGGCCAGGAGCTTGGCCGCGATCACCGAACCGGCCACGACCCCCACACAGAACGGCAGAAACGCCAGGCCGGTGCCGGTGGCGCCGTAGCCCAGCACCTGCTGCATGTAGAGCGAGCAGAAGTAGAAGGCCGCGAACTGCGACGCGGCGAGGAGCAGTGAGATGAGGTTGGCGCCGAGCACGGAGCGCTGGGCGAGGAGCCCGAGCCGCAGCAGCGGCTGCCGGGTCCGCAGCTCCACCAGGACGAAGGCCGCCAGCAGCAGCGCCGAGGCGCCGAGCGTCAGTACGGTGACGGGCGCGCCCCACCCGGCGGACTCCGTGCGGACCACGCCGAGGACCAGCAGGGTCATGCTCGCGGTGATCAGCAGCGCGCCCGCGATGTCGAGCCGGGGCGCGGTCCCCTTCGCCGGGGCGCCGGGCAGCGCCGCGCGCCCGGTGGCGGCCAGGGCGAAGAGCACGATGGGCACATTGACCAGCATCACCGCGCGCCAGCCCGCCGCGTCGGTGAGCACCCCGCCCGCCAGTACGCCGAAGGCGCCGCCCGCCGCGCCCGCCATGCCCCACAGACCGAGTGCCCGGGAGCGCCCGGGGCCCGCCGGGTAGGTGAAGGTGATCAGCGCGAAGGCGACCGGCGCGAGCGCGGCGGCCCCGGCCCCCTGCACCGCGCGGGCGGCGATCAGCGCTCCGGGGGAGTCGACGACTCCGCCCGCCAGGCCGGCCAGCCCGAAGAGGACGAGCCCCCAGGTGAGGACCCGGCGCCCGCCGGCGATGTCGGTGAGCCGGCCGCCGAGCATCAGCAGACCGCCGAAGGCGAGCGCGTACGCGCCCACCACCCATTGCAGGCCGTCGGGGGTGAAACCGAGATCCGCCCGCATGTCGGGCAGCGCCACATTGACCACGGACATGTCCAGCGCCACCAGGAACTGCACGGTGAGCACGGCTGCCAGCACCCAGCGCGCGCTCGGCGCACGGTCGTTCATCCTGTTCCCCAATCCCCGGCCCATCACCTCGGTCCCCTGAAAATGAGACATTACTATACGCGTACGGAAAGTCGGGGAGGGCCGATCCCGGGCGGGCGGGAGAGAATGCCCGGATGACTGATCCGGCAAGGAAACGAACAGAGGGGAAGCGAACAGTGGGCCGTCCGCGCAGACTCGATCCCGAGATGATCGTCGCCACCGCGCGCCGCATCATCGAGGAGGAGGGGGTGGACGCGCTCTCCATGCGCCGGGTGGCCAAAGAGGTCGGCAGTACGCCGATGGCGCTCTACCACTACGTCCGGGACAAGGACGAGCTGCTGCTGCTCACCCTCGCGGGCACGTCGACGGCGCTCCCGCGCCCGGAGCTGCCCGCCGATCCGCGCGCCCGGCTGATCGCGGTCTCCCTCCACATGCACGAGCTGCTGCGGCGGACGCCCTGGGTGCTGAAGGTGCTGGCGCTCGGCGACATGACCGACCGGCAGGCGCTGTGGATGGCCGAGGAGATCATCGACTCGGCGCTGGCCTGCGGGATGAACACCCGTCAGTCGGTGCAGACGTACCGGACCATCTGGAACTTCGTCTACGGGGACGCGGTCTTCCGCGCCGCGGCGGAGCGGCGGGCGGCGGAACCCGAGCGCCGATGGCACTTCCCGGAGATGCTCACCCGGCCGGACGGCGCATCGGCGGCGGCGGAGCTGCCGCGGCTGGCCGAGCTCGCCCCCCACTGGGACGAGCTGCGGGAGTACGACCTGGCGGAACAGCTGACGGCGATCGTGGACGGACTGCTGAGCCGCGCGGGACACGGCGGTACGGGGCCGGGCTGACCGGCCGGCCCGTCAGCCCTCCCGGCCCTCGGTGCCCAGCGAATCGAAACGCCAGCGGTGCACCGGCCGGGTGATCAGATCGGCGGCGGGCTCGGGCAGTTCGGGCGGTTCGGGTGACTCCGGGCCGGCCGCGTCCGCCGTCTCCCACCAGGTGATGACGAGTACCCGGTCCTCACCCGCCCGGAAGGTCTCCCGGCGCAGCGGCTCCCGGGCGAGCTCCCGGGAGCGGGCCCACTCCAGCAGCTCGGCGCCCCGGCCGCGTACCGCCCGGGCCTCCCACATCAGCGCGACGGCGGTCGTCATGAGTACAGATTGTCCTTGCTGATCTCATGCACATGATCGTGGTCATGGCCGTGACCGTGGCTGTGGCCGTGTGTGTGCCCGGGGACATGGGGATCGGTCACCGGCAGCGAGGAGTCCGCGGAGAGCTCCAGATCCGACGGCGGCCGGTTGCGCGCCACCATCTCGGCTCCGAGGGCGGCCACCATCGCGCCGTTGTCCGTGCAGAGCCCCGGCCGCGGTACCCGCAGCCGGATCCCGGCCCGCTCGCAGCGCTCCTGCGCCAGCGCGCGCAGCCGGGAGTTGGCGGCCACCCCGCCGCCGATCATCAGATGGTCGACGCCTTCGTCCACACAGGCCCGTACCGCCTTGCGGGTCAGCACATCGACCACCGCCTCCTGGAAGGAGGCCGCCACGTCCCGCACCGGCACCGGCTCCCCCGCCGCCCGCTTCGCCTCGATCCAGCGGGCCACCGAGGTCTTCAGCCCGGAGAAGGAGAAGTCGTACGCCGGGTCCCGCGATCCGGACAGCCCGCGCGGGAAGTTGATCGCCTTCGGGTCGCCCTCCCGCGCCAGCCGGTCGATCACCGGACCGCCGGGGAAGCCGAGGTCGAGCACCCGGGCGATCTTGTCGAACGCCTCACCCGCCGCGTCGTCGATCGTCGCGCCCAGCGGCCGGACATCGCTGGTGATGTCCGGCGCCAGCAGCAGCGAGGAGTGCCCGCCGGAGACCAGCAGCGCCATGGTGGGCTCCGGCAGCTTGCCGTGTTCGAGCTGGTCGACGCAGATGTGCGAGGCGAGGTGGTTCACCCCGTAGAGCGGCTTGCCGAGCGCGTACGCGTACGCCTTGGCCGCCGACACCCCCACCAGCAGCGCGCCCGCGAGCCCGGGGCCGGCCGTGACCGCGATGCCGTCGAGGTCGCGGGCGGAGACCCCGGCCTCCTTCAGCGCCCGCTCAATCGTCGGGACCATCGCCTCCAGATGTGCCCGGGAGGCGATCTCCGGCACCACCCCGCCGAAGCGGGCATGGCTGTCGACACTGGAGGCGACGGCGTCGGCGAGCAGGGTCGTACCGCGCACGACCCCCACCCCGGTCTCGTCGCAGGAGGTCTCGATGCCGAGTACGAGCGGTTCGTCAGCCATCAGTAAACATTCCCTTGCACATGGAGCCGCATGACGAGCGCGTCGACATTGCCCGGCTGGTAGTAGCCGCGGCGGAATCCGATGGGCTCGAAGCCGAAGCGCTCGTACAGCTTCTGAGCCCTGAGGTTGTCCACCCGCACTTCGAGGAGGACCTCGTCGCACTCGAAGGCGGTGGCATGCCGCAGCAGATCGGTGAGAAGGCGGGCGCCCAGACCCGTACCCCACTGTTCCCGGGAGACGGCGATGGTCTGGACGTCGCCGAGGCCGCCGGCCGCCGCGAGGCCCGCGTATCCGACTATCCGGCCGCCGGTCTCGGCGACCGCGTAGCGGCGGGTGGCGCGGGGGCCGCGGGCATGGGCCAGCTCGGACCAGAACATCCCGGCCGACCAGGCGTCGTCGGGGAAGAGCTCGTGTTCGAGGTCGAGCACCGGCCCGAGGTCCCACCAGCGCATCTCGCGCAGCTCGGGCTCCGGGCCGGCCGGGGCGGGGCCCGGCGCGGCGCGCACCACGGGGTCCGGCGCGGCGCTCACTGCGGGGTGACCACCTTGTAGTTCTTCGGAACCTGCGCGTCCGGGCGGCGCAGATAGAGCGGCAGCGGGGGCAGGAACTCCTCGCCCGCGGCCAGTTTCACGGCGGCGAGCGAGGCCAGGGCCCCGGCGGAGACATGCTCCGGCTCCCGGGCGTCCGGGAAGGTCTCGGGGTAGAGCAGGGCGCCCGCGCCGACGGCCGGCAGCCCGGCGACCCGGGCGGTGATGTCGGCGGGCCGGTCCACGGCGGGCCCGTCGAGCCGCTCGCGCGCCGAGGCGTACCTGGCCCAGTAGACCTCCTTGCGGCGCGCGTCGGTCGCCACCACGAAGGGGCCTTCGAGACCGGAGGCGAAGGCGAGACCGTCGAGCGTGCAGAGCCCGTACACCGGTACGCCGAGGGCCGAGCCGAAGGTGGCGGCCGTCACCAGACCGACCCGCAGACCGGTGTACGGGCCGGGGCCGACCCCGGCCACCACGGCGGTGACGGCGTCGATTTTCACCCCGGCCTCGGCGAGGACCCGGTCGACGGCGGGGAGCAGCAGTTCGCCGTGGCGGCGCGCGTCCACCCGGCTGGACTCGGCGACGACGGTGTCGCCGTCGTGGAGGGCTGCGGTGACGGCGGGCGTGGCGGTATCTACGGCGAGCAAGAGCACGCGAACAGCCTACGGCTCCCGCGCCGGGGGCATGGCTCCCGGTCACGGAGCGCGACGACTGCTAACGTCGCCGTAAATCAATAAAACTCCAGAAAGCGCCCGATTGCGGGCACACCGAGAGGCGGAGAGCGGTGGCAGGGAACAGTTCCGGACTGGTGGCCGGGCTGGTGGCGGCGGCATTGACCACCGTCGGCTTCCTGGCCTATCAGGCGTCGGCGAGCGCGCCCGCCGGCCTGGGCGACCCGCGGGCACCTCGTGGCGCGGCGACCGCGGACGCCCGCCAGGGGCCGCGGGATCCCCTGGCACTGCCGCCGGACTCGGGCTCGGGCACCCGTGTGGTGTACGCGCTGGAGGGGCGCCGGGTCTGGCTGGTGGGCGAACGGAACCGGGTCGCCCGGACCTTCGCGGTGATGCCGTCGACGGTGAATCCGCCGCCCGGGGCCTATGTGGTGACCTCGCGTTCGGGGCGGGTCCACGGGTCGGACGGGGTCACGATCGAGCATGTGGTGCGGTTCGCGAGCGTGGACGATGTGGTGGTCGGCTTCAGCGCCGCGCTGGACGGATCGATGGCCAGCCCGGACCCCGAACGCCAGACGGGCGGGGTCCGGATGAAGCGGGCCGACGGCAAGTCGATGTGGCGGTTCGCGACGATCGGCTCGAAGGTGGTCGTCGTCGGATAGGACGCCCCCGCGGATTCACTCGTACGAGGGCACCCCGTCACCGCTACGCGGCGTCCCGGCCGGCTCTTCCGGCCGGCTTCGCCGGGGACTCGGCGCGCGGCGGGGTGGACACGGCGGTCGCCGCGGTGCAGGACGCGAGGAGATCCCGCATCGAGGGAACGGTCGGGGCTGACCGTCGCGGACGCACCGGCTGGGCCGGCTGATGCTCGTGCTCGGACGCCGACATGGTTGCCTCCTGGGTCGCGGGGGCAGGGTTGGTTAGGTAGACCTAACCAGGTGTCCATACATGTGACCACGCACGGCACGCCTTGCGCAACATTTTCCCGACGACTTGTCGGAATATCCACGAGCGGGGTCGCGAAACCGGCCCGCGACGGGGGTACGGGCACGGCGGCGCGACGGGTTACCGGTGAACAGGGCGCGTCACGGCGGGGCTCACACGCCCGAGAGGCCGGCCTCCGCCCAGCGCGCGCCGAATCCGGTGAGGGTCACCTGGCGCCGGTCGTCGTCGGTGTCGCCGGTGACCCGGTCGATCACCACATGGAGCCGGGCGTCCGACAGCTCCTCGACCTTGCCGTCGCCCCACTCGACCACGATCACCGATTCCGGCAGCGAGACATCGAGATCGAGATCCTCCATCTCGTCCAGCCCGCCGCCCAGCCGGTAGGCGTCCACATGAACGAGGGCGGGCCCGCCGGTCAGCGAGGGATGGACGCGGGCGATGACAAAGGTCGGGGAGGTGACCGCGCCGCGTACTCCCAGGCCCTCGCCGAGGCCCCGGGTCAGAGTGGTCTTGCCCGCGCCCAGCTCGCCGGTGAGCATCACCAGATCACCCGGGCGGAGCAGCTTCGCGAGGTTCCGTCCGAGGTCCTGCATCCGTGCGGCGGACTCGACGGCGAGATGAGCGGCGGACGTCTCAGCCGCCGGGCTGTGCGGTGCTTCCATACGGGCCAACGTTAGCCGCTGCCGAGACCGCGCCGGCGCGCACCAGCAGGTCCGCCAGCCGGTCCGTGACCGCCTCCGGATGCTCCAGCATCACCAGATGGCCCGCGTCCGGCACGATGACCAGCTCGGACTCCGGCAGCAGATCGGCGATCACCTCACTGTGCCCGCTGGGGGTGACCAGATCCCGGTCCCCGGCCAGTACCAGCACCGGAACATCCCGGAACACCGGCAGCGCGTCCGCCTTGTCGTGCTCGTCGAACGCGGGATAGAACTCCGCGACCACATCGATGGGGGTGCTCTCGATCATCCGCTCGGCGAACCGGGTCACCGCCGGGTCGACGTCCCTGGAGGAGAAGGAGTACCGCTTGATCATCCCGGCGAAGAGATCGGCCGTGGCCCGGCGGCCCCGCTCCACCAGCTCGGCCTGCGAGCCCAGGGCGCGCAGCACCCCCGGCAGCACCCGGCGCACCGCGTTCACCCCGGCGGCCGGGAGGCCGTAGCTGACCTCGCCGAGCCGCCCGCTCGACGTGCCGATGAAGGCGACCCCGGCCACCCGGTCCCGTACCAGCTCGGGGAATTGGCCGGCGAGCGCCATCACCGTCATCCCGCCCATCGAGTGGCCCACCAGCACCAGCGGGCCCTCCGGGGCCGCCGCGTCGATCACCGCCTTGAGATCACGGCCGAGCTGATCGATCGAGACCGGCACCCGGTCCGGGCCGGACTGCGAGGCGCCGCGCGCCGAACGGCCGTGGCTGCGCTGGTCCCAGTGGACCGTGCGCACCAGGCCGCGCAGGGCCGCGCGCTGAAAGTGCCAGGAGTCCTGATTCAGGCAGTAGCCATGGCTGAAGATCACTGTCACCGGTGCGGGGGCCTTGCGGCCGAAGAGCCTGCGGCGGCGCGGGCCGCCCGCGTCGGGGTCGACGTCGTCGGACTCGTAGTACAGCTCCGTGCCGTCGTCGGCGAGCGCCCGGCCGGGGGTGCCGCGCAGCGCGCCGTACGGCCCCGAGGCGTCCAGGGCCAGCCGGGCGCGCTTGCGCATCCCCCGGCCGACGGTGAGCCGCTCGATCGCGACACCCGCCGCCGCGCCCGCGGCGATCACGCCTATCGCGGCGCCGGCGATGCCCGCGCGGCGCCAGGGGCCGCCCGCGGAGGCGGCGCCCGCCACCGCGGTGACGGCCCGGCCCACCGCCGCGGCCTCCCCCGTACTGGTCTCGCTCACCGTGCCGCTCCTAGTCGTGCGGGTCGTTGTTCAGGTGGAGACGCGGCACCCGGGTACCGATACGGGTGACGATTTCGTACGCGATCGTGTCCGCGGCCTCCGCCCAGTCCTGCGCGGTCGGTTCGCCCCGGGTGCCCGGACCGAAGAGCAGGACCTCGGCACCCTCCTGGATCTTCTGCCCGCCCAGATCCACCACGAACTGATCCATGGCGATCCGTCCGGCGGCCCGGTGCCACTCCCCGCCCACCAGAACGGGGGCGCGGCCGGAGGCATGGCGCGGAATTCCGTCCCCGTACCCGACGGGGATCAGGCCCAGCGTGGTCTCCCCCCGGGTGACGTAGTGGTGTCCGTAACTGACACCATGCCCCGCCGGAACCCGCTTGACCAGGGCGACCGACGCGGCGAGCGTCATCACCGGCCGCAGGCCCAGCTCCTCGGATGTGCCCAGCTCCGGGGAGGGCGACACGCCGTACATCGCGATCCCGGTCCGCACCAGATCGAAATGGGCCTCCGGGAGGGTCAGCGTCGCCGGGGAGTTGGCGATGTGCCGGACCTCCGGTTCCACCCCCTCCTTCTCGGCGTGGGCGACCATCTCGCGGAAGGCGGCGAGCTGGAGCGCGATCGAGGGGTGACCGGGCTCGTCGGCGCAGGCCAGATGGGACCAGAGACCGGTGATCCGTACGGTGCCGGCCGCCTCGGCGGCGAGCGCGGCGGAGACCAGCTCGGGCCAGTCGCCCGGCTGGCAGCCGTTGCGGCCCAGACCGGTGTCCGCCTTGAGCTGGATCCGGGCCGGCCGTCCCGCCTCGCGCGCGGCGGCGGTCACCTCGGCCAGCGCCCACATTCCGCTGACGGACATGTCGAGGTCGGCCTCGATACCGGCGCGCCAGGGGTCGCCGGGGGTCCACAGCCAGCACATGATCCGCCCCGGGATCCCGGCCGCCCGCAGCGCGAGCGCCTCCTGCGGGGTGGCGGTCCCGACCCAGGTCGCCCCGGCCTCCAGCGCGGCGCGCGCGCAGGGGACCGCGCCGTGTCCGTACCCGTCCGACTTCACGACGGCCATCAGGGCGGCGCGGGGGGCGCGGGCGCGGAGCGCCCGGACGTTGGCGCGGAGCGCGCCGAGATCGATCTCGGCGCGGACGCGGGTGGGTGGTGGTGTCTGGCTCATCGAAACCAGTCTCTCAGAGCGGGGTACGGGTGCCCTTCGCGGTGCGGGTGTCTTCCCGGGGCGGCTGCCTCCGGCGGGGCCGAGTCCTGTGCGCCCTTGCCCGGGGTGCGGGTGCCTTTCCGGGGCTCCGCCCCGGACCCGGCGCGGCTGCCTCCGGCGGGGCGGGATCTTGTGCGCCCTTGCCCGGGGTGCAGGTGTCTTTCCGGGGCTCCGCCCCGGACCCGGCGCCTCAAACGCCGGCGGGGCTGAATTTGCTTGCTCTTGTTCGCGGGTGCGGGCGGGTGTGGGGGCGGTGTCGCGTCGTTGCTTGTGTTGTTCAGGGTCCCGGGGTGCGGGTGTCTTTCCGGGGCTCCGCCCCAGGCCCGGCGCCTCAAACGCCGGCGAGGCTGAATTTGCTTGCTGTTGTTCGCGGGTGCGGGCGGGTGTGGGGGCGGTGTCGCGTCGTTGCTTGTGTTGTTCGGATTGCCGGGGGTGCGGGCCTTCAGACGCCTTCGGCGCCTTGCGGTGCCTCGGGGTCTTGTCCAGCCCGGTCGTGTCCGGTGCGCGGGTACGGGGCGGGAGCGCTTGTTCCGTGGCGGCCCGGGGGTCGCCCGATAAGCGGCCCCCGGTCGCAGTCGGGCTTGTTCTGGTGCGGGAGCGCCCGCCCAGCGGCACCCGCCCACTCTGACGCCCCTCACCCACCCACCCCCGGACGACCATTCCGGACCCGGCTTCCCCACCGCAAATCCGCTCCATCAGGACGCGCGGACGGGGAAAACACGGTCATCACGCACTGGGCTTACTCGCGGAAAGGGGGACGCGCAGGAGCGGTACTGGGGCATCAAGCGTGATTTGTGGCGCAAACCCGAGTGATCGAAACAAGACCGGGTGACCGCGCCGTAAATCATGCAGCCCCAGTGCCGAACCGGAGCGGCACCCAACCCGCACACACAAGACCCCCGCCCGGGGATACGGGCAACCCGCACACCCAAGAGCCCCGCCGGCGATTGAGGCGCCGGGCCCGGGGCGGAGCCCCGGACAGGGCGCGGGCGTCACGCGCGGCAGACGTCGCGCCACGCCCCCGCAACCGCCTCCGCCACCTCGTACGCGGTCACCGGCACCCCCTCCCCCGCCACCCCCCTCGCCGCCAGCCCGTGCAGATACGCCGCGGCCGTCGCCGCGTCGCGGGGGGAGAGGCCCGCCGCGAGGAGGGAGCCCGCGAGGCCGGAGAGGACGTCGCCGCTGCCCGCGGTCGCGAGCCAGGGTGTGCCCATGGGGTTGACCCGGACGGCCACGCGCGCGTCCGGCGTGGCGACGAGGGTCGTGGAGCCCTTGAGGAGGACGGTCGCCCCGTACCGGGAGGCGAGTTCGCGCACCGCGGCCAGGCGCGCGGATTCCACCTCCTCGCGGGTGGTGCCGAGCAGCGCGGCGGCTTCTCCGGCGTGCGGGGTGAGGAGGGTCGGCGCGGCCCGCTTCCGTACCGCTTCGGGGGTGAGCGGGCGCAGGCCGTCCGCGTCGGCGAGGACCGGGACGTCGGAGGCGAGGATCTCGCGCACGGCGCCGGTGTCGTCGCCCAGGCCGGGGCCGACCACCCACGCCTGGACGCGGCCGGCCTTCGCGGGCGGGCCGTCGGTGACGAGGGCTTCGGGGAAGCGGGCGATCACGGCGCCGGCCGCGTGGCCGGCGTACCGTACCGCGCCCGCGCCGCCCCGCAGCGCGCCCGCGACCGCGAGCACCGCCGCGCCGGGGTAGCGCGCGGATCCCGCGGCGACGCCGACGACGCCGCGCCGGTATTTGTCGCTCCGGCCGGTCGGTTCGGGGAGCAGCAGGGCGATGTCGGCGTGCTGGGGCGCCTCGGCCTCCGGTACCGAGGGGAGGTGGGGGCCGAGGCCGATGTCGACGAGGCGCACGGTTCCGGCGTACTCGCGCGCCGGGTCGATCAGCAGCGCGGGCTTGTGGGTGCCGAAGGTGACCGTCGCGTCCGCCCGCAGTGCCTCGCCGCGCACCTCGCCGCTGTCCGCCTCGACTCCGCTCGGCAGGTCGACGGCGACGATGACCGCGTCCGAGCCGCGCGCGGCGCGGGCGATGGGCACGGCGTCGGGGCGCAGCCCGCCGGAGCCGCCGATTCCGGTGATGCCGTCGAGGATGAGGTCGGCGCCGGCCAGTACGTCGAAGGGGTCGTCGGCGATCCGGCCGCCGGCGGCGGTGAACGCGGCGAGCCCGCCGGGGTGGGTGCGGTCCGGGGCGAGGAGTACGGCGTGTACGCGGGCGCCGCGCCGGGCGAGGCGGGCGCCGGCGTGGAGCGCGTCGCCGCCGTTGGCGCCGCTGCCGGTGAGCAGGACGACGCGGGCCCCGTAGACCCGGCCGAGGAGTCCGGCACAGGCGGCGGCCAGTCCGGCGGCGGCCCGCTGCATGAGCGCGCCGTCCGGGAGACGGGCCATCAGTTCGTTCTCGGCTGTTCTGACCGTTTCGACGCTGTGAGCGGTGCGCATGGGACCGAGTCTGCCGCAGCGGGTGCCGGGGCGGGGGGAGGCGGCATCGCCGGGCGGGCGGGCGGTCAAGCGTCGCGCACGGGGGTGGAGTTGCCCGCGGGGAGGCGGAACCGTTCGGCCGCTTGACGAACCCTCACACTCAACTTAGGTTTGCCTTACCTAAGTGGACGCCGCAGTGCGTCCGCGCTCTGGAAAGGTGTAAACCCCATGCGTCCTGCCGTCCGTACCCTTTCGCGCGCCTCCGTCGCCGTGCTCGGTGCCGCCGCCCTCACCCTGGGTCTCGCCTCCTCCGCGTCCGCCGCCACCGTCAGCCGCACGATCACCGACGGCACGACCTACACCCTGACCGTGAACGCGCCCAACACGGCCGCCGCGTCCGGTCAGAACGTCAATGTCACCGGCTCCGGCTTCAACCCGAGCCAGGGCATCTACGTGGGGCTCTGCGCGATACCCGCGGGCGTCGATGTGAGCAACCAGGCCACCTGGAACGCCAAGCCCACGCCGTGTCTGGGCGGTCAGGACGAGGCCGGCACCACCGGCGCCTCGCACTGGGTCAACAAGGACTGGTACTGGATGGCCCCGAACAACTCCTCCCCCTACACGGTCGCCGGGGGCAAGGGAAGCTTCAACGTCAACATCCATGTGAAGGCGCAGCTCTCCTCCACCGTGACCTGCGGCCAGGGCGGTGTCACCTGCGCGATCGTCACCCGCGCCGACCACTTCGACTCCAATGACCGCAAGTACGACACCTACATCCCGGTGACCTTCTCCTAGTCATGCCCATACGCACCACAAGACCCATGCGAGGACGACGGGTCGCGGCCTCCGCGCTGTTGCTCGTGGCGGCACTCGCCGTCACGGGCCCGGCGCGGGCGGCCGATCCCGGTGAGGCCGATGGCCCCACCGGGCAGAAGCTGACCGTCTCCGACACCAGGAACCTCGACCCGTCCGGCCAGAAGGTGACCGTGACGGGCTCCGGCTACGCCGTCGACAAGGGCATCTATCTCACCATCTGCGTTCTCAACGGGCCGGGTGAGGCGCCGAGCCCCTGTCTGGGCGGCAGCGACTTCTCGGGTGTGTCGGGATCCGCCTACTGGATCTCCAACAACCCGCCGGACTACGGCAAGCCCATCGTCAAGAAGTTC
Organism: Streptomyces sp. CAU 1734; assembly: GCF_039888735.1. Classification (NCBI taxonomy): domain Bacteria; kingdom Bacillati; phylum Actinomycetota; class Actinomycetes; order Kitasatosporales; family Streptomycetaceae; genus Streptomyces; species Streptomyces sp. CAU 1734. Next base: position 370,095 of record NZ_JBDQQP010000004.1, read on the forward strand.
ACCGTCGGCAGTGACGGGAAGGGCGGCTTCTCGCTGGATCTGACCGCCAAGGTGAAGGACAGCAGCGCCGACTGCACCCAGCGCAAGTGCGCGATCGTCACCCGGGCGGACCATACGCACATCAGCGACCGCGAGCAGGACGTGATCGTCCCGATCACCTTCGGCAGCGGCGGCGGCGTGCCCGGCCCGGAGGTTCCGCCGGGCACGGTGCGCCATGACGAGGTGCGCCGGTACTCACCGATCGGCGGACCGTCCGACGCCGAGGCCGACCCGGGCGCCAGGCGGGTGTACGTCAGCAGCGGCGACGGCACGAAGAACTACCTGACCACCTATGACACGGTGACCGGCAGCAGGGTCGGGGAACCGGTCGAACTGCCCGGGCACGCGTCGGCGATGGCTCTGGACGCGGACTCGCACAGCCTGCATCTGGCGCTCTCCAACCGGATCGCGACCTACGACACCGAGACCGGTGCGATCACCGACAACCGGACGCCCGAGACCGCCGGCAACATCCATCTGCTGGCCGTGGATCCCTCGACGGACACCCTGTACGCGGGCAACCAGAACAAGACGGTGACGGTCTGGAACACCAGAACCTGGAAGACGGCCGGCGAACCCGCCACACTGCCCTACCCGCCGTTCGGGCTGGGCGTGGACACCGAAGCCCACACCGCGTACATCACCCATATGGGCGCCGGCCGGGTGGACGGCAAGTTCGTGTTCCACAACGCCCTGAACGAGATCGACGGCGCCACCGGAGAGCTCAGCCGCACACTCGATCTGGGCAAGGTGCCCCAGGGCACCATGGGCGTCGCGATCGATTCCGGGACGCGCACCGGCTATGTGGCCAACATCAACGCCGGCAGCGTCTTCACCGTGGATCTGAAGGAATTCAAGGTCACCGGCAAGCTGGACGTCAGCGGCAATCCGAAGTCGCTGGCCTTCGATCCGGGGACGAGGACGCTCTACGCGGCGCAGACCACGGCCGGCACGGTCGCCGCGGTGGATCCGGCGGAGAACAAGATCATCGCGACGCTGGAGACCGGCTCGCACACGGACTCCCAGCTGGCCCTCGACACCGAGCACCACACGCTGTTCACGGCGACCGCGGATCAGGTCGTCCAGACACAGCGCCATGTCTCACCGGCGGTCACCAGGGCGCCGAAGCCGGTGACGGTCGTGGCCGGGCGGACGGCGGAGTTCACCGCCACCGCCACCGGCACTCCCGCACCGGTCGCCGGCTGGGAGGTCTCGACCGACGAGGGCGTGAGCTGGCAGCCGGTCCCCGGGGAGCTCGGGGAGAAGCTCGCCTTCAAGGCCACGGTGGAGCACGACGGGAACGACTACCGCGCGGTGTTCTCCAACGCCGTCGGCAGCACCCGTACGGTGAGCCGGCAGCTGACCGTCACGGCGCCGACGACCCCGGTCGACCCCGATCCGGGCGGTTCCGACAGCGGCGGTTCCGACAGCGGCGGCGCCTCCGGGGGCGGTGACTCCGCCGGCAGCGGTGGAGCAGGCGGCTCCGCCGGTGGCTCGGCGGGCGGTTCGGATCCCGGGGCCCAGTCCACCGGCGGTACCGGGGGTACCGGCGCCACGGGCGGCGCGAGCGGAGGCACCACCGGCGGGAGCGGAAGTCTCGCCTCCACCGGGTCGGCGATTCTCCCGTTCGCCGCCGGCGCCGCCGCGCTCACCGCGGCGGGCGCGTCCGCGATCATCCTGCGCCGCAGATTCACGGCGTAGGTCCGGGACGACCCGGTCCCCTCCCGATCATCGGCCGGGAGGGGGCCGGGTCATTTCTCTCCCCGCGCCGCCCGTCTCACCCCGTACCACCCGCCGAAATGGCCGAAATAACCGGCGGGGTTCACGGGGCTCAGCCCTCCGCGATCACCACCGCCGAGGCCACCCCCGCGTCATGGCTCAGCGAGATGTGCCACGAGGTCACCCCCAGGGCCGTCGCCCGCGCCGCCACCGTCCCGTACACATTCAGCCGGGGGCGTCCGCTCTCCTCCACCCACACCTCCGCGTCCGTCCAGCGCAGCCCCACCGGTGCGCCGAGCGCCTTGGCCAGCGCCTCCTTCGCGGCGAAACGCGCCGCGAGCGACGCGGCTCCGCGCCGCTCGCCGCTCGGCAGCAGCAGTTCGCTGTCGAGGAAGAGCCGCTTGGCCATCCCCGGTGTGCGCCAGAGCGACGCGGCGAACCGGTCGATCTCGGCGACGTCGATCCCCACCCCAATGATCACTTGCTCACTCCACTGTCACGGATTTGGCGAGATTCCTCGGCTGATCGACCTCATTGCCGCGCGCGGTCGCCAGCTCGCACGCGAAGACCTGCAGGGGCACGGTGGCCACCAGTGGCTGGAGCAGGGTGGGCGTCGCCGGGATCCGGATCAGATGATCCGCGTACGGTACGACCACCTCGTCCCCCTCCTCCGCGATCACGATCGTCCGCGCGCCGCGTGCCCTGATCTCCTGGATGTTCGAGACGATCTTGTCGTGCAGCACCGAGCGCCCGCACGGTGACGGCACCACGACCACCACCGGCAGATCCTCCTCGATCAGCGCGATCGGACCGTGCTTCAGCTCCCCCGCCGCGAACCCCTCGGCATGCATGTACGCCAGTTCCTTCAGCTTCAGCGCCCCCTCCAGCGCCACCGGATGGCCCACATGCCGCCCCAGGAAGAGGACGGTGTTCTTCCCCGCGAGCGAGCGCGCGAGGGCGCGCACCGGCTCCATCGTCGCCAGTACCCGCTCCACGGCGCCGGAGATCCGCGACAGCTCCCGGACCACCGCCCGGATCTCGTCCGCCCACTGGGTGCCGCGCACCTGCCCCAGATAGAGGGCCAGCAGATAGCAGGCCACCAGCTGGGTCAGAAACGCCTTGGTGGAGGCGACGGCGATCTCGGGCCCGGCATGGGTGTAGAGGACGGCGTCCGACTCGCGCGGGATCGTCGATCCGTTCGTATTGCAGATCGCCAGGACCCGGGCTCCCTGCTCCCGGGCGTGCCGCAGCGCCATCAGTGTGTCCATGGTCTCCCCCGACTGGGAGATCGCGACCACCAGGGTGCGCTGGTCCAGGATCGGGTCCCGGTAGCGGAACTCGCTCGCCGTCTCCACCTCGCACGGGATACGGGCCCAGTGCTCAATGGCGTACTTGGCGATCAGCCCGGCGTGGAAGGCGGTGCCGCAGGCGACGACCACGACCTTGCTCGCCTCCCGCAGCTCCTCGACCGGGATCCGGACCTCGTCGAGCGTCAGCGCGCCGTCGGTGCCGATCCGGCCGAGGAGCGTATCGGCCACGGCCCTGGGCTGCTCGGCGATCTCCTTGAGCATGAAGTAGTCATACCCCCCCTTTTCCGCGGCCGAAGCGTCCCAGTCGACGTGATACGGCCGCACATCAGCGGGAGCCCCGTCGAAACCGGTCACCGTGATCCGGTCCCGGCGCAGCTCCACCACCTGGTCCTGACCCAGCTCGATCGCGGAACGCGTATGGGCGATGAACGCGGCCACATCCGAGGCGAGAAAGGACTCACCCTCCCCAACGCCCACCACCAGCGGGGAGTTCCGGCGCGCCCCGACCACCACACCCGGCTCATCGGCATGCACCGCCACCAGGGTGAACGCCCCCGTCAGCCGCCGGGACACCTGGCGCATCGCCTCCGCGAGCTCACCGCAGGAGGAGAACGCCTCGGCCAGCAGATGGGCGACCACCTCGCTGTCCGTCTCCGAGACCGGGGCCTGTCCGCGCAGCGACAGCTCGGCCCGCAGCTCCGCGAAGTTCTCGATGATTCCGTTGTGGACGACCGCGACCCGTCCGGCGTGGTCCAGATGCGGGTGGGCGTTGAGATCGGTCGGCGCGCCATGGGTCGCCCACCGGGTGTGCCCGATGGCGGTCGATCCGCTCGGCAGGGGCCGCTCCGTCAGCTCCTTCTCCAGATTGCGGAGCTTGCCCGCCCGCTTCGCGGCGGCCAGGCCGCCGTCGGAGAGCACGGCCACCCCGGCGGAGTCGTACCCGCGGTACTCCAGCCGCTTCAGTCCCGCGACGACCACATCGAGCGCCGACCGCCCGCCGGCGTAACCCACGATTCCGCACATGTCCGGCAGCCTACGGCGGCGGCCGTGCCCCGCCGTGGACCCCGGGTCCCGCCGTCAGCCGTGTGGCCGGGCCCGCCGCCCCGACCGACTCCCCGACCGACTCCCGGGCCGCCCCGGCCGTCGCCCCGCGTGATCGAGCACACCATCCGCAATCCGCGTCCACCCCCGACAATGTGAAGGTGATCTCCTCACCGTCACAGAGCAGCGCTCCCCGGGACATGCCGCGAGGCACCCACCGCAGGGACGGGCACCCGTCGACCCCCTATGTCGACCTCACCCGGGCCGAGTGGAGCGCCCTGCGCGACAGGACCCCGCTCCCCCTCTCCGCCGAGGAGGTCGAACGGCTGCGCGGGCTCGGCGACGTGATCGATCTGGACGAGGTGCGGGATGTCTATCTCCCCCTCTCCCGGCTGCTCAATCTCTATGTCCGGGCCACCGGCGAGCTGCGCGGCGCGCTCAACACCTTCCTCGGCGACGCGGGCCGCGGACAGGGCGAGCAGCGCGGCACCCCCTTCGTCATAGGGGTCGCGGGTTCCGTCGCCGTCGGCAAGTCCACCGTGGCCCGGCTCCTCCAGGCCCTCCTCGCCCGCTGGCCGGAGCACCCCCGGGTGGAGCTGGTCACCACCGACGGTTTCCTGCACCCGATGAAGGAGCTCCAGGAGCGCGGCCTGATGTCGCGGAAAGGTTTCCCCGAGTCCTACGACCGCCGGGCCCTGATGCGTTTCGTCGCCGACATCAAGGCGGGCAAGGACGAGGTCACCGCCCCCGTCTACTCCCATCTCATCTATGACATCGTCCCCGGCGAACGGCTCACCGTGCGCCGCCCCGACATCCTGATCGTCGAGGGGCTCAATGTCCTCCAGCCCGCGCTCCCCGGCAAGGACGGCCGCACCAGGGTCGGGCTCGCCGACTACTTCGACTTCTCGGTCTATGTGGACGCCCGGCCCGAGGACATCGAGCGCTGGTACCTCAGCCGCTTCGGCCGGCTGCGCGAGACGGCCTTCCAGAACCCGTTCTCGTACTTCCGCAAATACACCCAGGTCTCCGAGGAGGAGGCCATGGAGTACGCCCGTACGATGTGGCGGACCATCAACAAGCCCAACCTGCTGGAGAATGTCGCCCCCACCCGGGGCCGCGCCACGCTCGTCCTGCGCAAGGGGCCGGACCACAAGGTCCAGCGTCTGTCACTGCGCAAGCTCTGAACCGCGCGGGTGCACGGCAGACTCCACCCCCCTTCCGAGGAGACCCCCGGCCGTGCTCCATCTGCGTCTGATCACCCCGGCCGACCGCACCGCCGAGGTGGTCGACCTCGTCGAGCGGACCGTCGGCACCACCCATGTCGCGGTGGTGCCCGGCGCGGCCCGCGATCCGCAGGGCGATCTGGTGATGTGCGATGTCGCGCGGGAGGCCGGCGATCAGCTGATCTCCGGGCTCCGGGAGCTCGGAATCGACGAGTGCGGTTCCATCGCGGTGGAGAACATCGACCTCTCCCTCTCCACCCGCGCCGACCGGGCCGAGAAGGACGCTCCGGGCGAGGCGGCGGACGCGGTGCTCTGGGAGCAGTTGCAGGACGCGACCCACGAGGAGTCCACGCTCTCCGCCACCTATATCGCCTTTCTCTCGCTGGCGACGATGATCGCCGCCTGCGGTGTGGTGCTGGACAACGCGATTCTGATCGTGGGCGCGATGGCGGTGGGTCCGGAATTCGGGCCGCTGGCCGGATTCTGTACGGCGCTGGTGCAGCGCGCCCCGAGACTGGCGTGGCGGTCGTTTCTGGCGCTGATCGCGGGATTCGCCGTCGCCATAGTGGTGACGGTGGGCTTCAGCCATCTGATGGCCTGGATGGAGCTCTTCCACGCGAAGGATCTCGAAGCCGAGCGCCCGAACACCAATTTCATCTACCGGCCGGACGAATTCTCATTCGTGGTGGCGGTCCTGGCGGGCATCGCCGGAATGCTCTCGCTGACCTCGGCGAGGGTGGGCGCCCTGGTCGGAGTGGCGATCTCGGTGACGACGGTGCCGGCGGCGGCGAACGCGGCGGTCGCCTTCTCCTTCCAGGAGTACCGGCAGGCATGGGGCTCCACGGAGCAGCTGCTGCTGAATCTGCTGGGGATCGTGCTCGCGGGAACACTGACACTGATCGTGCAGAAGGGGCTCTGGACGAGATTCCAGGCCCGGCGGATACCGCGGAAGGCCAAGACCGGGGCGTGAGGCCCCCGGTACGGCCCCGGCGGCACCCGGCGCGGCACGGGGACGACGGACGGCGCGATTCCGGGGGCGCGGCGGGCGGGCCGCCGCGTCCCCGGAACCCCGGGCTCAGCCCAGCGCCGACTTCACCGCGTCCGCGAGGCGCTCGGCGACCGAGCGGGCCTGCTCGATGTCGGCGGCCTCGACCATGACCCGGACCAGCGGCTCGGTACCCGACGGACGCAGCAGTACGCGGCCGGTCGCGCCCAGCTCGTGCTCCGCCTCCGCGACCGCCGCGGCCAGGTCGGCCGAGGTGTGGACGCGGGACTTGTCCACATCGGGGACATTGATCAGGATCTGCGGCAGCCGCTCCATCACCCCGGCCAGCTCGGCCAGCGGCCGGCCGGTCGCGGCGATCCGGGCCGCCAGGAGCAGACCGGTGAGGGTGCCGTCCCCGGTGGTCGCGTGGTCGAGGACGATCACATGGCCGGACTGCTCGCCGCCGAGCGCGTAGCCGTGCTCCTTCATCGACTCCAGCACATACCGGTCGCCGACGGCCGTCTGGACCAGCTGGACGCCCTCCCGCTCCATCGCGAGCTTGAAGCCGAGGTTGGACATCACCGTGCCGACCACCGTGTCGCCGCGCAGGGTGCCGGCCTCGCGCATGGCGAGGGCGAGCACGGCGAGGATCTGGTCGCCGTCGACCTCGGCACCCGAGGCGTCGACGGCGAGGCAGCGGTCGGCGTCCCCGTCGTGCGCGATGCCCAGATGGGCGCCGTGCTCGACGACGGCCGCCCTCAGCAGCGCCAGATGGGTGGAACCGCAGCCGTCATTGATGTTGAGGCCGTCCGGGTCGGCGCCGATGGTGACGACCTCGGCCCCGGCACGGGTGAACGCCTCGGGCGAGACCCGGGCGGCGGCGCCGTGCGCCTCGTCCAGGACGACCTTCACGCCGTCGAGACGGTTGGGCAGTACGCCGATGAGGTGCGCGACGTATGTGTCGAAGCCCTCGTCGTACTCCCGGACCCGGCCGACGCCCGCCCCGGTCGGCCGCTCCCACGGCGCCCCGGTGCGGTGCTGCTCGTACACGGTCTCGATGCGGTCCTCCAGCTCGTCGGCGAGCTTGTGGCCGCCGCGGGCGAAGAATTTGACGCCGTTGTCCGGCATGGCGTTGTGGCTGGCGGAGAGCATCACACCGAGGTCGGCGCCGAGCACACCGGTCAGATGAGCCACCGCGGGGGTGGGGAGCACGCCGACGCGCAGCACATCCACGCCGGCGCTGGCGAGACCCGCCACGACCGCGGCCTCCAGGAACTCCCCCGACGCTCGTGGATCACGTCCGACGACGGCGGTGGGCCGGTGCCCCGCAAAGGTTCCCGCCTCGGCGAGCACATGCGCCGCGGCGACCGAGAGGCCGAGCGCAAGCTCTGCCGTCAGGTCCGCGTTGGCGACACCGCGCACGCCGTCCGTGCCGAAGAGTCGTCCCACAGCTGTCCTCCGAAATTGGTCCGTGAAGCTCCGAAAACGCAAGCCTATGAACGCTTCCTGCCCGTGTTGGCCCGAGGTGGTGTTCAACACGCTGCACGGGGCGTGGTAATAGCCTCCGTCCCCCGTGCTGTCCGCGGGAATCCGGCGGGAGGCTTCGCTCCGAAACGCAGGCCGAGCACAGAATCCCGCTCCCCACTGGTACGGAAATCGTATGCACCGTTCCGGCACGGCCGCTGTCACGGCTCGGTACCGGTGGATCTCTGTCCGGTAACTCTCTGTTCAGTGGCTTTCCGCTCAGCGACTTCCGCTCAGTGGATCTCCGCGGAGAATCCGCGCCCCGCCGGAGCGCGGGTCCGTGTCCGGCCTCCCCGCCAACAGAATCCGCCCGGACGGCTCCGTACGACAACTCCGCGCCCGGAATCGGCGCGAAACCATGTCGGAAAGCCCGGGGAAAAGCCGTACGCCCCGGCAAGCACGGAGTGCCGCCGGGGCGTACGTACAGATGCAGAACAGGCAGCGATTAACGCTTGCTGTACTGCGGGGCCTTGCGGGCCTTCTTGAGACCGGCCTTCTTGCGCTCGACCGCGCGGTCGTCGCGGCTCAGGAAGCCGGCCTTCTTCAGCGGGGCGCGGTTGTTGTCCACGTCCGCCTCGTTCAGCGCACGGGCCACACCGAGGCGCAGGGCGCCGGCCTGGCCGGAGACGCCGCCACCCGAGATGCGGGCGACAACGTCGTAACGGTCGTCGAGCTCGAGCACCTTGAAGGGCTCGTTGACTTCCTGCTGGTGCACCTTGTTGGGGAAGTAGTCCTCAAGGGTGCGACCGTTGATCTTCCACTTGCCGGAGCCCGGAACGATCCGGACGCGGGCGATGGCGTTCTTGCGACGGCCCAGGCCGGCGGCCGGCTGCGGGTCGCCGAAGCGGGACGCGAGCGACTCGGTGGTGTACTCGCCGTCGGCGGGCACCTCCGACTCGAAGGTGGTGACCTCGGCGAAGACCTCTTCGGTCTCGACGGTCGTCTCGGGGGTGGTCTCGGCCACGATATTCCTCAGATTTCTTTTCGTCTTAGGGGTGGTGTGGCCGGAACTACTGCGCGACCTGGGTGATCTCGAACGGGACCGGCTGCTGCGCAGCGTGCGGGTGGGTGTCGCCCGCGTAGACCTTCAGCTTCGAGAGCATCTGGCGGCCCAGGGTGTTCTTGGGGATCATGCCCTTGATGGCCTTCTCGACGGCCTTCTCGGGGCTCTTGGCCAGCAGCTCGTCGTAACGGACGGAGCGCAGACCGCCCGGGTAACCGGAGTGGCGGTACGCCATCTTCTGGGTCTTCTTGTTGCCGGACAGGTGAACCTTGTCGGCGTTGATGATGATGACGAAGTCGCCCATGTCCATGTGGGGGGCGTAAATCGGCTTGTGCTTGCCCCGGAGGAGGTTCGCTGCCGTTGTCGCCAGACGGCCCAGGACGATGTCCTGCGCGTCGATGATGTGCCACTGGCGCGTCACATCGCCGGGCTTGGGGCTGTACGTACGCACGGTCGTAGCCTTCGCTTCTTCAGTGAGTGGGACTCCCCGGGCGATGAAGCCCCGGGAGCGGGTCCTGACAAGGCCACCCGGACGACGACGACAGCACTGGCGGCATGTCGGGGACGCAACCCGAGTGCCTGCCGCTGGTCATCGGCCCGGTGAACCGGCGTAAGGGCCCCTCACGTGAGATAGAGCAAGCCAATACGCATAACGAAGCAGAAGCTTACCCGCGCACCGCCGGACGGGTCAAAACGCCGGCCGGCACGGGGCCCGGAGGACCTGCCGGAACAGCGGCGAAACCCGGCGGAACAGCGACGGAACCCGGGTTGGGCGGTGGCGGGAACGGGCCGGCCGAAGTATCGGCCGGCCCGGCGGAAGTATCGGAGCCGGAAGACGAAAGTTGTCACACAGAGCTACTTTCGGCACTGTCGGTAACCGACTTCACATGGCTACTGTCAGTGACATGCAGCGGATGAGTGAGTCCCGGTCACCCGAGAGATCACCCCTGTGGCGCACCGACACCGCGCCACAGGGGCGGACGGCGGCCCCGTCAGCGCGCCCGCTCCACCCGGCGCTCGTCCCAGACCGGCTCGGGCGTCTCCCGTACGACACCGTCGGAGCCGAAGACCAGATAGCGGTCGAAGCTCTTGGCGAACCAGCGGTCGTGGGTCACCGCCAGCACCGTGCCCTCGTACACCTCCAGACCGTCCTGGAGAGCCTCGGCGGACTCCAGGTCCAGGTTGTCGGTGGGCTCGTCCAGGAGCAGCGCCGTCGTCCCCTCCAGCTCCAGCAGCAGAATCTGGAAGCGCGCCTGCTGGCCGCCGGAGAGCTTGTCGAAAGGCAGATCCCCCTGCCGCTCCAGCTCGTACCGGCGCAGTACGGACATGGCGCCGCCCCGGTCCCTGGCGTGCTCGGTCCAGAGGATGTCGACCAGCGTCCGGCCCAGCAGCTCCGGGTGGGCGTGGGTCTGCGCGAAGTGTCCGGGCACCACCCGGGCGCCCAGCTTCCACTCCCCCGTGTGCGCCACCGAGGTGTCCCCCGCCAGCAACCGCAGGAAGTGGGACTTCCCCGAGCCGTTCGACCCGAGGACGGCCACCCGCTCGCCGTAGTAGATCTCCAGATCGAAGGGCTTCATCAGACCGGTCAGCTCCAGACCCTTGCAGGTCAGCGAGCGGACGCCGGTACGGCCACCGCGCAGCCGCATCCGGATCTCCTGCTCGCGCGGCGGCTCCGGCGGCGGGCCCGCGTCCTCGAACTTCTTGAACCGGGTCTGCATCGCCCGGTACCGCGAGGCCATGTCCGGGCTGTTCGCCGCCTGCTGCCGCAGCCGCAGCACCAGCGCCTTCAGCCGGGCGTGCTCCTCCTCCCAGCGCCGCTTCAGCTCCTCGAAGCGGGCGAACCGCTCCTTGCGGGCGGCGTGGTACGTGGCGAATCCGGCCCCGTGCACCCAGACGTCCGACCCCGCCGGGCTGGGCTCCACGCTGACGATCTTCTCCGCCGCCCGGGAGAGCAGCTCCCGGTCGTGCGAGACGAAGAGGACCGTCTTGCGGGTCTCCTTCAGCCGCTCCTCCAGCCACCGCTTGCCCGGCACGTCCAGGTAGTTGTCCGGCTCGTCCAGCAGCAGCACCTCATCGGGGCCGCGCAGCAGCGCCTCCAGCGCCAGCCGCTTCTGCTCGCCGCCGCTGAGGGTCGTCAGCGCGCGCCACTGCGCCTTCTCGTACGGCACCCCGAGCGCGGCCGTGGTGCACATGTCCCAGACGGTCTCGGCCTCGTACCCCCGCGCCTCCGCCCAGTCGCTCAGCGCCTGCGCGTACCGCATCTGGGCCGACTCGTCGTCCACCGTCATGATCAGCCGCTCGGCCTCGTCCACCGCCTCCGCCGCCGCCCGGATCCGGGGCTGGGCCAGCGAGACCAGCAGATCCCGGACCGTGCGCTCGTCACGCACCGATCCGATGAACTGCCGCATCACCCCCAGCCCGCCGCTCACCGACACCGAACCGCCGTGCGGCTGGAGCTCCCCCGAGATCAGCCGCAACAGGGTGGTCTTCCCCGCGCCGTTCGCCCCCACGAGGGCCACCACGGCACCGTCGGCCACCCGGAACGACGCATCGCCCAGCAGCACCCGCCCATCGGGCAGGTAGTACTCCAGATGCGCTGCTTCAAGATGTCCCATGTGCCGATTGTGAGGCCATCCCCGCTCTCACCCAACCGGATTAGGATGCCCGGCATGACTTCTGGGCAGGGGGGGCCTCCGTGGGGGTCCGGCGGAGAGCGGCAGGATCCCTACGGCGCCGGCGGCGGGGACGGGCGGGGCGGGAGCGGACACGGCGCCCCGGGGCCCTACTCCCCCGGCCCGGCGGGCGGCGGCGACGGCCGGGGATCCCATGGCGGTGAGGCCCAGCCGAACCCGTACGCCACCGGGCCCCGGGGCGCCGGACCGGATCCGCATCCGTACGCCACGCCCCCGCGGGCCGCACCGGGCCCCTACGGGCCGCCCGCGCCGTATGCCGCCCCGCTGCCGGGCCATCCCCCGCACGGCCCCGGGAGCGCCCCGCAGGAGCCCTTCGACGCCTTCGGCACGGGCGCCGGCCCCTCCGCGGCGCCCGGCTCCACCCCCGACTGGGCCGCGCTCGCCGACGCCTCCGCCTCCCGGACCCGCCGCAGGCGCCGGCTGCTGATCGGCGGCGGCGTGCTGGCCATCGCCGCGATAGGCGGCCTGGTGGCGACCGCGATCGTCTCCTCGCAGGACAGCGGGCGCCCGGCACAGAACACCTCGGGCAAGCTCCCGGGACCGCAGCCGCTGCCCAGCGACTCCGCCGAGCCGGCCCCCTCCTTCTCCTCGGTCGCCCCGCTGCCGCCGCCGGACCCCGAGGACTTCATCTCCAGCGAGAAGAAGGACACCGCCCCGCTCTCGGTGGACACCCTCTTCCCCGGCGGGAAGCTGACCATGGTGGGACGCGAGTACACCAAGGGCGCGACCGCCCGCACCGGGGACTGCGCCTCGGCCGTCCAGGGCGGGCTCGGGGCCGTCCTCCGGAGCAACGGCTGCGACCAGCTCTTCCGGGCCACCTACCGCAAGGACGGAGTGGCGGTCACGGTCGGCGTCGCCGTCTTCGGCGAGGAGCGCGAGGCCAAGCGGGCGCTCCGGCAGTCGCGGGGCAATGTGGCGCCGCTGGCGGGCGCGGGCGTCCCGGTCTTCTGCAAGGGCGGCCCGGCCTGCCGCTATGTCGCCAACTCCTACGGGCGGTACGCCTACTTCACCACCACCGGCTACACCTCGGCGAAGTCCGTCACCCGGGGCGACACCAAGGCGTTCCGGGCCGGTGACGATCTGGCGGAGTTCACCTTCCGCCAGATCGTGCGGCGCGGGAGCGTGCAGGCGTCAGCAGCAGCCGCCGACCCCGCCGGCTGAGCCGGGCAGCGACCGCTTGTTGCGGGCCTCGCGGTTCCGCGCGGCCAGCAGCTCATCGGCGGGGTAGCCGACCTCCTCCAGGGTGAGGCCGTGCGGGCGCACCACATGGACCGCCGAGTCCCGTACGCCCGCGGCCAGCACCTTCCCGGGCCACTCCACCGGCCGGTGCCCGTCGCCCACGAAGAGCAGCGCCCCGACCAGCGAGCGCACCATGTTGTGGCAGAAGGCGTCGGCGCGCACCGTCGCCGTGATGATCCCGGCGCCGTCCCGCTCCCAGGAGAGCTGCTGGAGGGTGCGGATGGTGGTCGCGCCCTCGCGCTTCTTGCAGTACGCGGCGAAGTCGTGCTCCCCCACCAGCCGCTCGGCGGCGGCGTTCATCGCGGCCACGTCGAGCGGCCAGTCGTGCCAGAGCACATGGCCGCGCAGCAGCGGGTCGACCCCGCCGGGGTGGTCGGTGACCCGGTAGGCGTACCGCCGCCAGACGGCCGAGAAGCGGGCGTTGAACCCCGTCGGGGCCTCGGTCAGCCGCCAGATCCGCACATCGCGGCCGAGCCGCCCCGCGAGCCGCTTCAGCAGCTTCTCGCGGTGCTCGGCCCAGAGTTCCACCGGAAGATCGACATGGGCGACCTGACCGCGCGCATGCACCCCGGCGTCGGTCCGCCCGGCCACGGTCAGCTCATGGGTGCGCGAGGAGCGCGTCACGGTACGGAGCGCGTCCTCGATCTCCCCCTGGACGGTCCGGCGTCCCCCGGCCTGCTTGGCCCAGCCGGAGAAGTCCCTCCCGTCGTAGGAGAGGTCCAGCCGCACCCGGATCAGTCCGGGCCTCACATCGTCGTCGCTCACGGTCACATCACTCACGTATCAGATCCTCCCAGAGCACCACGGACCCCGGGGACGCTCCCCGGACATGCGGAAGGGCCCGCCCCCACGAGGGGAGCGGGCCCGTCCGTCAGCCGCGGACGCCGAGGCGTCCGTGCCGGTCCCCGCGCGGGCGCGGGGGCTCGGCCGGCTCAGGCGTCCTTGGACTCCGAGGAGGCCTCGGCGGCCGGCGCGTCCTCGGCGGGCGCGTCGTCCTTCTTCAGCGCGTCTTCCTTGACCGCGCGCTTGGCGGCGGCCTCGGCCTCGGCGACGGTGGCCTTCTTGGCGATCTCGCCCTCGACCAGCTCGATCACGGCCATCGGAGCGTTGTCACCGCGGCGGGGACCGACCTTGGTGATACGGGTGTAGCCACCCGGGCGCTCGGCGTAGCGAGGAGCGATCTCGGTGAACAGGGCGTGGACGATGCCCTTGTCCGTGATCGTCTGAAGAACCAGGCGACGGTTGTGGATGTCGCCCTTCTTCGCCTTGGTGATCAGGCGCTCGGCGACCGGACGCAGGCGGCGGGCCTTGGCCTCGGTCGTGGTGATGCGGCCGTGCTCGAACAGCTGCTTCGCGAGGTTCGCGAGGAGCAGACGCTCGTGCGCGGCGCTGCCGCCCAGACGGGCACCCTTGGCGGGCTTCGGCATGGTGTTTCTCCTTGTGTGCTGCACCGGCCGTGTCAGGTACCGGTGTCAGTTCCCCTCGGGCGGTTGCCCGAGGGAAGTCCCGGCGGCAGCGCCGCGGCGGGGCTCCGGGAAGATCCCGTGCGCCCCGCCGGGCGACGTGCCGCACAGAGCCGGTGAGCGTGTGATCAGTCCCTCGTCACCCGCTCACCGGCGGCTGCTCAGTACTGCTCGGTCTCGACGAAACCGGCGTCCGCGTCGTCGTCGGCGCCGAAGGCGTCGGCCGCGGCGGTCGGGTCGAATCCGGGCGGGCTGTCCTTGAGCGCCAGGCCCATGCCGGCGAGCTTGGCCTTGACCTCGTCGATGGACTTGGCACCGAAGTTGCGGATGTCGAGCAGGTCCGCCTCGGAGCGGGCCACCAGCTCGCCCACCGAGTGGATGCCCTCGCGCTTGAGGCAGTTGTAGGAGCGGACGGTCAGCTCCAGCTCCTCGATCGGCAGCGCCAGATCGGCGGCGAGCGCGGCGTCCGTCGGGGACGGGCCCATGTCGATGCCCTCGGCGTCGATGTTCAGCTCGCGCGCGAGACCGAAGAGCTCGACCAGGGTCTTGCCCGCGGAGGCCATGGCGTCACGGGGACGCATCGCCTGCTTGGTCTCGACGTCGACGATCAGCTTGTCGAAGTCGGTGCGCTGCTCGACTCGGGTGGCCTCGACCTTGTACGTGACCTTGAGCACCGGGGAGTAGATGGAGTCGACCGGGATACGGCCGATCTCCTGGCCCAGCTGCTTGTTCTGCACGGCGGAGACGTAGCCGCGACCGCGCTCGACGGTCAGCTCCATCTCCAGCTTGCCCTTGCCGTTGAGGGTGGCGAGGACCAGGTCGGGGTTGTGCACCTCGACACCGGCCGGGGGCGCGATGTCGGCGGCGGTGACCAGGCCGGGGCCCTGCTTGCGCAGGTACATCACAACCGGCTCGTCGTGCTCGGAGGAGACGACCAGCTGCTTGATGTTGAGGATGAGGTCGGTGACGTCCTCCTTGACGCCCGGCACGGTGGTGAACTCGTGCAGGACACCGTCGATGCGGATGGACGTGACCGCCGCACCCGGGATCGAGGAGAGGAGGGTACGGCGGAGGGAGTTGCCGAGGGTGTAGCCGAAGCCCGGCTCCAGCGGCTCGATGACGAACCGCGAGCGGTACTCGTCGACTACCTCTTCGGTCAGCGAGGGGCGCTGAGCGATCAGCATGCGGTGATCCTTCAGTCGGGGGCGCCCACTATTTGACGCCCGACATATGTATTTCAAAGGGTACGGGCGGCACGGCCCGAAAGAGCCGTACCGCCCGGACACTCATGGTGGGACAGGACACGAGGTCCGGCCCCGGCACAGACCGTGCGCGAGACGCGACAGCCGGCCGGACGCGAGGTCCGGCACAGGCCGTGCGTCAGACGCGGCGGCGCTTCGGCGGACGGCAGCCGTTGTGCGGGGTGGGGGTGACGTCCTGGATCGAGCCGACCTCGAGGCCGGTGGCCTGGAGGGAGCGGATCGCGGTCTCACGGCCGGAGCCGGGACCCTTGACGAAGACGTCGACCTTGCGCATGCCGTGCTCCTGCGCGCGGCGGGCGGCCGACTCGGCGGCCATCTGCGCGGCGAAGGGGGTGGACTTGCGCGAGCCCTTGAAGCCGACGTGGCCGGCGGAGGCCCAGGAGATCACGTTGCCCGAGGGGTCGGTGATCGAGACGATGGTGTTGTTGAACGTGCTCTTGATGTGCGCGTGGCCGTGAGCGACGTTCTTCTTTTCCTTGCGGCGCACCTTCTTGGCAGCGCCCTGACGACCCTTGGGGGGCATCTATATCTCCTACAGGGAGGTGGTCGGTCCTACAGCGAAGACCGCGGATGGGTGTCCGCTGTGGACTACTTCTTGCCCGGCTTCTTCTTGCCGGCGATGGCGCGACGCGGACCCTTGCGGGTACGGGCGTTCGTGCTGGTGCGCTGACCGTGGACCGGCAGGCCGCGACGGTGGCGCAGACCCTGGTAGCAGCCGATCTCGACCTTGCGGCGGATGTCGGCCTGGATCTCGCGGCGGAGGTCACCCTCGGTGCGGAGGTTGGCGTCCACGTACTCGCGGATCTTGACCAGGTCCTCTTCGGCCAGGTCACGAACGCGGGTGTTCGGGTTCACGCCGGTGGCCGCAAGGATTTCCTTGGACCGGGTGCGCCCGACACCGAAGACGTAGGTGAGTGCGATCTCCACGCGCTTTTCGCGCGGGATGTCGACACCGGAAACGCGTGCCATTCAATGGCTCCTGTGTGTTCGGAGGTCTTCCACAGAACCTGTCCCGACCGCCGACCCCATGGCAATGAGGTGGTACGTCCGGGTCCCCGGCCCCCGCCGGAGGTGTCGCCGGCCCTGGTATGGGCTGGGCGGGTTCTGCGTATGTACGATTTATTCGCGTCGCGCGAAGAACTGCGGGAAGTGCAGGTTGGCGTGCGTCAGCCCTGGCGCTGCTTGTGGCGCAGGTTGTCGCAGATGACCATGACCCGACCGTGACGGCGGATCACCTTGCACTTGTCGCAGATCTTCTTGACGCTCGGCTTGACCTTCATGGGATGTGAGGTTCTCCGGGTCAGTGCCATGACCCCGCCCTGAGACGGACGGGGTACGGCAAGATCTACTTGTATCGGTAGACGATCCGGCCACGCGTCAGGTCGTACGGAGAGAGCTCCACAACGACCCGGTCGTCCGGGAGGATACGGATGTAGTGCATCCGCATCTTGCCGGAGATGTGCGCGAGGACCTTGTGACCGTTCTGAAGCTCCACCTTGAACATCGCGTTCGGGAGGGACTCGATCACGGTGCCCTCGATTTCGATGGCACCTTGCTTCTTGGCCACGCTTCGCCCTTCGAATCGGCTACCTTGATCGACTCTCGTTTCACCGGGTGCGGAATGCAGACACACGGGTACACGAGAGCCGACGCATCAGTCTACGTCAGGCCATCGGAAAAGACGAATCCGGTAAGGATGCCCAACAGCGGTGATCGTTACTCCGCCCGTTCCGGCCGGGCGAATGGTGCACAGGGCATGGAAACCGCCGGGAGGTACCCCGGGGAAGTACCGCCGGAAAACCCCGGAAACCCCGGGAAAGCCGGCGGGGGAAGCGCCATCGCTCCATCACCGCGGGATCCCGGGACCGGCCCGGACGCCCGCGGGCGTCAGCCCAGCGGGTCGGGGGCCGCCGTGATGCCCAGCTCGGCCAGGCGGGCACGGCCGCAGTCGGGCGAGGTGAGGACCAGCGGGCCCTCCTCCGTCACCGCCACCGAGTGCTCCCAGTGGGAGGACCAGGTGCCGTCCGTGGTGATCACGGTCCAGTCGTCGGAGAGCACCTCGGTCTTCGCGGTGCCGAGGGAGACCATGGGCTCGATCGCCAGACAGAAGCCGGGCACCAGCTTCGGGCCCTTGCCGCGCTTGCGGGCGACGTAGTTCAGCAGATGCGGGTCCATGTGCATCTCGGTGCCGATGCCGTGCCCGCCGTAGTCCTCGATGATTCCGTACCGGCCGCCGCCGGGCTTCGGCTGGCGGCGGATGTAGGTCTCGATCGCGCGGGAGATGTCCACCAGCCGGTTGCCGGCCTTCATGGCGGCGATCCCGGCCCACATGGAGTCCTCGGTCACCCGGGAGAGCTCGATCAGCTCCGGAGCGTGGCCGCTGCCCACGAAGACGGTGTACGCGGCGTCGCCGTGCCAGCCGTCGATGATCGCGCCGGCGTCCACCGAGATGATGTCGCCGTCCTTGAGGACGGTCTTGTCGTCGGGGATGCCGTGGACCACGACCTCGTTGACCGAGGTGCAGATGGTCGCGGGGAAGCCGCCGTATCCCAGGAAGTTCGACTTGGCCCCGTGCTCGGCGATCACCTTGCGGGCGACCTCGTCCAAGTCCTTGGTGGTGGCGCCGGGGACGGCGGCCTCACGGGTCGCCGCGTGGATCGCGGCGACGACCAGCCCCGCCTCACGCATCTTCGCGATCTGCTCCGGGGTCTTGATCTGCACCATGGCCTTGCCTTCCACCTCTGACACGTCTGTCACATCGGATCTGTCACATCGGACACGTGTGACATGTTTGCGCCGGTGCCGGGTCCGGCACCCGCACTGGCTCTTCAACAGTACGGCCGCGGTGTCCGGTGGACACCGCGGCCGTACAGAATCCCGCCGAAGGCCCTCAGGCCGCCTTCTAGGACTTCTTCAGAGCGCCCATCGCCCGCTGGGTCACCTCGGTGACCGGACCGAGCGCCGAGATCGTCACCACGAGGCCCTGGCCCCGGTAGTAGTCGATGATCGGCTCGGTCTGGCTGTGGTAGACCTCCAGGCGCTTGCGGACGGTGTCCTCGGAGTCGTCGTCGCGCTGGTAGAGATCTCCGCCGCAGGTGTCGCAGACGCCGTCCTGCTCGGGCGGCGAGTACGTCACATGGAACACATGACTGGAGTCATTGCGGCAGATCCGGCGGCCGGCGATCCGCTTGACCACCTCGTCCTCGGGGACCTCCAGGTCGAGCACCGCGTCGAGCGTCATGCCCTCGGACTTCAGCATCGCGTCGAGTGCCTCGGCCTGCGAGACATTGCGCGGGAAGCCGTCGAGCAGGAAGCCGTTCACGGCGTCCGGCTGGTCCATCCGGTCCTTGGCCATACCGATGGTGACCTCATCGGGCACCAGCTCTCCCGCGTCCATATACGACTTGGCTTTCCGACCGAGGTCGGTGCCCTTGCTGATATTCGCGCGGAACAGATCTCCCGTGGAGATGTGCGGAATGGACAGGTTCTCGGCGAGGTACGCGGCCTGCGTTCCCTTGCCGGCACCGGGTGGTCCGACGAGGACGATTCGCATCAGCGGAGGAACCCTTCGTAATTGCGCTGCTGGAGCTGGCTCTCAATCTGCTTCACGGTCTCCAGACCCACACCCACGATGATGAGGATGCTTGTCCCGCCGAACGGGAAGTTCTGGTTCGCGCCTCCGAAGCCCGCCAACGCCATCGTCGGGACAAGAGCAATCAGACCCAGGTACAGCGAGCCGGGCCACGTGATCCTGTTGAGCACGTAGCTCAGGTACTCGGCAGTAGGACGGCCGGCCCGGATGCCCGGGATGAAGCCACCATACTTTTTCATGTTGTCCGCGACTTCTTCGGGGTTGAAGGAGATCGCCACGTAGAAGAACGCGAAGAACACGATGAGCAGGAAGTAAGCGGTGATGTAGTAGGCGTGGTCGCCCGTGACGAAGTACCGCTCAATCCAAGTCTTCCATCCTGAAGTCCCGCTTGAGAACTGAGCAACGAGCGCGGGAATGTACAGGAGGGAGGAGGCGAAGATGACCGGGATCACACCGGCCTGGTTCACCTTGAGCGGGATGTACGTGGACGTACCGCCGTAGGAACGGCGGCCGATCATGCGCTTCGCGTACTGAACAGGGATACGACGCTGTGCCTGTTCCACGAAGACGACAAGACCCACCATCACGAAGCCGATGAGAATGACGGTGCCGAACTCGATCCAGCCCTTGGCGAGCGTGCCGCTCTCCTTGATGGCCCAGAGCGCGCCCGGGAAGCCGGCGGCGATCGAGATGAACATCAGGATGGACATGCCGTTGCCGATACCGCGGTCGGTGATGAGCTCACCGAGCCACATGGTGGCGGCGGTACCCGCGGTCATGGTGATCACCATGACGACGGTCGTGTAGATGGAACGGTCCGGGACGATTTGGTTGGCGACCTGACAGCCGCTGAACAGCGCACCGCTGCGCGCCGTTGCCACCAGACCGGTGCCCTGGAGGATGGCGAGGGCGACCGTCAGATAACGCGTGTACTGCGTGATCTTCGCGGTGCCGGACTGCCCCTCCTTCTTCAGGGCCTCCAGCCTCGGAATGACCACGGTCAGCAGCTGAAGAATGATGCTCGCCGTGATGTACGGCATGATGCCGAGCGCGAAGATGGTGATCTGCAGCAGCGCACCGCCGCTGAACATATTCACCAAGCCGAACAGGCTGTTGTTGCTCTCCGACGCCGCTTTGACACAGATCTGTACGTTCTGATAGTCGATGCCGGGTACGGGAATGTGAGACCCGATCCGGTACAGAACGATGATGCCGAGCGTGAAGAGCAGCTTCTTGCGCAGGTCGGGCGTCTTGAACGCCCGGGCGAACGCGGTGAGCACGGTGCCTCCTGCGACCCCCGCGCTACTGCGTCAGAGGTGACGGTCTTGAGGATCGACGAATACGTATCAGGCAAATCCGGACACCCCCCATGGCGGCTGAACGTCCGGTGCGGGGTCGGTCCCCGCGTCTATACAACAACAGTGCACGCCACCTTACCGGCGACGGTGCTTTCCTTGGAACGACCAACCGGGGATGCCCCATATGAGAGGGCATCCCCGGTCGGATGGTTCAGCTTTCAGCCACGGAACTCGTCTCAGACAAGCTCGGTGACGGTACCGCCGGCGGCGGTGATCTTCTCCTTGGCGGACCCGGAGACGGCGTCAACCGTCACCGTGAGCGCCACGGAGACCTCGCCCTGGCCGAGAACCTTGACAAGCTGGTTCTTGCGAACCGCGCCCTTGGCGACCAGATCGGCCACCGTGACGTCGCCGCCCTCGGGGTAGAGGGACGCGAGCTTGTCCAGGTTGACGACCTGGTACTCGGTGCGGAAGGGGTTCTTGAAGCCCTTCAGCTTCGGGAGGCGCATGTGGAGGGGCATCTGCCCGCCCTCGAAGCGCTCCGGAACCTGGTAACGAGCCTTGGTGCCCTTGGTACCACGACCGGCCGTCTTGCCCTTGGACGCCTCACCACGACCGACGCGAGTCTTCGCGGTCTTGGCGCCCGGGGCGGGACGGAGGTTGTGGACGCGCAGCGGGTTCTGCTCCGCCATGTCAGTCGACCTCCTCGACCGTCACGAGGTGGCGGACGGTGTGCACCATTCCGCGGAACTCGGGACGATCCTCCTTGACAACCACGTCGTTCAGGCGCTTGAGCCCGAGCGAACGCAGGGTGTCGCGGTGGTTCTGCTTGCTGCCGATGTACGACTTCGTCTGCGTGATCTTGAGCCGGGCCATTACGCACCCGCTCCCGCACGAGCACGGAGCAGGGCCGCGGGGGCCACGTCCTCGAGGGGCAGACCGCGGCGGGCCGCGATCTCCTCGGGACGCTGGAGACCCTTGAGGGCCGCCACGGTCGCGTGCACGATGTTGATCGCGTTGTCGGAGCCGAGCGACTTCGACAGGATGTCGTGAACGCCGGCGCACTCCAGAACGGCGCGCACCGGGCCACCGGCGATAACACCGGTACCGGGGGAAGCAGGCTTCAGCAGGACGACGCCCGCGGCCTTCTCACCCTGGATGGGGTGCGGGATGGTGCCCTGGATACGGGGAACCTTGAAGAATGCCTTCTTGGCCTCTTCAACACCCTTGGCGATCGCGGCCGGCACCTCCTTGGCCTTGCCGTAACCGACACCGACGGTGCCGTCACCATCGCCCACCACGACCAGCGCGGTGAAGCTGAAGCGACGACCACCCTTCACAACCTTGGCGACGCGGTTGATCGCGACAACGCGCTCAACGTACGCGGTCTTCTCGGCGGCAGCTGCGCCGCCGTCACGGCCCTTCCGGTCCCGCCGCTCGCCGCCACCGGCACCGCTTCCGCGGCGCTGGGGTCCAGCCATTGGATTACCTCTCTCTGTTACGTCCGCTAGCTCCGGAACCGGGGCTTAGAACTTCAGCCCGGCTTCGCGGGCGGCGTCGGCCAGAGCGGCAATCCGCCCGGCGTACTGGTTGCCACCACGGTCGAACACGACGGCCTCGACACCGGCGGCCTTGGCGCGCTCGGCGACCAGGGCGCCGACCTGCTGGGCCTGGGCGCTCTTCGCACCCTCGCCACCGCGGATCGAGGTGTCCAGGGTCGACGCCGACGCGAGCGTGTGGCCCGCGATGTCGTCGATGACCTGCGCCACGATGTGGCGGTTGGAACGCGTCACGACCAGGCGCGGACGCTCCGGCGTACCGGAGATGCGCTTGCGGACGCGAATGTGACGGCGCTTGATGGCGGCGCGCTTGTACGCGTCACCCTTGGCGATCTTCACACCGAATGCCATGGCTTACTTACCCGCCTTTCCGACCTTGCGGCGGATGACCTCGCCCGCGTACTTGACGCCCTTGGCCTTGTACGGGTCGGGCTTCCGCAGCTTGCGGATGTTCGCGGCGACCTCGCCGACCTTCTGCTTGTCGATGCCCTCGACCGAGAACTTGGTCGGCGACTCGACCTTGAAGGAGATGCCCTCGGGCGCCTCCACCAGGATCGGGTGGCTGTAACCGAGCTGGAACTCCAGGTTGGAGCCCTTCGCGGCGACGCGGTAACCGACACCGCTGATCTCGAGCGCCTTCGTGTACCCCGCGGTCACGCCGGTGATCATGTTCGCCACCAGCGTGCGGGACAGGCCGTGAAGGGCCTTGTTCTGACGCTCGTCGTTCGGGCGGGTGACGTTGAGAACGCCGTCCTCACCCTTAACGATCTCGATCGGCGCGGCAACGGTGTGGCTCAGGGTGCCCTTGGGACCCTTCACCGCGACCGTGCGGCCATCGATGGTGACGTCCACACCGGCGGGAACCTGGATGGGGAGCTTGCCGATTCGCGACATTGCTATTCCTCCGTTCCCGACTACCAGACGTAGGCGAGGACTTCCCCACCCACGCCCTTCTTCTGTGCCTGCTGGCCGGTCAGGAGGCCGTGCGACGTGGAGATGATCGCCACGCCGAGGCCGCCCAGAACCTTGGGCAGAGAGGTGGACTTCGCGTACACGCGCAGACCCGGCTTCGAGATCCGCTTGATGCCCGCGATGGAGCGCTCACGGTTCGGGCCGAACTTGAGCTCGAGAACGAGGTTCTTGCCGACCTCGGCGTCCTCGACCTTCCAGCCCGTGATGAAGCCCTCCTGCTGGAGGATCTCCGCGATGTGCGACTTGATCTTGCTGTGCGGCATGACGACGGAGTCGTGGTACGCCGAGTTCGCGTTGCGCAGACGCGTCAACATGTCTGCGATGGGATCAGTCATGGTCATGAATTGGCCTTCGGCCTCTCTCGCCGGGGTTTCCTGTATGCGCCATCCCTCTCCCCACACAGGGGCGGGACGGGTGCGGCGCGGGGACCTACGGCGTAGTAAGTCGATCAGGGCGACGGACGCCCAACCCTCCTAGCCTAAGCCATGGAGGAGGGGGCTTCCGCCTGCCCTCTGCTTACCGAGAGCGTCCGGTGGACCCAGTCCTGCTCGGCCGCCCGGTGCGTACCCCGTGAGGGGCACCGGCCGGGCGGCCGGCAGGCGGGACTACCAGGAGCTCTTGGTCACGCCCGGCAGCTCGCCACGGTGAGCCATCTCACGAAGGCACACGCGGCAGAGGCCGAACTTGCGGTACACGGAGTGGGGACGACCGCAACGCTGGCAGCGCGTGTAGCCACGCACGCCGAACTTGGGCTTGCGGGCGGCCTTGGCAATGAGAGCCTTCTTCGCCACGGCTCACGCCTCCTTGAACGGGAAGCCGAGGTGACGAAGGAGCGCGCGGCCCTCAGCGTCGTTGGTCGCCGTGGTGACCACGGTGATGTCCATACCCCGGACGCGGTCGATCTTGTCCTGGTCGATCTCGTGGAACATGACCTGCTCCGTGAGACCGAAGGTGTAGTTGCCACGGCCGTCGAACTGCTTGGGGGACAGGCCGCGGAAGTCGCGGATGCGCGGAAGCGCGAGCGACAGGGTGCGGTCCAGGAACTCCCACATGCGGTCGCCACGGAGGGTGACGTGGGCACCGATCGGCTGGCCCTCACGCAGCTTGAACTGCGCGATGGACTTGCGGGCCTTGGTCACGGCCGGCTTCTGACCGGTGATCGTGGTCAGGTCCTTGATGGCGCCGTCGATCAGCTTCGAGTCACGGGCGGCGTCGCCGACACCCATGTTGACCACGATCTTGACGAGACCGGGAACCTGCATGACGTTCTCGTACGAGAACTCCTCACGCAGCTTGCCCGCGATCTCCTCGCGGTACTTCGTCTTCAGACGCGGAGTGGTGGTGGTAGCCATCAGATGTCCTCACCCGTCCGCTTGGCAACGCGGATCTTGTTGCCCTCGTCGTCGAAGCGGAAACCGACGCGGGTCACGACCTTCTTGCCGTCCTTCTCCACGACGAGCTGAACATTGCTCACGTGAACGGGGGCTTCGGTGGTGATGATCCCGCCGGTCTGCGAACCACGAGCGGTCTGGCCGGCCTTGGTGTGCTTCTTGACCCGGTTGACACCCTCGACCAGGACGCGGTCCTCGCGGGGGAAGGCCTGAATGACCTTGCCCTGCTTGCCCTTGTCCTTACCGGTGATGACCTGAACCAGGTCGCCCTTCTTGATCTTCATGCTTACAGCACCTCCGGCGCGAGCGAGATGATCTTCATGAACTTCTTCTCGCGCAGCTCACGACCCACGGGGCCGAAGATACGGGTGCCGCGAGGGTCGCCGTCGTTCTTCAGAATGACGGCGGCGTTCTCGTCAAAGCGGATGTACGAGCCGTCCTGGCGGCGGCGCTCCTTCACGGTGCGAACGATGACCGCCTTGACGACGTCACCCTTCTTCACGTTGCCACCGGGGATCGCGTCCTTGACGGTGGCGACGATGACGTCACCGATGCCCGCGTAGCGGCGACCCGAGCCACCGAGAACACGGATGCAAAGGATTTCCTTGGCACCAGTGTTGTCGGCAACACGCAGTCGCGACTCCTGCTGGATCACGTCTATCTCCTGTTTGTCTGCCGGTTCCCGGCGGGGACCACCGGGGTGGTCCCCGCCGAGCCTGGCGGAACTGAACTCGAAGGGTTACCCCTTCGAGTAATTACTTGGCCTTCTCGAGGATCTCGATGACGCGCCACCGCTTCGTGGCGGACAGCGGCCGGGTCTCCATCAGGAGGACGCGGTCGCCGACGCCGGCGGCGTTCTGCTCGTCATGGGCCTTGAGCTTGTTCGTACGGCGGATGACCTTGCCGTACAGCGCGTGCTTCACACGGTCCTCGACAGCGACGACGACGGTCTTGTCCATCTTGTCGCTGACGACCAGACCCTCACGGGTCTTGCGGAAACCGCGCGCGGTCTTCTCTTCAGTCACGTTGCTCTCGCTCATCAGGCGCTCTCCACCGTCTCGATGCCCAGCTCGCGCTCACGCATCAGGGTGTAGATCCGCGCGATGTCCTTGCGGACGGCCTTCAGCCGGCCGTGGTTCTCGAGCTGTCCGGTCGCCGCCTGGAAGCGGAGGTTGAACAGCTCTTCCTTGGCCTCGCGGAGCTTACCGAGAAGCTCCTCGCCGCCCAGTTCGCGCAGCTCGGACGCCTTGGTTACGGCCGACATCACGCCTCACCTGCCTCGCGCCGAACGATGCGGCACTTCATCGGAAGCTTGTGAGCGGCTCGGGTGAGCGCCTCACGAGCAATCTTCTCGTTCGGGTAGGACAGCTCGAACATCACCCGACCGGGCTTGACGTTCGCGATCCACCACTCGGGGGAACCCTTACCGGAACCCATGCGGGTCTCGGCGGGCTTCTTGGTCAGCGGGCGGTCCGGGTAGATGTTGATCCAGACCTTGCCGCCACGCTTGATGTGGCGGGTCATCGCGATACGAGCCGCCTCGATCTGGCGGTTGGTCACGTATGCCGGCGTGAGGGCCTGAATGCCGTACTCGCCGAACGCAACCGTCGTACCACCCTTGGCCATACCACTGCGCTTGGGGTGGTGCTGCTTGCGGTGCTTGACCCTACGGGGGATCAGCATTTCGGTCAGGCCTCCGTTCCGGTGCTCTCAGCCGGAGCAGCGGCAGCGGTCTCGGCCTTGGGGGCCTCGGCACCGGTGCTCTGCTGCGGCTTGCGACCGCGACCGCCACGCTCGCCACCGCGGCCACCGCGGCCGGCCGGGCGGTCGTTACCGCCACGGGCCGGACGGTTGCCGGCGCGGGCGGCGGCGTTCTCGGCGCGGACCTCGGCGATGTTCTTGACGTCGCCCTTGTAGATCCAGACCTTCACACCGATGCGGCCGAAGGTCGTCTTGGCCTCGAAGAAGCCGTACTCGACGTTCGCGCGGAGCGTGTGCAGCGGCACACGGCCCTCGCGGTAGAACTCCGAGCGGGACATCTCGGCGCCGCCGAGACGGCCACCACACTGGATCTTGATGCCCTTGGCGCCCGCCTTCATCGCCGACTGCATGCTCTTGCGCATGGCACGGCGGAAGGAGACACGGGAGGACAGCTGCTCGGCGACGGCCTGGGCCACCAGCTGAGCGTCCACCTCGGGGTTCTTGACCTCGAGGATGTTCAGCTGAACCTGCTTGCCGGTCAGCTTCTCCAGCTGGCCGCGGATCTTGTCGGCCTCGGCGCCGCGGCGACCGATGACAATGCCCGGGCGAGCGGTGTGGATGTCCACACGGACGCGGTCACGGGTGCGCTCGATCTCAACCTTCGAGATGCCGGCGCGCTCCATACCGGACGTCAGCATCCGCCGGATGGCGACGTCTTCCTTGACGTAGTCCTTGTACAGCTTGTCGGCGTACCAGCGGGACTTGAAGTCCGTGGTGATACCGAGCCGGAACCCATGCGGGTTAACCTTCTGGCCCATTACCGGGTTCCTTCCTTGCTGCTGACGACCACGGTGATGTGGCTGGTCCGCTTGCGGATCCGGTAGGCACGGCCCTGAGCACGCGGACGGAACCGCTTCAGGGTCGGGCCCTCGTCCACATACGCCTCGCTGATGAACAGCGAGTTGGCGTCGGTGTGCTCGTAGTTGTGCGCGGCGTTGGCAATGGCGCTGTCGAGCACCTTGCCCACCGGCACGCTGGCGGCCTGCGGGGCGAAACGCAGGACCGCCTGAGCCTCCGTGGCATCCATGCCACGGATGAGGTCCACCACGCGGCGGGCCTTCATGGGCGTGACGCGGATGTACCGCGCTTGGGCCCTGGCTTCCATGGTTGTCCCTTCAGTGTCTGACACGTTCGTCATAGTCGTTTCCACCCCGCGTTAGCGGCGCTTCGACTTCCGGTCGTCCTTGACGTGGCCGCGGAAGGTGCGAGTCGGCGAGAACTCGCCGAGCTTGTGGCCGACCATCGACTCGGTGACGAACACCGGGACGTGGGTCTTGCCGTTGTGCACCGCGATCGTGTGGCCCAGCATGGCCGGGACGATCATCGAGCGACGGGACCAGGTCTTGATGACGTTCTTGGTGCCTGCTTCGTTCTGTACGTCCACCTTCTTGATCAGGTGGTCGTCGACGAAGGGCCCCTTCTTGAGACTGCGCGGCATCTAAACCCGCTCCTAGCGCTTCTTGTTCGTCTTGCGGCGGCGGACGATGTACTTGCTGCTCGCCTTCTTGGGAGAACGAGTACGACCCTCCTTCTGACCCCACGGGCTGACCGGGTGGCGACCACCGGAGGTCTTGCCCTCACCACCACCGTGCGGGTGGTCAACCGGGTTCATCGCGACACCGCGGACGGTCGGGCGAACGCCCTTCCAGCGCAGGCGGCCGGCCTTGCCCCAGTTGATGTTCGACTGCTCGGCGTTGCCGACCTCGCCAATCGTGGCGCGGCAGCGGACGTCGACCAGGCGGATCTCACCGGACGGCATACGAAGGTGGGCCATGGTGCCCTCCTTCGCCAGCAGCTGCACGGAGGCACCCGCGGAGCGGGCGAACTTCGCGCCGCCGCCGGGCCGCAGCTCGATGGCGTGGATGGTCGTACCGACCGGGATGTTGCGCAGCGCCAGGTTGTTGCCGGGCTTGATGTCGGCGGTCGGACCGTTCTCGACACGGTCGCCCTGCGACAGGTGACGGGGGGCGATGATGTAGCGCTTCTCGCCGTCCGCGTAGTGCAGGAGCGCGATGCGCGCGGTGCGGTTCGGGTCGTACTCGATGTGAGCGACCTTCGCCGGAACGCCGTCCTTGTCGTGACGACGGAAGTCGATCACTCGGTAGGCGCGCTTGTGGCCACCGCCCTGGTGGCGGACGGTCACACGACCGGTGTTGTTACGGCCGCCCTTGCTGTGCAGGGGGCGGACCAGCGACTTCTCCGGCGTGGACCGCGTGATCTCGACGAAGTCGGCGACGCTGGAGCCACGACGGCCCGGAGTCGTCGGCTTGTACTTGCGGATACCCATTTCTCAGTCCTCGTCCGATATTCGGACCAGGGCCTCCGTTAGGAGGCCTGGCCGAAGATGTCGATACGGTTGCCCTCGGCAAGGGTCACGATGGCGCGCTTGGTGTTGGCGCGCTTGCCGAAACCGGTGCGGGTGCGCTTGCGCTTGCCCTGCCGGTTGATCGTGTTCACCCCGGTGACCTTGACCGAGAAGACCGCTTCCACGGCCTGCTTGATCTGGGTCTTGTTCGCACGCGGGTCGACGATGAACGTGTACTTGTTCTCGTCCAGCAGCGCGTAGCTCTTCTCGGAGACGACCGGCTTGACGAGAATGTCACGCGGGTCCGAGTAGGTCTTGCTGGTGACGAGCGCCGTGGCGTTCTCGTTCTCAGTCATCAGGCGTCGTTCCCTTCGGTCTCGTTGGCCTTGGGGCCAGACACGAAGGACTCGAAGGCGGCCTGAGTGAAGACCACGTCCTCGGAGCGGATCACGTCGTACGTGTTCAGCTGGCCCGGCTCCAGAATGTGCACCTGGGGCAGGTTGCGGGCGGACAGCCACGCGGCCTCGTCGGAGCGCTCGACGATCAGGAGCGTGTTCTTGCGCTCCGAGATCTTGCCGATCAGCGTCCGGACGGACTTGGTGGAGATGCCGCCCTCGACCACGCCGGTGACGACGTGGATGCGGGAGTTGCGGGCCCGGTCGGTGAGGGCACCGCGCAGGGCGGCGGCCTTCATCTTCTTGGGGGTCCGCTGCGAGTAGTCACGCGGCACGGGACCGTGCACGACGCCACCACCGGCGAACTGCGGGGCGCGGGTCGAACCCTGACGGGCGCGGCCGGTGCCCTTCTGGCGGTACGGCTTCTTGCCGCCACCGCGGACCTCGCCACGCGTCTTGACCTTGTGCGTGCCCTGACGGGCGGCGGCCAGCTGCGCGACGACGACCTGGTGGATCAGCGGGATGCTGACCTTGGCGTCGAAGATCTCGGCCGGGAGCTCTACGGTCCCGGTCTTGTCGCCTGCGGGCGACAGAATGTCAATGGTGCTCATAGTCCTCAGGCCCCCTTGGCCGCAGTGCGGACCAGGACCAGGCCGCCGTTGGGACCAGGAACCGCACCCTTGATGAGGAGCAGGCCCTTCTCCGCGTCAACAGCGTGAACGGTCAGGTTCTGGGTGGTGACCCGCTCGTTGCCCATACGGCCCGCCATGCGGAGGCCCTTGAACACACGGCCCGGGGTGGCACAGCCACCGATGGAGCCGGGGGAGCGGTGCTTGCGCTGGGTGCCGTGACCGGCGCCGAGGCCCTTGAAGTTGTGACGCTTCATGACACCGGCGAAGCCCTTGCCCTTGCTCTTGCCCGTGACGTCAACCTTGACGCCGGACTCGAACACAGCGGCGGTGATCTCCTGGCCGAGCGTGTACTCGGCGGCGTCGGAGGTGCGGAGCTCCACCAGGTGGCGGCGGGGGGTCACGTCGGCCTTGGCGAAGTGGCCCTTGAGGGGCTTGTTCACCTTGCGCGGGTCGATCTCGCCGAAGGCGATCTGGACCGACTCGTAGCCGTCGGAGTCATTCGTACGGACCTGGGTAACGACGCAGGGCCCGGCCTTGACGACGGTCACCGGGACGACACGGTTGTTCTCGTCCCAGACCTGGGTCATGCCGAGCTTCTCGCCCAGGACGCCCTTGATCTGCTTTGCCATCTCTTCCGCGCCTCTCAGAGCTTGATCTCGATGTCAACGCCGGCCGGAAGGTCCAGGCGCATCAGCGAGTCAACGGTCTTGGGCGTCGGGTCGAGGATGTCGATCAGGCGCTTGTGCGTGCGCATCTCGAAGTGCTCGCGCGAGTCCTTGTACTTGTGCGGCGACTTGATGACGCAGTACACGTTCTTCTCAGTGGGCAGCGGCACCGGGCCTGCGACCGACGCACCAGTACGCGTCACCGTCTCGACGATCTTCTTCGCCGAAGAGTCGATGACCTCGTGGTCGTAGGCCTTGAGCCGGATGCGGATCTTCTGTCCCGCCATGGCTACTTCGTAGTCCTGTCTGTTGGTGGAAACGCTCTGACGCTTCGGCCGGTACTGCGATCCTTCTCCGACCCACGCGGTCGGGCGTGTCGCACTCCCTCTACGAAGATCTCCCGAAGGATTTCCCAACCAAGGGTGTGCGGGCCCAGCCCGCGTATCGGGGGAGGAACACCCACCGAGCGCCTGGTCGGCACCCCGCTGACACTTCCCGGAAGATTCCCGTACGTCCGCCTCAGCGCTGCCCGGAGGGCAGATGGGGCGACGAGTACTGTGGGACTCGCTTCCGGTCCTCCCGGCGGGAGGCGCGCAGCATCGGCACTCAAACCGAGCAACCCCGATAGTCTGCCACACGCGCCCCGGGCCTGGCCAATCGGGCCGAAGAGAGTACCCCAGGGGATCACTGGCGGGGGCGGGGCGGCGGGCCGGCGCGTGCGGCGGGCCGCGCGGGGGGTCCCCTCGGTCACCATCGGTCACTCGGCGTGACGAGAACTCTCTTCCGGCTCTCCCTGTACGCCCCGCCTGTGCGCCGCCACCCGTGCCCGCTCGATCGCCTCGGGGGTGCGGCCCGGATCCGGGATGCCGGGCCCGTAGGGAGCGGACCACCAGGACGGCACGGACCCGTCCGGGTAGTGCTCGAAGGTGCGGCAGCTGTCGCACCACTCCCAGAGCCGCCCCCGGCCGGCGAATTCGATTCCGTCGTACTTCCTCGGCCGGGCGTTCTCCAGGAGATACCAGCGGTGCAGTCCGGTGTTTCCGCAGACCGGACACGGGGCCGCGACGTCCGGCCCCGTCCAGTCCTGATTGAACGTCCGCCGCCACAGCGGATGCACCTCGGTGTCGGCCTCGCGCCACTCAGGCATCGATATCACCTGTTTCCCTCGATCCAGTCTTGAAGCGCATTTCCCGATCCATAAGGTGTGCCATCGGCCATGGAATCCGCAGTGCCGTGAATTTCACCCTCGAAAGTGCCGTTGCGGAGATAATATCTGGCGTGGCTCAGCTCGTGAGCAATGGTGTTCGCGGCAGTGACGTCGTCCACCACTCCCGACGGGCCCACTCTGATGACGAGTCCGCCCTCCACGGCGCGGGTCACCCCCTCGTTCCCCTGCGGGAGATCGGGGTCGTACACCACGCTGATGTCCCGTCCGGATCCCCGGAGATTGATGCCATATTTCTCGGCGACATCGCGCAGATAGGTGTCCTTGTCGAGCGAGTTGTCGAGCGTGCGCTCGACTTCGCCCTGCCGAATACCTCTGGCCTCTCGCTCCTGCGGGCCGGGATTGGTGCACGGAGCCAGCCCGAGCGGGTCGGACCAGGTGCGAGGGTCGCGAACATATGCGGACGGGTTCGGCGCGGGGGCCAGTCCCAGCGGATCAGGCGAAAGATATCGCCCAACCTCCGGGTCGTAATGACGGTGGAAGTTGTAATGCAGCCCCGATTCCGGATCAAAATACTGACCGGGGAATCGGAGCGGGGTGTACGCGACACTGTCCCTGGCCCAGGCGGTCGTGCCCCAGAGGGTCCTGCGGGACTGCCAGGCGAGGAGGCCGTCCTCGTCGATCAGTTCCGCCGGTGTACCGATCAGGTCCGTGGCGATGGCGAAGAAGCGGTCGTCGATCAGGGACTGAGGTGACCGGGAATCGTAAATACGTTCGGTTTGAGCCACCGGGTGCAGTCCCAGGTGATCCCAGGTCAGGGAGACAGGCCGGGCCGAGAGGTCGACCGTGACCTCCTCGCAGAGCGTTCCGCCGTCCCATGTGAAGATCACCTGGGACGGGTCGGCCCGGCCGCCCCCCGCCGTCTTCCGCTTCGAGATCCTGCGGCCCAGGGGGTCGTACCGATAGCGCCAGGTCGCCCCGTCCGGAGTGGTGACGCCGGTGAGCCGGTCCTCCGCGTCCCACGTATAGCGCCAGGTGTCCGGCTTGCGGGAGAGCCGGGTCTTCTGGCGGAGGGTGACGCGGCCGAGTCCGTCGTGCTCGTAGCGGATGCTCCCGGCGCGGGTGATCACCGTGCCGGTGTAGGCGCGGGGGCCGGTGGCCTCCTGGCCGGGGTGGCCGGCGGGCCAGGTGGCGTTCGTCTGGTTGCCGGCCGCGTCGTAGGCGTATGTCTCGGTCCAGTCGGCGGCATGCACGGCGGTCACACGGCCTGCTGGATCCAGGTCGTAGGTGCGCGGGCCAGTGAGCCGGTCCTCGGTGGCGATGAGGTTGCCGTCGGCTCGGTAGGTGTAGCCGCGGCGCTGGATGCCGCGGTCCCCGTGGCTGATCAGCTGGCCGCTGAGACGGCCGAGCTGATCAAAGGTGTTCTCCAGGGTAAGCGTGTCACCGATGCGCCGGGTGGTCTCCCGGCCGACCGCGTCCCGTTCGAAGGTGAGGGTGCGGCCCGAGGTGGTGAGGCTCGCACGGCGGCCCGCCGCGTCATGGGTCCAGGTGCTGACCGCTCCCGACGGCGTGGTCCGGGAGATCCGGCGGCCGAGGGCGTCATGACCGTACTCCAGGGTGCGGCCGTTGACCGTCTCGGACTTGAGACGGCCGTGCCGGTCGCGGAGGAAGGTGATGGTCGCGTCAGGCCCCACCGCCTCGGCGATCCGGTCGAAGACGTCGTAGGTGAAGGTCGTGACCGCCCCGGACGCGTCCCGCGAGACCACTCGCCCCAGGGCGTCGTGGGCGAACCTCATGGTCCGGCCGAGGGCATCGGTACGCGTGGTGAGGCGCCCCGCCGCGTCGTGTCCGTAATCCAGGGTCCGGCCGTCGAAGTCCGTCTCGGAGACGAGGCGCCCGGCCGCGTCGTACCCGTACCGCCAGCTCAGCCCCTGCGGGTTCCGCACCCGGGAGAGGCGCAGTTCGCTGTCGTGCTCGAACTCGTGGCGGACCCCGTCGGAACCCGTGCGGGCCGTCATCAGGTCGAAGTGGGTGTACTCGAAGCGGGTGACAGCGCCCAGGGCGTCGGTGTGCGTCAGGCAGTTGCCCTCTCCGTCGTAGGTCCATGACTGACGGGAGCCGTCGGCCTCGGTCCGGGCGGCCGAACGCGTCGCGTTCGACGCGGGTCACCGCGCCAAGAGGGTCGGTGGTCTCGACGGCGAGACCCGCGGCGTCCGAGCCGATCCGGCTGGTGTGTCCCAAGGCGTCCGTCACCGAGGTCAGACGGCCCCTTTCGTCGTACCGGAGCAGGGTGGTCGCGCCCGTGGAGTCGGTGACCGAGGTGCGGTTGCCGCGTTCGTCGTACGTCTGGCGGCTCGCCCTGCCGTCCGCGCCCCGCAGGCTCACCACCCGGCCCAGCTCGTCGTACTCCGCCGAGCGCTCCCGCCCGTCCGGGCGGACCACCCGGACGGGGTTGCCCGCGTCGTCGTACGCGTACCGCGTGGTGTGGCCCAGCGGGTCGGTCAGGGAGAGCAGCCGGTTGAAGCGGTCCCGCTCGTAGCGGGTGACCGCGCCCAGGGGGTCGACGGACGCGACGATCTGGTGGGCGTCGTTGACCAGATAGCGGCGGACCGCGCCGCCGGCCGTGGTCGCCGTGGTCGTCCGGAGGCCGGATTCCGGGTCGGTCCCGTACTCCAGGCTCAGGGACATGTGGCCCGCCGTGCCGCTCTCGGCGACACAGCGGTCCCGGTCGTCGTAGGCGTAGTCGTAGCGGCTGTCGTTGGTGTCGGTCCACGAGGTGACCCGGCCGTGGTCGTCGTAGCCGAAGCGCATCGGCAGGCCGGAGGAGTTGGTGACATGGGTGAGATGGCCGTCGGTGTAGCCGTAGCTCAGAATTCGCTGGTCGGAGCCGTCCGGCGCGGCGCCCGCCAGGTGGAGGGCGGTGATCCGGCCCTCGCCGGTGGTGAGCTTGAGGTGGTAGCCGCCGTGGTGGACGATTCCCGTCGGCGCGCCGGTCCCGTCGTTGTACTCGAAGGTGATCCAGTTGCCGTTGCGGTCGTCGATCTGGGCGAGCAGCGCGCTGTCATCCCGCCAGGTGGCGAAGCGGCGGATGTGTCCGGTGTCCGGGTCGGTGACCGTGTAGTCGCCGTCGGCGGTGCGGTCCAGCGGCCAGCGCGGGCCGTGGCTGGGCAGCACAGGAACCCCGGGTGCGGGATGCGGATAGGCCAGCAGCAGCCCGTCCTCGCGGACCAGCACCACACCCTCGGAGTCGATCTCCAGCCGCTGGTCCGCCGTGGAGGACCAGGACGGGCCGAACCATCGTCCGGCCCGGTAGTCGGAAGCGACCCGGCGGCGGAAGACCAGAGGCAGCAGACCCGGCAGCGCGATGTCCGTCTGTGGCAGATACATGATCCCGGTGGCGAGGTCGATCGGGTCGGTGTGATCGCTCTCCACCGAGTCCCCGGTACGGGAGGAGTGCGCCGGGTCGCTCACCCCCTCCCGGCCCTTGCCCGTGCCGGGCACGTCCACGCCGTTCCTCGTCCCCGCCCGGATGCCCCCGCGGATCGCGCCCGCGCCCTTGGCGCCGATGAGCTCGGGGATCAGACGGCCGATGAATTCGCTCGGGTCGCCCTTCGCGGCCTCCCAGGCGTTCTTCAGCGCCCGGTCCGGGTTGGCCACCGTGGAGACCAGGCCCGCCAGGGTCATGTTGACGTTCTTGTAGTACTCGGCGGGGTGGGTCAGGTTGTACGCGTCGAGCGGGTTCACGCTGCGGACGAAGCCGAGCAGCCCGGCGGTGCCCTTGGCGATGCCGCCGAGCAGATGCATGTTCTCGGTGCCGCTCGCGATCATGTGGTCGAACGCGTCCGACTTCAGCCGGTCCAGCCCCTTGGGCTCCTTCGGCGCATGCGCCAGCGCCGAGGCGACCAGGCCCTTCGCGGTCTCGGCCGCCTCGTCGCGCTGGCGGCGGGCCTCCTTCAGGAGCGCCCTGGCCTGTGCCCGCTCCGCCTTGCCCGGATCCGTGAACGGCTCCGGCCTCGGGGGCGGGCTGGGCTCGTCGCGGGCGGCGTTGTAGGCGTCGACCCTCCTGTTGTACGCGTCCGCCGCCTCCTTCGAAGTGGCGTTGCCCTTCTTGTGGAGGGCGATGGCCTCCTTCGCCTGCCCCTGCGCCCAGGTCACCGTCTTGGCGTACGCCTCCAGCGCCTTCGCCGCCGACTCGAACGCGTCCGCCGCCCGCAGCCAGTCCGTGGGGAGTACGGAGAACTTCTCCCGGAAGGCGTTCGCCCCCTCCCCCTTCCACCGGCTGGAGTCGAGCTTCCGCATCCCCTCCCCCACCGCGTCGAACGCCTTCTGGAAGTCCCGCAGGTTCTTCACCGTGCCGGCGATCTTCCCCGGGTTGCCGTGGATCAGTTCCTCGGGGTCATCGGTCTGCCCGAGCTGCTGCTCGTCGATGTCGGCGCCGAGCGATGACGCGGTCTCGTCGCCCCAGTCCTCGACGGAGTCCGCCCAGTCCTCCGCGCCCACCTTGTCCAGCACATCGCCGGTGACATTGGTGACGGCGTCGACACCCTCGCCGACCAGCTCCTTGCCCTTGTCGACCCCGTCCCGCAGCGCGTCGTACCCCGACCCGAGGCCATCGCCGATGGCCTTGCCCAGCCCGCCGAAATCCACCATGCCGATCCCCCCTCAGCCGCCCGCCGCGTGCTCAGTCCTTCGCCCGCTCGACCGCCCCGTCGGAGGGGTCGTAGAACTCCCGCAGCTCGCCGTCCATCAGCCGGGCCGTCTCCGGGTCGACCGAGCCATTGCTCACCATCGAGTCCAGCAGGGCGTCCTGGACGTCGTAACCGGTGTCCTTCCAGGTCTGCCCGACCTCGTCGTGCGCACGGGAGAAGGACTCACCGCTCCAGTCCGGGTTGTCCGTCGGGGACTGGCGGATGATGTCGTCCCACTTCTTCTGTTTGACCTCGTCCTCGCTGAGGTGCGGATTGCCGTTGACGGAGTTCACCGCGATCTTGAGGGTGTCCTTGACGTAGCGTTCCTGCTCCGCGTACGCCCCGGCCGACAGCCCGACGCCCTGCGCGAAGGCGTTCCCGCGCATCGCCAGCGAGCGGACGCCCCACTCCCAGCGTTCGCAGAAGGTCCTGAACTGCTCCGTGAGCCCGTCGTGGCCCAGCTCCAGCCCGGAGAGGGCGAGATCGGAGAACCCCCGGCCGGCCGTCGCCTCGCCGATCATCCCGAGGTCCTTCAGCTCGGCGTGGGCGAGATCGATCCCCTGGGCGATCTGCGCCAGCGCCGCCGGCGGTGCGACCAGATCCGCGTCCTTGCTCATACCGTCTCCCCCGCGTGCGCCGGCTGTTCATGGTCGAGTGCGACCGCGTCCGGGACGATGCCCACGACGGGCGGGAAGAGCATTCCGTCCGCGCTGCCCGCGTCCAGCGCCACCCCGGCCGGGATGCCGAGCGCCGGAATCATCGCGTCGAGCAGCCGCGCGCCGAGGACGGTGCGGTACGTCCACTGTCTGCCGGCCTCCCCGCGCGCGGCGGCGAACCGGGCCAGGGCCTGTTCGTCCGAGAAGGCGCAGATCCAGCGGATGCCGTTCTGGTCGGCCGTCCACAGACTGTCGTGGTCGTCGAAGGGCACGAGGACGGCGGTGCGCCGGAACTCCCCCAATATCACGGCGAAATCCCGCCGGGCGCGGGCCAATTCCTCCTCCGGGGAGGGCCGGCGCGCCTCGGCGGCGGCCGGCGGCGGGGCGGGCTCGTCCTGCCGCTCCGCCTGCGGCGCCGCGGCCATGTCGGCGAGATCGGCCAGCCGCGAGCGCCGTTGCCCCGGTATCGCACCCCCGTTGTCGGTCATACGGCCATGCTGCCACGGCGCCCTCGCGCACGTCGCTCGGCTCAGCCGGGACCCGCGGTGATCAGCTGGCGCTCTTCCCCGTGTCGGGCCAGGCGCTCATCTCGTGCCGCATGGCGTTGATGCGGCGGGACGCCTTGAGGAAGGCGTAGTCGATGCTGCCGTCCACGGGTCTGGCTCTGCGGCTCTCCGTGTCCAGGACCAGCCGCCGCTGGGCGTCGTCGCCGTCGAAGCCGAATAAGTACTCGATCGTTTCGACGGATTCGGACACCTTCCGAAAATAGACGAGTGTAGCCACTGCCTCTCCCCTCCGAACCGGTCGCTGCCGCCCCCCAGTAGCGCCTTCGTGAGCCCCTCTCCCCCTCATCCTTCCCCTGGGGGATGGAGCCGGGGTTGTGCCGGCACACGACACCGGCGCGCCCCGCGCCGATCGCCGTAAGGGCCCGGCCGGCGGAAGGTGGCCGTCACTCCACCCGGACCCGGCTGCCCAGCCCTCTCCTGCGAGCAGGATCGTTTCCCGCGGCGGGAGCGTCAACTGGCACTCATGCCCGCCTCGGGCCAGGCTCCCGTCGCCCGCCGGGTCGCGCTGATCTTCCACCACGCCTTGGTGAAGGCGTGGTCCATCTCCCCGTCCACCGGCCTCGGTCGGCGCTCACCGAGGTCGACCACGAGGCGCCGCCGTGTCTCGTCCCCGTCGAAGCCGAACGTGTACTCGACAGAATCAGCGGATTCGGACACCTTCCGAAAATATACGAGCGACGCCATTACTTACCTCTTCTTTATTGGCCGTTCATCGAAGGACATGACAAACCCTGGTCAACTCCTGCACATCATGATCATCCATTCGTGTTGTCATGTGCCCATGTCATAGTTTTTACGATCTCGGGCGCTCTAGCGTCCGATTCATGGTCACTTCTCAACACGAGGCCGCGCACAAGATTTTCCAGGAGCGGCCCGAGCTGCTGACCCCGGTGTTCGGGGTCCTGAACATCCCCCTGCCGGCCAAGACCTCGGTCGAAGTGCTGACCGGGGACGTCACCGAGATCCGCCCGCTGGAACGGCGCGTGGACAGCGTCCTGCGCGTCGAGACATCCGACGACCGCCGGTTCCTCCTCGCCATCGAGGCCCAGGGCCGCAAGGACCACAGGAAGGAGACGAGTTGGCCGTACTACGTGGCCTACCTCCGGGAGAAGTTCGGCCTCCCCGTGCTCCTGCTGGTGGTCTGCAAGGACCGGGCCACGGCGAAGTGGGCGGCGGGACCGTTCACGACCGGGTTCGACCACTGGACGGCGCTCAGCACCCATCCGCTGGTCCTGGGGCCGGACAACATGCCGGTCATCATCAGCGCCGCCGAGGCCGAACGGAACATGGCGCTCGCCACGCTGGCGGTGCTGACACATAGCAAGGACGAAAACGTCAGCCCCATACTGGAGGCGCTGGCCACGGCCATGGCCTCCGCCGACATGAAGTCCGTCAAATACTTCACGCAACTTATCGAGGTCGGCCTGGGAAGCACTCCGGCCGGGGAGATCTGGAGGAAATTGATGACCGTGAGCAGCTACTTCCCCGGGCGGGGAACACTGGTCGAGGCGATGCTGCTGGAGGGCGAGGCCCAGGGCGAAGCGGGAGGACGCGCGAAGTCCATCCTGCGGGTGCTGGACAAGCGGGGCGTCTCCCTCACCGACGCCGACCGTGAACGGATCAGCGGCTGCACCGATCTCGACGTGCTGGACCAGTGGCTGGACCGGGCCCTTGAGGTCACCGACGCGACCGGCCTCTTCACCGAGACCGACCCACTCGGCGGGAGCGAGGGCTGATGCGTGTCGGTACCTACTTCCCCGGCCGGGGAACGATCGGGGAGAACTGCTACCTCATCGGCTACATCGAGGGCCGGGTGAGGGGCAGTGTCAAGCAGGTCACGAAAGTGGTCGTGGAGGTTCTGGAGAAGCGGCTGATCCGCCTCAGCGATGACGACCGCAAGCGGATCCGCTCCTGCACCGACCTCGAAACAGCCAACGCCTGGCTGGACAGGGCCCTGGAAGCCACCAGCGCCGAGGACTTCTTCAACCCGCCGGCCGAGAAGGCTTTCAACGACTGACGGCCTCCCGTCCCGCCGCCGGCGCTCACCGGCGGCGGGACGATCGGACTGAGCAACCAGGGGAAGCGAGGCCGGCCTCCGGAGACCCACCCATCGACGGGTACGGAGGACACGGAACAGCGAGGCGGTCGCTCACGAGAGGGATCATGTGTCCCCGAGCGCCCAACTCCTGCTTGACTTGGGGTCCCTGGCCTGGCTGGACCGGGCCGATCCAAGTCAACCAACTCGGGGGGCCATGTGACCCGGTCGGATTTACGGGCTCTGTTCCGGTCCAATGACCGCGATGTGAAGGCAGTCGACTTCTTCGCCGACCGGCGGGACGAGTGGCACACGGTGGCGGTGAGTCTCGCGGGTCACGCACAGCGGGTGACCCGTCCCGGATTCGATGTGGAGGATCTGGAGAC
Source organism: Streptomyces sp. CAU 1734 (assembly GCF_039888735.1). Classification (NCBI taxonomy): domain Bacteria; kingdom Bacillati; phylum Actinomycetota; class Actinomycetes; order Kitasatosporales; family Streptomycetaceae; genus Streptomyces; species Streptomyces sp. CAU 1734. Next base: position 409,662 of record NZ_JBDQQP010000004.1, read on the forward strand.
CGCCCGGCGCAACGTCCTCGTCTTCTACGGGGTCGGCGGAATCGGCAAATCCACACTGTCCCGTGGCATCGCCGAGCATCTCGTCAGCGGCGAGCGCCACCGGAGCGACTGGCCGGTGCTCGGTCCGGAGGCGGGCAGGGTGGTACCCGTCCGTGTCGATCTCTCCCGGGACGCGGGCGGGGACTTCGAGTCGCTGATGCTGGCGCTCCGGCTGGGAGCGGCGGAGCTCGGGCAGCCCATGCCCACTTTCGATCTCGCCTTTCAGCGCTACTGGGACCGCAACCATCCGGGCGAGCCGATCGAGGCGTATCTGCGGCGGCGCACCTGGTTCAGCCGGTTCCCCGGCACGGCGTCGCTGCCGGGACAGATGCAGTCGGCGCTGGCGGATGTCGCGCAGGCGGTGGCACTTCCCGGGACCGCGGGCGCCGTGCTCGGCCAGGGAGTCCAGTCACTGGTACGGGCCCTGCGGGAGCACCGGCATCAGGTGCGGGCGCTGGCGGAGTGCCGCCGCCTGGCCGACCTGCTGGAGGCGGACCCGGATGTGGAAGCGCTGAGCTACTACGCCCACCTGCTGGCCTGGGACCTGAGCAGGATCCCGGCGAAGCGGCAGGGAACACTGCTGGTGTTACTCGACACTTTCGAGGATGTCGGGAACCGCGCCCACCGTGATCTCGAACGCCTGATCCAGCGTGTGGTGTGGCTGATGCCCAATGCCCTGTTCGTGATCACCGGCAGAAACCGACTCCAATGGGACGATCCCAAGCTTGAGGGCCAGCTGGACTGGGCTGGCCGGCAATTCTGGCCCCTGCTCGTCGGCGGCGCGCATGAGGAGCCGCGTCAGCACACGGTGGGATATCTGTCGGCGGAGGACTGCGAAACCTACCTGCGCGAGCGGCTCACCGTCTCCGACCAGCCGCTGATGGGTGACCGGACCCGGCACACGGTGACAGCGAACTCTCACGGACTGCCGCTGTATCTGGACCTCGCCGTCATGCGCTTTCTCGACTTGTACCGGCGCAACGGACGCGCTCCGGAGCCGGATGAGTTCAATCTCGATTTTCCGGCCCTGGTCACCCGGACTTTCCGTGACCTGACTCCGGGCGTACGGCAGGTGCTGCGCGCGGTGAGCCTGCTGGACGCTTTCTCCCTGCGGCTGGCGACCGCCGCAGCCGGCCTCGACCACGACGCTCCTGCCCTGGAGCTGGTGGAACGCCCCTTCGTGGACACCGACCCCGGTGCACCCTGGCCGTACCGAGTGCACGAGCTGGTTCGGGACGCGGTACGGGAGGCCGACTCCACCAGCGAGGACCGCTGGAGCGAGGCGGACTGGCAGCGGGCCGCCCAGCGGGCCTTCGACGCCCTGGAGCATGAGGCGCTCGGAGAGCGTACGCGTCTGGTGGCCGCGCTGCGGCAGGGCATGCGGCTCGCCCGGGATCACGGCCTGGAGCTCGGCTGGCTGGCCGACGCCGCCTTCCGCTATGTCGAGGACTTCGTCTGGGAACCCATCGAGGTTCCGGCCTCCGCCCCGGCGACCGGAGAAGACGGTCCTGCGCCCGGAAGCCCCACTGAGGCCCTGGCCATGGCTCTGTCCGCGATCGCCCGGCGCCAGCGGCAGCACCGGGGGCAGACCGCCGACCAGCTGCGCGCGGTGCTTGAGTCGGGCCGGCTTCCGGAGTCCCTGCGCGAACTGCCGCTGTACTTTCTCGCCGAGTGCGAGCGTGACCTGGGGCGATTCGAACTCTCCCTGGCCGGGATGGAGCAGGTCGTCGCCACGGGAGGACGGCTCACTCCGACTGCGGCCCGCGGCTTGGCCCACCTCGCCCGCCGGATGGGACGCTTCCCCCAGGTGCGCACCGCGGCCGAGAACCTCGGGCCGGAGGGCCGTCGCGATCGGGTACTCGGTGACCTGTGGTGGAGTCAGGGAAGCCCGGCATCGGCATGCTCGTCCTACGCCGCGAGCCGTGACGAGGCGCTGACAGCGGGCCAGCCGGGTGAGGCGGCACTCTCCCAGGCGTGTCTGGCCTTCGCCGCGGCCTTCCAGGACCGTCCGCGTGCCGCCGAGCAGATCGCCCGTGCCGAGGAGATGCTCGCCGGGGTGTCGATTCGCTGGGCGGAGGTCCAGACACAGATCGCCGGGCTGGTGCGGGACGCGGGTGTCGCGGCCGATCTGCCACAGCGTGCCGAAGAGGTGGCCCGCTTGGCCCAGGAATCGGGGCTGACCTCCTCGGTGGCCTATGTACGGTTCGCCGAGTGCTTGCATGCCGTGGTGCTCGACTCACCCGCGCTGTGCGCGGAAGCGAGGTCCGCACTGGGCGAGTGCGTGCGCGGTGAGGAATTCGCGTATCTCATGGAGCTCAGTCATCTCATGGCGGGCGAGGAGACCCCGCCCGACCTGCCGCTTGCGCAGTGGCTGGACGGACAGACACAGGTTCAGGCGCGCTGGGCAGCAATTGTCGATGATCGGCGCCGGGAAGCCGCCGAGACCAGAGGAGAGCAGCCGGGTGGCGAACTACACCACTATTGATCGAATCGACCTGCCCGCGGTCGCCGGGAGCTATGCGCTCGACCGGGCCCGGATCACTCCCCTGGCCGGAGGTGCGGCGAACTCAAGCTTCCATCTGACCAGTTCGTCGGGTGAATTCGTCCTGACCATTCTCGACAACCACGATGTGCGGAGTGCCGAGAGCCTGGCCGCGCACACCCGGGCCATGCTGCGGAACGGTCTGCCCACGAGCGAGGTCGTTCCGGCGGCCGACGGGTCGCTCATCACTCAGTTCGACGGCCGCCCGGTCATCCTCAAGCGGTGGATCGAAGGCACAGTGATACAGCCCCTGCCGCTCGCTCTCCTGCCCGAGGCGGGACGTATCCTCGGCCGGCTGCACTCGCTCTCACCGCAAGATCCCGAGTTCATGGACATTCCCGCAGGAACCCGCAGACTCTCGGAAGAGCACCGGGCAGCCATTCCGCAGTTCGCCGACAAGGCGTTCGCCGAATGGCTCATTGAACGACTCGCTCGTGTGCACCAGTCCGAAACGGAGAGAGCCCGCAGCCTCGCCGTGGTCCACGGCGACCTCTTCGACGACAACGTCATCGTCCGCCAGGATGGCCGGCTGTCCGTCCTGGACTGGGAGACCGTCTCCATCGACGACCCACTTCTCGACCTCGGAATGGCAGCGGTCGGCCTGGCCAAGGTGGACGGCCTGCTCGTGGCCGATCGTCTCAATGCCCTGGTCGCCGGCTACCAGGAGGTTGTGCCGCTGTCGGAGACGGACGCCGCCGCACTGCCGGTGGAAATCGAGCATGCGGCGCTGATCATCGCCTTCCACCGGTACCACCGGCACAATGTCCGCTTCCCCAACCCGGACAAGAGCCGGATTCACGAGGAGATGTACGGATTCGTGGAATCCGTGGAGAGGACAGCGCGAGTCACCAGCTGAGCGGAGGATCTCGGCCCGCTCCCAGTGGTCACCGGGGGCGGGCCGAGATCGTCGCCATCAGTGGGTGGACGCGTGGGTGATGAAGGCCGCCCAGGTGTCGGGGGTGAAGCCGAGCCGGGGGCCCCGGGCGTTCTTCGAGTCGCGGACGTGGACCGTGGGGCAGGCGGGGCTGGAGGCGACCTCGACGCAGTCGTTGCCATCGCTGCTGTCGCTGTGGCTGCTCTTCGACCACGCCACCTCGACGCAGTCGTTGCCATCACTGCTGCTGCTGTAGCTGCTCTTGAACCACTCCAGCTCGGGACCGTTCCCGGCAGAGGGCTTGCGAGTCATGTCTCTCCCAGTACTTGCTCGATGAAGGCCAGAGACTCCCGAGGCGAGAGAGCCTGGCCCCGGATGATTCCATACCGAAGCTCGATGATTCGGAGCTGTTTCGGATCAGAGACCGGGCGGCTGTTGAAGTCACCTTCACAGCGCCCCAACGCCGTTCCGTCTTGAAACTTCAGCACCTCCATCAGCCCCTTCATTCCGGCATGGTCCTCACGGTCAGTCGGCATCACCTGGATCTCGACATTCCGCAACTGAGCTACTTCCAGCAGGCGTTCGAGCTGTCGGCGCAACACCATTCTGCCCCCGATCGGCCGCCTCAGCGTCACCTCTTCCTGGATGAAACTCAGCTCCGGAGCAGGCAAGCGATCGAAAATCGAATGGCGGGCCACCCTCGCGGCCACCATTCGCTCGATCTCATCAGGTGAGTAGGCGGGACGCTGTGTGCCGATCAGTGCCCCGGCGTACTCCTCGGATTGCAGCAGTCCATGAATGTTGTGGTTGTTGTACGCCACGAACTCGACCGCTTGCGCCTCCATCCTCGCCAGCTCCCGCACCTTCCTCGGATACCGCGCCTCCGCCATCACCTCCTTCATCGCCGCGATCCGGCCGTTCCCGCCCAGCACCTGGTCCACCATGTCCAAGTACTCCGGCCGCGCGATCCGCGCCCCCCGCTCCACCTTCCGGATCAGGTCCTCGCCGTAGCCGATCCGCTCCGCGAACTCCCCCACCGTCAGGTCCGCGTCCCTGCGCCATGCCCTGAGCTGGGAGCCCGCCATCACCACCGCCGGGGCGATCTCGTCGTCCGGATCAACGTCCCAGCCGGGCTCGTCCGCCCCGCCGGTCACGTCTGTCGTATCGTCCATCCCGCACCCGCTTCCGACGTGTTGACCGTGTTCAACGGCCGCCGTACCCGCCGGTCACGCGATACAGCCGGGACAGCGCGGGACAACGGCGGGACAAACGGAGTGCGTACGGTTCGGACCTCTGGCCGGTTCGCGGATCCCTCACCACCCTGAGTGATGTGACAGAACAACTCACCCAAACCCCCACACCCATGCCCCAGTTCAGCGTCCGGCTCTCCTCGAATCGGCGAGGGGCTCACCTCGCCCGGCTGATCACCGCGCGGCAGATGCGGTCCTGGGGGCTCGACCACCGGGCCGCCGAGCAGATCGTGGCCGAGCTCGCCGCCAATGCCGCCATCCACGGATCCCTTCCCGGGCGGGATTTCCGGCTCACCCTGATCCTCGCCGGGGCCGCGATCCGGATCGAGGTCGCCGATACCCGGGGGGACCGGTTTCCGGGGGTCCGGAAAGAGGCGGAGGGGGAGAGCGGGCGCGGGCTGCTGCTCGTCGAAGCGCTGGCCGGGCGGTGGGGGGTGACCTCCGGGCCCGGGGGCGGGAAGACCGTGTGGGCCGAGTGCGGAGTGTGTCCGGAGGCGCTCTGAGCTTTATTGATTCGATCGCCGCACACACCCGCTCCTAAAGTGGCCCGGCACGCCGTCATCGAGTCCGGGGGCCGATTTCCATGCGGACGCACTATCCACGCACACCGCATCTCCCGTGGTCGCCGGGTGCCGCACCGGACGACATACGCACGGGGGATCTCTCCGGGCTGATCGGCCGTGAGGTCGTCGTCACCGAGAAACTCGACGGCGAGAACACCACGCTGTACGCGGACGGCCTCCACGCCCGTTCGCTGGATTCGGCCCACCATCCGTCCCGGACCCGGGTCAAAGCCCTCCAGGGGCGGATCGGACATCTGATCCCGCCCGGGTGGCGGGTGTGCGGCGAGAACATGTACGCGCGGCATTCGCTGGCGTACGACGCGCTCGCCGGGCACTTCTACGGGTTCTCGGTCTGGGACGACCGGAACAACTGTCTGAGCTGGGACCGGACCGTGGAGTTTCTGCGCGGGGCCGGGATACCCGTGCCCGCCGTGCTGTGGCGCGGGGTGTACGACGAGCGGGCCATCCGCGGGCTGAAGGTCGATCCGGCCCGGCGGGAGGGGTATGTCGTCCGGCCCGCCGACGGCTTTCCGATGGCGGAGTTCGGGGAACGGCTCGCCAAGTGGGTGCGGCCCGGGCACGTACAGACCGATACGCACTGGATGCACTCGGCCGCCGTGCCCAACAGGCTCGGGCCGGCCGCCGCGCTCTGGGACGTGCGGTCGGGGGCGGCGGCGGATCCGGGGGCGCTGGGGGCGTACCTCGGGAGGGAGCTGTCCGGGCCGGTGTACGAGGACGGGCGGCTCGGCGATCTCCGGCTCGCCGGGGTGCTCGCCTCGCTGCTCCACCGGGAGCCCCGCGGGACACTCGCCGGGCGGCTCCGCGCGAAGCTCGGGATGGGGCTCGCGCGGCGGGTGGCCGATCTCGTCGGGGCCGCCGAGGGGCTCCAGCGGCCGTATCCGGACGAGGAGCGGCGGGCCGGGCTGATCCGGCTGTCGTACGCGGCCGATCTGGGGCTGGCGCACGGGGTCGCGCAGGCGGTGGCGGAGACGGACGAGGCCCGGGAGCAGGTGGAGTGGTCGGCGCTGTACGCGGCGGAGATCGGTCCGCCGCCCCTCGGGGATCTGCGCGGCCGGTGCCGGGCCGAGGCGCGGGAGGCGTACGCGCTGGGGCGGATCCGTACGCCGGAGGAGGCCGTGGCCGCGACCTGGCGTTGGCGGGACGGGGACTTTCCGGAGCTGATACAGCTGGTCGGGCCGTCCGGGAGCGGGAAGAGCACCTTCGCCGCCGGGCTCGAGGCCGGTGTCCGCGTCTCGCTCGACGAACTGCGGGAGAGCGCCGGCGACCGGGGGGACCAGCGGGGCAATGCCCGGGTCCTCCGTACGGGACTGGAACGGCTCGACGCCGCGCTGGCCGCCGGCGGGACGGTGGTCTGGGACGCCACCTCGCTCAACCGCCGGCAGCGCGGGCATGTCCAGGCGGTCGCCCGGCGGCGGAATGCCCTGGTCACCCATGCCGTGGTGCTGGTGGACGAGGACGAGCTGACGCGGCGCAATGCCGGGCGGGCGCATGCCGTGCCGGCGGAGGTGCTGGCCTCGCAGCTGCGGCGGTTCTCGCCGCCGTACGCCGGTGAGGCGCACCGCACCTGGTACATCGGGCCCGGCGGGACCATCGAGGACAGCGACAACGACAGCGGGGGCGGGACGCATGCGGACCAGTGAGGAGATTTTCCACCGGGTGCGGTGGGACGCGCGGTTCGACGCGGCGCGGTTCACGCTGGGGGTGGCGCAGCGCGGGGCCGAGCCCAAGCGGGTGCCGCTGGTCTCCTTCGTACCGGGCGGGGAGATTCCCTGGCACCGGGTGCTCTTCATCGAGGCCGACGGCGAGGTGCTCTGGGACCGGTCGGCTGGGATCGACCGGATCGACACGACCGGCGCCGGGCGGGTGCGGGAGGCGCGGCTGCTGTGTGCCCCGTTCTTCGAGCCGAGGGCCGTCCCGGAGGGACCGGCCGGCCCCTCCGCGAGGAGTCCTCGGGTGCTGACCTGGAACACGCTCTGGGACCGGTACGACAGCGACCGCATCGACACCGCCCGGCGGCGGCCCCTGCTGCTGGAGGCGCTGCGGACGGCGGACGCCGATGTGATCGCGCTTCAGGAGGTGGAGCCCGCGCTGCTGGCGATGGTGCGGCGGGCGGCGTGGGTGCGGGAGGCGTACACCGTCGTCCCCGGGACCCGGGATGTGGACCAGTACGGGCTGCTGCTGCTCAGCCGGCTGCCGGTGCGGGAGGCGGGGCTGCATCCGCTGGGGCGGCACAAGGCGGTGCTCGCGGTGGTGGTGGAGACCGCCGACGGGCCGCTGACCCTTGCCACCACCCATCTGAGCAGCGATCACTCGGTGGACGGGGCCGCGCTGCGGGAGGCTCAGCTGGCGGAGATCGCCGGCGGGCTCGGCGGGGACGTCGTCCTGATGGGCGACTTCAACGACCCCGGTGATCTGCCCCAGCGCACGCTGGGACTGGTGGACGCCTGGACCGCCGTGCACGGCGTCGCGGACACGACACCGACCTTCGACCCGGTGCGCAATCCGCTGGCCGCCGTCTCCTCGCTGACCGGGCGGGCCGGGCGGATCGACCGCGTACTGCTGCGCGGTCCGCGCGCCGGACGGGCGGAGCTGCGCGGCGAGGGGGAGTTCATCTCCGATCACTACGGGGTGCTGGTCGAGCTGGGCCGGGAGCCGGTGGAGGAGGTGGTGCTCGCGCTCGGGGCCGAGTTCGCCGAGGGGGTGGTGCATGTCGCCGGGTCCCGGCGGATGGGGTGCGCGCTGCCCGGGGCCGATCTGGATCTGGTGCTCGTGCTGCCGGGCCCGGAGCCCGCGAAGGTGTGTGCCCGGGTGCGCCGCGCGCTGCCGGGCGCCGAGGCGGTGCGGGAGGTGACCGGGGCGCGGGTGCCGGGCGTACGGTTCCGGGCCGGCGCGCTGGCGGTGGATCTGGTGGTGGTGGGCTGTGGCGGCATCCCGGTGGCGGACGCCGTCCGGCGGCGGGATGAGCTGGGCGGGGCCGCCGCTGTCGCGCTGAGCGCGGTGAGCGACGCGGTGGCGGTGCTCGCGTCGGTGGGGGCGGAGCGGGATGCCTTTGTCCGGCTGGCCCGGGAGGTGAAGAGCTGGGCGCGGGCGCGCGGCCTGGATTCCGCTCCGTTCGGCGGGGTGCCGGGGATCGGGTGGGCGGTGCTGGCCGCGCTGACCGTGCGGGAGGCCGAGGGGCGTGCGGGGGGTGAGCTGCTGCGGTACTTCTTCGGCAGATGGGCCGCGTGGGACTGGCGCAATCCGGTGGGCGGCGATGTCCCGGCCCCGACAATGGCCATCATGACGCCGAGTGAGCCGGTGCGTTCATGTACGGAGCAGGTGAGTGCCACCGGGTGTGAACTGCTGGTCCGGGAGTCCTACCGGGCCTGGGAGATAACCGGGTCGGGGCCGGGCCCCTGGCCGGAGCTGCTGATTCCGCCGACGGTCGCCGATCACGCGGCCTGGGCCGTGGTGACCGTGAGACCGGCCGGCGGCGGGGAAATCGAGACATTGGACGGGCGGGTACGGGGACGGATGCGCGCGCTGCTCGCCGCGCTCGCGGAGGCGGGGTCGCCGGACGCGTACGCCTGGCCCCGGCCGCTCCCCCACGGCGGCGGGGGAATCCTCCGGTACGCGATCGGGCTCGGGGCGACGCCGCCGGACGGCACCCGGCTGGCGGAGATCGGCGCGGCCTGGTCGCGGGGGCTGTCCGGGGTGACGCTCGCTCCGGCGGGGCCCGGCGGGATCGTGGCGCTGTGTTGATGGGGTCCCCGGGACGGATGGTGCGCGAGGGGACCCGGATCGTCTACTGGGACTCGGGTGGATCCGGGTCGGATCCACCGGTGGTGCTGCTGCACGGACTGGCCGGGTTCGCGGGCGAGTGGGCGGCGCTGGCGGCTCTGCTCTCCCGGTCCCGCCGGGTGATCGCGCTCGATCAGCGTGGACACGGGGCGAGCGAGCGCCGGCCGGCCGATGTCTCCCGGGCCGCGTACGCCGCCGATGTCATCGCCCTGCTGGACCAGTTGGGGTGTGCGGAGGCGGCCCTGGTGGGGCAGGCACTCGGCGGGCACACCGCGATGCTGACGGCGGCGGCGCACCCCGGCCGGATCACCGCCGTGGTGATGGTGGACGCGGGTGTGCGCGGGACGAACGACGACGGGCCCGAGCACATCCGCCGGTGTCTCGCCGCCTGGCCCATTCCCTTTCCCTCGCCGGAGGTGGCGGCGAAGTTCCTCGGGGGCGGTGTGCGGGGGGAGGTCTGGGCGGCCGGCCTGGAGGAGCGGGAGGACGGCTGGTGGCCCCGGTTCGACTCCGGGGTGATGGTGGAGACCCTGCGGGAGACCGCGCTGCGGAGCTACTGGCCCGAGTGGCGCGGGGTGCGGGCGCCGGTGCTGCTGGTGGTCGGCGAGTGGGGGCTGGTGTCGGGCTCCGAGGGGATGGAGATGATGCGGCGGCGCCCGGAGACGGTGGCGATGAGCGTGCCGGGCAGCGGCTACGACGTCCATCTGGAGCGGCCGGATGTGCTGTGCGCGGTGATCGAGGACTTTCTGCGGGATGCGGCGGTGGCCGAGGCCGAGCGGCGGGCGCACGGCGGGGCGGCGGACGCGCGGCGGGGCGGGGCGGCGGACGGGAAGCCGCCGGGCCCGGGCCCTCGGCGGTGACACCCGGCCGGATGGCGGGGCCCGGTGTGGTGCCGGGGCCTTCCGGCCGGGGCAGCGGAGTGTCCCCCGCCGGAAGGGCCCGGGCCGGTGCCACCGCGAGGTCCGCGATGACACCGGCGCCCCGGAAGCACGACGACCGGACCCGGCGGCCCGGCGGCCCCGCGCCCCGGTGGCTCAGTCGGTGAGCCGGCCGCCGAAGAGGCTCGCGCCGGTCGGCGCGCCGATGGTGGCGGCGCCGAAGGAGACCGAGCCCCGGGCGACGAGCCCGGTGGAATCCGCCCGCAGGATCCAGATCGCGCCCTGCCGGGCATTCTCGCGCGGGGCGCCGATCACCGCCTGGGCGCGGCCCTTCCCCGCGTACTCCCCGAGCGAGACGGCCGCGCCGAAGACGTCGTTCGTCTCGGTGGTGCCGGGCACACCGGCGGTGTACTGCCCGAACTCCTTGGCGCCGGTGCCGCTGACGCCCTTGCGTCCGCCCTTGAGGGCCAGCACCCTGCCGGTGTTCGGCTTGCCGCTGACATGCTCGGCGGGGAGCCCGACGAGCACATCGGGGTAGCCGTCGGCATTGGTGTCCCCGAGGGCGAGGGCGGAACCCATGCTGTCGCCGGACTCGCCGGTGCCCGGCACGCCCGGGGTGTCCTGGTGTATCCAGACCGGCTTGAGCGCGGTGCTCTGCCCCGCCGCGCCGCCGTACGCGATGAGGACGGCGCCGCCCTTCCGCACCGGCCGGTCCCCCTCGTGGGCGTCGACCGGGGTGCCCACGACCACATCGCCGTGGCCGTCGCGGTTCAGGTCGGCGATGCCCACCGAGCCGCCGCCCGCCACGGTCCCGCCCGCCGCGTCCCTGATCTCCACCGGGGTGCCGAATCCCCGCCGGCCGCCGGGCAGCACGACGACGGCGGCGTACTGGCCCCGTCCCACCAGCGCCAGATCGCCCACACCGTCGCCGGTCACATCGCCGATGGCCGGCAGTGCGCCGGGCCCTGTGTTCAGTCCGCTGTCGAATGGGGTGGCTCCGCTCCAGACCCCGGCACGGCTCACCGGGCCGCGGAGCACATGGCCCCCGCCGTACTCGTCGGTCAGCACGATGTCGGCCTTCCGGTCCCCGTCCACATCGCCGACGGCGAGTCCGCCGGAGGCGTCCTGGTCGCCCGGCAGGGATCTGAGCACGGTGGCGTTCTTCGCCAGGCCGCCGGCGCCGCCCCAGTTGACCGCGGTGGTCGTACCGCGATCACCGTCGGCCGGGGGTGAGTCGAGAGTGCTGACGAGGTCCGCGTACCCGTCGCCGTTCAGATCTCCGGTGGCCAGCTCCTCGCCGTACTCGGCCCGGCCGGGCACCGCGAGCCCGCTCCGGTCCGGCCAGGTCAGGATCTGCTTGCGGGACTTCGACAGCCCTCCGGGGCCGCCGTACAGGACGCTGACGGCGCCGTGGAATCCGCGGGCCTCGTCCGCGCCGATCGCGACATCCGGGTAGCCGTCGCCGTTGAAGTCGTCGTGGAGCCGCGCGGGACTCGGGGCGGCGACCGATCCGGCGACCGCTTTCGTGACCGCGGCGGCCTGCACGGCGGCGGGGACGGTGGTCGCGGCGGCGGGGGCCGCGACCGCTCCGGCGACCAGGACGATACCGGTCGCGATGGCGAGACGGTGGCGCGGGAAGGGATGAGGCATATCGCCAACTCCTATGATGCGCGGGCGCATTGAGCGGGAGAGGCGTATGTCCCTCCCGCCGCCTACGACCCGTCTGCGGTACGGATGGTTGTACGGCGGCCGGGGCACGGGGCGAAGGGGCCGGTCCGGCGGCCGGGGCACGGGACAAAGGGGCCGGTCCGGCGGCCGGGCAACCCCGGAGGCCGGAAATCCGTCTGCACAGACGCGAGCGGGCCTGACCAACCCGTTCGCACCCTCGCTTCCCCGGGGGACGCGAAAGGGGCCCCGCACCTGTCGGTGCGGGGCCCCTTCCTCGGAGCTCCTGCGGAGCGGCCGGGTCAGACAGTCAAATTCACTTGACGATCTTGGTGACCTGGCCGGCGCCCACGGTCCGGCCACCCTCACGGATGGCGAACTTCAGGCCCTCTTCCATGGCGACGGGCTGGATGAGGTTCACCGTCATGACGGTGTTGTCACCCGGCATGACCATCTCGGTGCCCTCGGGGAGGGTCACCACGCCGGTCACGTCCGTGGTACGGAAGTAGAACTGCGGGCGGTAGTTGTTGAAGAACGGGGTGTGACGGCCACCCTCGTCCTTCGACAGGATGTAGGCCTGGGCCTCGAACTCGGTGTGCGGCGTGACCGAACCGGGCTTGATGATGACCTGGCCGCGCTCGACGTCCTCGCGCTTGATGCCACGGAGGAGCAGACCGACGTTCTCACCGGCCTGGCCCTCGTCGAGCAGCTTGCGGAACATCTCGATGCCGGTGACCGTGGTGGTGGTCTTCTCGGTCTTGATGCCGACGATGTCGACGGTCTCGTTGACCTTGAGGACACCACGCTCGATACGACCGGTGACGACGGTGCCACGACCGGTGATCGTGAAGACGTCCTCGATCGGCATCAGGAACGGCTTGTCGACGTCACGCTCGGGCTGCGGGATCGACTCGTCGACGGCGGCCATCAGGTTGAGGACGGACTCGCCCCACTCCTTGTCGCCCTCGAGCGCCTTGAGCGCCGAGACCTTGACGACCGGCAGGTCGTCGCCCGGGAACTCGTACTCGGAGAGGAGCTCACGGACCTCGAGCTCGACGAGCTCCAGGATCTCCTCGTCGTCCACCATGTCGGCCTTGTTCAGGGCGACGACGATGTAGGGAACGCCGACCTGGCGGGCCAGGAGGACGTGCTCCTTGGTCTGCGGCATCGGGCCGTCGGTGGCGGCGACCACGAGGATCGCGCCGTCCATCTGGGCCGCACCGGTGATCATGTTCTTGATGTAGTCCGCGTGACCCGGGCAGTCGACGTGCGCGTAGTGACGCGACTCCGTCTGGTACTCGACGTGCGCGATCGAGATGGTGATACCGCGCTGACGCTCCTCAGGAGCCTTGTCGATCTGATCGAAGGCCGAGGCCTCGTTCAGGTCCGGGTACTTGTCGTGCAGCACCTTGGTAATGGCGGCCGTGAGGGTCGTCTTACCGTGGTCGATGTGACCGATGGTGCCGATGTTGACGTGCGGCTTAGTCCGCTCGAACTTCGCCTTCGCCACTGGGGTCCTCCTGGGGAGTGGTTCTGTACGCCTTACTCATCGGCGCCAGGTGATCTTTGCTGGATAACCGGGGCCCGGGGGCATTCCCTCCATAGTCCCCGCATATCCGTGGATACGCAGGTTCGGGATGGAATGCCCCGGCAGGCTCCGGTGATAAGCCTAAAGCGTGTACTCGGGTGAGTTACTCGCCCTTGGCCTTCGCGATGATCTCCTCGGCGACGTTCCTGGGAACCTCGGCGTAGGAGTCGAACTGCATCGAGTAGCTTGCGCGACCCGAGGTCTTGCTGCGGAGGTCTCCGACGTAGCCGAACATCTCCGAGAGCGGAACCAGGCCCTTGACGACCTTGGCACCCGCCCGGTCCTCCATGGCCTGGATCTGGCCACGGCGGGAGTTGATGTCGCCGATGACATCGCCCATGTAGTCCTCGGGCGTGGTCACCTCGACCGACATCATCGGCTCGAGCAGCACGGGGCTGGCCTTGCGCGCGGCCTCCTTGAACGCCTGCGAACCGGCGATCTTGAAGGCGAGCTCGGAGGAGTCGACCTCGTGGTAGCCACCGTCGAGCAGCGTCAGGCGGACGCCGGTCATCTCGTAGCCGGCCAGGATGCCGAACTGCATGGCCTCCTGCGCACCCGCGTCCACCGAGGGGATGTACTCCCGGGGGATGCGGCCACCGGTGACCTTGTTCACGAACTCGTACGCCGCGTCGCCGCCCTCGATGGGCTCGATCGCGATCTGCACCTTCGCGAACTGACCGGTACCACCGGTCTGCTTCTTGTGGGTGTAGTCCACGCGGTCGACGGCCTTGCGGATCGTCTCGCGGTACGCGACCTGCGGCTTGCCGACGTTGGCCTCGACGCGGAACTCGCGCCGCATCCGGTCGACCAGCACCTCGAGGTGAAGCTCGCCCATACCGCCGATGACGGTCTGGCCGGTCTCCTCGTTGGTGTGCACCTGGAAGGAGGGGTCCTCCTCCGCGAGACGCTGGATGGCGACACCCAGCTTCTCCTGGTCACCCTTGGACTTGGGCTCGATCGCGACCTCGATGACCGGCGCCGGGAAGTCCATGGACTCCAGGATCACCGGGTTCTTCTCGTCCGCGAGCGTCTCACCGGTGGTGGTCTGCTTCAGGCCCATGACGGCGACGATGTCACCGGCGCCCACCGACGCGATCTCCTCACGCTTGTTCGCGTGCATACGGTAGATCTTGCCGATGCGCTCCTTGCGGCCCTTCACGGAGTTCAGCACCGCGGTGCCGGACTCCAGACGGCCGGAGTAGATGCGCACGAAGGTGAGCTTGCCGAGGTGCGGGTCGCTCATGATCTTGAACGCCAGCGCCGCGAGCGGCTCGTCGTCCGACGGCTTGCGCTTGACGACCAGCTCGGCGTCCTTGACGTCGTGGCCCTCGATGGCCTCGACGTCCAGGGGCGACGGCAGGTAGCGCACGACCGCGTCGAGCAGGGGCTGGACGCCCTTGTTCTTGAACGCGGTACCGCAGAACACCGGGGTGACCGTGATGTCCTTGGACTTGCCGGAGGCGATGGTGATGCGGCGGATGGCCGCGTACAGCTGCTCCACGGTGGGCTCGACGCCCTCCAGGTACAGCTCCATCAGCTCTTCGTCGTTCTCGGAGACGGTCTCCAGGAGCCGGCCGCGGTACTCCTCGGCGGCTTCCAGGTGGGTGTCCGGGATGTCGACGATGTCGTACATCTCGCCCTTGGTCGCCTCGGCGGACCAGACGAAGGCCTTCATGGTGACGAGGTCGACGACACCCTTGAAGTCCATCTCGGCGCCGATGGGGAGCTGCATCACGATCGGGGTCGCGCCGAGGCGGTCCTTGATCATGTCGACACAGCGGTGGAACTCGGCACCGGTGCGGTCGAGCTTGTTGACGAAGCAGATGCGCGGCACGCCGTAGCGGTCCGCCTGACGCCAGACGGTCTCGGACTGCGGCTCAACACCGGCGACGCCGTCGAACACGGTGACAGCGCCGTCGAGGACGCGGAGCGAACGCTCCACCTCGACGGTGAAGTCGACGTGACCCGGGGTGTCGATGATGTTGATGGTGTGATCGACGTCCTCGAGCGGCCAGTGACAGGTCGTCGCGGCGGACGTGATCGTGATGCCGCGCTCCTGCTCCTGCTCCATCCAGTCCATCGTGGCAGCGCCGTCGTGGACCTCACCGATCTTGTAGCTCACACCGGTGTAAAACAGGATGCGCTCGGTGGTCGTCGTCTTGCCCGCGTCGATGTGGGCCATGATCCCAATGTTGCGGACCTTGGCCAGGTCAAGCGAAGTGGTGGCCATATGGCTCAGTCTTCTCTCGGTCTCGATGGGGTAAGCGACTACCAGCGGTAGTGCGCGAAGGCCTTGTTGGACTCGGCCATCTTGTGCGTGTCCTCACGCTTCTTGACCGAAGCGCCGAGGCCGTTCGAGGCGTCGAGCAGTTCGTTCATGAGGCGCTCGGTCATCGTCTTCTCACGGCGGGCGCGGGAGTAACCCACGATCCAGCGGAGCGACAGGGTGGCGGCACGACCGGGCTTGACCTCGATCGGCACCTGGTAGGTGGCGCCACCGACACGGCGGGACTTGACCTCGAGAGACGGCTTGACGTTCTCGAGGGCGCGCTTCAGCGTGATGACCGGGTCGGCACCGGTCTTCTCGCGAAGACCTTCCATGGCGCCGTAGACGATCCGCTCGGCCGTGGAACGCTTGCCGTTCAGCAGAAGCTTGTTGATG
Source organism: Streptomyces sp. CAU 1734 (assembly GCF_039888735.1). Lineage (NCBI taxonomy): Bacteria > Bacillati > Actinomycetota > Actinomycetes > Kitasatosporales > Streptomycetaceae > Streptomyces > Streptomyces sp. CAU 1734. The sequence goes on from NZ_JBDQQP010000004.1 coordinate 425,524, forward strand.
AGCGACGTCACCAGAGGAGAACCGTAGACCGGGTCGATGATGACCGGGCGCTTCGGGGCGGGGCCCTTACGAGGCATTCTTACTTCTCCTTCTTGGCGCCGTAGCGGCTGCGGGCCTGCTTGCGGTTCTTGACACCCTGGGTGTCGAGCGAACCGCGGATGATCTTGTAACGAACACCCGGCAGGTCCTTCACACGGCCACCACGCACGAGCACGATGGAGTGCTCCTGCAGGTTGTGTCCCTCACCCGGGATGTAGGCCGTGACCTCGATACCGGAGGTCAGACGCACACGCGCGACCTTACGGAGCGCCGAGTTCGGCTTCTTCGGGGTGGTCGTGAACACACGCGTGCAGACGCCGCGGCGCTGAGGAGAACCCTCAAGTGCGGGCGTCTTGTTCTTCTCGACCTTGTCCTGCCGGCCCTTCCGGACCAGCTGCTGGATCGTAGGCACTACTTCTCCGGTTTCTGTGTGCCGTTCGTTGAAACTAACCTGGAACATCTCCGACCCACGCGGTCGGGTGTGTCGAGCCTGCGAGAGTCCCGCTGTACCAGCGGGGAGGCGCAGATTGCGGTGGCCGATAAGCGGACTCGCCGTGCGGTTGAGGACACGCACAGGAGCCCAGGCACACCCCAGGCACAAGGTCAGAGCGTACCTACCGCATGGGCTGCGGTCAAAACAAATGGAGTCCACCGGGACACGCCGGAGCTCCGGTGGCGATTCATCCCCTGATCAGGGGTGCTGTGGGAGGCGGGAGGCCGCTCGTGGCCCGATCCGGTCGTTCGGGGTCCATTCCGCGCCCCGCTTGAGTACGTTGCCGGGGATTCCGTCGCTGGGACGATCGGGGGACTGGATGGCGGCAGCGTACACACCCGGAGCGTACTCACCCGGTGACGGCGGCCTCGACGACCGGGTTCCGTTTCTGGCCAGGCTGGAGAGCGAGGACCGGTCGGCGCTGCTGGCGCTCGGGAGCCGGCTCGACTTCGCGCCCCGGGTCGTGGTGCTGCACCAGCACGAGCCGTCGTCGCACGTCCTGATCATCGTGCGCGGCTGGACCAAGGTCACGGCCTCGGCCGCCAGCGGGTACGAGGCCCTGCTGGCGCTGCGCGGGCCCGGCGACATCGTCGGGGAGTCGGCGGCGCTGACCGGGCGGCCGAGGTCGGCGACGGTGACCGCGCTGGAGCAGGTGGCGGCGGTCGCGGTCGAGCGGGGACGTTTCACCGAATTCCTGAGCGGGTCGCCCGCGGTCTCCTTCGCCCTGCTGGGGCTGACCTCGGACCGTACCCGGGCGGCGGACCGGCGCCGGCTGGAGTTCGCGTCGATGAGCGTGCGGGAGAGGTTCGCGTCGCTGCTGCTGGATCTGGCGCGGACGCACGGGCGGCGCACGGAGGCGGGGATCGAGCTGGCGGTGCCGCTGAGCAAGCTGGAGCTGGCCGGGTCGGTGGGGGCCTCGCGGGAGATGGTGCAGCGGCTGCTGAAGGAGTTGCGGGACCGGGGGGCGGTGGCGACGGGGCGGCGGACGATGCTGATCATGCGGCCGGACATTCTGCGCAGGATCGCCAGGTCGGAGAGGGCGCCGGGCGGGGACGGGGCGGGCGGGGGCGGCGGGCCGGGTGGATCCGGCGGGGGTGGGAGCGGGGCGGACGGGACCGGTGAGGTCGGTGGGGCGGGTGGGGCCGGGTAGGCGGCGTGGGGCGGGCCGGGGCGGGCTTCCCCGTCCCCCGGATCCGTTCTGTGCACACGGTCACACTTCGAGTGCGTCATCCGCCCTCACGCCTTCCGCGCCACTGCCGCCAGGATTTCCCCCAACGGCATCTCCACCCCGGAAGGCGACCATGAGCGAGCCCGTGAGCCGGACGATTCTGCTGCTGGACATCGAGAGGTACAGCGACCGGGACGATGTCGAGCAGGCCTATCTGCGGCGGATGCTCTACGACATCACCGATGAGGTCCTGGAGTCCGCCGGTATCGAGGAGACCCAGCGGCTGCGCGCCGACCGGGGCGACTCCGTCATGGAGCTGATCGACGCCAACGCCTCGGTGACCGCCCTGCTGCGGACCCTGCTGACCGCCGTACCGGTGCAGCTGCGCGCGGTGAACCGGATGGCGTCCAGGTCGGCGCAGATCCGGCTGCGGGGGGTGCTGGCCACCGGGTACGTCGCCATCGACCGGCACGCGGGCTGGGTGGGCTCCGATCTGAACCACGCCTGCCGGCTGCTCGACGCCCAGCTGCTGCGGGCGGCGCTGCGCGACCGGGCCGGTGATTTCGCGCTCTGTGTGTCGGAGGGGGTGCACAGCGGAATCGTCCGCCACGACCATCCGGGCGTGCCGCGCTCCGATTTCCACCCGATCACGGTCGACAGCAAGAACGGGCCGCTCCGGGCATGGCTGCACGGGCCGGTGCCGAGCGGCCACCTCTCGGACCACTGTGAGCGGGGGGAGGCTCCGGTACCGGACGTCTCGGGGGCGCGTCCGGTACCGGAAATCCTCGGGAACTCCTCGCCCGGAACCGTGGCGGCGGTGCTCGCCGCCCTCCGGGATTCCCGGGCCGCCGACGAGGCGGCCCTTTCAGCTCCGGCGCCGGCCGGGTCGGGGGACCTGCCGGCGCCGGGGACCCGTCAGGGTCCATTTCTCCCCGCCGGCGGGGCGGCGGGGGCGGCCGTCCACTTCCACGGGGACACGCCGTGTTCCGGCCACAGTCTGATCCCGGACGGCCGGTCCGGCCCCCGGGGCGGGACGGGGGCGGACTCCGGCGGCGGGTATCACGGCGGCGCCGGCCGGGGTGAGTGGCGGTGATCGACACCGACGAGGCGACCGCGGGGGGCGGGGACCGAGCGGAGTGGCGACGGGGGAGCGGCGATCCGGACGTACGCCCTGATCGGCCCCGGACGCCCCCGGCAGACCCTCGCCGCACCGCGCGGCGCGGCCCGCGATCCCGGCACGGGGACCACCGGTGACGACGGCGCACCCGGCGATCCGCTCGCCGGGGAACCGGCCGATTCGGTGGCCCTGCCGCTGCTCTCCGACGCGGACGGCGAGGTCCTGGCGGAGCTGCTGCGCGCCGTCGGCGACGACCGGGGCGCGCACGATCCGGCACTCGGCGGCTTCACCCGTGCCTGTGCCCGTACGGAGGAGAACGAGCGGTGCGGCGGCACCCCTCTCCTCCCGGCCCGTCACGCGCGGGCCGCATCCGACGGCGACCGGGCCGCCCGGGGCATCGCGGAGCTGTGACGGGTCCCGTGCTCGCCGACCGCGCGCTCGACCGACCGCGCGCTCGACCGGGCCGCGCTCGACCGGCTGCGCGAGTGGGTCCTGGCCGCCCATCGGCCGGCCGCAGCCGAGTGGGCGCCGGCCGCGCTGCCGCCCGCGCTGGTCACCACCCGGGCCGAGCACCGCCGGTCGGCCCATCTGCCGCGGACCGTGCCGGCGAGGGCGGCGCACCGCCGCCGCCGTCCGCCGCGAGGCCGCGCACCGTCCTCCCGGACATCCGCTGAACGGCAAGCGGCCGTGACGCGTTGCGCCGGCGGCTCCGGGGAGAGGCACGACATGGCCGGATTCCGCCGGCGCACCGGCCGGGAACCGCCGGGCCCGGGAGCGGTACGCCCCGGGAGCGCCGGCCCTCCCGAGACCTCCGCGCCCTTTCCCGTACCGCCGAGTCCGGCCCGTCCGGCGCCCGCCGGACCGGTGGGCGGCGGACAGCACGGCACCACGGACGACGACCGCCAGGAGGGCGCCCCCGCATGAACAGCACCGACCCGGTCCCGGGATTCACGGTCACCCCGCACCGCCCGGCGGCGGCGGACGCCGGGCCGGCCGAGCGGCTGCTCGCCGAACTGCGCACCGAGATCGCCCAGGCGGACAGCAAGGCGTCCATCCTGGTCGCGGTGCTGGGGATGACGGCGGGTGTGTTCAGCGGGCTGCTGGCCGGGCGCAATTGGTCGCCGGGCGATCTGTCCGGACTGTCGACGGTGATCTGGTGGACCGGTTCCCTCGCCTTCGCCCTGGCGCTCATCGCCCTGCTGCTGGCGGTGCTCCCCCGCTACGGGAGCGCGCGCTGGCGGCCCGGACAGGCACTGACGTACTTCGGCGATGTGCAGCAGGCGGCCCGTACGGGGCAGTTGACGGCGGCCCTCAGCGCGGCGGCGGAGCAGCCGGCCGGCGCCGGGCTGACCACGGCACTCACCGAGACCAGCCGGATAGCGGCGCTGAAGCACCGGTGGATCCGGGCGGGGCTGATCACCTTCAGTTTCGGCACGGTTCTGCTGCCGGCCTCCCTGCTCATCGGCTGACGTCCACTCACCGGACCCTCACCGACGCCCGGTCAGGCGCCCTGTCAGGCGCCGCCCGGTCCGTCCGGTGCGGGCGGCGGCTCACGGCGGTGACGGCGCGGCGCGGTGAGCCGGGGGATGGTCGGGACCTTGGACTTCCGGCTCTTGGGGGCGAGGGCGGCGCGGGAGGCGGGGTCTTCCGGGTCCTCGGCGCCGGTCTCGCCGGCCGGGGTGGCCGTGCCGTCGGCCGGCGGGGCGGGGCGGCCTCGGCCGGTGCGCCGGGCATCGGCGGGGCGCCGTCCGCGACCGGCGGAACGGCGTGGTTCGTCCCGGGCGGCACCGTCCTCTCCGGCGCCGTCCTCCGTCATGCCGTGCTCGGCCCGGGCGCCGTCTCCGCGGGCCCGCCCGTCGCGTCCGTCGTATCCGCCACGCTCGTCGTGTCCGTCGTGTCCGTCGCGAGGAGGCTCCGCCCGGGGAAAATCCTCCGGGGAGAACTTGTCGCGGGGAAAACCGTCCCGGGGGAAATCGCTGCGCGGGAAGCCGTCCCCGGGGAAGTCACCCCGGGGGAAGTCGTCCTGGGGGAAGGGGATGACGGCGGCCTGGCCGGGTGTGCGATCGACGAGCCGGAGACGGCGGGCGGCACCGGCGGCGGCCCGGGCCTCCTCCAGCACCGGTTCGTACTCGGCGGCGGCGTCGCGCCAGCCCTCCGCGTACGCCCGGATCTCGCGCCGGTCGAGCTCCTCGCGCAGGAGTATGGCGACCTCGTCCGGAGGGTGTCCCTCCAGCAGCCGGCCGAGCAGCGCGAGCAGGCCGGGCAGATCGCCGGGAGAGGGCTCGGGGACCGAGCGGGGTGGGGGTGCCGTCGCCGGTATGTGCGCGCCGTGTCCCGTCCCGTCGCCCTCGGCCATCCGTCTCTCTCGCTCGCCTCCGGTCGCCGCCACTTCCCGCCCGCGGATGCCGCGGGTGCCTGGTGACGCCCGGTGGCACCGTCGGCCTTTACCCGGCGCTCACAGCTGTGTGAACGCGGGGGGACGGACCGTGACAGCTTACTGGCAGCGGGTTCGACGGGCAGGGGGCCGTGCCGCGCGGCACCCGGCCGACCGGGTGGCCACGGCGGCGGCGCGGACCGCGACGGGCGGCGCCGGACGCCCCGCACGGGAGCCTGGGGGCTCCGCGCGGGGTGGGTCAGTTCTTGGCGAGCGGGGCGCGGCGGGCCGGCGCGGGCGGCATGAACTGCCCGGCGACCCTGATGAACATCTCCCGCTGGTCCTCCGGGACACCGAGGCCGTCGGCGGCCTCCTCCAGCGTCAGCCGGCGGACCTGCGGAGCCGCCGTCGCCGAGTCGGCGGCCTGCGGCAGCGGCAGATCCTCCTCGGTGAGGCGGCCGGAGCGGATGAGCATGTCGCGCATGGGTACGTCGAGTACGTACGCGAGACGCCGGGTCGTCTCCAGATCGGGCATGCTCTGCCGCTGGAGAAGCCTGGTGATGGCGGCGCGATGGACGCCCGCCTCGTCGGCGAGCCGGGATTTGCCGCCGCCGCGCGGGCTGTCGATGTCGAATCCGCGGCGCCGGATGAGCTCTTCGACCCAGGCGGCGAACTGGTCAAGATCGCTTGCGGTCATGTTGGTCGCCTCCCTCCGAAGCGAATCCCAGACTATCGCGCTTGCACGCACGTAATTACGTGATTCCGCGCGCGCACGGTAGCGAATATGGGCAGGATAACGGTCATCTTGTTGCGCGCGAGCTCGCAACATGTAATGGTGCGGACTCGCAACAACCTCTCCGTCCGCGAGGAGCCGCCGCCATGCGTCCACCCTTCCCCCCGGATCCGCCCGACTGGCGCGCCTCCGCCGCCTGCTCCGGAATGCCTCCGCAGGTCGTCTTCGCTCGCCGGGAAAGGGAGGCCCTACCTGCGCTGAACGCCTGCCGGCGATGCCCGGTGGCACGCCGTTGCGAGGAGACGGTGGCCCCGGCGCGGAGCTTCTTCGACGGCGTGAGCGGCGGCCGGCTCTGGCGCAACGGACGCCGGGTGCGGCTCCGGCACAGTGATGTTGCGCGCCCGCACGCACTGCGTGCGCGGAGCGACGGGGCGCGCACCTGACCCGTACATCCTGCGCAGCCGCGCTACGCCCCCGCTCCAGACACACCACCCACGCGAGCACGGCCCGATCCGCGGACCGGCTCCGGAACACCCAGCAGGCGCGGACGGCGGGAACATCCGCCGCGCCGCACACCGACCCCTCGGAGGCAACCTTGGCCAGCTCCGTCCACGGCGCCGCCCTCTGGATCGACACCCTCGACCGCCAGTTCCCCGAGCTCCTCGCGGAGCTCGCCCCGGGCGGCGGCTCCCCCTCCCCCGGCCGGACCGGGCGCACCCGGGCCACCCACCCCGCGGCCCCGCTGCGGCTCCATGTGTCGGACACCGTCCGGGACATCACCGACGGGGTGGTGGAGCTGGACGAGGCCGTCCACGAGAAGCTCGGCCTCGGCCGGCCGCGCCGGGCGCGCGTACCGCAGCGGCTCGCCCGGATCGCCGGCCTGCTCGACAGCGCCGCCGCCCACCCCGAGCTCATCGACCACATCCGGGACGAGGCCCGCCGGATGGCGGGGCGGTGCGCCCGGGTGCTCGGCGACACCGAGTGCGTGGTCCGTCTCGGGGGCCGCTGCCCCTGGTGCGACTCCGTCTCGCTGCGCGCCTTCCCGGCCCGCCGCGCGGTGCTCTGTGTGAACCCGGGCTGCCGCTGCGCGGACGGCGGCTGCGCCTGCGACACGGATCCGGCGCACCGCCACACCTGGCGGGAGAGCGAGTGGGCGGTGCTCGCCGGCACCGGCGGGGCGGAGATCGCCGCCTCGATGGACGAGGCCGCACAGGCCGGCGAGGGAGTACGGGGATGACCGCGCGGGCACCGCTGATCACCGGCGTACTCGCCGCGGCCGAGGCGGGCGTCGTGCCGGCCACCATCCGCAAATGGGTCCAGCTCGGCCATCTCGCGCCGGCGGGACGGCAGGGGCGTGCCCAGCTCTACCGGCTGGAGGACGTGTTCGCGGCGGAGCGCGCGACCCGGCGCGGGAGCCCGCTCGCCTCCTGACCCGCTCCCCCGCACGACGGAACACGAGAAGAGGCGGTCGCCCCCATCGGGGCGACCG
>NZ_JBDQQP010000004.1:432946-488278 GCF_039888735.1 Streptomyces sp. CAU 1734
GGCCCCCCCCCGGGGGCCCCCCGCCTCTTCCGTCTGGGTGCACCCGGTCTCACGGTCCGGCCTCCCCCTCCCGCTGGGTCCGCACCGGCCGGACGGGCGGGGCGGGCACGGGCCCGCGCGGGAACCGGCCCGCCTCCGCCCCGATGCCGGTTCCCGTGCCAACGCCCGGGCCGGTCCGCGCGGCTTCCTGCCATCCGCTGCTGAAGCCCCGGATCTCCGCGTCCACGGTGATCCGGGCGCCGACCTTGCCCACCACGGCGGTGAGCGTCCGCGCCACCTCACCGGTCCAGCGCCCGGACTCCCCGGCCTCGGCGGCGACTTCCACGGCTGCCGCGACCACCTCGGCCAGCCGGTCCTGCGCACTGCCGGCACTGCCGATCATGCACACCGCCTTTCGAAAATCTGTTCGAAATCCCGAAATCCCGAGGGTAACGCCCGGGCGGGGCGGGGCGCGACCCGCCGGGGCCGAGGAAAAGTGCGAGCTCGCACGAACTGGTTGCGCGCTCGCACGATTTCAATCACAATGAGTGCAGCGGCGGAGCTGTGCCCGCATCCCTCCCGGGCCGGCTCCGCCGCCGGCGCGCCCGGGCCCCGAGGCCCCGGCCGCACCCGCATCGCCCCGGGCCGTTCCCGTGAGCGGCTCCCCGGTGCGCTTCCCCGAACAGTCCGGACGAACTGGAGTGATGTCCGTCATGAGCCAAGTCCCGAGCGCCTTCCCCGATGTGGAGGCCATCGTCGTGGAGCTCCTCACCAACCGGCCGGAGCTGACGGGCGCGACCGTGGACGAGTCACCGCCTGCCGGTTTCAACGGCACCCAGCGCGTGGTCCTGGTCAACCGCCGGGGCGGTGCCTGGATCGACGATCTCCATGTCGAGCGGCCCGTCATCGAGCTGGAGGTATACGGCCCCGACAAGACGGCGGCCCATGTGCTGGCCAACGCGGCCCGCTCCGTACTGCTCCGCTCCCGGGGCGCGGTGCACGGCACCTGGCTCGTCACCGATGTGAGCGAGGCGGACGGCCCGCGCTGGCTGCCCGACTACGTCCACCCGGCGGCCAACCGCTATGTCTGCGTACTCCATCTGACGATGCGTACGCGCTGAGCCCACCCGAGGCCCACCGCCGTACGCCCCACAGACAAGGCCCCGCCGGATCGCACCGGCGGGGCCTTCGCCGTACCCACGGCGGCCAACCCGCACCACCCCTCATGAGATCGATCCCGATCAACCCATCACAAGGAGTTCCCATGGCAGGCAACAACTCTTCCGAGATCCGCGTCGCCGGCACCGGCCGGGTCCTGGTCGGCGCGGTCGGCGCGGCGGCCCCCACCGCCTTCTCCGCCAACCCCGCGTCCGACTGGGGCGCCGCCTGGACGGACCTCGGCTACACCACCACCGACGGGGTGACCTTCGCCAAGAAGGACAAGCTCGACCCGGTGGAGACCTGGCAGGCCATCAGCCCGGCCCGGTTCGTCTACTCGGACCGCGACCTGACGCTGAAGTTCGCGATGCTCCAGTTCAACGAGGACACGCTGCCGTTCTTCATCGGCGGCTCGAAGTCGGACGTGAAGGCGGTCGGCGCCCCGGCGAGCGGGGTCTACAGCCTGGACATCCCGGACGGCCCGACCTTCGACGAGCGCGCGCTCGGCCTGGAGTTCACGGACGGCAAGGACATCACCTACCGCTTCATCATCCCGCGCGGCCAGGTGACCTCGGCCGATGACGTCAAGCTCGCCCGCAAGTCGGCGGCCTCGCTCGGCGTCACCTTCACCGCGCTCTCCCAGGGGGCGACCGCGCCGCTGGCCACCTTCCTGATGAAGGACCCGGCGTACGCCGTCACCCCGTGACACCCCGCCGGGCGGGGCGGTTCCCCGCCCCGCCCGGCGTCCCCCTCGCAGGAAATCCCCTCCCCTCACCTCACCTCATCGGAGGCACACCCATGGCGACTTTCGACGTCAACGCCGCCCGCGCCCAGCGCATGGAGGCCATCGGCCGGACCTGGTCCTTCACCCTGGACGAGGACACCTTCGAGCTCCCGACCGAGCTCACCCGCACCGTGGCCAAGGCGCTGCGGAAGCTGGACGACAACGACGTGGACGGGCTGCTGTCGCTGCTGCTGGGCGCCAAGCAGTTCACCCGCTTCGAGAAGCACGACATCACCATGCAGGACATCGCCGCGATTCTGGAGGCGTACGGCAAGGAGACCGGGCTCGGCCTGGGGGAAGACTGAGCCTCGTCGCGTTCGCCGAAGAACACGCCGAGGCCCTCGAAGCCGACCTGCTCCGCCATTACGGTGTCGACCTCCTGGACTGGCACCGCGGTGAGCTCTCCTCCCGCCGGCTCGCGATCCTGGTCAAGCACCTGCCGAGGGACAGCGCGGTCAACCGCGAACTCCACGGCGAGGAGGCGGAGTGGTCGGTGACCGACCATCTGCTTGCGGCGACGGTGGACCATCTGGCCGCCGCGAACTGGATGTTCGCCACGGTCAACTCGGAGGACGCCCCGACGGACCCGCCGGAGCCGGTCCCGAGGCCGGGCCGGGCGGTCACCGAGGACGAACTGCCCGGGGACGAGCCCTCGCGCCCCGGGCCTGACGAAATCACCCGTTTCTTCGGGCATGCCTGACCGGCATCCATTGACCGGCACCCATGACCGGAGCGACGGACCTCTCACTGCGAGGTGAACATGGCGCTTCCCCCGGACCCCGATGTCCCCAAGTCGGCCATCACCGGTGATCCACTGCCGTACAAGGAGGCCAGCGAGACCTACGCAGGGCTTTCGCGATCGATTCTCCGGGAGTCCGAGACGACGGTCGCCCTGGCGAAAACCTGGGCGGAGAAATCCGAGACACACGCCGACGTCTCCAAGACCTGGGCAAGGGAATCAGAAACACACGCGGACTTCTCGAAGACAATTGTCGGGGAGACCCACACGATCGCGAACATCTCGAAGACATTCGCCGGGGACACTCACACCGAAGCCGATATGACCACGACGCGCGTCGGGGCTGCCGGGACCCTGGCGGGTGCTCAAGGAACGGTGGTCGGCGCTTCGGGCACGGTGGCCGGAGCGAGCGGAACGGCAGCTTTCCTCACCGCAGGACTCACCGCCCTGGCTACCAGTTTCGCAGTCATGACCGTGGGAATTTCCCTCTTCAAGGTCGATGAACGCGGAATAACAATTCTCGGCGCCACCAGGAAATGGCCCTATGGCGACAGGGTTCAGAGGTTTTTCGATCGGCTCGACGAGAGGATGCAGAACTCGGCACAAAGACAAGAAAAGCAAAAGCAGGACGAGCGCAACGAACAAATATCCCACTACCAGGCCAATCGCGAAAAGCTGAACAATGGAGTGGATCACTACACGGCCAACCGACCCAGGATCTTCGAGCAGGTCAACCACTATGCGCGGCATCGCGAGAATCTCGTCGAGCAGGCGAACCACTACAGATCACAGCGCGAAAAGCTCAAGAACGAAAACGGCTGGGCTGAGCAGGTCAACAAGATCGCCAGAAGCGCACAGCAGGCGATGGCCTCGCGGGACAACACCCGTCAGCAGATCTCGAACAACAGGCCGTCCGGAAGCCAGACCCCGGATCTCACCCGGGTGACCAATGACGTGCGAGTCCTGCGCGGTGCCGTGAACCAACTCATCGCCGCTCTCGCCTAAGGGGCACTCATGTCGCTCAACACAGCCGCGGGCCGCGCGTCCGGTGCGCTTCAGCAGTTGAAGACCCGGGCCGACAGCGCCGCACAGGCCGCCCAGGGCGTCGGCCGGTCCGCCACCACCGGCGAAGGCGGCCTGAAGAAGCTCGAAACCGCCGCCAAGAACTCCGCCCGTGAGCTCAAAACCCTCCGGGACAATTCCGACCGCGCCGAGAAGGCCGTCACCAGGGCCGGTAAGTCCGGACAGGCCAGCGGAACGGCGATCGGAAAGTTCAAGGGCGGCGCCGACAACGCCAAGAAGGGCATGGACGGGCTCAACAGGTCCATGAAGGGCAATATCATCGCCCGTCTCCTTGAGCTCTTCGCCCCCCTCATCGAGAAGGTCGTCGACATGGCGACCAAATCCGAGGGCATGCAGAAGATCCTCAAGAAAGCCTTCGACGCCATCAAAAAAGTCATCGAAACGGTGATGAAGAAGGTCGGTCCGATCATCAAGGACACGGCCGCCCTCATCAAAAAGGTCTGGGACGGCATCAAGGACAAGATCTCGAAGGTCATCAAAACGGTGGCCGACGGAATCAAAAAGGGCTTCAACGGATTCAAGAAGACCATCGACGACGTCATGGGAAAGATCAAGGGCGCCGTCAAGAAGGTGTGGGACGGCATCAAGGGTGTGATCTCACCCGTCGTCAACTGGGTCAGCAAGGACATTCCCAGTGCCTTCGGCAAGGTCAAGGACAAGCTCTCCGATTCCTGGGGCAAGCTCAAGGACATCGCGTCCAAGGCGTTCGACGGCATCAAAGGCGCGGTGAGGACCCCGATCAATGGCGTGATCGATCTGATCAACTCCGCGATCGGCAAGCTCAACGGCATCAAGGTGACGATCCCCGGCTGGATCCCCGGCGTCGGCGGCAAGACCTTCGGCGTCAGTCTGCCGAGGATCCCCAAGCTGGCCGAGGGCGCTCTCGTGGCCCCCCGGCTCGGCGGTGTGCCGGCGATCATCGCGGAGGCCGGCGAGGCCGAGGCCGTACTGCCCCTGTCCAAGCTGAACCGTCTGCTGCGGGTCACCGCCATGCGGGCCCGTCGGCGGCGGATCGCCATGGCGCGCGCCGGGGTGCACATCGAGCATTACCACGCGGCCGCCGCCAGTGACATGCGCGCGACAGCGCGGGTGTTGATGGCGCTGGCGAAAGCGCGCGGATGAGTGCGATCGCCGCCCCGGCCCTGAATCCGCTCGCCGGAATCGCGGGGCCGATGAATCAGCTCCACAACAGGGTCCGCGAAGCCGTCCGGGCCGTCCGGGCGGCAGCGCGCCCGATCCGCGAGGCGGGCACCGCCGCCAATCGGATCAGGACCGGCGCGAGCAATGCCCTCAAGACCGTCCAGGACATCAAGACACGCGGGGACTCCGCCCAGGCCCCCCTCAACGCCGTCGGCCGCAACGCCGGCACCGCCGCCGACGGGCTGAACAAGGGCCGGAGCCCGACCAGTTCGTCGCGCAGGTCGGCCAAATCCCTCGCCGACAGCTCGGGCAGCGTCATCTCCATCAGCGATCTGCTCGGCAGGACGATCGGCGGCATCGCCCCGCTCCTGGGCCCCCTCGGAATCGGCCTGACCGTCGCCGCCGTCGCCGTGACCGGCATCAACACCGCCATGCGGGCCAATCCGCTCGGCTTCGTCCTGGCCCTGCTGATACCGGTCGTCGACTATCTGGTCGATCTGGCGGTCAACTCCGAGACCGGGCAGCGGTTCATGAAGCAGGTCTTCGAGAAGGTGCAGTCCACCTTCAGCGGCATCAAGAAGAACCTGATCCCGGTCATCAAGAAGTACACCGAGGCCGTCTCCAAGGCGTTCGACTCCGTGAAGAGCACCATTTCCGGTGTGGTGACGGGCATCGGCAAGTCCATCGGGGACGGATTCCGCAAGGCCCGCGACACCGTCACCACCGCCACCAACGCCCTCACCGGCATCGTCCGCAAGGCGTGGAACGGACTCAGGGACAAGGTGCGCCCGGTCATCGACTGGATCACCAAGGACATCCCGGACGCCTTCAACCGGGTGAAGAACGCCACCACCGACACCGTGGGCGGCATCGGCGGCTTCCTGACCACCGGAATGCAGACCGTCGCCGGGGTGGTCAAGGGCCCGATCGAAGGAATCATCTCCTTCGCCAACTGGGTCATCGACGGGCTCAACAGCCTCAGCATCGACATCGGTGTGAAGAAGTGGGGACTGAACCTCCCCAAAATCCCGATGCTCGCCGAGGGCGGTGTCGTCACTCCCCCGAGCGGCTCACGGCCCGGCGCGGTGATCCCGCTCGGCGCGGTCGACCAGCTGAGGGCGGCCGAGCCCGGCTACCGGGAGAGGGAGCCCAGGGCACGCGAGGTCCGGCTGGAGACCTTCCGGGAGCGCGCGGAGAACAGCCCGTACGACACCGCCGAGGATCTGTACTTCCTGGCCAGGACCGCCTGACGGCCCACCCACACCACCGCATCGAGCAGGAGGTGACGGCCGCATGGCCACACCCATCAGCCCACCCGAGACCGAGATCGCCGCGACACCCGGCTCACTGATCACCCTCGACGGGCAGATCCAGTGGGCCGGAGTGCTGTTCGGCCCCGGTACGCCCTTCGAGATCGACCGGCAGGGCCTCACCGGCTGGGAGGATCTGCCGGAGGTCGACTCCTCCGACGCCGACCGGCCCACCTCGCACGGATCCTGGCCCGGCGCCCAGTACGCCCGCCCCCGCCGGATCGGCGGCCAGCTCTGGCTGCTGCCCGCACCCGGCACCGATCCGGCCGAGACCATGCGCACCCTGCGCCGTTCACTCGCCCTCCACGACCGGGAGCAGTGGCTGGCGGTACGGATCCACGGCGAGACCCTCGCCGTGCGGGCCCGGGTCGTCCAGCGGGTCATCCCGGCCGACCGCAATCTGCTCACCCAGGGCGTCGCCCGGGTGAGCGTGCAGTGGCTGGCCACCGACCCGCGCCGGTACGCCGTCGAGGAACAGCTCGGGACCACCGGTGTGCCCAAGCCGCCGACCGGGCTCACCTGGCCGCTGACCTGGCCGCTCAACTGGGGCGACGCCACGGTCACCGGCGATGTGACGATCCTCAACGAGGGCAGCGCGCCCGCCCATCCGGTGATCGCCTTCCGGGGGCCGTGCGGCAATCCCGCCCTCAACGACACCGCGGGCGGACGGCGGCTGCGCTATCTGATCGACCTCGCCGCCGAGGACGAACTGGTCGTGGACACCGGCGCCGGCACGGTGCTGCTCAACGGCACGGCCTCCATGCGCCACACCGCCGCGCCGGACAGCAGCCCCGAGGAACTGTTCGAGCTGCCGCCCGGTACCAGCCGGCTCGCCTACCGGCCGGCGCGGTCGGAACCCGACACCACCGTCTCCGTGCGCTGGCGCAGCGCGGACTGGTGACCTCCGGACCCTCCCGACAGCCGAGGGACATCGCAGTCCCGGGGGTCCGCCCGTACTCCCCTCACTCTTCTCCAAGGAGCACCTCATGACCGTACGCAGCGCCTGGCATCTGTCGACCGGCCAGACCCCGGAGGACACCCGGGTCACCACCTCCGGCCTGCTGACCCCCACCGGAGCCCTCAGTTCACGGGGCGGGGTCGTCCCCGGCGGCCTGGAAATCCGGGGGGTCTCCGGCATGCAGTGCGAGATCGGCCCCGGCCGGGCCATCATCCAGGGCACCGACAAGCAGGGCCCGTACATGGTCGCCGTCACCGAGCCGGAGATCCTGACCATGACCGCCGGCAACCCGACCCACGCACGGATCGACCGGATCGTCCTCATGGTCGAGGACAGCCCGTACGACAACTCGGGCCGGACCCAGGCCGTGGTCCGCGTCGTCGAGGGCCAGGCGTCGGCGGCGCCGGTCGAACCCCCGATGCCGGCCACCGCGCTGCCGCTCTACAGCGTGCGGGTGCACGCCGGAGCCTCGGGAGCCAGCCCGATCAACTGGAACACGGCCGTCATGCACCGGCGCTATCCCACCACCGCGCTCGGCGGCATCGTCCCCACCCATGGCTTCGACGGCATCTACACCGGCCAGTACCGGGACAACGGCAGCCGTCTGGAGCGCTGGGACGGCACCAAGTGGGCCGCCTACCCGCCCGTGCCGACCTGGAAGAGCTGGACCCCCACCTGGGGCAGCGCGGCGGCCACTCCACCGCTGTTCGGCAACTCCACCATCGAATGCCGCTATGTGCAGACCGGCCTGATGGTGCACTTCCAATTCCGGGTGCTCTTCGGCTCCACCACCAACTTCCGGACCGGCGGCGACAACTGGCGGTTCACCCTGCCCGTGCCCGCCGCCTCGGGCAACCACTGCATCGGTTTCGTGGAGCTGCACAACAGCACCAATGAGCGCGCCGTCGCCCGGATCCGCTGCTCCACCCCCACCTACTTCGAGCTGGAGGTCAGCTCCGGCAAGCCCAGCGCCGGAGCGATCCCGGCCGCCAACACCGGCATCGTCGACGCCATCTCCCCCTGGACCTGGGCCCCGAATCACATGATCAACGGCTCCGGCACCTACGAGGCGGCCTCCGCATGACAGCGGCCGGCACCCCCTATCGCGTGCTTTTCTGCGATCTGCTCACCGACCGCCCCATCGACGTGCTCCCGCTGCGCGATGTCTCGCTGGACGACTACATCGGCCGCCCCGGATCCCTCACCGGCACCATCCCGCTCCCCGGCACCGAGCTCGCCCAGCGGGTCCGGCAGATCCGGGAGGGCAGGACCGCGGTCTATCTGGAGCGCGGCGGCGATCTGTGGTGGGGAGGCATCCTCTGGACCACCACGCTCAACTCCGACGACAAGGGGACGATGTCGCTGGCGATCCAGGCCGCGACCTTCGACTCCTACGCCGCACGGCGCCGGATCCGCCGGAACATGTCCTTCGACAACGAGGACCCGCTGGAGATCGCCCGTGCGCTCTGGCGGTACGTCCAGTCCGACGAGGGCGGCGACATCGGCGTCACCCTCGGCGGCGAGGAGTCCCCGTACCGCCGGAAGATCAACTGGCGGGACGGCGACGAGACCCCCGTCGACGAGGCGTTCAAGCAGCTGACCGAGGGCGAGGACTCCTTCGAGTACCACATCGCCGTCTTTCGCGACCCGGAGACCGGAGCGCGGGTGAAACGGCTCCGGCTCGGCGCGCCCCGGCTTCCGTCCGGCAATGACGATCTGGTCTTCGACCGGCCGGGCTCGATCCTCGGCTACTCCGTCCCCGGTGACGGGACCCGGGCCGGGACCACCTCCCGCGCACGCGGCGGCAGCCCGCCGTCCGACGCGGGGCAGGAGGCCCGCCCGGTCGTCTCCCGGGTGTACATCGCCCCGGAGCTCCTCAAGGACGGCTGGCCCCGGATCGATCTCACCTCCGAGCACTCCTCGATCACCTCGAAGCGGGCCCTGAACTGGCGGGCCCGCGCGGAGCTCCGGCAGGCGCTGGGGGTTGTCGTCATCCCCGAGATCACCGTCCGGCTCGACGAGCGCACCCCGGTCCCGCCGCTGATGCTCGGCCGCCGGGTGCGGCTGCGGATGAACGACGAGTGGTACGCGCGCGGCGTCAGCGTCCGCTACCGGGTCATCGGGGTCAAGGTCGCCCCGCCGCAGCGCGGCCGGCCGGAGACCGCCGAACTCTTCCTGGAGGCCATCTGATGCCCACGCTGCCCGAGGACTTCATCGATCTCTTCCGGGAGCTCCAGCGCAAGGTGGATCAGCTCTCGCTGGCGGTCGCGGCCCGGCCGCTGCCCGGTGCCGTCGTCGACACCGGGCCGCCCGATCCCGACCGGGCGCTCCCGGTCCACAGCGCCGGCACCGGCAAGCTCGTCGAGATCGTCTCCGTACCGGAGGAGGGCGACCCGCCCCCGGAGCCCGCCGCCGGGTGACCGGGGCGCCCGGTCCCGTACACCCCACAGGCGTACGGGACCGGGCGCCCCGGCCGGGGCTCGCGGTACGCCTGCGAGCCCCGGCCCCCGCCGTCCGGTACGTCTGATTCCCACCCCGCCGAAGCGGGTGACACGTGCCACCCCGCTTCCCGAGCAGCTCCCGCACGAAGGGAACCCCCATGGCCACCCCACTCACCGCGGACCGGCTACTCACCGCGCTCCGCGCCGAAGGCGTCGGCGTCGTCGAGTACGACGGCTGGCGCACCCACAACCGCAACCGGGCCGGAGCCTGGGGCCCCGTCCACGGCGTGATGATCCATCACACCGTCAGCAGCGGCACCATCTCCTCCGTCGCGCTCTGCCGCGACGGCTACAGCGGTCTGCCCGGACCCCTCTGCCACGGGGTGATCGCCAAGGACGGCACCGTCCATCTGATCGGCCACGGCCGCGCCAATCACGCGGGCGGCGGGGACCCCGCCGTACTGCGCCAGGTGACGGACGAGAGCTACGGCGACCGGCCCGCCGCCCCCCGCATGCATCAGGGCAGCGCGGGCGCGGCCGACGGCAACGCCCGGTTCTACGGATTCGAGTGCGTCAATCTCGGCGACGGCGCCGACCCCTGGCCCGCCGCCCAGCTCGATGCCATCGAGCGGGCCGCCACCGCGCTCTGCCGGGCCCACGGCTGGAGCGCCAAGAGCGTCATCGGACATCTGGAGTGGTCCGACTGGAAGAGCGATCCACGCGGCTTCACCATGCCGGCGCTGCGCTCCCGGATCGCCCGCCGGCTGGGCGGCGAACCGGCCGCACCGCCGGCCCGGCCCCGCTACCAGCCGTTTCCGGGGAAGTCGTTCTTCACGGCCGGTCCCAGCTCGCCCATCGTCACCGCGATGGGCCGGCGGCTGATCGCCGAGGGCTGCTCCGCGTACACCATCGGCCCGGCGCCCCGCTGGGGCGAGGCCGACCGGCGCTCGTACGCGAAATGGCAGCGCAAGCTCGGCTTCCGCGGGGCGGACGCCGACGGATGGCCGGGGCGGGCGTCGTGGAACGCCCTCAAGGTCCCGTACACGCAGTGAAGGAGCCGGACATGTCCGGAGAGGAAACAGCAGGACCGGCGGCGGGGCACCGCACACGGCCCCCCTCGGCCGAGAGCGCCGGACGCGCCCCGTCGGGCGGGCACGCCGAGTCCGTCGCCCGCACCACCGCCCCGCGCCGCGAGGCCGCCCGACGCACCGCCCGTACCGTCCTCCAGACCGCCGTGGGCATCGCCGTCGCGCTGCCCGCGATCGTCGGCGCCTCGGGGATTCCGGCCGCCCTGCCCTGGGTCGCCGGGGCACTGGCCGTGGCCGGCGGACTGGCCCGGATCATGGCGCTGGACTCCGTACAGCGGCTGCTGCCGCCCTGGCTCCGCACAGAGCCGGCAGCGCCGCGCACCGCGTCCGACACGGGGGCCGCCGATGGCCGAGCCTGAGGCACGCCCGCCGGTCGCCGTGACCGTCGCCGTGGAGCTGGAGCGGCTGCACGGCACCCTGGAGGCGGGTTTCGCCCGGGTCGACGGCTCACTCGCGCTCATGGTGCAGCGCAGCGATCAGACCGACAAACAGCTCGCCGACATGGAATCCCGGCTGGACGCTTTGGAGCGCGCCCGCTGGCCGCTGGCCAGTATCGCCGCGCTCACCGCGAGTGTCGGGCTGATGCTCGCGGTCTGGGAACTCGCCGGCCGCTGACCCGGCGCGGGCACAGCGAGTACGCCGAAGGGCGGCCACCCCTTCCGGGGTGACCGCCCTTCGTTCACTTCATCGCACCACTACTGGTTGTACGGACCGTAGTCGTAGTCCTCCAGCGGCACGGCCTGGCCGGAGCCGGAGCCGAACGGCGAGTAGTCGATGTCGTCGTAGCCGACGGCCGAGTACATCGCGGCCTTGGCCTCCTCGGTGGGCTCCACCCGGATGTTGCGGTAGCGGGCGAGGCCCGTACCGGCCGGGATGAGCTTTCCGATGATGACGTTCTCCTTGAGGCCGATCAGGGAGTCCGACTTGGCGTTGATCGCCGCGTCGGTCAGAACCCTGGTCGTCTCCTGGAAGGACGCCGCCGACAGCCACGACTCGGTGGCGAGCGAGGCCTTGGTGATACCCATCAGCTGCGGACGGCCGGAGGCGGGGTGACCGCCCTCGGTGACCACACGGCGGTTCTCCGTCTCGAACTTCGAACGCTCGACCAGCTCGCCCGGCAGCAGCTCCGCGTCGCCGGACTCGATGATCGTCACCCGGCGGAGCATCTGCCGGATGATGATCTCGATGTGCTTGTCGTGGATCGACACACCCTGCGAGTTGTAGACCTTCTGGACTTCGCCGACCAGGTGGACCTGGACCGCGCGCTGACCGAGGATCCGCAGCACGTCGTGCGGGTTGGTGGCACCGTAGGTGAGCTTCTGGCCCACCTCCACGTGGTCGCCCTCGTGGACCATGACCTTGGCACGCTTCGAGATCGGGAACGCCGTCTCGTCGCTGCCGTCGTCGGGGGTGACGACGATCTTCTTGGTCTTCTCGGTCTCCTCGATCCGGACACGTCCGGAGGCCTCGGAGATCGGGGCGACACCCTTGGGCGTACGGGCCTCGAAGAGCTCGACGACACGCGGCAGACCCTGGGTGATGTCGTCACCGGCCACACCACCGGTGTGGAAGGTACGCATCGTCAGCTGGGTACCGGGCTCACCGATGGACTGGGCGGCGATGATGCCGACCGCCTCACCGATGTCGACCAGCTTGCCGGTGGCCAGCGAGCGGCCGTAGCAGTACGCACAGGTGCCGACCGCGGACTCACAGGTCAGGACCGAACGGGTCTTGACCTCCTCGACACCGGCCGCGACGAGCGCGTCGATGAGCACATCGCCGAGGTCGACATTTGCCGGCGCGATGACCTTGCCGTCGACGACGACATCCTCGGCGAGCATCCGCGCGTACACCGAGGTCTCGACGTCCTCGGCCTTGCGGAGCACACCGTCCGCCGACTTCTCGGCGATCCGCAGCTTCAGACCGCGGTCGGTGCCGCAGTCCTCCTCGCGGATGATGACGTCCTGCGAGACGTCCACCAGACGACGGGTGAGGTAACCCGAGTCGGCGGTACGCAGGGCGGTGTCGGCCAGACCCTTTCGGGCACCGTGGGTGGAGATGAAGTACTCCAGCACGGACAGACCCTCACGGAACGACGCCTTGATGGGACGCGGAATCGTCTCGTTCTTGGCGTTGGACACCAGACCACGCATACCGGCGATCTGACGCATCTGCATCATGTTTCCACGAGCACCCGAGTCCACCATCATGAAGATGGGGTTGGTCTTCGGGAAGTTCGCGTTCATGGCCTCGGCGACTTCCTTCGTCGCCCGGGTCCACGTGTCGATCAGCTCGTTCGTGCGCTCCTGCTTGGTGATCAGGCCGCGCTCGTACTGCTTCTGGATCTTCTCGTCGATCGCCTCGTAGGACGCGACGATCGCCTTCTTCGCCTCCGGGACGACAATGTCCGAGATGGCGACGGTGACGCCGGAGCGGGTCGCCCAGAAGAAGCCGGACGCCTTCAGGTTGTCGAGCGTCGCCGCCACGATGACCTTGGGGTACCGCTCGGCGAGGTCGTTGACGATCTCGGAGAGCTGCTTCTTGCCGACGGAGTAGTCGACGAAGGGGTAGTCCTCGGGCAGCAGCTCGTTGAAGAGCGCGCGGCCCAGGGTGGTGCGCAGCCGGAAGCTGTCGCCCTGCTGCCAGTCGGCCGCGACCGAGGACTCGCCGTCCTCGTCCACCGGCGGGGTCCAGCCGCGGGGCGGGATGGTGCCCACCGGGAAGCGGATGTCGACCTTGGCCTGGAGCGAGAGCTCGCGGGCGTCGAACGCCATGATCGCTTCGGCGGTGGAGCCGAAGGACCGGCCCTCGCCCTTGACCTCGCGCTCCTCCTCGTCCGTGGTGAGGAAGAAGAGGCCGAGCACCATGTCCTGGGTGGGCATGGTGACCGGACGGCCGTCGGCCGGCTTGAGGATGTTGTTCGAGGACAGCATCAGGATGCGGGCCTCGGCCTGCGCCTCCGCGGAGAGCGGCAGGTGGACGGCCATCTGGTCACCGTCGAAGTCCGCGTTGAACGCGGTGCAGACGAGCGGGTGGATCTGGATGGCCTTGCCCTCGACGAGCTGCGGCTCGAAGGCCTGGATGCCGAGGCGGTGCAGCGTGGGCGCACGGTTCAGCAGCACCGGGTGTTCGGCGATGACCTCTTCGAGGACGTCGTACACGACGGTGCGGCCGCGCTCGACCATGCGCTTGGCCGACTTGATGTTCTGCGCGTGGTTCAGGTCGACCAGGCGCTTCATCACGAACGGCTTGAAGAGCTCCAGCGCCATGGCCTTGGGCAGACCGCACTGGTGCAGCTTGAGCTGCGGGCCGACGACGATGACGGAACGCGCCGAGTAGTCGACTCGCTTGCCGAGGAGGTTCTGGCGGAAACGGCCCTGCTTGCCCTTGAGCATGTCGCTCAGGGACTTCAGCGGACGGTTGCCGGGGCCCGTGACCGGGCGGCCGCGGCGGCCGTTGTCGAAGAGGGCGTCGACCGCCTCCTGGAGCATCCGCTTCTCGTTGTTCACGATGATCTCGGGGGCACCGAGGTCGAGCAGACGCTTCAGACGGTTGTTGCGGTTGATCACCCGGCGGTACAGGTCGTTCAGGTCGGAGGTCGCGAAGCGGCCACCGTCCAGCTGCACCATCGGACGCAGGTCCGGCGGGATGACCGGTACGCAGTCCAGCACCATGCCCTTGGGGCTGTTGCTGGTCTGCAGGAACGCGGAGACGACCTTGAGGCGCTTGAGCGCACGGGTCTTCTTCTGGCCCTTGCCGGTGCGGATGATCTCGCGGAGGCGCTCGGCCTCCTCGTCGAGGTCGAAGGACTCCAGGCGCTTCTGCAGCGCGGCGGCGCCCATCGAACCGTCGAAGTAGGTGCCGAAGCGGTCGCGCAGCTCGCGGTAGAGGAGCTCGTCGCCCTCCAGGTCCTGGACCTTGAGGTTCTTGAAGCGGTTCCACACCTCGTCGAGGCGGTCGATCTCGCGCTGCGCGCGGTCGCGGAGCTGCTTCATCTCGCGCTCGGCACCCTCGCGCACCTTGCGGCGCACATCGGCCTTGGCGCCCTCGGCCTCCAGCTCGGCCAGGTCGGTCTCGAGCTTCTTGGCACGGGCCTCGAGGTCGGCGTCGCGGCGGTTCTCGACCTGCTGGCGCTCGACGGAGACATGCGCCTCCAGCGAGGGCAGGTCGCGGGTGCGGCGCTCCTCGTCCACGAACGTGATCATGTACGCGGCGAAGTAGATGACCTTCTCGAGGTCCTTCGGCGCGAGGTCCAGCAGGTAGCCCAGGCGCGACGGGACGCCCTTGAAGTACCAGATGTGGGTGACGGGGGCGGCCAGCTCAATGTGGCCCATCCGCTCACGGCGCACCTTGGCGCGGGTGACCTCGACGCCACAGCGCTCGCAGATGATGCCCTTGAAGCGGACACGCTTGTACTTACCGCAGTAGCACTCCCAGTCCCGGGTCGGACCGAAGATCTTCTCGCAGAAGAGTCCGTCCTTCTCGGGCTTGAGCGTGCGGTAGTTGATCGTCTCGGGCTTCTTTACCTCACCGTGCGACCACTGGCGAATGTCGTCAGCGGTGGCCAGGCCGATCCGAAGCTCATCGAAGAAGTTGACGTCGAGCACTATGCGTCAATCCCTCTCAGGGTTGTGTCTCAAGGTGGTCTGTACGGGGTCCGGGGCAGCGGCCGGGATCACCTGGAGGTGATCCCGGCCGGACCCGTCAGACCTCTTCGACGCTGCTCGGCTCGCGCCGGGACAGGTCGATGCCGAGCTCTTCCGCAGCGCGGAAGACGTCCTCGTCGGTGTCGCGCATCTCGATGGACATGCCGTCCGAGGACAGCACCTCCACGTTGAGGCACAGGGACTGCATCTCCTTGATGAGCACCTTGAAGGACTCGGGGATGCCGGGCTCGGGGATGTTCTCGCCCTTGACGATGGCCTCGTAGACCTTCACACGGCCGGTGACGTCGTCGGACTTGATGGTCAGCAGCTCCTGGAGGGCGTAGGCGGCGCCATAAGCCTCCAGCGCCCACACCTCCATCTCTCCGAAGCGCTGGCCACCGAACTGGGCCTTACCACCCAGCGGCTGCTGGGTGATCATCGAGTACGGACCGGTCGAGCGCGCGTGCAGCTTGTCGTCGACCAGGTGGTGGAGCTTGAGGATGTACATGTACCCGATCGAGATCGGGTCCGGGAACGGCTCACCGGAGCGGCCGTCGAACATCCTCGCCTTGCCGGACGGGAGGACCATCCGGTCACCGTCGCGGTTGGGGATCGTGGACTCGAAGAGTCCGGCGATCTCGTCCTCGCGGGCGCCGTCGAAGACGGGGGTGGCGACATTGGTGCCGGGGCGGACGTCGTCCGCGCCGATCGCCTTCAGCCGCTCCATCCACTCCTCGTTGCCCTCGACCTTCCAGCCCTGGCTGGCGAGCCAGCCGAGGTGGATCTCCAGGACCTGTCCCGGGTTCATCCGGGACGGGACACCGAGGGGGTTGAGGATGATGTCGACCGGGGTGCCGTCCTCCAGGAACGGCATGTCCTCGATCGGCAGGATCTTGGAGATGACGCCCTTGTTGCCGTGACGGCCGGCGAGCTTGTCACCATCGGTGATCTTGCGCTTCTGGGCGACATAGACCCGGACCAGCTGGTTGACGCCGGGCGGGAGCTCGTCGCCTTCCTCGCGGTCGAAGACGCGGACGCCGATGACCTTGCCGATCTCGCCGTGGGGCACCTTCAGCGAGGTGTCACGGACCTCACGGGCCTTCTCGCCGAAGATCGCGCGGAGCAGGCGCTCCTCCGGGGTGAGCTCGGTCTCGCCCTTGGGCGTGACCTTGCCGACCAGGATGTCGCCGGCGACGACCTCGGCACCGATGCGGATGATGCCGCGCTCGTCGAGGTCGGCGAGGACCTCCTCGGAGACGTTCGGGATGTCCCGGGTGATCTCCTCGGGGCCGAGCTTGGTGTCACGGGCGTCGACCTCGTGCTCCTCGATGTGGATCGAGGAGAGGACGTCGTCCTGCACGAGGCGCTGCGACAGGATGATCGCGTCCTCGTAGTTGTGACCCTCCCACGGCATGAAGGCCACGAGCAGGTTCTTGCCGAGCGCCATCTCGCCCTGCTCGGTCGCCGGTCCGTCGGCGAGGACCTGGGACTCGATGACCCGGTCGCCCTCGGAGACGATGACCTTCTGGTTGACCGAGGTGCCCTGGTTGGAGCGGGAGAACTTGGCCACCCGGTAGGTGGTGTAGGTGCCGTCGTCGTTGGCGACGGTGATGTAGTCCGCGGAGACCTCCTGGACCACACCGTCCTTCTCCGCCTTGATGACGTCACCGGCGTCGACCGCGCAGCGGTACTCCATGCCGGTGCCGACCAGCGGCGACTCCGCCGTGATCAGCGGAACGGCCTGGCGCATCATGTTCGCGCCCATGAGGGCACGGTTGGCGTCGTCGTGCTCCAGGAAGGGGATCATCGCGGTGGCGACGGACACCATCTGGCGCGGCGAGACGTCCATGTAGTCGACCTCGGCCGGCGGCACGTAGTCGACCTCGCCACCGCGGCGGCGGACCAGCACGCGGGGCTCGGTGAAGTGCATGTCGTCGGAGATGGTCGCGTTCGCCTGGGCGATGACGAAGCGGTCTTCCTCATCGGCCGTGAGGTAGTCGACGTCGTCCGTGACCTGGCCCTCGACGACCTTGCGGTACGGGGTCTCGACGAAACCGAACGCGTTGACCCGGCCGTAGGAGGCGAGCGAGCCGATCAGACCGATGTTCGGGCCTTCGGGGGTCTCGATCGGACACATGCGGCCGTAGTGCGAGGGGTGCACGTCACGGACCTCGAAGCCGGCCCGCTCACGCGAGAGACCACCCGGGCCGAGCGCCGACAGACGGCGCTTGTGGGTGAGCCCCGAGAGGGGGTTGTTCTGGTCCATGAACTGGGACAGCTGGCTGGTGCCGAAGAACTCCTTGATGGAGGCGACGACCGGCCGGATGTTGATCAGGGTCTGCGGCGTGATCGCCTCGACGTCCTGAGTGGTCATGCGCTCGCGCACGACCCGCTCCATACGGGCGAGACCCGTACGGACCTGGTTCTGGATCAGCTCGCCGACATTGCGCAGACGGCGGTTGCCGAAGTGGTCGATGTCGTCGGTCTCGACAACGATCTGGGTGCCGGACTCGCCGACCGTCTCGGTCTCGCCGGCGTGCAGCTTGACCAGGTACTTGATGGTCGCGATGACGTCGTCGGTGGTGAGCACCCCGGCGTCCAGCGGCTCATCGGCGCCGAGCTTCTTGTTGACCTTGTAACGGCCGACCTTGGCCAGGTCGTAGCGCTTCGGGTTGAAGTAGAGGTTCTCCAGCAGCGTCTGGGCGGCCTCACGGGTCGGCGGCTCGCCGGGACGGAGCTTGCGGTAGATGTCGAGCAGCGCGTCGTCCTGGCCCTGGGTGTGGTCCTTCTCCAGGGTGGCGCGCATCGACTCGTACTCGCCGAACTCCTGAAGGATCTGTTCGGTCGTCCAGCCGAGGGCCTTCAGCAGCACGGTGACGGACTGCTTGCGCTTGCGGTCGATGCGGACACCGACCATGTCGCGCTTGTCGATCTCCATCTCCAGCCAGGCACCCCGGGACGGGATGATCTTGGCGGTGAAGATGTCCTTGTCGGACGTCTTGTCGATGGAGGAGTCGAAGTAGACGCCGGGCGAGCGCACCAGCTGGGACACCACGACACGCTCGGTGCCGTTGATGACGAAGGTGCCCTTGTTCGTCATGAGCGGGAAGTCGCCCATGAAGACCGTCTGGGACTTGATCTCGCCGGTCTCGTTATTGGTGAACTCGGCGGTGACGAAGAGCGGGGCCGCGAAGGTGAAGTCGCGCTCCTTGCACTCGTCGATGGAGTTCTTCGGAGGCTCGAAGCGGTGGTCGCGGAAGGTCAGCGACATCGACCCGCTGAAGTCCTCGATCGGGGAGATCTCCTCGAAGATCTCCTCCAGACCTGACTTGGTGGGGACGTCCTGTCCACTGTCCAGAGCCGCCTCGACCCGAGCCTTCCACGCAGCATTGCCGAGCAGCCAGTCGAAGCTCTCGGTCTGGAGCGCGAGGAGGTTCGGAACCTCAAGAGGCTCCTTGATCTTTGCAAAAGAGATGCGCAGCGGGGCGGTGCTGGCGCCGTTGTTCGTATTCGCGGTCGAGGCGTTGCGCGAGGCGGCCAAGAGGGGGTCCTTCCGAGGGCTCGGACTCACTACGCGCGTACCGGTGTCCCAAGCCGTGCACAGAGAGAGAAGTCCCAGGTCAGGGATGGATCAATCCACAGTGCTGATGCGAGGGGATGCCCCTGGTGACGGGCAGGGGGCAGCTAACAGGCAGCGCAAAGGGTCAGTGTAGCCACTTGGCACACTGATGTCCAGTGCGGGTTCTTTCGACCCTCGTTGTTCTCAACTCCGCGATACTTCGCGCCGTGCGACGCACATCGATCCTGCCCGTTCGTTCACCGATCCATGCCTCGGATCCGGATCGGTTGTGACGACGAGTCCTTAAGATTGCGCGCTGCGTGCGGTTCGTCAAGGCCCCCCATCCCGGTCTGGCTGTTGAGATCGTCACTGACCAGGGGCTGACCTGGGCGGGGTGCGGACGGCGATGATCACCATACTCGTCGCACGGAGAAGTGCAACGCGGCCCCCGCGCACGCCGAAGGGCGACCACCCGGATGGGTGATCGCCCTTCGATCGAGCCGGCTGACGGCTCAGTGGGGCCTCAGCGAGTCACTGGTGAGCCGCTGACGGCCCGGGAGAGTCAACGAGGACTCGGAAGGTCACTTGACCTCGACGGAGGCGCCGGCGCCCTTGAGGGACTCGGCAGCCTTCTCGGCGGCCTCCTTGGCGACCTTCTCGAGGACGGGCTTCGGGGCGCCGTCGACGAGGTCCTTGGCCTCCTTCAGGCCGAGCGAGGTGAGCTCGCGCACGACCTTGATGACCTGGATCTTCTTCTCGCCGGCACCGGTGAGGATGACGTCGAACTCGTCCTGCTCCTCGACGGCCTCGACGGCGGCAGCGCCACCGGCGGCGGCGACGGCGACCGGGGCAGCGGCGGTGACGTCGAACTTCTCCTCGAAGGCGGAGACGAATCCGGCCAGCTCCAGGAGGGTCATTTCCTCGAACTGAGCGAGCAGGTCTTCCTGGCTGAGCTTCGCCATGATGGGCGATCCTTCCACTAAATCGGCGTGTGCCGGGTGTATGTGACGGCGGGCGTCTGCCTCAACGGCAGTTCTTCCGAAGACGGCCCGCTGCGATCAGCGCTGCGGAGCGGCGCCGATCAATGCGCGAGCCGAATTACTCGGCACCGCCCTGCTCGGCCTTCTTGGCACGAAGCGCCTCCGCGGTGCGGACGAACTTCGAGGGAAGCGCCTGGAAGAGCGCGGCAGCCTGGGACTGCTTGCCCTTCATGGCGCCCGCCAGCTTGGCGAGCAGAACCTCGCGGGACTCGAGGTCCGCGAGCTTCTTGATCTCATCGGCGGACATCGCCTTGCCATCAAGGACACCGCCCTTGATGATCAGGTTGGGGTTGTCCTTGGCGAAGTCACGGAGACCCTTCGCCGACTCCACCGGGTCACCGGTGACGAAGGCAACAGCCGTCGGACCGTTGAACAGGTCGTCGAGCGTGTTGATCCCGGCCTCGTTGGCCGCAATCTTGGTCAGCGTGTTCTTCACCACGGCGTACTGGGCGTTCTCACCGAGCGAACGGCGCAGCTGCTTGAGCTGTGCCACGGTGAGACCCCGGTACTCGGTCAGCACGGCGGCGTTCGAGCTGCGGAACTGGTCCGCGAGCTCGGCTACCGCGGCAGCCTTGTCGGGCCTTGCCATGAGCGTCGGCCTCCTTCCGGGTGATGAGGACCGCGCGGACCCGAAGGAGGACGAACAAACGAAAACGCCCCGGCGCAGGCGCACGGGGCGTAGCTCGACCGGAATGAATCCCGGGAGCTCTCCAGTGTCACCTGCGCAGGCCGTCCGCAGCTGAGCGGATCCTTCGGTGCCGCACTCTCTGACGAGCACGCGGCAACGACCAGCGGTCTTTGGCTTCCGGGGAAGCGTACGTGACCGGGTCGCATGGACGCAAATCCATGGTTTCGCCCCCGGGCCGGGCGGGCATGCGACGGTCCTCCCGCCTCCGGGAGGACGCCTCCGGGAGGCGGCGACAGGAACGGCCCCGGCGGGAAGCCGGGGCCGTGCACCGCGCTCGGCGGGAGGGGCGGGCGGAGCCGTGTGCCCCACCCCGCCGCGGGAGCCGCTGGTCAGCCGAGGCCGGACGCCTTCATCTCGTCGCCCATGCCCTGGAGCTCCTTGAGCATCTCCATGAGGTCGAAGGTCTCGCCCGCCGGCGGAGCCTTGACCGCGGCCTTCACGCCGTAGTCCGTGTACGTCATGACCATCGTCATCTTGCCGTCAGGCGAGTCGATGTCGACGTCCATCTTCACCGGGTAGTCGTCCTCATTGACCCAGACCTCGGTGTCGAAGCCGTTGATCCCGGACTTCTTGATGCCGTCCAGCAGCTTGGCCCGGTCCTCCTTGGAGAAGGTGTCCAGCGACTTGTTGGAGGAGATCATCTCCTTGACGCTGATCTTGCCCGTGTAGTGCTGCGTCCTGACGCCGCCGATCGTCTCCTCGCCGACGTGCTTGACGCCCGGCGATTCGAGCAGCATGGCCAGCTGCGAGGCCGGGTCCTGGTTCATGGACTCCAGGCTGCCGGTCATCTGCTTCTGCAGCGCCTTGTCCCCGGACATCTCGGCCATGCCGGCGATGTCCATCTTCATCCAGCGCTTGCCGTCCATGTCCTTGGCCGACTTGGCGCCCATGTCCATGTACATGACGTTGTCCAGCCAGACCATGCGGCTCTGCTCCGGACCGCCCTGGGACTTCAGCGCGCCACCGGTGATGGTCATGTCCATCACCGTGGGATCCCAGCCCATGACACCGGACATCTTCATGTCGCTGCCGCCGGCCTCGGTCGCCATCTTGCCGGACATCTTCATGTCCATCTCCACCTTGGCCGTCCTGGCCTCGGAGGTCTTCTTGTACGCCGAGGTGAGGACCTGCGTCACCGAGCGGTCCTCGCCCTTGCCGGCGCCCTTGTCGGCGGCCTTCTTGTCGGCGGCCTCACCGCCGCAGCCCGCGATGCCGGCCACAACGGCCACCGCCGTCAGACAGACTCCGGCACGCTTCCATGCGGACTTGCTCATTTCCACCCCTTGTACGTCATACGAACTCATGCACGGTATCTCACCCGTCTGACAGCAGGACAACAGAAAACCGGCCCCCGCAGCCGTGATAGCTGCGGGGGCCGGCTTTTCGCTGTGCCCGGTGCGTCTGGATCAGACGGAGGCCGGGTCCTCCTCGACGAGGAGGTTGCGGGTGCGGTTGGAGTCCAGCGGGATGCCGGGGCCCATCGTCGTCGCGAGGGTCGCCTTCTTGATGTAGCGGCCCTTGGCGGCGGACGGCTTCAGACGGAGGATCTCCTCCAGCGCCGCGCCGTAGTTCTCGACCAGCTTCGTCTCATCGAAGGAAACCTTGCCGATGATGAAGTGCAGGTTCGAGTGCTTGTCGACACGGAACTCGATCTTGCCGCCCTTGATGTCGTTCACAGCCTTGGCGACATCGGGGGTGACGGTGCCGGTCTTCGGGTTCGGCATCAGACCACGCGGACCGAGCACACGGCCGAGGCGACCGACCTTGCCCATGAGGTCCGGGGTGGCGACGACGGCGTCGAAGTCCAGGAAGCCCTTCGACACCTGGTCGATGAGCTCGTCGGCGCCGACGATGTCGGCGCCCGCGGCACGCGCGGCCTCGGCACGGTCACCGGTCGCGAAGACCAGGACCCGGGCGGTCTTGCCGGTGCCGTGCGGAAGGATCACGGTGCCGCGGACCATCTGGTCGGCCTTGCGCGGGTCAACACCCAGACGCAGGGCGACCTCGACGGTGCCGTCGAACTTGGCGGAGGCGGTGTCCTTGGCGAGACGGACGGCCTCGAGCGGGGCGTAGTTGCGCTCCCGGTCGATCTTGGCGTCCGCAGCGCGGAGTGCCTTGCTGCGCTTCACTTCTGCTCCTGTTGCAGTATCGCCAGGCGGTTTCCCGCATGGCAGGTGTGGAGTTGTGGTGCGGGCCGGCGCACGGCCCTGCCACAGAGGTCAGACGGGGACGATCAGCCCTCGACCGTGATGCCCATGGAACGGGCGGTGCCGGCGATGATCTTCTCGGCGGCGTCCAGGTCGTTGGCGTTCAGGTCGGGCATCTTGGTGGTGGCGATGTCGCGGACCTGGTCGCGCGTGAGCTTGGCGACCTTGGTCTTGTGCGGCTCGCCGGAGCCCTTCTCCACACCCGCGGCCTTGAGGATCAGCTTGGCGGCCGGCGGAGTCTTGGTGATGAAGGTGAAGGAGCGGTCCTCGTAGACCGTGATCTCCACCGGCACGACCATGCCACGCTGCGACTCGGTCGCGGCGTTGTAGGCCTTGCAGAACTCCATGATGTTGACGCCGTGCTGACCGAGCGCGGGGCCGACCGGCGGTGCCGGGTTGGCCGCGCCGGCCTTGATCTGGAGCTTGATAAGCCCCGTGACCTTCTTCTTCTTGGGAGGCATTGCTCTCTCCGGGTCCTAGTGAGAGTTTTGAGCACCCCACCCGGTCATCCGGATGGAGGCATACCGCACAACGATAACGGGTATAGCTGTCCGGTTAAAAACCGACAGGTCAGGACTGCCGTGAAGGCGGTCCTGACCTGGTCGGAAGCGTGTGCTTCGGAAGATCCGCTGGATCCTCGGATCCGCTAGTTCTTCTGGATCTGGTCGAAGCTGAGCTCGACCGGGGTCTCGCGGCCGAAGATCTCGACCAGGCCCTTGACCTTCTTCGAGTCGGCGTTGATCTCGTTGATCGTCGCCTGGAGGGTGGCGAAGGGGCCGTCGGTGACGGTGACCGAGTCGCCGACCTCGAAGTCGAGCACCTGAACCTCGACCTTGCGGGCCGGGGCGGGCTCGCCCTTGGCCTCGGCGGCGGCGCGGGCGGCCTTCTCCTCGGCCTCCGGGGCGAGCATCTTGACGATCTCGTCCAGGGTCAGCGGGTACGGGTCGTAGGCGTTGCCGACGAAGCCGGTGACGCCGGGGGTGTTGCGGACAACGCCCCAGGACTCGTTGGTGAGGTCCATCCGGACCAGGACGTAACCGGGAAGCTTGTTCTGGCGGACGTTCTTGCGCTCGCCGTTCTTGATCTGGACGATCTCTTCCTCGGGCACTTCGGCCTGGTAGATGAACTCCTCGACGTTGAGCGAGACGGCACGCTGCTCCAGGTTGGCCTTGACGCGCTTCTCGTACCCGGCATAGGTGTGGATGACGTACCACTCACCGGGGAGAAGGCGCAGCTCGTCGCGGAGCGCGGCGATGGGGTCGACCGGGGCCTCGGGCTCCTCGTCGGCCTCGTCGGCCGCTTCGAGGTCGCCCTCGGCGTCCTCGTCATCGGATTCGTCGGCGTCCGCGTCGGCGGCGGAGTCATCGGACTCGTCCGTGTCGTCCTCGACGTGGAGGGCGGCGGCCTCGGCGGGCTCCCCGGCCTCGGCGTCAGCAGCTTCCGCCTGGTCTTCGTCGGCCGCCTCAACGATGTCGAGCTCGTCCTCGGCGGACTCGGCGGACTCGAAGATCTCGTCGCCGGGCTCAACGGCCTCGTTCAGGTTCGGGTCAGACACGGTGGCTGCTTCTTTCTGGATACAGATGGGTGGAACAAGCGAAAGGCTGCCGCCATGCCGACGCCTCCGCGGGATCAGCCGAAGACGTATTTGACGGCTTCCTGGAATCCATAGTCCATCACGGTCACCAGACCGATCATGATGACGACGAAGACAATCACCACTGTGGTGTACGTCGTGAGCTGATTGCGCGTCGGCCAGACGACCTTGCGCAGCTCGGCGACGATCTGCCGGTAGAAGAGCGCGAGACGGCCGAAGGGGCCCTTCTTCCCGCGCTTGCCGCCCTTGCGGGACTTCTTCTGGGGCGCCTCGTCCTCGGCATCAGGCGTGTCGATGGAGCCCACGGCGTCCGTCACGTTCTTTCACCTGATTCCGGGTCGTGGCCGTGCCGCGCCCGGTGGAGCCGCACGGCGGTTCATTGAATGTACGTACATGCGCACGCACCTGGCGAAGATGCGTGTAGCAGGGCCGGAGGGACTTGAACCCCCAACCGCTGGTTTTGGAGACCAGTGCTCTACCAATTGAGCTACGACCCTTTGTTGCGTCCCCCAACCTACCCCATCCGGAGATGTGGTTGGTGTGGGCCAACGACGAGTGAGTGTACGTGGTCACAGGCCCGGCGTCGAACAGACAACTCCGGCGCGGTTCCCGGGCGCCGCCGGACGGGCCGGCCGGGACCGCCAGCTCAGCCCCTTGCGGAGCCCGTCCCGGAGCCCCGCCGGGCGCCGGGGGCGGCGGCGGGAAAGGGGTGCCCCGGCCCCGGGGAGGCGCCCCCGGGACGCCCCTGTCCGGGGTGCGGAACGTGTGTGCCGTACGCCATGGCCGTCTGGGACGATGGACCGTATGAGCGCTGCAACCCCTCCCACCGAACGCCGGGTCTCCGCCCGTGTCGGTGCGATCTCCGAGTCCGCGACCCTCGCCGTCGACGCCAAGGCCAAGGCCCTCAAGGCCGCCGGGCGGCCGGTGATCGGCTTCGGCGCGGGTGAGCCCGACTTCCCGACGCCGGACTACATCGTCGAGGCGGCCGTCGAGGCGTGCCGCACCCCGAAGTACCACCGCTACACCCCCGCGGGCGGGCTGCCCGAGCTGAAGAAGGCCATCGCCGCCAAGACGCTGCGGGACTCCGGCTACGAGGTCGACCCGGCGCAGGTGCTGGTCACCAATGGCGGGAAGCAGGCCATCTACGAGGCGTTCGCGGCGATCCTGGACCCGGGTGACGAGGTCATCGTGCCCGCCCCGTACTGGACCACCTACCCGGAGTCGATCCGGCTCGGCGGCGGCGTCCCGGTCGAGGTGGTGGCCGATGAGACCACGGGTTACCGGGTCTCGGTGGAGCAGCTGGAGGCCGCTCGCACGGAGCGTACGCGGGCGGTCGTCTTCGTCTCCCCGTCCAACCCGACCGGTGCCGTGTACAGCAGGGAGGACACCGAGGCCATCGGCCGCTGGGCCGTCGAGCACGGCCTGTGGGTGCTGACCGACGAGATCTACGAGCACCTGGTCTACGGCGACGCCGTCTTCACCTCGCTGCCGGCCGTGGTGCCCGAGATCCGCGACCGCTGCCTCGTGGTCAACGGTGTGGCGAAGACCTACGCCATGACCGGCTGGCGCGTGGGGTGGATCGTCGGCCCGAAGGACGTGGTGAAGGCCGCGGCCAACCTCCAGTCGCACGCCACCTCCAATGTCTCCAATGTCGCGCAGGTCGCGGCCCTGGAGGCGGTGTCCGGGAATCTGGACGCGGTGGCCGAGATGCGGGAGGCGTTCGACCGCCGCCGCCGCACGATCGTGCGGATGCTCAATGAGATCGACGGCGTCCTCTGCCCGGAGCCGGAGGGCGCCTTCTACGCCTACCCGTCGGTGAAGGAGCTCCTGGGCAAGGAGATCCGGGGCCGGCGTCCGGCGTCGTCGGTGGAGCTGGCGGCGCTGATCCTGGAGGAGGTCGAGGTCGCGGTGGTTCCGGGTGAGGCCTTCGGCACCCCGGGGTATCTGCGGCTGTCGTACGCGCTGGGGGACGAGGACCTGGTGGAGGGTGTCTCGCGGATCCAGAAGCTGCTGGCCGAGGCGGAGGACTGATCGTTCCGGGCCGGTCCGTCCGGGCGGGGGCCTTCGGGCCGGTCCGTGCGGGCTGATCGTTTCGGCGGACGCCCCCCATCCCGTGAACGTTCGCGGGGCGGGGGGCGTTTCCGTGTTCGCGGGGTTGCGGGGTTGCGGGCGGCCCGGGCGACCGCCGGGGCCGGGTTCGTGTCTTCGTTCGAGCGGGGGCCCGATCGGAGAATCGGGTTACCGCTACGGCGCGGGCGTACGGCAAGATCCTCGGATGGAGCATGTACGCGCCGTGAGCCGGCTACCCAAAGCGCATCTGCATCTGCACTTCACCGGGTCGATGCGCCCGGCCACCCTGCTGGAACTGGCCGACAAATACGGTGTCCATCTCCCCGACGCGCTGACCGGGGGCGAGCCGCCCAGGCTGCGCGCCACCGATGAGCGCGGATGGTTCCGGTTCCAGCGGCTCTATGACATCGCCCGGTCCTGCCTGCGCTCCCCCGAGGACATTCAGCGGCTGGTCAGGGAGGCCGCCGAGGAGGATGTCCGGGACGGCTCCGGCTGGCTGGAGATCCAGGTCGACCCGACCTCGTACGCCCCGCTGCTCGGCGGGCTGATCCCCGCGCTGGAGATCATCCTGGACGCGGTGGACAGCGCCTCCCGGGAGACCGGGCTCGGCATCCGGGTCCTGGTCGCCGCGAACCGGATGAAGCACCCGCTGGACGCACGGACCCTCGCCCGCCTCGCCGTCCGTTACGCCGACCGCGGGATCGTCGGCTTCGGCCTCTCCAATGACGAGCGCCGCGGCCTGGCGAGGGACTTCGACCGCGCCTTCGCCATCGCCCGGGAGGGCGGGCTGCTGGCCGCCCCGCACGGCGGCGAGCTGAGCGGCCCCGCCTCGGTGCGGGACTGCATGGACGATCTGCACGCCTCCCGGATCGGGCACGGCGTCCGGGCCGCCGAGGATCCCCGGCTGCTGCGCAAGCTCGCCGAGCGCGGGGTGACCTGCGAGGTGTGCCCGGCGTCGAACATCGCCCTCGGGGTGTACGAGAAGCCGGAGGACGTGCCCCTGCGGACGCTGTTCGACGCCGGGGTGCCGATGGCGCTGGGCGCGGACGACCCGCTGCTCTTCGGGTCCCGGCTGGCCGCGCAGTACGAGTTCGCGCGCCGGCACCACGCCTTCACCGACACCGAGCTGGCCGAGCTGGCGCGTCAGTCCGTGCGCGGCTCCGCCGCCCCGCCGGATGTCAGGGCCGGACTGCTGGCCGGAATCGACTCCTGGCTCGCGGCCCCGGCCTGACCTCTCCGCGCGGGCTTCAGAGGCTGACGCCGACCGTCACCGGCTCATTGACCAGGGTGACGCCGAAGGCGTCGTGCACCCCGGCCACCACCTCACGGGCGAGTGCGAGCAGATCCTCGGTGGTGGCCCCGCCCCGGTTGGTGAGGGCGAGGGTGTGCTTGGTGGAGATGCGGGCAGGGCCGTTCCCGTACCCCTTGGCGAAGCCCGCCCGGTCGATCAGCCAGGCCGCGGAGGTCTTGGTGCGCCCGTCACCGGCCGGGTAGGCGGGCGGCACCGCGTCGTCGCCGAGGCGGTCGCGGACCCGGCCGAGGAAGCCCGCGTACTCCTCCGCGTCCAGGATCGGGTTGGTGAAGAACGACCCGGCCGACCAGGTGTCGTGGTCGGCGGGGTCCAGGACCATGCCCTTCCCGGCCCGCAGCCGGAGCACGGCGGAGCGCACGGCGGCCAGCTCCCGGCGGTCCCCCGGCTCGGCGCCCAGTGCCCGGGCGGCCTCCGCGTATTTGATCGGGGCGGAGAGCCCGCCCGCGTCCTCCAGCTCGAAGCGGACCCGGAGCACCACATACCGGTCGGGCCGGTCCTTGAAGCGGCTGTGGCGGTACGAGAACTCGCACTCGGCGTTGGAGAGGGTGACGGTCTCCCCGGTGTGCCGGTCGAGCGCGACGACCTCGGTGATCCGGGACGAGACCTCCTGGCCGTACGCGCCGACGTTCTGGATCGGGGTCGCACCGGCGGATCCGGGGATTCCGGCGAGACATTCCAGGCCCGCGAGCCCCGCTTCCACGGTGCGGGCGACGGCGTCCGTCCAGACCTCGCCGGCGGCCAGCTCCAGCCGGTTCCCGTCCAGCCGGAACCCCCGGGTGGCGATGCGCAGCGCGGTGCCGTCGAAGCCCTTGTCGCCGATGACCAGATTGGAGCCGCCGCCGATGATCAGCAGCGGGGTGCCGGCGGCGTCCGCCTCGCGGACGGCGGCGATCACCTCGTCGTCGGTGCCGGCGGTGATCAGCCGGCCGGCGGGGCCGCCGAGCCGGAAGGTGGTCAGGGGGGCGAGGGGGGCATCGTGAAGTTCCTGCACGGGGACAAGGGTACGGTCGGGCCCCGGACGGAGCTCCGGGGCAGTGCCCGCCGGGTGAGCGGTGGGGCCGCGGGCCCGCCCCGTACGGCGGTCACGCGCTCGCCTTCACCGGCGCCTCGGGGATGCCCACCGGCTCGTCCCGTGCCGGGGTCCGGCCGGCGGGCGGCGCGGTCCGGCGGCGGGAGGGGATGAGCAGGGCGGCGACCGCGCCGGCGGCCACGGCGGCCGCTCCCGCCCAGAGCGCCGGGGTGGTTCCGTCGGTGAAGATCCGGGGGGACTCGAAGCCGCCCCGGGCCGCGAAGACCGCGCTCAGGACCGAGACCCCGAGGGCCCCGCCGACCTCGCGCAGCGCGCCGTTGGCGCCGGAGGCCATGCCCCGCTCCTCCGGCCGGACGGAGGCCATCAGCACGCTCGCCGCCGGGGCGAAGAAGAGGGCCATCCCGATCCCGGTGGTGATCAGCGCGGGGAGCTGGGCGGCGTAGGAGACGCCCGGTTCGAGGGTGAGGGCGAAGAGCGCGAGCCCGAGTGCCTGGAGCGCGAGGCCGCCGGCGACGACGGGCCGGCCGCCGATCCGGTCGGCGAGATGGCCGGCGACGGGCGCGACGACGAGTGACATCGCGGTCCAGGGCAGCATCCGCAGGCCCGCCTCGGTGGGCGAGTAGCCGAGAACCCCCTGCATGAACTGGCTGAGCAGGAAGATCGACCCGAACATGCCGAGATACATCAGCAGGCTCGCCGCGTTGATCCCGGCGAAGGCGCGGTTCCGGAAGAGCCGCATGGGGAGCATGGGATTCGGGGCGGTGACGCCGTGGCGGACGAAGCCCAGCAGGAGCAGGGTGCCCGCGGCCAGCCCGCCCAGGACGGCGGGGCTGGCCCAGCCGTCGGCGTGCCCGTTGATCAGGGCGTGGACGATGCCGAGGAGGCCGCCGCTGACGAGCAGGGTGCCGCGGATGTCGAGCCGGGCGCCGGGGGCGCGTGACTCGTCGAGGCGGAGGCGGGCGAGCGGCAGCAGGAGCAGGCCGATGGGCACATTGAGCCAGAAGATCCACTGCCAGGAGATGTGCTCGGTGAGGCTGCCGCCGATCAGCGGTCCGGCGGCGACGGCGACCCCGCTCACGGCACCGAGGACGCCGAGGGCGGCGCCCCGGCGGGCGGCGGGGACCGCAGCGGTGAGCAGGGTCAGGCTCAGCGGCATCATGATCGCGGCGCCGAGGCCCTGGACGGCGCGGGCGGCGATCAGCGCGCCGATGCCGGGGGCGAGCGCGGCGGCGGCGGAGGCGGCCGTGAAAATCGCCAGACCGATGAGGAAGAGCCTGCGGCGGCCGAACCGGTCCCCGAGGGCGGCGCCGAGCATGAGCAGGACGGCGAAGGTGAGGGTGTAGGCACTCACCGTCCATTCGAGATCGGCGAGCGCGCCGCCGAGATCGTCGCGGATGGCGGGGAGGGCGGTGGTGACGACGAGGTTGTCGAGGGCCGCCATGAATCCGGCGACGCTGGTGATCACGGTCGCCCAGACGGCCCCGCCCCGGCGGCCGGCCGGCCGGTCCGGTGTTCTCCCCTGTTTCATTACTCCCCCATGAGTAGTTATCGATCACTAACTTTCCCGGGCGGCAAGCGGCGCCGAACACTCCCGGCGAGGGAGAGGGGGTGCCGAGAGCCCGGGCCCGGAAATCCGCCCGTGTGAGCGAGATCCCCGCAAGAGACGGCCTAGGACTCGTCCGGTGCTTCCGGCGGACCATCGGAGTGCGGAGCGGAGCCGGTGCCGAAGCGGGGGTCGATACCGGCCCACGCCCGGTGGTCCGGCGGGAATCCGAGCGCCAGCAGGCAATTGATCATCATTCCGCGCCCCAGGAAGTGGGTGGTCGCGTCGACATCGCCGCCGAGGGCGATATGCGCACGGTCCCAGATCTCCAGCCAGGCCGAGCGGATCTCGGCACCGAATTCGCGGTCGCCCATGGCTTCGGCGGAGGCCACCGCCGCATAGATCTGCAACTGCATCAGCAGCAGCTCGCGATCGTCGATCAGCCGCATGTACGCCGTCGCCATCGCCGCCACCGGCGATGCGTCCGGTTCCTTCTCCAGGGCCGCGGCGAACGCCTTGGGAGTCTCCTCGAGGCAGCGCGTCGCGGCGGCCAGGAAGAGCTCCCGCTTGTTCTTGAACAGCCGGAAGAGATACGGCTGGGAGACACCGACCCGCCTGGCGATCGCCTCGGTGGAGGTGCCGGCATAGCCTCCGTGGGCGAACTCACCGATCGCCGCGCGAATCACGCTCTCGCGCCGTTCCGCCGCACTCATTCTGACCATGACCGGTAAGTTAGTGACCAATTACTAAGCAGTCAAGGGACGTTGGCGCCCGGCGATACGGGTCCCGATGACACGGGTAAGGGGCGCCCCCGGGGAGGGGCGCCCCTTACGGGAGCTCACGGCCGCCGGGACGGCGGCGCCTCGGCATCGGGCCGGGCCGAGGCGGCCCTGCGGCCTCAGGCCAGCTGGACGACGGCACGGGCCATGCCCAGCACCTTCTCGCCCTCACTGGTCGCGGTCAGATCGACCCGCACCCGGTTGTCCTCCAGCAGTGCCGCGACCTTGCCGCCGACCTCGACGACCGCGCCCTTGTCGTCATTGGGCACCACGACCGGCTTGATGAACTTCACGCCGTACTCGACCACCGCGCCGGGGTCGCCGGTCCAGTCGGTGACCACACGGACCGCCTCCGCCATGGTGAACATGCCGTGCGCGATCACATCCGGGAGTCCGACCTCGACGGCGAACTTCTCGTTCCAGTGGATCGGGTTGAAGTCCCCCGAGGCTCCGGCGTACCGCACCAGTGTGGCGCGGGTCACGGAGAAACTCTGCTGCGGCAGCTCGGTGCCGACCTCGACGTCCGCGTAAGAGATCTTCGCCGTCATCACGCCTCCTCGGCGGCGCGCGCCACCAGCTTGGTCCACGCCGTCACGACATGCTCACCGGTCTCGTCGTGCACATCGCCGCGAATGGCCACCACATCGTTACCGGCGAGAGATTTGATGCTCTCGATGGTGGAGACGACCGTCAGCCGGTCGCCCGCCCGTACCGGCCGGGTGTAGGCGAACTTCTGCTCCCGGTGCACCACGCGGTCGTAGTCCAGCCCGAGCCGCGGGTCGGAGATGACGGTTCCGGCCGCGCGGAAGGTGATGGCGAAGACGAAAGTCGGCGGGGCGATCACGTCGGGGTGGCCGAGCGCCTTCGCGGCCTCCGGGTCGGTGCATGCGGGACTGGTCTCCCCCACCGCCTCGGCGAATTCGCGGATCTTCTCCCGGCCGACCTCATAGGGCGAGGTGGGCGGATAGGTCCGCCCCACGAAGGACTGGTCGAGCGCCATGAACTAGCTCCCTCCTGACAGATTGATCTGCTTCTCACCGGCCGTGGCGCCGGTGTGGACCATGAGCGCTGTGTGCGGCATCACAGGATCCCGGTCCGGGCCGGCCGCGGTTCCGCGTCCGCACAGCTCCGCACACCGGCCTTGCGGGGACCTTGGGCGGGCCCCGGGCGGGGCGGCGGCGGGCCGCCGGTCTCCCGGGGGCCGGCCGCGCAAACGACGCGAGGCCGCCCCCTGACGGGGACGGCCTCGTGTACGAGCCTGTATCAGCGCGTTTCGCGGTGCGCAGTGTGCGCGTTGCAGCGCGGGCAGTGCTTCTTCATCTCCATACGATCCGGGTTGTTGCGCCGGTTCTTCTTGGTGATGTAGTTCCGCTCCTTGCACTCCACGCAGGCCAGCGTGATCTTCGGGCGGACGTCGGTGGCAGCCACGTGAGTGCTCCTTGGACGGACAGATTGAACGAAATATGACAACGCACAAAAAGAGTAGCCGACCGGAGGACCGACCCCACAATCGGCTACTTTCTGTAGCGGTGACCGGACTTGAACCGGTGACACAGCGATTATGAGCCGCTTGCTCTACCGACTGAGCTACACCGCTGCGATACCGGATCCCCTCACCCGAAGGTGAGGTTCACCGACATCAGAGCCCCAATACGGAATCGAACCGTAGACCTTCTCCTTACCATGGAGACGCTCTACCGACTGAGCTATTGGGGCGAGCGATGAAGACATTACACGGTCGGTCGCCGATCGCCCAAATCCGTTTCGCGGGCCCTGTCAGGCGCCGGACCAGCAAGGGTCTCCCCCGCGCCGGAGGGCCGCCACTTCCCTCCCGCGCGCACCTCGCGGCCACACCGGTACGACTATTTCGCTCTTCCTCGAAGCGTGCCCGCGGCGCCCCTAGGCTCGACACGCTGCGTGATCTTCCTCCTCCCTCGTCGCGCGGCCCGAGCCCCGACCTCCCCCGCAGGAGCGCGATGCCCGACAGCCGGCCGAGGCCACCCGGCGGCACCACCGCCGACACCACCGGACTACTGCTGTGCGGTGCGCGGCTGACCGACGGCCGCACCGTCGACGTACGGCTGAGCGACGGGCGGATCGAGGCCGTCGGCACGGCCGGCAGCCTCGCACCGCACCCCGCCCGGGTCGACCTCCACGGCTATCTGCTGCTCCCCGCGCCCGCGGAGCCCCATGGCCACGCGGACACGGCGCTCACCGCGGACTCGCCCGGCCCGGTCTCGTACGCCGCGGAGCCGGTCCAGCGGCGGGCCACCGAGGCCGCGCTGCTCCAGCTCGGGCACGGCGCCACGGCGCTGCGGTCCCATGTGCGGATCGGGGCCGTCCAGGGGCTCGGGCCGCTCAAGGCGGTGCTCCGGGCGCGGCGGTCGCTGCGCGGGCTCGCCGATCTGACCGCGGTGGCCGTGCCGAGGCTGCTCACCGGTCTGGCGGGGGCGGACGGCCTGGCGATGCTGCGCGACGCGGTGAAGATGGGCGCGGCGGTGGTGGGCGGCTGTCCGGACGCCGACCCCGATCCGGCCGGGTACGCGGAGGCGGTGCTGGGGGTGGCGGCCGAGCACGGCTGCCCCGTCGATCTGCACACCCATGGTGACGATCCGGGCCGGCTGGCCGGGCTGGCGGCGATGGCGGGCGGGCTGCGGCCCGGGGTGTCCGTCGGGCCGTGCGCGGGGCTGGCCCGGCTGCCGCACGAGGTGGCGGCACGGACCGCCGAACGGCTGGCGGCGGCGGGAATCACCGTGATCTGCCTCCCGCAGGGCGGCTGCGGCGCCATGGAGCAGCGCGGCGGGGCCCCCGTACGGCTGCTGCGGGCGGCCGGGGTACGGGTCGCCGCGGGCAGCGGCGCGCTGCGGGATGTGTCCAACCCGGTCGGCCGGGGCGATCCGCTGGAGGCGGCGTATCTGCTCGCGTCACAGAGCGGGCTGCGGGCGCAGGAGGCGTACGCGGCGGTCTCCGCGGCGGCCAGGGAGGCGATGGGCCTGCCGGAGGTGCGGGTGGAGGCCGGGTTCCCGGCGGAGCTGCTGGCGGTGCGCGGGGAGCGGCTCGCGGGGGTGCTGTCGCTGGCGTACAGCAGGATCGTCATCCACCGGGGCCGGGTGGTGGCGCGGACCAGCGCGGTGCGGGAGTACTGCGACTCGGCGGCGGCGGTGGCGCTCGAACTGCCGCGCCAGGGCCGTCCCTGAGTCTTCGCCGGGTCGTCCCTGAACCGTCCGCGAGTCCTCCCCCGGGCCCTTCCCGGGCCGTCGCGGGCCGCAGGCGCGCTCCGGGCCTCCGCGGGGCATTCCCCCGGGCGGGCGGCGTGTTTCGGGCGTGCGGCCGGGCGGCGGGCGGGCTCCGGACGTACGGTCGGGGGCATGCGCATTGTCATCGCTGGTGGACATGGTCAGATCGCCCTCCGACTGGAGCGGCTGCTCACGGCGGGCGGACACGAGGCGGTGGGCCTCATCCGCGACCCCGATCAGAGCGGCGACCTGCGGGACGCGGGCGCCGAACCGGTCGTCCTGGACCTGGAGTCGGCGTCGGTGGAGGAGGTCGCCGAGGTGCTCCGGGGCGCGGACGCGGTCGTCTTCGCGGCGGGCGCGGGGCCGGGCAGCGGCGCCGCCCGCAAGGAGACGGTGGACCGGGGCGCCGCGGTGCTCTTCGCGGACGCCGCCGAACGCGCCGGGGTGCGCCGCTATCTGATGGTCTCCTCCACGGGGGCCGACTCGGCGCGCGAGGGCGACGAGGTGTTCGACGTCTATCTGCGGGCCAAGGGCGCGGCGGACGACGATGTACGGGCCCGTCCCGGCCTGGACTGGACGATTCTGCGGCCGGGTTCGCTGACGAACGACGCCGGCACCGGTCTGGTGCTGCTGCAGGCGTCGACGGGCCGGGGCCCGGTGCCGCGCGACGATGTGGCCGCGGTGCTGGCGGAGTTGCTGGAGACCCCCGCCACGGCGGGGCTGACGCTGGAGCTGATCAGCGGTTCGGTCCCGGTGATGGTGGCGGTGCGGGACGTGGCCGGCAACTGACCG
Source organism: Streptomyces sp. CAU 1734 (assembly GCF_039888735.1). Lineage (NCBI taxonomy): Bacteria > Bacillati > Actinomycetota > Actinomycetes > Kitasatosporales > Streptomycetaceae > Streptomyces > Streptomyces sp. CAU 1734. The sequence continues at coordinate 468,123 of NZ_JBDQQP010000004.1, forward strand.
GCCGCGGGTTCCGCCGGCGGCGATGACTTCCCGCCTCCCGTCCGGTCAGCACAGATCATGAGGAACGAGATGAACGAGAACGAACCCGTTGTCGTGGTGCGCGCCGAGCAGCCGTACGCGTACATCCGGGGCAATGTGCGGATGGACTCCTTCCATCTGCTCGCGGACCGGCTCGGTGAGCTGATCGGCTGGCTGGCGGGGCATGGTGTGGAGCTCGCCGGGGCGCCGTTCTTCCGCTTCAACACCATCGACATGGAAGGGGAGTCGGAGGTCGAGGCGGGAGTGCCGGTGACCTCGGTGCCGGAGCCGGAGGGCGATGTCCGGGTCGGCAATCTGCCCGCCGGCCGCTATGCCGCGGTCACGCACACGGGCCATCCGGATCAGCTCTTCGGCGTGGCCGCGCGGCTGCGGGCGTGGGCGGACGGTCAGGGGCTGGAGTGGGATCTGTCGGAGGACGGCGGGGTGGAGCGGTGGGGGTGCCGGACCGAGTCGTATCTGACCGATCCCCGGGTGGAGCCGGATCCGGACAAGTGGGAGATCGAACTGGCATTCCGCCTGGCGGACTGAGGACTTGCGCCCGGTCCGCCCGTACCGTCCGTCCGCCGCTCCCTCCGCAGGAGACGGCGGGCGGGCGGTGCGCGGCTCTCTCCGGGCCGTACGGCGCCGTCTGCCCCCACGGACCGCCACGGCCCGCGGTTCTCGCCGCTGAAGAGGCGGCGGCGCGGGCCACCGGCGCTTCCGGTCGTTTTCAGCCACAACGGGAGCGGAGATTCCTGGGGGTCCGGCACGGCCGGCAGCGCCCATGACAATGGCCCCCGACCAGCGTCTCCGCTGTTCGGGGGCCATCATCATCACGTGGCGGCGCCAGGATTCGAACCTGGGTAGGCTAAGCCGACGGATTTACAGTCCGCTCCCATTGGCCACTCGGGCACACCGCCATGGGATATCGCCGGGGAAGATCCGCTTTTCTGCGGTGCTCCCTGGCAACGACGTAAACGATACCTGATGCCCAGGGGTGGTCCGCCACTCGGTTGATCAGGCGTCGGAGCCGGTCCGGGTGGCTAGGCTTGCCGGAGCGGTTCGGGGACTCCGGCCGCCCTCCACGCACCCGATACAAGGAGCCACAGGACATGGCCGACTCCAGTTTCGACATCGTCTCGAAGGTCGAGCGGCAGGAGGTCGACAACGCCCTCAACCAGGCAGTGAAGGAGATCGCCCAGCGCTACGACTTCAAGAACGTCGGGGCGTCGATCGCCTGGTCGGGCGAGAAGATCCTCATGCAGGCGAACTCCGAGGAGCGCGTCAACGCGATCCTCGATGTGTTCCAGTCCAAGCTGATCAAGCGGGGCATCTCGCTGAAGGCGCTGGACGCCGGCGAGCCGCAGCTGTCCGGCAAGGAGTACAAGATCTTCGCCTCGATCGAGGAGGGAATCTCGCAGGAGAACGCCAAGAAGGTGGCGAAGATCATTCGCGATGAGGGCCCGAAGGGTGTCAAGGCCCAGGTCCAGGGCGACGAGCTGCGGGTCAGCTCGAAGAGCCGGGACGACCTCCAGGCCGTGCAGGCGCTGCTGAAGGGTCAGGACTTCGAGTTCGCCCTCCAGTTCGTGAACTACCGCTGACACCGGCCGGGCGACCGGCCGCGAACCGTCCGCCATGGGGCGCGGGGCTGCTTGCCCCGCGCCCCGCGGGCGTGTGAGGGGCGTGCCGTCGGCGAGGAACGGCAGGGGTGTCCGCCGGATGTGATGTCCCGGGTGTGATGCCCCGGGCGTGGTGCCCTCGGGCGTGGTGTCCGAATTCCGCCGGCGCGGGCGGGGCGGGCGGCGCAGACTCGTGAGTACGGGGCGCGGGGGCGCCCAGGACCACGGGGACGCGCAGAGACACAGAGAAGGAGCCGGCCATGACCGCCACGATCCTCCACACGACGGTGCCGAGCCCGCTGGGCGAGGTGCTGCTGGTCGGCGAGGAGTCGGCCACGGCGCCGGGCGGTGTCGCGCTCGCCTCGCTCTCCCTGGCCGGGCAGAAGGGCGCCGCCGGGGTGCCCGAGGGCCGGCCGGACGATCCGGACGCCTTCGCGGAGATCACCGGACAGCTCGCCGCGTATTTCCGGGGCGAGCTCACCCGCTTCTCGGTCGAGTACGCGGGGGCCGGCCGGACCGGCACCGAGTTCCAGCGGCGCGTGTGGGCGGCGCTGGAGGAGATTCCGTACGGCGAGACCACGACCTACGGGGAGATCGCCCGGCTGGTGGGCACGTCGAAGGCCGGGGTACGGGCCGTGGGCACCGCGATCGGGCGGAATCCGCTGCTGGTGGTGCGGCCGTGCCACCGGGTGATCGGGGCGAACGGCGCCCTGCGCGGCTACGCGGGCGGGGTGGACCGGCAGGAACGCCTCCTCGGGATCGAGGGCGTACTGGTGTCATGACGGGCGGCGCGCGGGATTCCGCCGATGGCCGGCACGGGTCCGGGGCGGGTGGCTTTCAGGAGAGCCTGTTCGGGGAGGGTCTCCCCGGGCGGCTCCCCGGGCGGACACTTCCGGCCGGGGAGCCGATCGTGATCGCGCCCGGTGCCGTACACGTACCCGGGTGGCTGCCGGCCTCCCGGCAGCGGGAACTGGTCGGGGCGTGCCGGGGCTGGGCGCGCGGCCCGGTGCCGCTGCGGCACACGGTGCTGCCGGGCGGCGGGGTGATGTCCACCCGGACGGTCTGCCTCGGGTGGCACTGGCTGCCGTACCGCTACAGCCGTACGGCGGACGATGTGAACGGGGCCCGGCCCGCGCCGCTCCCCGGGTGGCTGGCCGAGCTGGGGCGGGCGGCGCTGGCCGCCGCGTACGGGCCGGACGGGACGGCCGGGGGCTGTTCCCCGGCCCGCTGGTCCCCCGACACCGCCCTGATCAATTTCTACGACGGCGCGGCGCGGATGGGGATGCACCAGGACCGGGAGGAGCGCTCATCGGCGCCGGTGGTGTCGCTGAGCATCGGGGACAGCTGTGTCTTCCGCTTCGGCAACACCCGGACCCGGGGCCGGCCGTACACGGATGTGGAGCTGGCCTCGGGGGACCTCTTCGTCTTCGGCGGTCCCTCGCGGTTCGCCCATCACGGGGTGCCGAAGATCCATCCGGGGACGGCCGACCCGGAGTCGGGGATGAGCGGCGGACGGCTGAACATCACCCTGCGGGAGACCGGCCTGGCGGGGTGAGGCGCCGCGGCGGGCTTCCGCCGGGGACGCGCGGGCCGCGGGGTGTCACCGGGCGGCGAACGGCTGGTCCGAGGGGACGATCTCCTTGCCCAGGGGCAGCAGGGAGACGGGGATCAGCTTGAAGTTGGCGATGCCCAGCGGGATGCCGATGATCGTGACGCACAACACGATTCCGGTGACGACATGGCCGAGCGCCAGCCACCAGCCGGCGAGGACCAGCCAGAGCACATTGCCGACGCAGGACGGCGCGCCCGCGTCATGGCGGTCGACCACGGTGTAGCCGAAGGGCCACAGGGCGTAGATGCCGATCCGGAAGGCGGCGACACCGAAGGGTATGCCGATGATGGTGATACAGAGCAGCGCGCCGGCGAACATGTAGCCCAGGAACATCCAGAAGCCGCACAGAATCAGCCATATAACGTTCAAAATTGTCTTCATGAGCGACGACCTGCCATCTGTTCGAGTCGGGCGATCCGTTCCGCCATGGGCGGATGGGTGGAGAACATCTTGGTCAGGCTCTTACCCGGTCGGAACGGGTTTGCGATCATCATGTGGCTCGCGGTTTCCAGCCGTGGCTCGGGCGGCAGCGGAAGCTGCTTCGTGCCGGCGTCGAGCTTGCGCAGCGCACTCGCGAGGGCCAGCGGATCGCCGGTGAGCTGGGCTCCCGAGGCGTCCGCCTCGTACTCCCGGGAGCGGCTGACGGCGAGCTGGATGATCGCGGCGGCCACCGGCCCCAGGATCATGATCAGCAGCATTCCGGCGATGCCGGGGCCGTCGTCGTCGGACCGGCCCACCGGGATCAGCCAGGCGAAATTGACCAGGAACATGACGACGGAGGCGAGTGCGCCGGCGACCGAGGAGATCAGGATGTCCCGGTTGTACACATGGCTCAGCTCATGGCCGATGACCCCGCGCAGCTCGCGTTCGTCGAGCAGCCGGAGAATGCCCTCGGTGCAGCAGACCGCCGCATTGCGGGGATTGCGGCCGGTGGCGAAGGCATTGGGCGCCTGGGTGGGTGAGATGTACAGCCGCGGCATGGGCTGCCGGGACGCGGTCGACAGCTCGCGGACCATCCGGTAGAGCGCGGGCGCCTCGAACTCGCTCACGGGCCGGGCGCGCATGGCGCGCAGGGCCAGTTTGTCGCTGTTCCAGTAGGCGTACGCATTGGTACCGATCGCCACGACGAGCGCGACGATGAGCCCCGTACGGCCGAAGAAGCTGCCGATGACGAGGATGAGTGCGGACAGTCCGCCGAGGAGTACGGCGGTCTTCAGCCCGTTGTGCCGGCGGTGCACTAGGCCCTCCATGTGGTGCGGCAGGGGAACCCTTGGCGTGGTGCTCCACTCTCCAGTGGACCCTTCTGTACTGGTCAACGCCAGGCGAAGGGGGCTAGTTCCCTTGTGCCCCGGGCCGGGGGGCGGTCCGTTCGGGTGAGGGGCCGGGTGAGGGCCGTACGGGTCAGAAGAGCGCGGTGGCCGCGAAGCGGAGCACCAGCTGCGGGTAGCCGGACAGGACCACACCGATCGCGGCCGTGAGGGCGACGGCCGCGGTGACGGCGGCGGGCACCGCACGGCGGGCCGGGGCGGCGACGGCGCCCGGCTGGGGGGATCCGGCCGGATCGGGAGCCGCGGCGGTCGCGGGGGCCCGGAAGAGGACGGCCGTCCACTTCAGGTAGTAGTACAGGCCGATCGCGACATTGACGCCCATGACGACCGCGAGCCAGCCGAGGCCGGCGTCGACGGCCGAGGAGAAGACGGTCACCTTGGCGAAGAGGCCGATGATCCCGGGCGGCAGGCCGGCCAGACAGAGCAGGAAGAAGCCCAGGGCGAGCGCGGCGAGCGGGCGCTCGGCGTACAGGCCCCGGTAGTCCGCGATCCGGTTGCCCGGATGCGTACGGGCGACGACGGCGACCACCGCGAAGGCGCCGAGGTTGACGACGGCGTACATCAGGGCGTACGAGACGGTCGCGCCGATCTGGTCGGCGCCGGAGTACGCGGCAGCGGCGATCGGCACCAGGATGTATCCGGCCTGGGCGACGGAGGACCAGGCCAGCAGGCGTACGGCGCTCAGGGCGCGGGTGGTGGACTGGCGCAGCGCCGCCACATTGCCGGCCGTCATGGTGAGGGCGGCGAGCACCGCGATGGCCGGGCCCCAGACCTCGGAGTGGCCGGGGAAGGCGATCACGGTCACCAGGATGAGGCCGGAGAAGCCGACCGCCTTCCCGACGACGGAGAGGAACGCGGCGATCGGCAGCGGTGCGCCGACATAGGTGTCGGGCACCCAGAAGTGGAAGGGGACGGCCGCCGTCTTGAAGACGAAGCCGATGAGGGTGAGCGCGACGCCCGTCTTGGCGAGGGTCTCCAGGGCGGTGGGGACCTTGTCCAGGTTGGCGGCGATCTCGGTGAGGTGGAGGGTGCCGGTCGAGGCGTACACGAAGCTGACGCCGAGCAGGGCCACCGCGGTCGCCGTGACCGAGGAGAGGAAGAACTTCAGCGCCGCCTCGCTGGAGAGGCGGTCGCCGCGCCGCAGGCCGACGAGGGCGAAGGCGGGCAGCGAGGCGACTTCGAGCGCCACGATCAGGGTGGCCAGGTCGCGCGAGGCGGGGAGCAGCGCGGCGCCGGCGGCGGAGGCCAGCAGCAGGAACCAGAACTCGCCCGCGGGCAGGTCGCGGCGGGTTTCGTGGAGCGAGAGCAGCGCGGTCAGCAGGGCGCCGCCGAGCACCAGGAGCTGAATCGCGAGGGTGAAGTGGTCCGCGGTGTAGCTGCAGGTGCCGGGGTCGGTGGTGAGGCAGAAGGTCTGGCGGTCGCCGTCCGTCAGGGGCAGGAGCATGAGGAGCGCGGCGGAGAGGCCGGCGATGGCGCCCCAGCCCAGGAAGCGCTTGTTCCGCTCGCTGGTGAAGAGGTCGGCGACCAGGATCAGCAGACCGGTCACCGCGGTGATCGTCGGCGGGGCGATGGTGAGCCAGTCGACGTTCTGGACGAGCTGGGTGACGCCGGAGGCGAGCGGGGTGTCGGCGAGTGCCGCGGTCACGACTGGCCTCCTGCGAGGAGCTTCTGTACGGCGGGGTCGGTGAGGCCCAGGAGGACCGCGGGCCACAGTCCGGCGACGACGGTCAGCACCACCAGGGGGCTCCAGGTGGCGATCTCATAGGTGCGGATGTCGGCGAGCGGGCCGCCGGGTTCCGTCCCGTGCGCCGGGTTCCGTCCCGTGCGCCCGGTCCCGGTCGTGGTCTCGGTCTCGGCCCCGGTCGTGGTCCCGGTCCCGGTCGTGGTCTCGGTCCCGGTCGTGGTCCCGGTCCCGGCGGGCTCGGTCGTGGCGGGCTTCGTGGTGGCGTACTCGGGGACGCCCATGCAGACCCGGCGCACCACGATGAGCATGTACGCGGCGGTGAGCAGAGTGCCGAATCCGCCGATGGCCATGAAGGTGAGGAAGGCCGGGCGGTTCAGGCCCTCGGCGGGGTCGAAGGCGCCGAACAGGGTGAGCATCTCGCCCCAGAATCCGGCGAGTCCGGGCAGGCCGAGGGAGGCCACCGCGGCGAAGGCGAGCAGGCCGCCGAGGCGGGGCGCCCGGCCGTAGAGCGCGGCGCCGGTGGCTCCGGCGAGGGTGTCGAGGTCGGCGGTGCCGTACCGGTCCTTGAGGGCTCCGACCAGGAAGAAGAGCAGACCGGTGATGAGCCCGTGGGCGATGTTGGCGAAGAGCGCGCCGTTCACGCCGGTGGGGGTCATGGTGGCGATGCCGAGCAGCACGAAGCCCATGTGGCCGACGGAGGAGTAGGCGATCAGACGCTTGAGGTCGCCGCCCGCGCCCTGCCGGGCGAGGGCGAGACAGGCCAGCGATCCGTAGATGATGCCGATGACGGCGAGCGCGGCCAGATAGGGCGCGAAGGTCCGCATCCCGTCGGGTGCGACGGGCAGGACGATCCGGACGAAGCCGTAGGTGCCCATCTTGAGCATGACACCCGCCAGCAGGACGGATCCCACGGTCGGGGCGGCGGTGTGGGCGTCCGGCAGCCAGCTGTGCAGCGGCCACATCGGGGTCTTCACCGCGAGGCCGATCCCGATCGCCAGTACGGCGATGACCTGCGTGGACGCGGTGAGGCCGCGGCCGTTGTCAGTGGCGAGTGCCACCATGTCGAATGTGCCGCTCTGCAGGCCGATCAGCAGCAGGCCGAGCAGCATGATCACGGAACCGAGCAGTGTGTAGAGGATGAACTTCCAGGCGGCGGCCTGCCGCCCCTCGCCGCCCCAGCGGGCGACGAGGAAGTACATCGGGATGAGCACCATCTCGAAGGCCAGGAAGAACAGCACCAGATCGAGGACGGCGAAGGTCGCCAGCGTCCCCGATTCGAGGACGAGCAGCAGGGCGACGAATGCCCTCGGGGACGGGCCCGCGGGCATCTTGTAGTAGCTGTAGAGCGCGCAGAGGAAGGTCAGCAGCGCGGTCAGGACGATCAGGGGGAGCGAGATGCCGTCGATGCCGAGGTGGATGCGCACATCGAGTGCGGGGATCCAGCTGATGTCCGTGGTGGCCTGCATCCTCGACGGGCTGTCGTGGTCGAAGCCGATCGTCAGGGCGATGGCGGCGGCCAGGATCACCCCGGTCACGGTCACTCCGTGGCGCAGGACCGCCTGGTCCGGGCTCTTTCCGCGCAGTCCGGGCGGTGCGGGCGGCAGAGCGGCGGCGGCGCCGATGAGCGGGCCGACGACGATGAACGCGAGAAGGAACTGCATCACTGACTCGCTGATATCGATCACGGCTCACGATCCCGCGTTGGCGTTGGACAGGACGACGGCGGCGATCGCCAGGACGATGGACCCGGCGAGCAGTGCGCTGAGGTAGGTCTGCACATTGCCGGTCTGGGCGCGGCGGACGAGGATGCCGAGCCAGTTGCTGCCGGTGCCGGCGCCGCGGACATAGGTGTCGACGACTTCGCGGTCGAGGAAGCGGACGAGTTCGGCCGCGGCCTGGACGGGCCGTACGAAGAGCACGTGGTAAACGGCGTCCAGATGGAAACCGGATGCCGCGTGGGAGTGCAGCGGGCCGAGGAGTTTCCGTCCCGGGTCGGCCGGGTCGGGGGCGGTGGTGATGCTCCCGTAGAAGGCGGTGTGGCTCGCCACGGTCTCCGCCTCGATCAGGGAGGGCGCGGCTTCGGGGTGTTCGGCGGCCGGGTCGGGCGGGGTGAGCGCCCGCGCTCCCTCCCGGCGGGTGCGCAGCGAGCGCCAGGCTCCGTAGGTGAGGAGTCCGCCGATGAGGGAGAGGCCGGTGCCGAGTACGGCGGTGGTGAGGGTGGCGGCGAGGCTGTGGCCGTCGAACCAGTCCTTCAGATAGCCGTAGGTGAGTCCGAAACCGAGTGAGGGGACGGCGAGCAGCCAGAGCGGGAGGGTCATGGCACGGGGCTCGCGGCCGTGGTCGGGTGCCTCGGCGCCGCTGCCGCGGAAGGCGAGCAGCCACAGACGGGCCGCGTAGGCGGCGGTGAGGAGGGCGGTGAGCAGTCCGGCGATCAGGACGGTCCAGCCGGCCGCGCCGGGCGCGGTGTCCGAATCCCCGAGCGCGGTGTGCTCGGCGGCCACCAGCACGGCTTCCTTGGAGAAGAAACCGGCGAAGGGGGGAATGGCGGCGAGCGCCAGCAGGGCGACGGTCATCGTCCAGTAGGCGTCGGGGATCCGCTTGGACAGCCCGTTCATCCGGCTCATGGCGGCCAGGGAGTTGGTGCCGGCGGCGTGGATGACCACACCGGCCGCGAGGAAGAGGAGCGCCTTGAACGCGCCGTGCGAGAGGAGGTGGAAGACGGCGGCGCCCCGGTCGGCGACGGCGAGGGCGCCCGCCATGTAGCCGAGCTGGCCGATGGTCGAGTAGGCGAGGACGCGCTTGATGTCGTCCTGGGCGAGGGCGGCGAGGCCGGAGCCGATCATCGTGATCGCCGCCATCACGGCGAGGACGGTGAGCGCCGCCGCGGAGGCGGCGAAGACGGGGAGGAGCCGGGCCACGAAGTAGATACCGGCGGCGACCATCGTCGCCGCGTGGATCAGCGCGGAGACGGGGGTGGGGCCGGCCATGGCGTCGGGCAGCCAGGTGTGGAGCGGGAACTGCGCCGACTTGCCGGCCACACCGGCGATGAGGAGCAGGGCGATCACGGTGGGGTGGTCGATCCCGCCGTCGGCGACCGCGTCCAGGATCCCGGTGATCCGGAAGGTTCCGGCGTCGGTGGCCAGGGCGAAGAGACCGATCAGGAAGGGGACGTCGCCGAGCTTGGTGACGAGGAACGCCTTGAGGGACGCGGCGCGCGCCTCGGGCGTCTCCCAGTAGTGGCCGACGAGGAAGTACGAGCAGATGCCCATGATCTCCCAGCCGACCAGGAGCACCATCAGATCGCCGGAGTAGACGACGAGGAGCATCGCGGCGGTGAAGAGGGAGACGAGGGCGGCGTAGGAGGGGTAGCGGGGGTCGTCCCGGAGATAGGCCGTGGAGTAGATCTGCACACACGAGGCGACGATCACGACCAGGACGGAGACCAGGGCCGCGAAGCCGTCGATGTGCAGGGCCAGGTCGATGGGGACGGACCCGGTCGGCGTGAGCCGGGTGGCGGCGTTGACGGGCGCTTCGCCGCCCTGGCGGACGGCGACGGTGACCGCGAGCACGGCGGAGGCCAGGACCGGGAGGACCGCGAGGGGCCGGACGAATCCGGGGGCGGTCCGGCCGATGAGCAGTCCGGCCACCGAGCCGAGGAAGGGAAGGAGGGGGACGAGAACGGCGAGGGTCGTGGTGGTCACGCGGTGGCCTCGGCCTTCTGCGTCTGCTGCGCCGGGGAGGTCGCGCCGGTGTCGTCCGGGGTGCCGTCGGGCGCCTCGGCGGTGTCGCGGAGGCGGTCCACGTCCGAGCTGCCGCGGTTGCGGTAGACCATCAGGACGATCGCGAGACCGATGCCGATCTCGGCGGCGGCGATGGCGATGATGAAGAGGGTGAACGCCTGGCCGGCGTGGAGTGCGTCGCGGAGCCAGACGTCGAAGGCGACGAGGTTGAGATTGACCGAGTTGAGCATCAGCTCGACGGACATCAGGACCAGGATCGCGTTGCGCCGGGCGAGCACGCCGTACAGGCCGACGCTGAAGAGGAGGACGCTGAGGACTGCGGGATAGGCGAGATGCATCAGCTCTTCCCCTCGGGGTCCGTCGCGGAGCCGGTGCCGGGTGCGGCGGCCGGGCCCGGGGTGCCGGGGGCGGTGTCGCCCTCGGCGCGCTTGCGGGAGAGGACGATCGCACCGACCAGCGCGCCGAGGAGCAGGACGGAGAGCGCCTCGAAGGGCAGCACCCAGTGCCGGAAGAGGATCGCTCCGATCACATCGGTGGAGCCCTGAGCGGGTCCGTCCAGATTGATCCAGGTGGTGCGGAAGGCGTCGACGACCACCCAGACGAGGGTGACGGCGGCGGCGCCCGCGACGGCGAGGGCGACGGGGCGGTTACCGGAGTCGGCGTCCGGGGAGCGGCCGATGGGGGCCCTGGTGAGCATCAGTCCGAAGAGGAGCAGGACGATCACCGAGCCGAGGTAGATCAGGACCTGGACCCAGGCGATGAATTCGGCGGTGAGCAGCAGGTACTCGACGGCGAGTCCGCCGAGCGCCACCACCAGCCAGAGGGCGGCGTGCACCAGCTGCTTGGTGGTGACGGTCATGATCGCGGCGCCGAGGGTGACGACACCGACGAGGAGGAAGACGATCTCGACACCGGTCGGGGAGAGAAAGCTCTGGGTTTCGGCGGCGGCGAGGATCATGCCTGGCCTCCTTCTCCGGCGGGCGGGTTCTCGGCACCCGGTCCGGCGGGCGGATCGGAGGATTCGTCGGACTCGGCGGGCTTGGCGGACGGGGCGGGCGCGTCGCTCGCGGCGGGCTCGGCAGGCGCGTCCGACGGTGTCGGCTTGGCGGTCGGGGCGGGCTTGGCGGACGGGGCCGGCTTGGCGGTCCCGGACTGCTTGTCGGCCTCGGGCGCGGCGGTGCCGGTCGGCTCGGCTGACCCTGACGGCTGGGCGGGCGCGGACAGCTTGTCCGCCTCGGGCGCGGGCGGCTGCTGCCGGCCGGGCTCGGGGGTGGCGGGCTTCGCGGGTCCTGCGGGCTCGGACGCGGGCTTCGGCTCGGGTGCGGGCGCGGGCTTCGGTTCCGGGGTCACCGGGGTCGCTTCCGGTACGCCGCCGGCCGCCGGCCTCGGCTCACGGGCCGGACGCGCAGGGCGGGCCGGACGCGCGGGGGCGGAGGCCGCCGGAGCGTCGGGCGCGTCGCTCGCGGCGGGCGCGGCCTGGGCGGCGGCGAGCTTCTCCGCGGCCTTGCGGGCCGTGGCGATCTCCTTGGGCTCCTCGGCCGCCGGGTCGAGGGCGGGCGGGGCCGGCACCGTCCACATCCACTCGCGGAGCTTGTCCCGCTCGTGGGTCAGCTCGTGGATGTCCGTCTCCGCGTACTCGAACTCCGGCGACCAGAAGAGCGCGTCGAAGGGGCACACCTCGATGCAGATACCGCAGTACATGCAGAGGGAGAAGTCGATGGCGAACCGGTCGAGCACATTGCGGCTGCGGTCACGGCCGCCGGGGGTGGCGGCCGGGATCGTCTCCTTGTGGGAGTCGATGTAGATGCACCAGTCGGGGCACTCACGGGCGCAGAGCATGCAGACCGTGCAGTTCTCCTCGAACAGGCCGATCACACCGCGGGTGCGGGGCGGCAGTTCGGGCTGGACCTCCGGGTACTGCGCGGTGACGGTCTTCCGCGTCATCGTGCGGAGGGTGACGGCAAGGCCCTTGGCCAGGCCGGATCCGGGGATCGGCGCCATGGCTAGATCACCACCTTCACAACGCCGGTGAGGGCGATCTGGGCGAGAGCGAGGGGAACGAGTACGGTCCAGGCGAGCTTCTGGAGCTGGTCCTCACGCATCCGGGGGTAGCTCACCCGCAGCCAGATGATGATGAAGGCCAGTACGGAGACCTTGAGCAGGGTCCAGACCCAGCCGAGGCCGTCCTCCCCCATCGGGCCGTGCCAGCCACCGAGGAAGAGGACGGTGGTCAGACCGCAGAGGACGACGATGCCCGCGTACTCGGCGAGCAGGAAGAGGGCGAACCGCAGGCCGGTGTACTCGGTGTACGCGCCGAAGATGATCTCGGAGTCGGCGACCGGCATGTCGAAGGGCGGGCGCTGGAGTTCGGCGAGGCCCGCGACGAAGAAGACGACGGCGCCCACGATCTGCCAGGGCAGCCACCACCATTCCCAGGCGTTGAGGATGCCGGGCAGCGAGACCGTGCCCGCCGCCATCGCGACGGAGGCGGCGGCCAGCAGCATCGGCAGTTCGTACGCCAGCAGCTGGGCGGCGGTCCGCAGGCCGCCGAGGAGGGAGAACTTGTTGGCCGACGCCCAGCCCGCCATCAGCGAGCCCAGCACGCTGACACCCATGATGGCGAGGACGAAGAAGATGCCCGCGTCGACGACCTGGCCGACCGCGCCCTCGCTCGGGCCGATCGGGATCGCCACCAGGACGAGGAGATAGGGGAGCAGGGCGACGGCGGGCGCGAGCTGGAAGATGCGGCGGTCGGCACCGGCCGGAACCACGTCTTCCTTCTGGGCGAACTTCACACCGTCCGCGACCAGCTGGGCCCAGCCGTGGAAGCCGCCCGCGTACATGGGGCCGAGCCGTCCCTGCATATGGGCCATGACCTTGTGCTCGGCCTGCCCGATCACCAGCGGCAGGACGAGGAAGACGGCGAAGACGACGATGAGCCGGAGGGCGACGTCGAGAGCGTCGTTCACGCGGGGTCGCCTCCGGCGTTGTCGGTCGGCCCGTCCTGGCCGGGTCCGTCTGCGGACTCCGGGCCGGGCCGTTCGGCGGTTTCGGCCGGTTCGCCCGGCTCCTTCGCCTCGTTCGGTGAGTTCGGTGTGCTCGGCTTGGTCGGTTCGTTCGGTTCTTCGGCGGGGCTCGCGGCCGGGGGTTCCGGGGCGGCGGCCTCTTCCGGGCCGTCGAACGCCGGGCGGGCATGGTGCCAGGGGGCGTCCGAGGAGCGCGTGCGCGCCCCGGCCGGCTGCTCACCGGCGGGTCCGCCCGGCGGCGGAGCCGGCGGAGCCGGTGCGCTCGCGGCCTCGCCGGCCGCCTGGCTCGCCGAGCCCTCGCTCACACTCCGGTTGCGGCGCGGACCGGCGGGAGCGGACGGAGCTGCCGACGCATCCGGAGCCGACGGAGCCGACGGGGCTGCCGGAGCTGCCGGAGCTGCCGGAGCTGCCGAAACGGAATCGGAAGCGGAAGCCGAATCGGGCGCCGGCGCGGGCGGCTGGGTCGCGGACCCCTCCGCCGCCGTACGGGCACGGCGGACCGGCCGGTCGGCGGCAGCGGCACCCCCCGCGGCACGGGCGGCGCCCGCCGCACCGGCGGCTCGCGGAGTACGGGCCGGGCGGTCGGCCCCCGCCGCGCCCGCCGCCCGCGGGGTGCGGGCGGGCCGGGCCGGAGCCGGGGGAAGCTGCCCCTTCAGAGGACCCCAGTCGTTCGGATCCGGAACACCGGGCGGCAGCATCTGGCGGCGCTTGGGCCCGCCGTGCTCGCCCTCGCCCGGCTCCTTCGCCCCGGGCCATGCCTTGGCGACCCGCGCGGCCAGGACGAAGTCCTTGCGCAGCGGATACCCCTCGAAGCCCTCGGGAAGCAGAAGCGGAACCAGATGCGGATGCCCGGTGAAGGAGATCCCGAACATCTCGTGGGTCTCGCGCTCATGCCAGTCCGCACCGGCGAAGACGCCCACGGCGGTCGGCAGGACCGCGGCCTCGTGCGGGACGGTGGTGCGCAGCAGCAGCCGGCGCACCACACCGTCCGCGCCGTGCGCGAGCGAGACGACATGGGCGCAGACCCGGAAGCCGGTCCCCGGCTCGTCCACCGCGCTCAGCCAGTCGAAGAAGGTGCAGCCCAGCTCGGAGCGGGCGGTTTCCAGGGCGGCGATCCAGGACCCGGCCGGGACATCGACCGTGAGGAGGTCGTACGCGTGCTCGGCGGTGGCCTCGTCGCCGAAGATCTCGGTGACGGCGTCCGGAAGGCGGTCGTACGCGCTCACTTCTCCTCCGTGCCCGCGTCGGCAGGACCAGCCGCGGCCGGACCGGCCGGAGCCGGGGGCGGGGTGACCAGGCCGCTGCGGAGTTCGCTCACGGACGGGCGATCGGTCCCGTACCGCTCGCTCATCGACTCGCGGGCGATCTTCTCCTGAAGCTTGAGGATCCCCTGGAGCAGGGCCTCGGGGCGGGGCGGGCAGCCGGGCACGTACACATCGACCGGAATGATCTGGTCGACGCCCTTGGTGACCGCGTACGAGTCCCAGTACGGTCCGCCGCAGTTGGAGCAGGCGCCGAAGGAGATGACGTACTTCGGCTCGGGCATCTGCTCGTAGAGCCGCTTGACGGCCGGGGCCATCTTGTCGGTCACCGTGCCCGAGACGATCATGAGATCCGCCTGGCGCGGGCCGGGGGCGAAGGGGATCACACCGAGCCGGATGAAGTCGTGGCGCGCCATGGAGGCGGCGATGAACTCGATCGCGCAGCAGGCGAGCCCGAAGTTGAAGACCCAGAGGCTGTAGCGGCGGCCCCAGTTCAGGACCACCTTCATCGGCTCGGGCGCGAGCCGGGAGAGGACACCCAGCCGCTTCGGCTCCGGCAGCGATACCGGTGCCGGAGCGACCGGGACCGGATTCGGGGTCGGGGTCACGTCCATGCCAGGACGCCCTTCTTCCATGCGTAGAGCAGGCCCACGGCCAGGAAGCCGAGGAAGATGAACATCTCCACGAGCGTCGTCGCCCCGTATCCCGCGGCGGCGAAGACCGTGGCCCAGGGGAAGAGGAAGATCGAGTCCACCGCGAAGATCACATACAGAAACGCGTACACGTAGTAGCGGACCTGGGTGTGCGCCCAGCCCTCGCCGACGGGATCCACTCCGCACTCATAGGTGAGCAGCTTCTCCGGTGTGGGCACCATCGGCCGCAGCAGCCGTCCCGCTCCGAAGGCCACGGCCACGAAGAGCACGCCGATCGCGGCGAGCACTCCGACGACCGCATAGCCGGAGTGGTAGTCCGCCGCGAGCACGGCAACGGTCGGTTCCGGCACGTCCGCCCCTCGCTCCCTGACCTCGCAGACGCCGTTGGCGTTCTGTCCGACGATCTGTGTTCCGTACGCACGGGAGTCTAGGCCCTGCTTAGGGGAGGGTAAGCAGCCGCGTCCGGGAAGAGGTGGGGTTACCCCCATGTCGCACCCCCCGGCCGGCCCGACATCACCCCGCCGAGCCACCCCATGGCGCGCCGGGGGCCCGGCGGGGCAGGCTGGCGGGTATGACCGTGAGCAGAACCGTCCCCGGCACCACGTCGCGCGCGTCCGCCGACGAGGACCCGTTGCCCCCCTCGAGCTTCGCGCTGGACCGCCGGACCTGGAAGGAGATCGCCCATCTCCTGATCAATCTGCCGGTGGCGTTGATCGGTTTTGTTTACGTGGCGTTCACAATTTCGGTGGGCGCCGGCCTGTCGGTGACCGTGATCGGACTGCCCCTGCTGGCGTTCGGGCTGGCCGGGGTACGCATGCTCGGGCGCTGGGAGCGTGCCCGGGCGCGGGCGATGCTGGGCGTACGGATCGATGAACCGAGCCCGCCGCTGGGTTCGCGCCCGCTGCGGAAGGGGTTCCTCCACTGGGTGCGCCGGAGTCTGCTGGACCCGGTCGCCTGGCGGACCGCGCTGTACTGCTTCATCCGGCTGCCCTGGGGGGTGCTGACCTTCGGTGTGATCATGGTCGGTCTCTTCGTGCTCTGGCCCGTGCTCCCCTTCATCACCCGGGCGCTGACCGCCGCCGACCGGGTGATGGTCCGGGGGCTGCTGTCCCCCTCCGACGAGCTGGAACGGCGGATCGCCGAGCTGGAGTCGGACCGGGGTGTGGTGGTCGACACCGCGGCCGCCGATCTGCGCCGCATCGAACGCGACCTCCACGACGGCGCCCAGGCCCGCCTCGTCGCCCTCGCCATGGGCCTCGGCCTGGCCAAGGAGAAACTCCTCGAAGACCCCGAAGCCGCCGCCGCCATGGTCGACGAAGCCCACGGCGAAGTGAAAATCGCCCTCCAGGAACTCCGCGACCTCGCCCGCGGCATCCACCCCGCCGTCCTCACCGACCGCGGACTCGGCGCCGCGCTCTCCTCCATCTCCGCCCGCTGCACCGCCCCGGTGCGGGTCTCCGTCGAGCTCACCGAACGGCCGGCCCAGGCCATCGAGGGCATCGCCTACTTCACCGTCTCCGAGCTGCTCCAGAACATCAGCAAGCACGCACGGGCGACCAGCGCGACGGTCGAGGTGTGGCGGTCGGCCGACCGGCTGCTGATCCAGGTCAGCGATGACGGCAGGGGCGGGGCACGGCTGGACGCCGGCACCGGGATGTCCGGGCTGGCCGAGCGGCTCCAGGCCGTCGACGGGCTCTTCGTCCTGGACTCCTCGGAGGGGAAGGGGACGACCGTCACGGTGGAGGTACCGTGGCGGGAGCGGGTCGCACAGCCCTGAACCAGAGGTTCGCACAGCCCTGACCCACGGGTTCGTTCAGTCCCGGCCCGCGGATTCACATGAGTCCCGGTGTGCGGATGCGCACGGGTCCCGGCGTACGGATGCGCACAGCCCCGGCCGGCGCGTCCACCGGGTGAGCGGCGGTACGGGAGTCTCCCGTACCGCCGCTCGCACTGCCCGCACCGCACCGGCACCCGTGCCCGTACGGAGACGGCGGCACCCATGGTGGGGAAAACCCCCGTATCAACACGGCTACCGGCCTCATGGTGCGGCGGCGGCGCTCGCCGCACCCTTGTTGTCATGACAGCCCGCAGCCCAGAACGGACGACGCAGATGACCACGGACATCCCGCAGCAGCGCCCCGGTCACGGTCATCGGCAGACGCTGGTGCCCTCGGCACTGCGTGCGCCGTTCGAGAGCCGTACCTGGCGGGAGTTCGGGTATCTGATGCTGAGCCTGCCCGTCTCGATCATTCTCTTCACCTTCGCGATCGTCACCATCTCGCTCAGCGCGGGGCTGCTGGTCACCTTCCTCGGAGTGCCCGTACTGGCCGCCGGGCTCGCCGGCTGCCGGGGCTTCGGCGCGCTGGAGCGGAGCCGGGCGCGGGCGCTGCTCCACCACCATGTGGACAACCCCGAGCCGGTGCGCCCCCGGTCCAACGGCCTGATGTCCTGGGTCGGCGCGATCCTGAAGAGCGGCACCTCCTGGCGCCATCTGCTCTACGCGCTGCTGCACTTCCCCTGGGCGACAGCCGCCTTCGTGGTCACCCTCACCCTTCAGACCGTCGGCTGGGCACTGCTCTCGTACCCGCTGTGGCGGTGGGTCTTCCCGGCCTACACCTCGCAGTCCGGGATCCAGCTCTACGGCGACAGCAACGGCGACGCCTTCTATGTCGACACCCCCTTCGAGATCGCGGCCACCTCGGCGACCGGTCTGGGTGTCGTCTTCGTCTCCGCCTGGCTGATCCGGGGCTTCGCCCATGTGGACCGGGTGATGGTGACCGGGTTCCTCGGACCGTCGTCGCTGGCGACCCGGGTGGTGGAGCTGGAGTCGGACCGGGGTGTGGTGGTCGACACCGCGGCCGCCGATCTGCGCCGCATCGAACGCGACCTCCACGACGGCGCCCAGGCCCGCCTCGTCGCCCTCGCCATGGATCTGGGGCTGGCCAAGGAGAAACTCCTCGAAGACCCCGAAGCCGCCGCCGCCATGGTCGACGAAGCCCACGGCGAAGTGAAAATCGCCCTCCAGGAACTCCGCGACCTCGCCCGCGGCATCCACCCCGCCGTCCTCACCGACCGCGGACTCAGCGCCGCACTCTCCTCCATCTCCGCCCGCTGCACGGTGCCGGTGAGTGTGGAGGTGGATCTGTCGGAGCGGCCCGCTCCGGCCATTGAGGGGATCGCCTACTTCACGGTGGCGGAGCTGCTCCAGAACATCAGCAAGCACGCACGGGCCCGCAAGGCGTCGGTGGATGTCTGGCGGTCCCAGGGACGGCTGATGCTCCAGGTCCGCGATGACGGCAGGGGCGGGGCCGATGTGACGGCCGGCAGCGGGCTGGCCGGGCTCGCGGAGCGGCTGGACGCGGTGGACGGCATCCTCGCCATCGACTCCCCCGCCGGGGGTCCGACCACGATCACGGCGGAGCTGCCCTGGCGCGGCTGACCGCCCCCACCCCGCCGTGATGAGCGGGGTGGAATCGCAGGACAAAACCCACCCGGTGCCATCGAAACGCCCCCAATCACTCCTGCGCCCGCCACGGTCCGGTCCCGATACTGGGATGCTGGTTCCGACAGAGGCGGGACTTGGATCGACATGGGGGCGTCAGGGCTGTGGAAGACAGAGTGCGGGTGGTCATCGCCGAGGATTCGGTGCTGCTCCGGGAGGGCCTGACCCGCCTGCTGACCGACCGGGGGCACGAGGTGGTGGCCGGCGTCGGGGACGCCGAGCAGCTGATCAGGACGGTCGGGGAGCTCGCGGAGAAGGACTCGCTGCCGGATGTGGTGGTGGCGGATGTACGGATGCCTCCCACCCACACCGACGAGGGCGTCCGCGCCGCGGTGCGGCTGCGGAAGGACCACCCGGGGGTCGGCGTGCTCGTCCTCTCCCAGTACGTGGAGGAGCAGTACGCCACCGAGCTGCTCGCGGGCAGCAGCCGGGGTGTGGGATACCTGCTGAAGGACCGGGTGGCCGAGGTCCGCGAGTTCGTGGACGCCGTGGTGCGGGTGGCCCGGGGCGGCACGGCCCTGGACCCGGAGGTGGTGGCCCAGCTGCTGGGGCGGAGCCGCAAGCAGGACGTACTGGCCAACCTCACACCGCGCGAGCGGGAGGTCCTCGGCCTGATGGCCGAGGGACGGACGAACTCGGCGGTGGCCAGGCAGCTCGTCGTGAGCGACGGCGCGGTCGAGAAGCATGTGAGCAATATCTTCCTGAAGCTCGGCCTCTCCCCCAGCGAAGGGGATCACCGCCGTGTGCTGGCGGTGCTGACCTACCTCAACTCCTGATCAACTGACTCTCTGTCAGTTATCGCGGCGAAGGCTGGTCCTAGAACCAAAGGATGACACGGAGACCACCCCGATCAGGCCGATTGAGGGTGGACAAACATGGACACATTGGGGCATATAAATGTCTCAAGAGGGCGTCCATTATATGGGAGATCCCAGGGAAGGCCGCCCTCACAGACGTAGGGTGGCACCGGGGCCGACCAGCGAGACGGTCGGACCGAACAGCCGCCTCAAGGGAGGTCCAGTTCAGTGACGAGCCAGGTCAGCAGCCCAGCCGAACGCGCCGACGAGGCAGACGAGGCAAGCGACGCGCTTGTCGGGCAACGGCAGCCCGGAACGGATACCGAAACTGAAGCCGAAGCCGAAGCCGGAGCCAAGGAGGTTCGGCGGTTGGATCGGGTGGTGATCCGGTTCGCGGGTGATTCGGGTGACGGGATGCAGCTCACGGGGGACCGGTTCACGTCGGAGACGGCGTCGTTCGGGAATGATCTGTCGACGCTGCCGAACTTTCCGGCGGAGATCAGGGCGCCCGCGGGGACGCTGCCGGGGGTGTCGTCGTTCCAGCTGCATTTCGCGGATCATGACATTCTGACGCCGGGTGACGCGCCGAATGTGCTGGTGGCGATGAATCCGGCGGCGCTGAAGGCGAATGTGGCCGATGTCCCGCGGGGCGGGGAGATCATCGTGAACACGGACGAGTTCGCGAAGCGGGCGATGGCGAAGGTCGGTTACGACACCTCGCCGCTGGAGGACGGCTCGCTGGACGCCTACCGGGTCCACCGGGTCCCGCTGACCACGTTGACGGTGGAGGCTCTGAAGGAGTTCGGGCTGACCCGCAAGGAGGCGGAGCGGTCGAAGAACATGTTCGCGCTGGGCCTGCTCTCGTGGATGTATCACCGTCCCACGGAGGGCACGGAGGCGTTCCTGCGGTCGAAG
>NZ_JBDQQP010000005.1:0-484992 GCF_039888735.1 Streptomyces sp. CAU 1734
GCGCCAGATGGAGCATGACGATGGAGTCCTTGCCGCCGGAGAAGAGAATCACCGGCCGCTCGAACTCACCCGCCACCTCACGGAAGATGTGCACCGCCTCGGATTCGAGCGCGTCGAGGTGGCTGAGCGCATATGGACTGTCGGTGACCGTCGTCATGCTGCGTCCCCTCTGTTCGGTGCTCCGGCCGGGTGCGCCGGGGCTGCGGTGGTCATGGTCTGATGCGGCCGGTACGGGCCGGTCCTGCGCGGGAACGTACCCCCGGCGCGTGCGCCGTAGCCATACGCGCCCTTGCCGTGCGGGGAGCCGCGGTGCGATCCCGTCACAGAACGCCCCGCTCGGTCAGCAGCGCGTGGAGCGCCGCCGCCGACTCCTGGACCGTCTGGTGCTGGGACTCGATCCGCAGATCGGGCGACTCGGGCGCCTCATAGGGGTCGTCCACCCCGGTGAGTCCGCTGATCTCGCCGGCCGCCTGCTTGGCGTACAGACCCTTCACATCGCGCTCGGAGCAGACCTCGACCGGGGTCGAGACATGGACCTCGACATAGGGGGTGGACTCGGCCGCGTGGCGCTTGCGGACCGCGTCCCTGCTGTCCCGGTACGGTGCGATCACGGGCACCAGCACGGTCACCCCGTGGGAGGCGAGCAGTTCGGCGACGAAGCCGATCCGCTGCACATTGGTGTGCCGGTCCTCGCGGCTGAAGCCGAGGCCCGCCGAGAGGAATTCGCGGATCTCGTCCCCGTCGAGGACTTCGGTCCGGCGTCCCTCCGCGCGCAGCCGCTCCGCCAGCGCGTAGGCGATGGTGGTCTTGCCGGCGCTCGGCAGCCCGGTGAGCCAGACGGTGGCTCCAGTCACGTCGTTCTCTCCCAGCGTTGTCATCAGCCGTGCAGCCCGCATTCCGTCTTTCCCCGTCCGGCCCAGCGGCCGGCCCGTGCGTCCTCGCCCTCCAGCACCCGGCGGGTGCAGGGCTCGCAGCCGACGGAGGCGTAACCGTCCATCAGCAGCGGGTTGGTGAGGACGCCGTGTTCGGCGACATAGCCGTCCACATCGTCCTGGGTCCAGCGGGCGATCGGGGAGACCTTGACCTTCCGCCGCCGCTCGTCCCAGCCGATGACCGGGGTGTTCGCCCGGGTCGGGGACTCGTCGCGGCGCAGCCCGGTGGCCCAGGCGTCGTATCCGGCCAGGCCCTCCTCCAGCGGCTTGACCTTGCGCAGGGCGCAGCAGAGATCGGGGTCGCGGTCGTGCAGCCGCGGGCCGTGCTCGGCGTCCTGCTCGGCCACGCTCTGCCGGGGGGTGAGGGTGATCAGCCGTACGTCCATCACCGCCTCGACGGCGTCCCGGGTCCCGATGGTCTCGGGGAAGTGGTAGCCGGTGTCGAGGAAGACGACATCGACACCGGGAAGGGCGCGGGAGGCGAGATGGGCCACGACCGCGTCCTCCATCGAGGAGGTGACACAGAAGCGGGGACCAAACGTTTCGGCGGCCCATTCGAGAATGGTGAGCGCGGAGGCGTCCTCCAGGTCGCGCCCCGCCCGCTCGGCCAGCTCGCGGAGTCCGGTGGTGCTCACCGCCGTCATATTCGCTCACCCCCGTCGTCCGTTCCCGGGGCGCGCTGGAAGCCGCGGCTCAGCAGACCGAGATACTTCAGCTGAAAGGCCCGGTTGCAGGCCGCGCACTCCCAGGCGCCGTGGCCCTGTTCGCTCGGCCGCAGATCCTCGTCACCGCAGTAGGGGCAGTAGAAGGGTGCCGCGCGCTCGCTCATGACAGCGCCTCCTCGGAGGCGCGGGCGGCCCAGGTGGCGAAGCGCTCGCCGTCCTCGCGCTCCGCCTGGAAGCGCAGGACCACCCGCTCGACGTAGTCGGTGAGTTCGGCCGAGGAGACCTTGAGACCGCGGACCTTGCGGCCGAAGCCTGGCTCCAGGCCGAGCGCTCCGCCGAGGTGGACCTGGTAGCCCTCCACCTGGTTGCCGTCGGCGTCCAGCATCAGCTGGCCCTTGAGACCGATGTCCGCCACCTGGATACGGGCGCAGGCGTTCGGGCAGCCGTTGACATTGATGGTGAGGGGCTGGTCGAAGTCGGGCAGCCGGCGCTCCAGCTCATCGATGAGCGAGGCGGCGCGGCCCTTGGTCTCGACGATCGCCAGCTTGCAGAACTCGATGCCGGTGCAGGCCATGGTGCCGCGCCGGAAGGGGGAGGGGGTGACCCGCAGATCGAGTGCCTCCAGGCCGGCGACGACCGATTCGACGCGGTCCTCCTCGATGTCGAGCACGATCATCTTCTGCTCGGCGGTGGTGCGGATCCGGCCGGAGCCGTGGTCCTCGGCCAGCTGGGCGACCTTGGTGAGGATGGTGCCGTCGACCCGGCCGACCCGGGGCGCGAACCCCACGTAGAACCGTCCGTCCCGCTGCCGGTGCACACCCACGTGGTCGCGCCACTGCTCCACCGGCTGGTCGGGCGCGGGCCCGTCGGCGAGCTTGCGGAGGAGGTACTGCTCCTCCAGGACCTGGCGGAACTTCTCCGGACCCCAGTCGGCGACCAGGAACTTCAGCCGGGCGCGGGTGCGCAGCCGGCGGTAGCCGTAGTCCCGGAAGATCGAGATGACGCCCTCGTACACATCGGGGACCTCGTCCAGCGAGACCCAGGTGCCGAGCCGGACACCGATCTTGGGGTTGGTGGAGAGGCCGCCGCCGACCCAGACGTCGAAACCGGGGCCCAGTTCGGGGTGGTCGACGCCGACGAAGGCGATGTCGTTGATCTCGTGGGCCACATCGAGCTGGGGTGAACCGGAGATCGCGGACTTGAACTTGCGGGGCAGGTTGGAGAAGTCCTTGTTGCCGACGATCCGGCGGTAGATCTCGTCGATGGCGGGGGTGCCGTCGATGATCTCGTCCTCGGCGATGCCCGCGACGGGCGAGCCGAGGATGACCCGGGGGGTGTCGCCGCATGCCTCGGTGCTGGAGAGCCCGACCGCTTCGAGCCGGCGCCAGATCTCCGGCACGTCCTCGATGCGGATCCAGTGGTACTGGACGTTCTGCCGGTCGGTGATGTCGGCGGTGCCGCGGGCGAACTCCTGGGAGATCTCGCCGATGACCTTCAGCTGCTGTGTGGTGAGCCGTCCGCCGTCGATGCGGACGCGCATCATGAAGTACTCGTCGTCCAGCTCCTCCGGCTCCAGGATCGCGGTCTTGCCGCCGTCGATCCCGGGCTTGCGCTGGGTGTACAGACCCCACCAGCGCATCCGGCCGCGCAGATCGGCGCCGTCGATGGAGTCGAAGCCGCGCTTGGAGTAGATCGTCTCAATGCGTGTCCGCACATTGAGACCGTCGTCGTCTCTCTTGGCCTGCTCATTGGCGTTCAGCGGCGTCATGTGGCCAACGGCCCACTGGCCCTCGCCGCGATGGCGTCCGGCTCTGCGCCGGGGGGCGGCGGGGGTGGGCTTTTCAGGGGTGGCGGCCATGGCGGTTTGTCCTTCGAGACTGCGGGAGGGCGGCTCTGAACTGCACACTCGCGGGTGGCGCGGCGGTGCGCAGGGGGTGACCGGTGATCTCAGGGGTGCTCAGCCGGGGAGGTCCGAGGGCAGGAGAGCTGCGGAAGCGTGGTGCGGGCGTGGAGCGCGGAACGCGGCGGTGTGGCGCGGTCGTCGCGGCGGTGCGGCGACCGGGCGGACACGGGGAATGACGCCCCAGCCGTGCCGGCCTGTCAGCAGGCGGGACAGATGGCGCTGGACATGCGGCCGAGATCGACGTGCCGCCGACTCACCAAGGCAATTCCAGTTCCAGACATGGCGGAAGCCTGTCACGGCGATCGGACGACAGTCCACCGTTATCCGCATAGTGGACAGCATCGTCTCGCCTGACGAGACACTGTTCGGTCGGTCACTTGGCCGCGCGCCCGGCTTCGCCCGGTTCGCTCAGGTCGTGGCGCGTTTTCGCCGTCCCGGTCGGCGGGACGACGGGCCGGTCGGAGCGCTGAAGGGCTGTCCGCATGGCGGGACGCCGGGCCGGTCGGGGGATCCGGCGCCGCCGCGGCGCCGGATCGGGCGATGGTGCGGAATTGACCCGGTGATTGCCGCGTGATGACCCGGCGCCGCCGGGCGCCCGGCGGGGGAGCGCCCGCGACCGCCCGGCGGCTGGTCAGCGGGGTGCGCGGACGGCCGGAGCCGCTCGCGGCGGCGGGGTCAGGGGTGCTCGGGGTGGGAACCGGGCCAGGGGCCGGGGTTGGGCCGCTCCGGCTCCTCGGCCGTCTTGGTGTCGCAGAGGACGAATCCGCGGCGCAGGTAGTTGTCCATCGCGTGCGGCCCGTCCAGCGAGCAGGTGTGCAGCCAGACCCGCTTCGTCGGCGCCAGATCCGGCCACCGGTCCGCCAGATCCCAGGCCCGCGCCACGGCGCACGACAGGAGATGGCCGCCGATCCGCCGCCCCCGGAAGGCCGGGATCAGCCCGAAGTAGACGATCTCCACCGAGCCGTCGTCCCGGGCCGCGATCTCCGCGTATCCGGCCGGGGTGCCACGGTCGTACGCCACCCAGGTCTCGGTGCCCGGCCTGCCGAGCGCCTCCTCCCACTCCGCGTAGGTGAGCCCCAGCCGGTCCGTCCACTGGATGTCCCCACCCACCGAAGCGTAGAGAAAACGGCTGAACTCGGGCGAGGGCACCTCCGCGCGGACGATGCGCACCTCTTCCGGGGGTGCGGCGGACGGGCGCTGCGCCGCGGCGTCGGTCTGCTCCAGATACCAGGTGGTCACTACGGTGTTCATACAGGTCAGGGAAGCACGCCGGGCCGTTCGGGACGAAGCCGGGGCACCACCTCGACCCGCACTCCCTCCGCGAACCGGTACGGGCGGCTCGCCAGGACCTGGGCCAGATGCCGCCGCAACCGCGACATCTCCGCCCGTACCGTGACCGTACGTGACGGATCACCGAAGAGATCGCCGGCCAGCTCCGCCGCGCTCCGGCCCTCCCGGTGGAGGGCCAGCGCCCGCAGCAGCTCGGCATGGCGCGGGCTCAGCTCCTGGGTCCAGCTCCCCGTGGCGCACGACACCGTCACCGACGCCCGCCGGGGTCTGCTCAGATCCAGCACCACCCGGGTCGCCGCGTCCGCCGCCGGGTCGTACTCCTCCACCCGCACCAGCCAGCCGCCCGGCAGCGGCTCCATCGTGCACATCCCGAGCGACGGCAGCCAGCAGCGCCCGTCCGCCGGCGCCCTCGGCAGGGTGAGCCGGCCCGGCGGCGGCATCCCCACCACGGCGGCCGGCCAGCCATTGGGGTCCACCGCCACGGCCCGGCCGGCCAGCCGGCCCAGCAGCGGGGCCGCGACCCCGCGCAGCCGGTCCAGCGCCGCGAGATGCGCGGTCCGCAACTCGGCCTCGGCGAGCCGGGTCACCGAGGTCACCAGGGCGAGTGTGGTCGGATGCAGGGTGGACAGCGGCCCGCAGGCGGTGATCACCCCGAGCAGCCTGCCGTCCCGGGGGTCGGTGACCGGTACCCCGGCACAGGTCCACGAGTGATGCGCGGCGACGAAGTGCTCGGCCGCGTGCACCTGGATCGGCCGCCGCGTCACCAGTGAGGTCCCCACGGCATTGGTGCCCATGAATTCCTCGCTGAGATCGGCGCCGAGGACGAAGCCGTGCGCGTCCGCCTTCCGCAGCACGGCGGTCTTCCCCTCGCGCCACAGCAGCCGCCCCTCGGCATCGGCGACGATCATCACGTGCTGGGCCGCCTCCGCGATCGACACCAGCCCGTCCCGCAGCACCGGCAGCACCTCCCGCAGCGCCGAGTCGTACCGCCGCCGCTCGATCTCCTGAAGCGGGAGCAGCCCAACCGGACGGATCCGCTCCGGATCCACCCCGTCGCGCAGCAGCCGCCGCCAGGAGTCCGCGATGTCCGCGCGCGGCCCCACCGGCGGCCGGCGCCCGCTGAGCGCCGCCTCCCGCACCCCCTTCAGCAGACGGATCGCCTCCGAGGCGTCCATGGCGGCGAGAGTGGCCAGATCGATCGGTCGGGTCTGCACGCGGGTCCTCCTGCGCGGCGAAACTGTGCGGGGCCGATAAGGGACACGGCCGGGGACCGCGTACGGGTCGTCCGCCATCCGCCGTAGGAGCCGATACGCTCCGGCCCGTACGGCATATGGCTGCAACCCCCTGCAACCCTCGCGGACGTGCGCGCGCATGTACGAGGGTGAGCAGCGCGAGGGGTGGTGCCGTGTCGGCGCAGCACCACCCCGAGCATGATCATCCACTACGCGCGGGTGTCACACCACCGCCCGGGCCCGCTCCACCACCGCCCCGAGTCCCAGGGTGTGCGGCAGGGTCCCGAACGCCGACCCCCAGTCACCGCCCAGCCGCGAGGCGCAGAACGCGTCCGCCACCTCCGGCGGAGCCCAGCGCACCAGCAGCGAGCCCTGGAGCACCAGCGCCATCCGCTCCACCAGCCGCCGCGCCCGCGCCTCCGCGCCCGCCAGATCGGCCAGCTCCGTCAGCAGCGCCTTGATCGCGCCGTCCAGCCGGTGATCGGCGCCGCGCGCCGCCCCCACCTCCTCCAGGAAGGCGTTCAGCGCCAGCGGCTCCCGCTGGAGCGCCCGCAGCACATCGAGCGCCTGCACATTCCCCGATCCCTCCCAGATCGAATTCAGCGGCGCCTCCCGCAGCAGCCGGGGCAGCCCCGACTCCTCCACATAGCCATTGCCGCCCAGACACTCCAGCGCCTCGCCCACCACCGGCGTGCACCGCTTGGTCACCCAGTACTTCGCCGCCGGCACCGCCAGCCGGAGAAACGCCCGCTCCGCCTCGGTGTCCGCGTCGTACGCCGCCGCCAGCCGCAGCCCCAGCACCGTCGCCGCCTCCGACTCCAGCGCCAGATCGGCCAGCACATTGCGCATCAGCGGCTTGTCGATCAGCGGTCCGCCGAAGGCGCTCCGGTACGCGCTGTGGTGGATCGCCTGGGCCACCGCCTGGCGCATCAGCGCCGCCGAGCCGACGACACAGTCCAGCCGGGTCGCCGCCACCATCTCGATGATGGTCCGCACCCCCCGGCCCTCGTCCCCGACCCGGCGCGCCCAGGTCCCGTCGAACTCGACCTCGGCCGAGGCGTTCGACCGGTTGCCCAGCTTGTCCTTGAGCCGCTGGATCCGGAAGACGTTCCGGGTCCCGTCCTCCAGCACCCGGGGCACCAGAAAACACGTCAGCCCGCCCGGCGCCTGCGCCAGCACCAGAAAACCGTCCGACATCGGCGCGGAGCAGAACCACTTGTGCCCCGTCAGGACGTACTCGCCGGCCGCGTCCAGCGGCCGCGCCTCCGTCGTGTTGGTGCGGACATCGCTGCCGCCCTGCTTCTCCGTCATCCCCATGCCGAGGAGATTCCCGGCCTTGGACGCGGGCGGCAGCAGCCCCTCCGTGTACACCTGCGAGGTCAGCCGGGGCTCCCACGCGGCGGCCAGCCCCGGATCGGTCCGCAGCGCGGGCACCGCCGCATGGGTCATCGACAGCGGACAGCCCTGCCCCGACTCGGTCTGTGTCCACACCAGGAACCCCGCGGCGCGCCGGACATGCCCCGACGGTCTTCCCCAGGCATTGGTCAGCCCGGCCCCGACCGCCCGGCCGAGAAGTTGGTGCCACGCCGGATCGAACTCCACCTCGTCGATCCGGTTCCCGTACCGGTCATGGGTGCGGAGCACGGGCGAGTGCTCATTGGCCCGCACCCCCCGCTCCCGCGTCCGCGCCGAACCGGCCTCCCGGCCCAGCGCGCTGAGTTCCGCCCGTACCGTCTCGATGAGCTCCGGCCCGACATGCCGCTCCACGGCCTCGGCCAGAGCCCGGTCCGCGCGGTACACGTCGTACCCGACCAGGGGCGGAGCCTGGTTGGTCACTGTGTGGGTGCTCGCTGCCATGCCGATACGGTAAGGAGGTGCAGGCAGCAAATGAAACACCCGAGCGGCCACCGGGCAGACTCCACCGGGCCCGAGTCCTCTACCGCAACGTCTCCAAGCGGAAGATGACCTGGCTGCTTCTGAAGGACACCGTCAATTCGTGCATCGAGTACCGGATCCTCGGGCTCGCCGCCGAGGCGGCGTTCTTCACTCTTCTGTCCCTGCCGCCCCTCATGCTGGGGCTGCTCGGACTGCTCGGCTACATCGACGACTGGACCAACACCACCACGGTCGCGTCGATCGAGGCGAACATCCTCAACGCGGTCGGCACCGTGCTGTCCGAACGCGGCGTCAACGACATCGCCAAACCGCTCCTGGCCGACGTCACCCACGGCGGCCGGCCCGACCTCATCTCGATCGGCTTCGCCATCGCGCTCTGGTCCGGCTCGCGGGCGGTCAATGTCTTCATCGACACCATCACCGTGATGTACGGACTCGACGGCCACCGGGGCATCGTCGCCACCCGGCTGCTGGCGTTCCTGCTCTACATCATCGCCCTGCTGATCGGCGCGGTGGTGCTGCCGCTCGCGGTGGCCGGCCCCGACCGGGTGGTGGAGTGGATCCCCTGGGGCACCACGGTCGTCACGGTCATGTACTGGCCGGTGGTGAGCCTGCTCTCGATCGCCTTCCTGACCACGCTCTACCACGTCTCCGTACCCGTGCGCTCGCCCTGGATCGAGGATGTGCCGGGTGCGCTCGTGGCCCTCGCGATGTGGGTCTTCGGCAGCTTCCTGCTCCGGATCTACCTCACCAGCACGGTCGAGGGCCCGACCATCTACGGCTCGCTGGCCGCGCCGATCGCGGTACTGCTGTGGATCGGCATCTCCGCCTTCGCGGTCCTCGTCGGCGCCGCCGTCAACGCCGCGATCGACCGGGTGTGGCCGGCCGCCGCGACCGCGGCGGCCCGTGCCGCCAATGAGCGGGTGCGCGCCGCACAGGCGGCGGAGGTACTGGCCCGGGCGCGGGCCGCGCACATCTTCGCCGCCTACGACGAGGACGAGGACGACGACGAGGACGACGACGGCGGGGGCTCCGGGGACATGCCCTCGGAATTCCCGGAACGCTGGTCGCGCTTTCTGCCCCCGGACGATGTCCGCTCCCGGCTGCACGGCAACCACCACCAGAAGCCGCCGCCCGCGCCGCCGGGCCCGGGGGAGTGAGCGGCTCCTCCCGGCCCTCCGGGACCGGGTACCGGGAACGGCCCTCCGCGCTCCGGGGCGCCGTCGTCTGGGAACAGCCGCACTCCGGCGCCCGCCCGGTCCTTCCCGACGGCTGTATGGACCTGCTCTGGACCCCCGGCCGGCTGCTCGTGGCCGGACCCGACACCCGCGCGCAGGCCCCCACCGCCCCGCCGGGCACCCGCTTCGCCGGCATCAGGCTCGCCCCCGGCACCGCACCGGCGCTGCTCGGGGTCCGCGCCCGAGAGCTCCGCGACCGGCGGGTCGCGCTCGACGGGCTCTGGAACGCCGCCGAGGCGCGCCGGCTCACCGAGCGGGTCGACGCCGCCGCCGACCCGGCGGCCGAGCTGGAGCGCATCGCCCTGGACCGGGCCGCCCGCGCTCCCTCGCCCCCGGACCCGGCCCTGGCCGAGGTCGTGCGCCGGCTCCGCGAGGGGCGTACCGTCGCCGACACCGCGCGGGCCGTCGGCCTCGGCGCCCGGCAGCTCCACCGCCGCTCGCTCGACGCCTTCGGCTACGGGCCCAAGACCCTCGCCCGCGTACTCCGCCTCCAGCGGGCGCTGGCGCTGATCCGGGACGGTGTGCCGTACGCCGCCGCCGCGCCGGCGGCGGGCTGCGCCGACCAGGCGCATCTCGCCCGGGAGATGCGCGAGCTGGCCGGTACGACGCTGACCGCCTACACGGCCGCCTTCCCGGGCGCGGTGTCCTTCCCGGGGGCGGTGTCCTTCTCGGGCGCGGTGTCCGCGAAGAGCGAGACCCCGGTCCCGTCCGGGTCCAGGATCACCGCGTAACGCTGTCCCCAGACCGCGTCCCACGGCGCGAGATGCCCGGTGTACCCGGCCGCCGTGAGCTCCGCGTACACCGCGTCCACCTCCCCGGCGTCCGCGCAGCGGAAGGCGAGCCCGGAGCGGTCGCCACCGCTCGGCGGGGTCCACCCGGGGTCGAAGGAGCGGATGACGTCCTCGGTGTCCCACAGCAGCCGTACGCCGCCGGGAAGGGTCACCTCGACATGAGGGGCGGTCTCCGCACCGGGCGGGATGTCGAGGCCGAGCCGGCGGTAGAAGGCGAGCGAGGCGGCCATGTCGGACGCGACGAGGCTGATGGAGTCGAAACGTGGAGTCATGGCGCCACGGTAGAACGGGACCGGGCGCCCGGTCTTGAACGAATCGGACGTGCGTGGCGCGGGCGTGTGCGGCGCGGGCGTGTGCGGCGCGGGCGTGCGTGGCGCGGGCATGCCCCGGGCGGGGCCGCCCGGGGAGGATCGCGGCCCCTCGCCGCGGGGCCGCGATCCGTTTCCGCTCAGTTCGCCGCGGCCCGGCTCGCGCTCTCCGCCTCCGGCACCCGTGCCCCCGGCGTGAGCAGCCGCTCCGCCAACTGGCCGAAGACCAGGCCGAACACCGTCCACAGGGTCACCTGGATGGCGAGTGTCGCCAGCCGGAACTCCCAGACCACCGCGGCCGGGAAGCCCTTCGGCACCTCGTCGAACGACGGCAGGAACGCATAGGCGAGCCCCACCGCCACGACGAAGCCGGCCGCCGCGGCGACCGTCGCCCACCAGGTGCCCAGCCGGGGCACCAGCCGTTTCCCGAGAATCACCGCGGCCACCGCGAGCAGCACACTCAGCACGATCATCAGGAAGTACAGCCCGGTGCGCTGGCCGATGGTGTCCGGATCGCCGACCGCCGGCGGATTCGGCGGATACTTGAAGTACGGCACCACATACACCGTCACCAGCGCGCCGAGCGCCACCAGCGCGGCCGTGGCCCGCGGGCCGAACCGCCCGACCCGGCCGAGCGCCACACAGTAGGCGAGGGCCGCGATGCCGCCGATGGCGACACCGAAGACCAGCACGCCGGTGGCGAGTCCGGCCGTCGACTGCATGACCCGGCTGACCAGTTCCTCGCCGCCGTGCTCATGACTGTTGCTCTCCTCGAAGGCGATGGCCGAGTCGACCGGACCCTCACCGAGGAAGTACGCGACCAGCATGGCCGCCGCGCCCGCGATCAGGCCCGCGAGCATGCCGCGGACCAGCAGGGCTCTCACAGATATGGAGTTCATGGATCAGCGCGCGCCTCAGTGGCAGGGGAAGCCGAGAAGATGACGCCCGTCATGGACCCACTCGTGCACGGTCTCACCGGCGACCAGCGAGACCGCGCCCTGCTCCGCCCCGACGAAGTAGAGCAGGACCAGCATCAGAATGCCGAAGAA
Source organism: Streptomyces sp. CAU 1734 (assembly GCF_039888735.1). Classification (NCBI taxonomy): domain Bacteria; kingdom Bacillati; phylum Actinomycetota; class Actinomycetes; order Kitasatosporales; family Streptomycetaceae; genus Streptomyces; species Streptomyces sp. CAU 1734. Next base: position 11,305 of record NZ_JBDQQP010000005.1, read on the forward strand.
GACCGCCCAGGGAGCTATCGCCTTCAGCGATATCGGGGCGATGGCCGGTGCGGCGCCGGCGTTGGGGGGCACAGCGGACTGAGCCATGGCAGAACCTCCTGAGGGAACACGCGTCCCGGTCGTGGTGCCTTGTGCGTGATGCGAGGGCGGCGGGTCTGACTCTCCGCCCCGCGGGCGCGGGACGGGAACACAGTGGCGCGACCGTGCCGGATTTCCACCGGACTTCCGCCGACCTTCGTCATGTACACGTGACCGTATCGCTTGCGGAGGCGGTCCGCTACGGTGCGTGGTGGCCGAAAATGAATGAGCGGGAGGTGGCGGTGACGATCCGGCTGACGCTGGTCTCACCCGCGATGACGGCGGCGCTGCGGGAGGCGCGGTTCGAGGCGGATGCCCCGCTCGACGCGGCGGGGCTGCGGGCCGTGCGGGCGGCGCGGGCGGCGCGGGCCGCAGCCGGGTCCCTGCCGGCCGCCGGCCATGCCCTGAGCGGGCCCTCGCTGCGGTGCCGCGAGACCGCCGCGGAGTTGGGGCTCACGGCGCGGGTCGAGCCCGGGCTCACGGAGTGGCGGCTCGGCCGCTGGCACGGCCGCACCCTCGCCGAGGTGAGCGGGGCCGAACCCGACGCGGTCTCCGCGTGGCTCACCGACCCGTCGGCCGCGCCGCACGGCGGGGAGACCCTGCGGGAGCTCTGCGCGCGGGTGGGCGCGTGGCTGGAGTCCCTGCCGCCGGACTCCGGCCGGGTTGTGGCGGTCGCCGACGCCGCGGTGATCCGCGCCGCCCTGGTCCACGCGCTCGGGGCGGGGACGGAGGTCTTCTGGCGGCTCGATGTGGCGCCGCTGAGGGGGGTGGAGCTGACGGGGCGGGGTGCGCGGTGGAATGCGCGGGTGGGGTGGGGGCTGTAGCTGGGGTGGCGTTTCCGGGGCTCGGCCCCGGGTCCGGCGCGGCTGCCTTCGGCGGGGCTGTTGTTGGTGCGGGTTGCCTGTTTCCCCGGGTGGGGTTCTTGTGTGTGCGGGTTGGGTGCCGCTCCGGTTCGGTACTGGGGCTGCATGATTTACGGCGCGGTCTCCCGGTCTTGTTCTGTTCGCCCGGGTTTGCGCCACAAATCACGCTTGATGCCCCAGTACCGCTCCTGCGCGTCCCCCTTTCCGCGAGTAAGCCCAGTGCGTGATGACAGTGGTCTGTCCGTCCGTGCGTCCCGGGACGGTTTCACAAGGCGGGGAACCCCGCTCCGGAACGTCACCCGTGGGTGAGTGGGTGACGGGCGTCAGAGTGGGCGGGTGCTTCTGGGCGGGCGCTCCCGCACGAGAACAAGCCCGGGGGTGGTGGGGGGCCGCTTATCGGGCGACGCTCGTGGAGGGGGTGTGCAGGGTCGTCCCCGGAAGAGCCGGCGGTAAGACCGGGGTACGCAGGACAAGTGGGCCGGTTTCCGCCGGCTCTGAGGAGTCGAGCCCGGAGGACCCCCAGGCCGCCATGACACAAGCACTCCCGCCCCGTACCCGCGCCCCGGAGGGGAGTGAACGGAACAAGACCCCGAGGCACCGCAAGGCGCCGAAGGCGTCTGAAGGCCCGCACCCCGGACAACCCGAACAACACAGGGCACGAGGCGCACAAGAAGAGCCCCGCACCCGGGACCCCGAACGACGCGGGCGGGGACGCGACACCGCCCACGCACCCGCCCGCACCCGTGAACGAGGGCAAGCAAATTCAGCCTCGCCGGCGATTGAGGCGCCGGGTCCGGGGCGGAGCCCCGGGAAAACACCCGCACCCCGGGACCCCGGACAGCACAAGGCGGACGCGACACCGCCCCCACACCGACCCGCACCCGCGAACGAGGGCAACAAAATTCAGCCCCGCCGGAGGCAGCCGCGCCGGGGCCGGGGCGGAGCCCCGGAAAGGGACCCGCACCACGGGCGAGGGCGCACAAGATTCCGCCCCGCCGGAGGCAGCCGCGCCCGGGTCCGGGGCCGAGCCACGGAAGAACACCGCATCCGCACCCGACCGTTAGGGAGATACCGCTGACCCGGGCGGGCTCCGTCGGGAATGATGGGGCCGCCATGTATGGGGAACCGAACACACCGTTGCCAGTGTCGTCGCGGATGCCGGTCCCGGCACGCGCCCGGGCGCGTGCCGGGACCGGTGGGCGTTCCCATGATCTGTTCGTTCGAGGAGAACCATGAGCAACCCCACAGTCCGCCGCACCCGTCTCGTCGGTACCGCCCTCGCCGGCGCCGCCGCCATCGGTGCGGTTGTCATCGGCGCGGGACCGGCCGCGGCACACGCCGGAGTGTCCGCTTCCAACCCCCGCGCGCTGGCGAAGAACGTCACGATCACCTTCCACTCGGAGGCCGAGTCGGACACCGCGGGGATCGCCAAGCTCCAAGTGGCGCTGCCGGCGGGCATATCGGTGGGGGAGGTGAGCCTGGGGAAGGCGCCCAAGGGCTGGAAGTTCGCGCAGGCCCAGGGCGGATACATCCTCGGCGGGAAGCCGCTCGCGGTGGGTGTGGACGCGGTCTACAGCATTGTGGTCAAGCAGTTGCCGGACGCGAAGTCGCTGGTCTTCAAGACCGTGGAGACCTACGGCGACGGCAAGATCGCGCGCTGGATCGAGGAGCCCCGGGGCGGGGCGAAGCTGGAGAATCCGGCGCCGGTGCTGAAGCTCAAGAGCCCGACCCCGGGGTCCACCCCGAAGAGCGGGGTGGCGCCGGCCACCGAGTCGCCGGTGACCTCGGAGAGCCAGGGGACTCCGGCCCCGTCCGCGACACCGGGGGCGCCGGCGTCCGCGACACCGGGGGCCGACGGGCAGGTGGACACCCAGGCGGCGGCCAAGCCGAAGCCCAAGTCCGGTGACAGCGACAGCGACGGCAAGGGCGGCACGGTGCTCCTGATCGTCCTCGGAGGCGTGGCCGTCGTCGTGATCGGCGTGATCATCTGGCTGGTCAAGCGCCGCAGCCAGGCCGTCAGGTGATCGCCTGTTCCGTCCAGATCACCTTGCCGTCCGGGGTGTAGCGGGTGCCCCAGCGCTGGGCGAACTGGGCCACCAGGAAGAGTCCCCGGCCGCCCTCGTCGGTGCTCGCGGCCTGGCGCAGATGCGGGGAGGTGCTGCTGTGGTCCGACACCTCGCAGATCAGCGCGCGGTCCCGGATGAGGCGGACCCGGATGGGGCCGATCGCGTACCGGATCGCGTTGGTGACCAGCTCGCTCAGGATCAGCTCGGTGGTGAACGCCTCCTCCTCCAGATTCCACTCGGTGAGGGTGCGGGTGACGGCGGCGCGCACCTCGCCGACGGCGGACGGGTCGGAGGGGACCTCCCATTCGGCCACCCGGGTGGCGTCGAGCACCCGGGTGCGTCCGACCAGGAGGGCGATGTCGTCGCGGGGGCGCTCCGGGAGGAGCGCGTCCAGGATCGCCTCGCAGATCTCGTCGGGGGTGCGCTCCCGCCGGCCCGCCACGGTGGTGCGGAGCAGTTCGAGACCCTCGTCGATGTCCCGTTCGCGGTCCTCGACGAGGCCGTCGGTGTACAGCACCAGCGTGCTGTCCTCGGGGAGGTCGAGTTCGAGGGTCTCGAAGGGCAGCCCGCTGAGGCCGAGCGGCGGACCGCCGGGGACCTCGGGGAAGAAGGCGGTGCCGTCGGGGTGGAGGACCAGCGGCTGGAGGTGGCCGGCGCGCGCCACGGTGCAGCGGCCGGTGGCCGGGTCGTAGATGGCGTAGAGGCAGGTGGCGCCGATGACCTGGGCCCGGCCGCCCACCGCCTCGTCCTGGTCGATCCGGGCGACGAGTTCGTCGAGGTGCCACAGGAGCTCGTCGGGCGGCAGGTCGAGGGTGGAGAAGTTGTGCACGGCCGTGCGCAGCAGCCCCATGGTGGCGGCGGCGTGGACACCGTGGCCGACGACATCGCCCACCACGAGGGCCACCCGGGCGCCGGGCAGCGGAATGATGTCGAACCAGTCGCCGCCCACCCCGCCGAGGCCGCCGAGCCCGGCCTGGGCGGGGCGGTAGCGGTAGGAGACGTCGAGGGCGTTCTGGTCGGGCAGCCCGCTCGGCAGCAGACTGCGCTGGAGGGTCACCGCGGTGGTGTGCTCCCGGGTGTAGCGGCGCGCGTTGTCCACGCTGACGGCCGCGCGGGCGACCAGTTCCTCGGCGAGGGAGCGGTCCTCCTCCTCGAACGCCTCGGGGTTCTCCGAGCGCCAGAAGAGGGCCACGCCGAGAATCGCCCCCCGGGCCCGCAGCGGTACCGCGATCATCGAGTGGAATCCGGACTCCACCAGCAGTCTGGCCCGTTCGGGTGACTGCTGTTCCCAGCCGCTGTAGGCACCGAGCTCGCGTTCGAGGATGGCCTCGCCCTTGCCGAGGCCCGAGCCCATGCGGGTGGTCTCCTTGTAGCGGATGCGGGTGCCGAGGGGGAAGTGCGCCGACTGGTGCCAGAGCCCGCCGGCGGCCACCCGGCGCATCTCGACCCCGGTACCGCTGGCCTGGGGTTCCTCGCCGCGCAGCACGGTCTCGGTGAGATCGACGGTGGCGAAGTCGGCGAACCGCCCGGCGGCGAAGCCGACCAGCTCCTCGCAGGTGCGGACCACATCGAGGGTGGTGCCGATCTCGGTCCCGGCCTCGTAGAGCAGTTTGAGCCGCCCCTGGGCGACGTCGGCCCGGCCGCTGAGCGCGCGGAGTTCGGTGGTGTCCCGGAAGGTGGCCACGCTGCCGGGCGGCCCGCCGTCGGCGTCGGTGGTGCGCTGGTTGACGGCGAGCAGCCGGTCGCCGATCTGGTGCACCTCGTCGTTGGCGATCCGGCCCGACTCCAGCAGATGCGCGGTGACCGTGTCGAGCCCCAGCTCGCTCACCTGCCGGCCCTCGACCTTGGGCGGCAGGTTCAGCAGCCGTCTGGCCTCGTCGTTGGCGAGCAGCAGCCGCCCGTCGTCGCCGACGATGACCACACCCTCCCGCACGGCGTGCAGAACGGCGTCGTGGTGCTCGTACATCCGGGTCATCTCGGCGGGGCCGAGGCCCCGGGTCTGCCGCCGCAGCCGCCGGGTGATCAGCGCGGTGCCGCCGGTGCTGAGCAGCAGCACACCCGCCGCGGCCCCGAAGAGCAGCGGGAACCGGTCCTCGACGACATTGTCGACCCGCTCCAGGGTGACCCCGGCGGCGACCAGGCCGATGACCGTCCCGTCGGAGCCGAAGACCGGCACCACGGACTGGACGAGCCGGCCGATGCTGCTCGACACCTCCTCGGTGACGACCTCGCCGTCGCGGGCCGCTTCCACATCGCCCTGGAACTGATTCCCCACCAGTTCGGGCAGCGGATGGGTGTAGCGCAGGCCGTTGACGTCCATGACCACGAGGAAGTCGACATGGGCCCGCTTGCGGACGTTCTCCGTGCTGGGCTGGAGGACCGCGCCCGGATCTGGGCTGCGCAGCGCCGCCTCGATACCCGGCGAGCCGGCATAGGTCTCCGCCACCGCGACCGAGCGGTTGGCGGCCTCGCGCTCACTGGAATTGTGCGACTGGACCACGAGCGCGGCGATCCCGGCCGTCACCAGCAACAGCACGATCGTCACCTGGAGGAGAAAGACCTGGCCCGCGACGGTCCGCATCCTGAGAACCGAACCTGGGCGACCGTTACGTGCGGCCATGTCCTCTTTCTACACCTCCCGCAGCCGGTGGGCTATCCGCGCACGGTAGAACGCGCTGGTCATCCGTGCGACGCGTTTGCGGGAATCCCGTGGTGCGGATGATGCTCCGGGCGCCGATTCCGCGCCGATTCCCCCTCCGCCGGCCGGGCCGGCCCCGCGCACCGGCCGACGGCCCGTCACTCCAGCCGCAGCACCCGCGTCAGCGCCTCCTCCACGGCCCGCTCCGGGTCGAGCACCGCACCCGCCGACCGCCAGGCCACGAAGCCGTCCGGCCGGATCAGCAGCGCCCCCTCACCCGTGGTCCCGTGCACGGCCGTCCAGTCCGCGCCCTCCTCGGGCACCAGATCGGCGAGCGGGCCCTCGCCGATCGCGTACACCGCCAGCGGTACGGAGAGCCGCGCCGCCGCCTTGACCGCCGCGTCCCGCCACGCGGCGCCCGCCCCGCACAGCACCACGGGCACCCGCTCGTACAGATCGAGGGTGGAGATCCGCTCCCCCGTCCGGTCGATGACCCGCAGATGCGGTGCCCTCGTCCCCGGCTCGCCCAGCAGACCGAGGCTCTCCGGCACCACCGGCAGCTCCGGGTCGGCACCGGTGACCGCGCCCCGCGGATAGCGGTAGCCCATGGCCACCGTGAGCATCCCGGCCTGCCTCGCGCCCCGCCCGCCGCCCGGCAGGACCGGCGGCGCGTAACCGGGATGGGCGTGTTCGGCCGAACGGGCGGAGGCCCGCTCACCGGTCGCCCGGGCCACCGGCAGCCGCTCCTCGCCATAGGTCTCCAGCAGCCCCGGGCCCGCCCAGCCGCGTACCACCGCCGCCAGCTTCCACGCCAGGTTGTGCGCGTCCTGGATACCGGTGTTGGAGCCGAACGCCCCGGTCGGGGACATCTCATGGGCCGAGTCACCGGCCAGGAAGACCCGGCCCGACGAGTACCGGCGCGCCACCCGTTCGGCCGCATGCCACGGAGCCTTCCCGGTGATCTCCACATCCAGATCCGGCGCCCCGACCGCCCGCCGGATGTGGTCCCGGCAGCGCTCGTCGGTGAAGTCCTCCAGCGTCTCGCCCAGCTCCGGATGCCAGGGCGCGTGGAAGACCCAGTGCTCGCCGTTGTCGACCGGCAGCAGCGCCCCGTCCGCCCCCGGCCGCACCAGATAGCAGACGATGAAGCGGCGGTCCCCCACGATGGCGCCCAGTCCCCGCGAGGTGAAGGTCAGGCTCACATTGTGGAACAGCTCGCCGTCACCGCTCTGGCCGATGCCGAGCCGTTCCCGTACCGGACTGCGCGGTCCGTCCGCCGCCACCAGGTAGTCGGCCCGTACGGTGGTGTGCTCCCCGGTCTCCCGGTCGGCGATCAGCGCCGTCACCCCCGAGTCGTCCTGCTCGAAGGAGAGCAGTTCGGTGGAGAAGCGCAGCTCCGCCCCCAGCTCCCGGGTGCGCGCGGCGAGCACCGGCTCGATGTCGTTCTGGCTGCACAGGCACCAGGCCGACGGGCTGATCCGCTCGGCCGAGCCGGCCGGGTCGATCTCCCGGAACAGCCAGCGCTGGTCGTCGCCGGTCAGCGAGCCGGCCTGAAGGATCCCGTGGTTGCCGGCGAGGACGGCCGCCGCCTCCCGGATCTCCGACTCGACTCCCGCCCGGCGGAACAGCTCCATCGAACGGATGTTGATGCCCCGCCCGCGCGGATGCGTCGAGGTGCCCGCGTGCTTCTCGACCAGCAGATGCCCGATGCCGTGCCGGCTCAGGAACATCGAGGTGGAGAGCCCCACCAGGGATCCGCCCACGATCAGGATCGGTACGCGGATGACACGGGGGGCTGCGTTTCTTTCGGTCCCTTCCATGCGTTCTCTGTGCCCGCCGGAGCGGCCGTTGCCCCGCCCATTCACCCGCTTGGTGCCCATCTCTCGCGCCACACGTGGTACGGGACCACGATCGATTCACGGGAGCGCCCCGGGCCATTCGGGGGCGACCGTGCGCATCCGCAGGGCGGCCGACCCCCGCCGGGAGCGGATCCCACCTGATGACTGACGACGGGCCATGTCTGTGGCGGCGGCGCGGTCGCGAAGGAGTGAGAACGACAGATGACTACCGTGTCGGAACGGATATCGCAGTCCGCCTTCGACGGCTCCAGGCTTCGGGTCGTCCTGCTGCTGGACCTCTACGACGGCGCTCAGAAGCAGTTCCTGGAGGCGTATGAGCACATGCGCAACCATGTCGCCTCGGTGCCCGGTCACATCAGTGACCAGCTCTGCCAGTCCATCGAGAACCCCTCCCAGTGGCTGATCACCAGCGAGTGGGAGAGCGCGCCGCCCTTCCTCGCCTGGGTGAACAGCGAGGCACATGTGGAGACCGTGCAGCCGCTGCACCACTGTGTACGGGACACCCGCTCGCTGCGCTTCAGCGTGCTGCGGGAGACCGGGCAGGCGTTCAGCGCCGCCCCGCAGGCCCTGCTCAAGGGCGGACTCCAGGCATCGCCCCGGGTCGGCGACGGGGTCGTGCGCCACGCGCTCACCTTCACCGTCAGGCCCGGCAGCGAGAAGACGGTCGCCAAGATCCTCGCCGGATACACCTCCCCGGCCGCCCGGGTGGACGACCACACCAGGCTCCGCCGCACCTCCCTGTTCATGCAGGGCAACCGGATCGTCCGGGCCATCGAGGTGCAGGGCGATCTGATGGCCGCCCTGCGCCATGTCGCCCGGCAGCCCGAGGTGCGCGCGGTCGAGGAGGCCATCAACCCCTATCTGGAGCAGGACCGGGACCTGGACGACTCCAACTCCGCCCGGCTCTTCTTCACCCGCGCGGCCCTGCCCGCCGTACACCATGTCTCCGCCGACGGACCGGCCGACGACGAGGTCAACCGGCATGCGCTCTTCTACCGGGCGAAGCCGGATTGCGGTCTCGCCGTGGCGCGGCTGCTCTCCCGGCAGGACGAGGCGGCCGCCGAGAATCCGGCCGGCCCCATCGTGAGCAGCACCGTCTTCCACCGCGACGACATCGTGGTGCGCCTCATCGACGTCAGTGGCCCGCTCGACGACCACCCGTCCCTCGCCCTCGGAGTACAGGGGCGGCGCAAGGCCGCGGTACTCGCCCGGCTGCTGGCCGACGGCGAGAGCCTGGCGCGGGGCACCGAGGCGGCCCTCGCCCGTCATCTGACCGGCGCCGACATGCAGCTCATCACCGACCGGACGGCTCCGCCGGAGTCCTGACCCCCCGCCGGGCGCCGGTCGAGCCGCCGGCCCGCACCACCGCATCACCGGGAGAAGAGGAACCCAGCATGACCACGCCCCGCCCACTCATCGTGGACCTCAGCGAGACCCAGCCCAACACCCGGCGCGGAGGCGATCTCCGCGCCCTGCTCACCCCGACCGCCGTCGGCGCCACCAGCGGCTTCATGGGCCTGGCGATCGTGCAGCCCGGCGAGCGCATCGGTGAGCACTACCACCCGTACTCCGAGGAGTTCATCTATGTGGTCAGCGGCCGCCTGGAGGTCGACCTGGACGGCGAGCCGCATCCGCTCCGCCCCGACCAGGGACTGCTGATCCCGGTGAACACCCGGCACCGCTTCCGCAATGTCGGCGACACCGAGGCCCGGATGGTCTTCCATCTCGGCCCGCTCGCCCCCCGGCCCGAACTCGGCCATGTCGACACCGAGGAGACCGCCCCGGCCGCGAAGACACCCCCGGAACGGACTGGGGTCGTTTCGTGAACCGGCGGGTGGCGGTCACCGGGATCGGCGTCGTCGCTCCCGGCGGAGTCGGCACCCGGGCCTTCTGGGACCTGCTCGCCGACGGGCGCACCGCGACCCGGGGCATCACCCTCTTCGACCCGGAGGGCTTCCGCTCCCGGATCGCGGCCGAGGTCGACTTCGACCCGTACGAGCGGGGCCTCACCCCCGAAGAGGTGGCCCGATCGGACCGGTACATACAGTTCGCGCTGGTCGCCGCCCGGGAGGCGATACGCGACGCGGGTCTCGACCCCGCCGCCGAGGACCCCTGGCGGATCGGCGTCTCGCTCGGCACCGCGGTCGGCGGTACCACCCGCCTGGAGCACGACTATGTCGCCGTCTCCTCCGCCGGCAGCCGCTGGGACGTCGACCACCGGCCCGCCGGGGACCATCTCCACCGGGCCTTCTCCCCGAGCACCCTCGCCTCCGCCATCGCCGAGCAGATCGGCGCGCACGGACCGGTGCAGACCGTCTCCACCGGCTGCACCTCGGGACTGGACGCCGTCGGATACGCCTTCCACGCCATCGAGGAGGGCCGGGCCGACGTCGTGATCGCGGGCGCGTCCGACTCCCCGATCTCCCCCATCACCGTGGCCTGCTTCGACGCCATCAAGGCCACCTCGCCCAACAACGACGACCCCGAGCACGCCTCCCGCCCCTTCGACGCCAACCGCGACGGCTTCGTGATGGGCGAGGGCGGCGCCGTCCTCGTACTGGAGGAGCTGGAGCACGCCCGGGCCCGCGGCGCCACCGTCCACTGCGAGATCGGCGGGTACGCCACCTTCGGCAACGCCTACCACATGACCGGACTGACCACCGACGGCCTGGAGATGGCCCGCGCCATCGACACCGCCCTCGCCCACGCCCGGCTCGACAGCTCGCGGATCGACTATGTCAACGCGCACGGCTCCGGAACCAAGCAGAACGACCGCCACGAGACCGCGGCCGTCAAGCGCTCCCTCGGATCCCATGCCTTCGACACCCCGATGAGCTCCATCAAATCCATGGTGGGCCACTCACTGGGCGCGATCGGCGCCATCGAACTCGTCGCCTGTGTCCTCGCCATGGACCGGCAGGCCGTCCCGCCGACGGCCAACTACGAGACCCCCGACCCCGAGTGCGATCTGGACTATGTGCCGCGCACCGCCCGCGCCCGGAAGCTGCGCCATGTGCTCTCCGTCGGCAGCGGGTTCGGCGGATTCCAGTCCGCGGTCGTGCTGACCCGGCCCTTTGGGAGGACAAGATGAGCGGCTCCCGGCCCGCCCGGACCCGGCGCACCGTCGTCACCGGACTGGGGGTCATCGCCCCCAACGGAGTCGGCGCGGACGTCTTCTGGAAGGCCACCCAGGAAGGCATCAGCGTCCTGGACCGGATCACCCGCGAGGGGTGCGAGAAGCTGCCGCTCAAGGTCGGCGGCGAGGTGCGCGACCTGGAACCGTCCTCCCTGGTGGAGCAGCGGTTCCTGGTGCAGACCGACCGCTTCACCCACTTCGCCATGGCGGCGGCCGATCTCGCCCTCGCCGACGCCCGGCTCGGCCGCGCCGACTACGAGGGCTCCCCCTTCGAGGTCGGGGTGGTGACCGCGGCCGGCTCCGGCGGCGGCGAGTTCGGGCAGCGCGAACTCCAGGCGCTGTGGGGCAAGAGCCCCCGCTTCGTCGGCCCGTACCAGTCGATCGCCTGGTTCTACGCGGCCAGCACCGGCCAGATCTCCATCCGCGGCGGCTTCAAGGGCCCCTGCGGGGTGGTGTGCAGCGACGAGGCCGGCGGGCTCGACGCCTTCGCCCACGCCGCCGGGGCCATCGGCCGCGGCACCGACGCCGTGGTCGTCGGCTCCGCCGAGGCGCCGCTCGCGCCGTACTCGGTGGTCTGCCAGCTCGGCTACGAGGATCTGAGCACCTGCGACGACCCGGCCCGCGCCTACCGGCCCTTCACCTCCGACGCGCGCGGCTTCGTGCCCGCCGAGGGCGGCGCGATGCTGGTGGTGGAGGAGGAGAACGCCGCCCTGCGGCGCGGCGCCCGGCCGCGTGCGCTGATCGCCGGCCACGGCGCCACCTTCACCGGTCCGTCCCGCTGGCCGGAGTCCCGCCAGGGGCTGGCCCGCGCCATCACCGGCGCGCTGGCGGCGGCCGGGTGCGCGCCGGAGGAGATCGACGTGGTCTTCGCGGACGCCCTCGGAGTGCCGGCGGCGGACCGCGCGGAGGCCCTGGCGATCGGCGACGCCCTCGGGCGGCACGGGCGGAGCGTGCCGGTCACCGCGCCGAAGACCGGGATCGGACGGGCGTACTGCGGCGGGCCGGTGCTCGATGTGGCCGCCGCGGTGCTGGCGATGGAGCACGGGCTCGTCCCGCCGACCCCCAATGTCTTCGACATCTGCCATGACATCGACCTGGTGACCGGCGCGGCCCGCCGGGCGTCCCTGCGCACCGCCCTGGTGCTCAGCAGGGGGCTGATGGGGTCGAACGCGGCGCTGGTCGTCCGCACGGCGGAGGCCGGGCAATGAGGCCGCCCCGCTCCGTGCCGGATCCGGCGCCCCGGTGCCCCGGCCGGAGAACCAGGGCGGGCCCGGCGGCGCGCACCCCGCCCCGCCGCGCCGCGGGGGACACATCCCCCGCCCCCGCGGCGGCTTCCCCCGGTTCCCTCACCTCACAAGGAGAGCACCCATGCCCAACACCGTGACCTCGGACGATCTCGCCGCCCTGATGCGGCAGAACGCCGGAATCCAGGTCGAGCCCGCCGATCTCGCCGCCCGCGCCGACACCCCCTTCGAGGAGTACGGACTCGACTCCCTCGGCCTGCTCGGCATCGTCGCCTCGCTGGAGAACCGGCACGGCGGATCGATGCCGCCGGACGCGGAGAAGTGCCGTACCCCGCGCGAATTCCTCGACCTGGTGAACACCTCCCTGCCCAAGAAGAGCGGAGCCTGAAAGTGCCCGGACACACCGAGAACGAGATCACCGTCAAAGCACCCCTGGACCTGGTCTGGGACATCACCAACGACCTGGAGAACTGGCCGCAGCTCTTCAGCGAGTACGCCTCGGTCGAGGTGCTGGACCGCCAGGGGGACACCACCACCTTCCGGCTCACCATGCACCCCGACGACAACGGCAAGGTGTGGAGCTGGGTCTCGGAGCGCACTCCGGACAAGGAGAGCCGGACGGTGCGCGCCCGCCGCGTCGAGACCGGGCCGTTCGCCCATATGAACATTCACTGGGAGTACACGGAGGTCCCGGGCGGGACCCGGATGCACTGGCGGCAGGATTTCGCGATGAAGCCGGACGCCCCGGTCGACGACGCGTGGATGACCGACAACATCAACCGCAACTCCAAGGTCCAGCTCGCCCTGATCCGGGACAAGATCGAGCAGCGCGACCGGGAGCGCCGCGCCGCCGCCCCCGCGGCCGGCTGACGGGAGGGCAGCGGCCATGACCGATGTCTCCCACTCCGCCGCCCGCTCCGGGCCGGCGGGCGTCCCCGCCCCGCATCTGTCGCTGATCGTGGCCCGGATGAACCCCGGGTCCGCCGACGGCATCGCGGAGCTCTTCGCCGACTCCGACGCGGGCGAACTGCCCCATCTCGTCGGCGTCAGACGGCGCACCCTGTTCCAGTTCGGCGGCGATGTGTATCTGCACCTCATCGAGGCCGACCGGCCGCCGGGACCGGAGATCGAGAAGGTGAACGGCCATCCGCGGTTCCGCGACCTCTGCGACCGGCTGACGGCGTACATCAGTCCCTACGACCCGGCCACCTGGCGCGGCCCCCAGGACGCGATGGCCCGCAGCTTCTACCGCTGGGAGCGCGACCGCTGACCGACCGCCGGCGCCCCGGGCACCTCCCGACCGGAGGACCCGGGGCGCCGGCCGTCCCGGCTCAGCCCGGCACCACCGCTTCGAACGCATGCAGATAGGGGTTGACCGGCCGGATCTCCCCGGGCGGCAGCCCCGCGTCGGTCATCCGCTCCACCATGCTCCGCCGGGTGTGCTTGGCCCCGCCGACATTGAGCAGCAGCAGCAGATCCATCGAGGTGGTGAACTTCATGGACGGTGTGTCGTCCACCAGATTCTCGATCACCACGACCCTGGCCCCGGGCCGGGCCGCCGCGACCACATTGCCCAGCGTGGCGCGGGTGCTCTCGTCGTCCCACTCCAGGATGTTCTTGATGATGTAGAGATCGGCGTCGACCGGGATCTCCCGGCGGCAGTCACCGGGGACGATCTCGGCCCGCCCGGCCAGCGCGCCGCCCTTCCGCAGCCGGGGGTCCGCCTTGGCGACCACATCGGGCAGATCGAGGAGGGTGCCCCGGAGCGCGGGGTGCTTCTCCAGGAGCCGGGCGAGTACATGCCCCTGGCCGCCGCCGATGTCCGCGACCGAGCCGATCCCGGTCAGATCGAGGAGTTCGGCGACATCCTCGGCGGACTGCTTGCTGGAGGCGGTCATGGCACGGTTGAACACCTGCGCCGAGTCGTGCGCGTCCTGGTGCAGATACTCGAAGAAGCCCTTGCCGTAGAGCTCCTGGAAGACATCGCCCCCGGAGCGCACCGCGCCGTCCAGCAGCGGCCAGGCCGCCCAGGTCCAGGGCTCGGTGCACCAGAGGGCGATATTGCGCAGGGTGTGCGGATCGTCCTCGCGGAGCATCCGGGACATCTCGGTGTGCCCGAAGGTCCCGTCCGGCCGCTCCTCGAAGACTCCGTAACAGGAGAGCGCGCGCAGCAGCCTGCGCAGCGGCAGCGGCGCGGCGTTCACGGCGGTGGCGAGCTGCTCCGCGGTGGCGGGCACCTCGCCGAGCGCGTCGGCGACCCCGAGCCGCGCCGCGGCCCGCACGGCCGCCGCGCCCGCGGCTCCGAAGACGAGTTCCCGCAGCCGCATGGCCGGGGGAGGGGAGGCGCCGGCGGGTCCGGCGGGGGTGGGCTTGGTGCTGACGGTGGTCATACGGCCTCGAATCTCCTGGCGGCTGTGGGGGCCGGACGGGTCGGGGAGAGGCACCCCGCCGGTGCCGGGACACGGTCCGAGGGGGCGAAGGGAGCGCGGATACGGGGTGGGCGGGGCTGCCTCGCCGGAACCGGTGGCGCGGCGGGCGGGGCGGACTCACCCGAATCGGGGGAGCGGGCGGCCGGGCGGACTGCCGGAATCGGGGGAGCGGGCGGCCGGGCGGCCTCGCCCGAGCCGGTGGCGAGGTGGGCCCGTGGGCCGGCGGCCCGTCAGCAGAGCCCGGCGGGCTCGGACGACTCACAGGTGTTGCCCCGGAAGGTGTTCTCCGTGCCGCCCTTCTCCCGGTGGATCAGATCCGCCCTGGAGTTGCCCGACACCTCGTTGTGCTCGATGACGTTCCCGGAGTTGGTGGCTCCCACGAAGCTCTCGAAGAGCACGATGCCGCCGGACATCGGGGCGGTGCCCACATTGCCGCGCACGGTGTTGCCCCGGATCACGGCCGAGTCGGAGCCGGTGAGCACGATCCCCGAGCCCTGGATCGCGGGCAGCCGGGGGCTGGCCGGACAGAGCTTGTTGTTCTCCAGGATGGTGTTGCCGGTGAGGGACAGCGCCCCGGCGGCCGGCTTGGACTCGTCGCTGACGATGAAGATCCCGGCGCAGTTCCCGGAGATGCTGTTGTTGCGGGCGGTCAGATTCCTGACCCGCTTGAGGTTGATGCCGACCCGGTTCCCGGTCAGGGTGTTCTCCGAGATCAGCGCGCCCCCGGTGTCGGTGGCGCCGCCCTCCTCGCCGACGGTGTTGGCGAGGAAGATCCCCGCGTCGCCGTTGTCCCGCGCGGTGTTGGAGCGCAGCACGGCCCGGGTGGAGTGCTCCTGGGAGAGGCCCCAGACACCGTTCTCCTCGGCGGTCACCCCGCGGACGGTGAGCCGGTCGGTGTGGGAGGCCCAGAGACCGTTCTGGCGGAAGCCGCGCAGGGTGAGCGAGCGGATGTCGACCCGGTCGGTGACGGAGTCCGCCGTACCGGTCACACAGATGCCGTTCCCGGCCCGCGCGCAGCTGTGCTCGGCGCGCGCGGCGGCCGGCGCCGGGCCGGGGGTGAGCACCGTGTCGGGCCCCGACCCGCGCAGGGTCAGGTCCGGCGTGGTGATCAGTACGCTCTCCTGGTAGACCCCGGGGCGGATCACGATGGTGTCACCCGGCCGGGCGGCGTCCACGGCCGCCTGGATCGACTCGCCGGGGCGCACGGTGTGCCCTTCCGCGACGGCGGAGGAGGGGGCGGCGGTGACGCCCAGCCCGGAGACCATGGCGACGGCGACGCCGACCACGCATCCGATCTGTCTTTTATATGGCTTCTGTCGTTCAGTCATGAGGCGACGCTATGGGCGTTCCCGGGCTCTCGCCACACGGAGTGAGCGGATGGATACAAGACATCCGTCGTCCGGGGGACCGGCCGGGCCGGCCCGGCGCCGCCCGGACGACGGATGGGCCCGCCGGTCAGGCCCCGGCGGCCAGCGCCCGGACCGCCCGGACCAGCTCTGCGTTGTCCGCCGCCGGGCCGCCGCCGGGCAGCTCCGTACCGTCCTCGAAGCCGATACGGGTCTGGTGACCGTCCGCCAGCGCCGCCCGCACCAGGGGCCAGACCGTGGGGCCGTCCCCGTGGTAGAGGATCGGGCAGGTCACCCCGGCCGCCCGGATGCGCGCGGCCATCGCCTGGGCCGCCGCCACCGCCTCCGCCGGATCCTCCTCCACCGGCTCGATCAGGATCCGCACATTGTCGTGGAGCGTCGCCGAGGCGAGCAGCGCCGGTACGTCGTCCATCGTCCACACGGCGCTCTCCAGCACCATGCCCCGCTCCACCACCAGCGCCGCGGTCTCGGCCGCGCCTTCCTCGCCGAAGGCCACCGACGCGAAGTCGGGCAGCACCTCCCATGCCTTGACCAGGGCATACCGCTCCTCGGGCCCCGAGCAGGTCCACAGTCCTGTGGTGGTGCCGACCACCGCGTCCGGCGCCACCGCCCGGATCGCGCCCAGCACCTCGGCCAGGGCGCCGGGCCGGATGGTCTGCCCGCCGTCCGCCTCGCGCACATGGAAGTGGACGACATCGGCACCGGCGGCGAGCACGGCGGCCGTGTCCGCGGCGATCTCCCCGGGGGTCAGGGGGGTCGCGGGGCACTCGTCCTTCGAGCGCCCGCCATTGACGGCGGCTTTCAGAAACACAACGGTCCTCTCGGGAGCGTGGATCCGGGCGGGGCCCGGTGGGGGAAAAGGGGTGCCGGCGGCCGGCGGGGCGGTCAGGAGGACGAGGGCGCGAGCAGCCCGGTCGCACCGGTCAGGGTGCCCAGCGGCTCCCCCTCCCACAGGCGCGCGACCAGCGCGGGCTCCTCCGCGTCATCGGCCAGCGCCTCGTCGACCACGGCGGCCAGCCGCCCGGCCGGGGCGATGATCAGGCCGTTGGCGTCACCGAGCACGATGTCCCCGGCGTGCACCGGCACTCCGCCGCAGCAGACCGGCGCGCCGAGCGCGCCGTCCGCGATGCCGTGCAGCTTGGTGGTGAGCGCGGTGCGCCCGCGGGCGTACACCGGCAGGCCCACCGCCCGCAGGGCCTCGATGTCGGTGCAGAGCCCGTCGACCACGGCACCGGCCGCGCCCCGGGCGGCCAGCGCGTTGGCGACCACCTCGCCGAGCGGGGCGTGCCGGCGGTCCCCGCCGGTGTCGACCACCACCACATCGCCCGGCCGGACGATGCCCGCGGCGTGGTGCAGCAGAGTGGAGTCGGTGGCGGTGACGCGTACCGTCACGGCACGGCCCACCAGCTTCCCGGTGCCCGCCACGCGCTGGAGCCCGGGCTCGCAGAAGCCCTCCTCCAGATAGTGGCCGAGGGTGGGGAAGTCCACCTTCCGCAGTTTCTCCAGAAGTTCCGGCGAGTGCGGGGCGGGCAGTTCACGAAGGTCGAGCGGCATGGCGGAGGTCACCTCGGTCCGATGATGATGCGGCGGTTGCGGAGTACGGGGAGCACGGTGCGGGCCCGGTCGATGCGCTCCTTGTCGGCGTCGACCACGAACATCGCCCGCTCCTCCTCGCCGAGCGCGGAGCGCACCACCCCCAGCGGGTCGACGGCCATGCTCATTCCGATGCAGTCGGGCGTGGTGAGCGAGGAGGCCACCACCCAGCAGGTGTTCTCGATCGCCCGGGTCCGCAGCAGGGTGCTCCAGTGGTCCTCCTTGAGCGGACCGCGCACCCAGGCCGCCGACACCGACAGCAGATCGGCGCCCATCTCCACGAGGGAGCGGGTGAATTCCGGGAACCGGACGTCGTAGCAGTTGACCAGGCCGACATTGAAGTCCCCGATCCGGACCACGACCGGCCCGGTGTCACCGCGCTGCACCCGCTGCGACTCCCGGTAGTCGAAGGCGTCGTAGAGATGCATCTTGCGGTAGAGCCCGAGCACCTCACCCTCCGCGTCGACCGCGGCGATGGTGTTGTACGGGAGTGCCGTGCCGCTGTCCTCGTATCCGGCGGCGATCACGGCGATCGAGTGCTCCCGCGCGATCCGGGCCAGCGTCTCCAGGAAGCGGGGCCAGTGCTGTTCGGCGAGCTCCCGCAGGGGAGTGGCGGAGGCATCGGACGGAACCATCGCCTCCTCGGGGAAGACGATCAGCTCCGCCCCGGCCGCGGCGGCGTCGCGGGTCATCTCCTCGATGACCGCGAGATTGGCCGCCGCGTCTGCGGTGGGGGCGAACTGTGCTGCGGCGACCTTCACGGCCGTGTCTCCTCGGTGGTCTCGGTGTCGGGGAACACGCGGGGGCGGATGGCGGGGGGCGGGGACGTACGGGCGAGGACGGCTCGGGACCGGGGGGTGCGGGGGAGACGGACCCCCGCACCCCCGCCCGGCGCGGGGCCGCTCACCGGTCCAGGACCCGTGAGTGGCGGGGGTCCCAGCCGGCCAGTACCGGCTCGCCGACGGCGAATCCGCCGCCCGCGCCGCCGTCCGCCCCGCGGGCCTCGGCGATCAGGCCGGAGCCGTCCGGCAGGGTCAGGTGGTAGCGGGTGGCGCTGCCCAGATAGACGATCTGGTCCAGCGTTCCGGTGAAGACCACCGCACAGCCGTCCGGACCGTCCGCGCCGCTCACGGACTTCCCCGGGCGGGCCAGCCGGACGTTCTCCGGCCGCACGGCCAGGTGCACCTCGGTGCCGTCCGGTACTCCGTGCCCCTCCGGCGCCGCCACATTGCCGAGCCCCGGTGCGCCCACCCGGCCGCCGCGCAGGGTTCCGCCGATGAAGTTGGAGGTGCCGATGAAGTCGGCGACGAACCGGGTGGCGGGCCGTTCGTAGATCGCCTCCGGCGAGTCGACCTGGAGCACCCGGCCGCCGTCCATGACCGCGATGCGGTCGGACATGGTGAGGGCTTCCTCCTGATCGTGGGTCACCGTCACAAAGGTGACGCCGACCTCGCGCTGGATCTTCTTCAGCTCCAGCTGCATCTCCGCGCGCAGCTTCTGGTCGAGCGCCCCCAGCGGCTCGTCGAGCAGCAGCAGCGACGGCCGTCCGATCAGCGCCCGGGCGATGGCGACCCGCTGCCGCTGGCCGCCGGAGAGCTGCCCGATCGAGCGCTCGCCGTATCCCTCCAGCCGTACCAGCGCCAGCGCCTCGCGGACGGCGGGCCCGATCTCCGCCCTCGGCCGGCTCTTACGGACCTTCAATTCGAAGGCCACATTGTCGTGGACGTTCAGATGCGGGAAGAGGGCATAGCTCTGGAAGAGCATATTGAGGTCGCGCCGGTGCGGGGGGACCCCGGTGGCGAGCACTCCGCCCAGCTCCACGGTGCCTTCCGTCGGCACCTCGAAGCCGGTGATCATGCGCATCAGGGTGGTCTTGCCGCAGCCGGACGGCCCCAGGATGGAGAAGAACTCATTGCGCCGGATGTCCAGCGTCACATCCTGGACGGCGGGGGTGCGGCCGAAGGTCTTGCCGACCCCGGTCAGCCGCACCGCGGGAGTGCCGTCGCCGGCGGTCGCCGCGGCGGTCGTGGATGTCTCTGCGGGTGCTGTCATGTCAGGACGCCTTGACCTTGGTCCAGCCCTGCTGGAAGTGGCTCATCGCGCGGCCCGGGTCGAGCAGGAAGTCGGCGTTGGCGATGGCCTCGTCGGACGCGTAGACGGCCGGGTTCTCCAGCGCCTTCTTGTCCTTGATGAAGTCGCGCGCCTTGGCGTTGGTGCTGGCGCTGCCGCCGTCGTCGGTGGCCAGGGCGGCGATCTCGGGGCGGAGCGTGAAGTTGATGAACCGATAGGCGGCGTCGGTGTTCTTCGCCCCCTTGGGGATGGAGAGCCCGTCGGTCCAGATGGAGCCGCCCTCCTCCGGGATGACGTAGTGGACATTCGGGTTGGCGGCGACCACCTTCGCCATCGCCGTACCGCTCCACGCCTCGGCCGCGCATGCCTGCCCGCTGGAGAGCAGTTGCGGGTAGTTGGTCGAGTTGTACCCCGCCAGGATCTTCTTCTGTTCCTCGAGGGCCTCGGTCGCGGCTCTGATCTCGCCCTCGTCGGTGCTGGTGGCGCGCGAGCCGGTGACCTGGAGACCGGCGATGTAGGCGGCGAGCATGTTGTCCAGCATGTAGATCTTGCCCCGGTACTTCTTGTCGAAGAGGGTCTTCCAGCTCGTCGCCGACTTCACGCACTTGTCGTTGTAGGCGAAGCCGGTGGTGCCCCAGATCCACGGGACGCTGTACTTGTTGCCCTTGTCGTACGACGGGTCGCGGAACTTCTCCGCCAGATTGTCCAGGCCCTTGATCCGGGAGTGGTCCAGCGGCTGGATGAGCTGCTGTCCGATCAGCTGCTGCACGGTGTACTGGCTGGGCTCGATCAGGTCGTACGCCGCCGAGCCGGAGCTCAGCTTCGCGGTCATCGTCTCGTTGCTGTCGAAGGTGTCGAGAGTGACCTTGATGCCGGTCTCCTTCTCGAACCGCTCCACCACGGTGCCGGGGATCTCCCCGGCCCAGGCGTAGATGTTGAGCTGCTTGCCCCCGCCTCCGCCGGCCGAGCCGGTGCCGGAGCCCGAACAGCCGGCGGCGGCCAGGGCGGTGACACCGGCGATGGAGGCGGCCAGGACGGTTCTGCGGAGAGACGTGCGTCGGAATACTGATATGTCGGTCATCTTGGTGGTGCCTTTCCGGGAAGCGCGGAGTGCGGGCGGAGAGGTGGGGCGGGCGGGTCCGGGCGGGAGCGGAGTGTCAGGAGCGTCCGCCGCCGAGCAGTACGCGCCGCATCTGGCGCAGTCCCACTCCGAGGATGATCAGGAGGGTGAAGAGCACCAGCAGCGTGCCCAGTGCGTTGATCTCGGGCGTCAGACCGCCCTTGAGCATCGAATACACCCGCAGGGGAAGGGTGGTGCTGCCGACACCGTTGGTGAAGGTCGACATCACGATGTTGCCGAAGGAGATGGTGAAGCAGAGCAGCCAGGCGGCCAGCAGCGGCTGGCGCAGCAGCGGCAGCGTCACCCGCCGGAACGCCTGCCAGGCATTGCACCCGAGGTCGGTGGCGGCCTCCGCCAGCGAGGAGTCCAGCGCGTTGTGGGCGCCGAGCACGATCAGCGCGGCGTACGGCAGGGTCACCACCAGATGGCCGAGGATCAGGGTGGTCATTCCGAGATCGGCGCTCATCGCGCCGAAGACCGAGAGCAGCGCCACCCCCAGCACGATCTCGGGGATGATCAGCGGCAGAAAGAGCCCGCCGGAGAAGGCCGCCCGGCCCTTGGCGCGCAGCCGGGCCATGCCCATGGCGGCGAGCAGCCCGCAGGCGGTGGCGAGGGTCGCCGAGATCAGCGCGACCTCGGCGCTCACCCGGAGCGCGGCCAGCAGTTCGGTGTTGCCGGCGAGCGTCCCGTACCAGCGGGTGGAGAATCCGGCCCACTTGTAGGTGATCTCCGAGTCGTTGAAGGAGAGCACCACCACGACGGCGATCGGGATGTAGAGGAAGGCGATCACACCCCGGGCCAGCCAGGAGGTGAGGGTGTCCAGCGCGTGCTTCATGCCGCCCTCCTCCTGAGCCGCCGCGCGGCGAGCCCGAACACGGCCAGCGAGGCCACCATCAGCAGCAGCAGAACCACGGAGGCCGCGGCGCCCATGGGCTGATTGCGGAACTCGGTGTAGAGGGTCACGATCAGATTGCCGACCAGTTGGTCCCGTCCGCCGCCGAGGAGCACGGGGATGACGAAGACGCCCAGGGTCGGGATGAAGGTGAGCAGCGCCGCCGCGAGCATTCCGGGCCGGGCGATGGGCAGCAGCACCCGGGTGTGCACCCGCCACCAGCCGCAGCCCAGATCGCGGGCCGCCTCGCCGAGCGAGGTGTCCACGCCGCGCAGGGACGCGTAGACGGGGAAGATCGCGGTCGGCAGGAAGGCATAGACCAGGCCGATGAAGGAGGCGCCCTGGCTGGGTATCCACTGGGTCGCGCCGTCGGTCAGCCCGATCGCGTCGGTCAGGCTGTTCACCGGGCCGCCCGGGCTGAGCAGATTGATCCAGGCGAAGGTGCGGACGAGGAAGTCGGTCCAGAACGGCACGATGATCAGCAGGAGCAGCAGCAACTGCCGCTGCGGGGGCCGTCCGGCCAGGTAGTACGAGACGACATAGCCGAGGAGCAGACAGACGGCCGTGTTCAGCGAGGCCATGCCGAGGCTGTAGCCGAAGACCTTGAGATAGACCGGGTCGAGCAGTTCCCGGTAGTTGGCGAGGGTGTAGCCGCCCTGGATGCCGCCGTAGGAGTCGGCGGAGGCGAAGCTGTTGCGCACCACCAGCAGCAGCGGGACCAGGACCAGCCCCGCCACCGTGAGCCCGGCCGGCGCCAGCAGTGCGGCGGTCACGGCGGCGCGCCGGGCCCGGGGGGCCCTCGCGGCCGGGCCGGCCGGTGCGGGCGGCGCCGCGGTGGTGACCGTCACCGGGGGATCCGGCCGGTCCGGTCGGGGGGCGGGGCGGTGTGCATGGCTGGGCTCCTTCTCCGGAACGGGTTCGGGGTTGGAGACAGCGTGGGCCAACCAGCCATTGGCCGAAAGGTGTGCAAGGAACGAATCCCGTGGAAACCGGCAGCTATTTCCGCGCATCTCGAAGTCGGCGGCCGTGCTTGACAAGGGGATCAGTCGGTGAGCACCGATGTTCTCCACGGGCCCCGGCGGGCCCGGAGCCTTGACGTCCGGGTGATGATGGGTGGTGGTAACACCCATTTCCGCGTGATTCCGGCGGATGCCCGTTTCTCGGAGGTTTCCGGTGATCGACGACCTGGACCGGCAGATCATCGACCAGCTGCGGGTGGACGGGCGCCGCTCCTTCGCGGAGATCGGCCGCACGGTCGGGCTCTCCGAGGCGTCGGTGCGCGCCCGCTACCAGCGGTTGCAGCGCAAGGGCGTGCTCCAGGTGGTCGGGATGACCGACGCGGTCAGGATGGGCGAGATGGAGGTCCATCTCGCGGTGCGGGTGGACCACATCCCGGTCTCGCTGGTCGCCCGGGAGCTCTCCCGGATGCCGGAGGTGCGGTACGTGGCCTCCTGCGTCGGGCCCTATGAACTGATCGCGGATGTGCGCTGCCGCGATCTCGCCCATCTCGCGGAACTGCTGACCGAACGGGTGCGCCGGGTGAACGGCGTCGCGCACGCGGAGGCGCTGACCGTGCTGGAGGTGCTCAAGGACTCGTATCTGTGGGCGGGCTTCCGGGAGGTGCCGGTGCGCCCCGGGGAGCGGATCATCCCCGGCTGACCGGCTGACCGGCTGACCGGCTGACCGGCTGACCGGCCGGCCGGCAGGGGGTCAGCCGGCCGGCCGGGTGCGCTGGTTCGCCCTCAGGCCCGGCGGACCCGCCAGAGCCAGGTGGCCGTGGCGGCCAGCAGGGCGATCGTGGCCAGGTTGGCCACATCGGCCGTGGTGTCGCCCAGCGAGTCGGCGCTGGACATGGCCCAGATGGTGATGGCGGTGGTCGGCAGCACGGCGGTGAGCAGTACGCCGATGATCTTCTGGCCGGATGTCCAGTGCACCGAGGTGCACAGCAGCACCGCGCCGATGACGCGGAACAGGGTGCTGGAGAACTGCGCGACGGGTATCGAGGTGAGCGCCGCCGCGACGGCGAACGGGAGGGTGAGCATCAGCAGCGGGACCAGGGGGTGCACCTTGCCGCGCCGGGCGGGTGCGCCCGCGCCGGCACCGCTCCCGGCCGGGGCCGCGGCGGCCGGGCCACCCGCCTCGGCCAGCGCGGTCGCCGCGATGGTGCGGGGGTCCCCCAGCTCCGTCAGGACCGCGCCGATCGGGGCGTCGGGGCGCTCGGCGCGTGTCACCTCGATGTGTTCGGCGAGGTCGCCGAGGAGTTCCTGGCGGCGGTCGGCGGGAAGTGCGGAGGCCTCGCGCTCGACGGCGGAGAGATAGTCGCGTACGGGGTCGGCGGGGCTCTTCATGCGAGGTCTCCGGTGGCGGGGTGCGGGGTGGTCAGGAAGGCGTCGACGGCGTTGCGGAAGCCGGGCCAGACGCGGGTGAACTCATCGAGCGCGGCCCGGCCGCTGTCGGTGAGCTCGTAGTAGCGGCGGGGCGGCCCGGAGGCGGACTCCTGCCAGGTGGTGGTGACCAGGTCGTCACGGCGGAGCCGGGAGAGCAGCGGGTAGACCGTGCCCTGGCTGGTGGCCAGGGCGCCGGAGTCCTCCAGGGCGTGGAGGAGCTCGACGCCGTAGCGGGGGCGGTCCCGCATCAGGGCGAGTACGCAGTACTCCAGGACCCCCTTGCGCAGCTGGGCGGCGGCCCGGGCCTGCTTGGTCGAATCACCTGGTTCCATGCGATGCAAGATACCTGGTCGGACAAGCAGAAGGGAAGCCGGGGTGCGGACGCTCTCGGTCCACCGGTCCTGCGGCGTCGGCGCCCATGGCTCCGCGGCGGCGTCACCGGGTCGCGGAGGAGCGGGTGACGGCGGGCCGGGGGGTGCGGCTCAGCGCTCCTGGGCGATGTCCTGGCCGACCGCGCTGGCGAGCCCGCTCCAGGTGTAGTCCTTGAAGAGCTCCAGCAGCAGGAGCACCTGCACCCGGGAGACCCCGGGCAGCATCCTGATGTCGTCCAGCAACTGCACGAGTTGCGCCTGGTCGCGGCAGGTCCCCTCCAGGAAGATGTCCTGGCTGCCCGCGCAGAGCGCCACATGGTTGATCATCGGCATCCCGGAGAGGGTTTTCGCGACCGCCCGGGGGGTGAGGTCGCGGACCCGGATCATCAGCCGTACGGACTGATGCCCCAGCGCCAGCGGATCGCAGAGCGCCACGATCCGCAGCACACCGCTCTCCTGGAGCCGGCCGACCCGCTGCCGCACGGTGGCCTCGGAGACGCCGAGCTCGCGGGCGAGCACCGTGTAGGGCGTCCGCCCGTCGCGGGTCAGGGCCCGCATGATGCGCCGGTCGATGTCGTCTATCACGCATCAACCTTGACATACCGGTCATCCGCCGCCGGGTGGGGTACGGAGGCGGGGTGCGCTGCCGGGCTCGGACGCGGGCCGGGCGGGGGCTGTACGGCTTCCGTCACAGCGGTGTGACCGGCGTCGCCCGGGGTGAGTGGGTACTCAACCGCGGTGGCCGGTCACGAGTGTTGGCGAAGATGCGGGGCCGGGTGTCCGGATCGGGGTCCGGACCGGGCGGGGGCGGCCAGGGCCCGGCGGGGGTGGCGCGGTTTCTCCCGGAGGCCGGGGCGGTCGGGATCCGGTCCGGGGCTGCCCGGTCCGATCCGGTTCGGTCCGGAGCGCCGGTCCCGATGAGCTCCGGTCCGAATGAGCTCCGGTCCGGATGAGGGTCCCGAGGGAAACGGCCGGGCGCCCGCCCTCGCGCGGGCCTCGCCGGTCCCTTCCCGGCGGGCGGCTCCCGGATTTCCCGGCCCCGCCCGCTGCCTTCCGCCCCGCCCGGCGTCTCCCGGCCCGCCCGCCGTCCTCCGGTGTACGGGCTGCCGCGCCCCGGGACCGCGCGCCGTCGCGTCTCCCGGGCGGCGGCCGTGCGCCCCCGGTCTCACGCGGCGGTGAGCTTGAGCAGGACCGCCCCGCCGATGATGGAGGCGAAGGAGAGCACCCGGGCGGTGGTGATCTTCTCCTTGAAGAAGATGACACCGAACGCCACGGTGCCGACCGCGCCGAGGCCGGTCCAGATGGTGTAGCCGACGCTCACATCCAGCTCGCGCAGGGCCAGCGAGAGGCTGTAGACGCCGACGATCGCGGCCGTGATGGTGAGTACGGACGGCCACAGGCGGGTGAACCCCTTGGTGGCGTTGGTGCCGAGAGCGAAGGCGATCTCGAAGACGATCGCGATTCCCAGGTAGACCCAGGTCATGTCGGTGAACCTTTCTCGATGTGCGGTGTCGGGTGAGTGACGCGGGCCGTCGGCGTACCGGAGCGAGTGCCCGCGGAAACGGGGGAGTTGCGGGAGGTCAGCCGAGCGGCTGCGGGACACGGGCGGGCTCGGGCGCCGACGCCGTC
The DNA here is from genome assembly GCF_039888735.1 of Streptomyces sp. CAU 1734. NCBI lineage: Bacteria > Bacillati > Actinomycetota > Actinomycetes > Kitasatosporales > Streptomycetaceae > Streptomyces > Streptomyces sp. CAU 1734. Next base: position 37,047 of record NZ_JBDQQP010000005.1, read on the forward strand.
GCCCGGGTCGGTGCCGGAGCCGGGGCCGGAGTCGGCACCGTCACGGCCTCGGCCTCCGCGGCTGCCGCCTTCTTCTGCGCGACGCTGTCCGAGATCCGCAGGCCGAGCACTCCGCCGATGATGAGGATGAAGGCGAGCACCTTCCACACCGTCATGGCCTCGTCGTAGATGAAGGTGCCGAAGACGACCGTGCCGACACCGCCGAAGCCGGCCCAGACCGTGTAACCGACGCCCACGTCAATGGTCTTGAGCGCCATGGAGAGCGTGACGATGCCGATGGCCGCGGTGACGATCGTCAGCACGGAGGGCCAGAGCCTGGTGAAGCCGTCGGTGGCGCCGGTGCTCAGCGCGAAGATGATCTCGAAGAAGGACGAGACCAGTAGCCAGGTCCAGCCCTTGGAAGCGGGGTTCGGATGCGTTGCCTTGCTGGACACAGAAGCCCTCCGATGAAGATCGCTGGAGTTTCGCTGAAGGTTCGTTTGCTTGTGCGTGCATGTAACTTGGGTGCTGCTGCTCCCGAAAATTCGAGTTCGCGGTGAGGCAAAAGCTTGCATGGACATGTACCTTGTTGTCAACGCCACACCAGAGGAGGCCGATTCATGTCCGACGCGAAATACTCGTCTCTCGCCTCGTCCGACCAAGTCGTCTGGGGCCGGGTTCTCGCCCTGCACGCCTATGTCGAGCGCAGGCTCTCGCAGACCCTGCAACGGCGCCACGGCATCGGGTTGTCCGAGTACCGCGCCCTGGAGGATCTCTCGCGCACGGTCGACGGAGAGTTGCGCATGCAGGAGCTGGCGGACCGGATCGGACTCAGCCAGAGTTCGGTGAGTCGCCTGGTGGGAAGGTTGAGCGCGGCGGGATACGCGCTGAAGGACCTCTGCCCCGCCGACAAGCGCGGCGTCTATGCCGTGATCACCGAGGACGGCCGGGAGCGGTTCGCCGAGGCCCGCGCCACCTATGCCGAAGTGCTCAGTTCGGCGCTGAACACGGCGGGTGCGGACCCGCTGCTCGCGAGCACGGTTCAGTCGCTGCGCACTTCGGCCTGAATACGACTCTCCGGCCGGAGCGTGCCTCCCCTTGGCGCCGCGCCCGGCCCGCGCCCGGACCCGTGCCCGACCCGTCGCGAACGGCCACTATGATCCCGTTCATGATTGCTCATGCATGAAAACCATATCGACGGGAGCCTCTCCTCGGGCTATCCATATGCTTGGCTCTGCATGAACCCAGGGCAGGGCCTGCCGACTCCCGCCACCGGCGGTCCGCGCCGATTCCACCGGCCGTCCCCCTCCCCGATCGCCTATCGTCATCCCCGGCGGAGTGATCCACTTCGCCGGGACGACGGTGAAGACGATGACGTGGAGGACGGCTGTGCGCTACCGCGAACTGGGACGCAGTGGACTGACGGTGTCCGAGATCGGCTACGGGGCCTGGGGCATCGGAGCGTCCGGCTGGATCGGTGCCACGGAGGACGAATCCGTACGAGCCCTCCACCGCGCGATCGATCTGGGCGTGAACTTCATCGACACCGCCCGCGGATACGGCGAGAGCGAGCGGATCGTGGGCCGGGTGGTCCGCGAGCGGGCCGCGGACGAGATCCGGGTGGCGACCAAGGTCCCGCCGAGGAACCGCGTCTGGCCCGCGCCCGGCGGGCTGGACCCCGCCGAGGCGTTCCCCGGCTCGCACATCCGCGAGAGCCTGGAGACCAGCCTGCTCGCCGCCGGCCTGGACCACTTCGATGTGTTCCAGTTCCATGTCTGGAGCGATGAGTGGGTCGGCCGCGGCGACTGGCTGGAGACCGTCGCCGAGCTGAAGCGGCAGGGCAAGATCCGGCTCTTCGGCGTCTCCGTCAACGATCATCAGCCCGGCAGCGTCCTCGACCTGGTCCGCAGCGGAGTGGTGGACACCGTGCAGGTGATCCACAACATCTTCGACCAGTCCCCGACGGATGAACTCTTCCCCGCCTGCCAGGAGCACGGTGTCGGCGTGATCGTCCGAGTCGCCCTCGACGAGGGCGGTCTGACGGGGCGTATCACCTCGGACACCACCTTCCCCGAGGACGACTTCCGCAGCCGCTACTTCCGCGGCGACCGCCCGGCCCAGGTCGAGCGGCGGGTGAACGCCATCACCGCCGCGCTGGACATCGCCCCCGACGAGATCGCCGAGACCGCGCTCCGCTATGTGCTCAGCGCGCCGGCCGTCTCCACCGTCATTCCCGGCATGCGCAGTGTGCGCAATGTGGAGCGCAACACCGCCGTGAGCGACGGAAACCCGCTCACCGCCGAGCAGCTCGCCGTACTCGCCGGGCACCGCTGGCAGCGCAACTTCTACAGCTGACCCGCGTTCGGCGCGGGCGCCCGCCCGGGGGCGGCCCGCGTCCCGGGCGGGACCGCCCGGGACCGCCCGGACGCATGGCCGGCCGGACTGGTCGCGGACTTCGCCTGCGGATAACCTCACCGCTGCCGGGAGTTCATTTCCGGAGTGGACAGAAGGGGGCAAGGGTGGCGGAGACACGCCCTGAACTCAGTGACACGGACGCACACATCAGGTCTCTGCGCCCACGGCCCGCCGCGGCAGCACCCCGGCCCCGGGTCCCCCCGGCCCCCGGCGTGTCCCCGCGGACGTCCGGCCCCCCGGAGGCGGGCCCCCGGGTGCGAGGCCCGTGGGAGAGACCCCCGGGAAAGAGACCCCCGGGAAAGAGCGCCCGGGGAGAGAGGGGCCCGCGGATGAACGGCCCGCGGATGAATGCCGCTCCTCCGCACTGACCGGCCGGGCCGCGCCCGCCGCCCCCGGCCCGATCCGCGCCAACCCGCCCGCGCCCGCCGTGCCGCACCCGCCCCACGGGTGCCCGGGGCCGGCCGTCCAGCTCACAGGAGACACCGGATGTACCCGCCCCGCAGCCGCTTCCCGGCGGAGTACCGATGATCAACACGCCTTTCTTCGCCGCCGCCCTGCTGCTGGCCCTGGCCGGTCTGCTGAAGGTGCCCGCACTGATCCGCGCGCGCCGCTGCGGCCAGTGGCGGCTGCCGGCCGCGGTCTGCGCGCTGCTGCTGGTCGGCTCCCTGGTCCTGGTGCTGGCCGCGCCCGACAACATCGTCCGGTTCAACCGCTGGACCGGGATCACCAACTTCTCCGCGCCCCTGGTGTACGGGGTGCTGTCGGCGTACTCCGCGGTGGGCGTGGTCCTCATCCTGGTGTGGCGGGGAGCACCGCCCGGGGGGTCGCGGCTGACCCCGCGCCGCTGTCTGCTGGCGTACGCCGGGATCATCGTCGCCATCGTCACCCTCTTCGTGCTCGGCGAGACCCCGGACGAGCGGGTGCGCGACTTCGACACCCACTACGCGAACACCCCGTACATCCGGGAGATGATCGTTCTCTATCTGCTCGCCCACGGCTTCGCCGCCGGGGCGATGGTGGTGCTCTGCCGGCGATGGGCCCTGGCCGTCGACGGTCTGCTCCGGATCGGACTGCGGCTGCTGGTGGCCGGCTACGGACTGAACGTCGGCTACGACATCGCCAAGAGCGCCGCCGTGGGCGCCCGCTGGGCCGGGTGGAACTGGGACGCCCTCAGCACCGTCGCGGCCCCCGCCATGGCCCTGTTCGCGACGGTGCTGGTCGTGACGGGATTCATCCTGCCCTTCGTCGGCCAGCGGCTGCGCGCCTCGGCCGCCGCCTACCGGCGCTGGCGCCGGCTCGCCCCGCTGGCCCGCCTGGTGGTGGCCCGCTCCGCCGGGGCGAAGGTGTCGCCCCCCTTCTCCGGCTGGGCCCCCGAGATGCGGATGACCCAGCGCGAGGTCGCCATCCACGACGCGATGCTCGAACTGCGCCCCTTCATGGATCCCGGCGTCCGGGAGGCGGTACGGGAGCGGGCCGCCGTCCCCGGACCCCGGGCGGAGCTGGAGTCGGTGGCGGCCATGGTCGCCGTCGCCGCCGAGAGCGGCTCCTTCTACCGGGAGGCGCTGGCGAAGGCCCTCGCCGACGCGACGACCCGCGATGCCCCCGCCCCGGAGAAGGAGGCGGAGGCGGCGGCCCGCCGCGCCGTCCTGGAGTCGGGCCGCTATCTGAGCACCGCCGGATCCCAGCCGCACCCGCACACCGACCTTCCCGATCTGGCCGAACTCTCCGCCGCACTGCACCGTTCGGACATCGCCGGAATCACCCGCGACGCACGGACCGCGCCCCGGGTGTGACCACACCGCCCTCTCCTGCCCCACCCGTAACGCAACCGGAGGCCACACCATGAGCACCACCGCGTACGAGTCCCGCCTCGTCGACGTCCCCGGCGGACGGATCCACGCCGTCGTGCACGGCGAGGGCCCGCTCGTCGTGCTGATCCACGGCTTCCCCGAGACCTCGTACTCCTGGCGCCATCAGATACCCGCCCTGGCCGCCGCCGGATACCGGGTCGCCGCCATCGACGTCCGGGGCTACGGCCGTTCCTCGAAGCCCGACTCCCCGGACGAGTACACCGTGCTCCATCTGGTGTCGGATGTCGTGGGAGTCGTCAGCGCCCTCGGCGACGGGGAACCGGCCGTGGTCATCGGCCATGACTGGGGCTCCGTCGTCGCCGCCCACACCGCCCTGCTCCGGCCCGGCGCCGTGCGCGCCGTGGGACTCCTGAGCGTCCCCTACACCCCGCGGAACGGCCTGGTGCCCACCGAGGTCTTCGCCTCCCTCGCACCCGAGGGCACCGAGTTCTACATCACCTACTTCCAGCGGGCCGGCCGGGCGGAGGCGGAGATCGAGCCGGACGTACGCGACTGGCTGCGCGGGTTCTACGCCGCCAACTCCGCCGAGACCATCGACCCGGGGGCGCTGATCATCCCCGCGGGCGCCCGGATGCGCGACGGATTCCCCGCGGCGAACCCGGCCTGGCTCACGGACGAGGTCCTGGACCGGTGCGCCGCCGAGATCGGGCCCTCCCTGACCGGGGGACTCAACCGCTACCGGAACATGGACACGGACTGGCGGCTCACCGGCGCCTGGACGGGCGCCGTGATCGATCACCCCGCCATCTACATCGGCGGCGACAAGGACGGTCCGGGCATCTGGCTGCGGCAGTCGATCGAGGCGTTCCCGCACACCCTGCCGCGCGCGGAGACCCACCTGCTGGCCGACTGCGGCCACTGGATGCAGCAGGAACACCCCGACGAGGTCAACGCCCTGCTCGTACGGTGGCTGAAGGCACTGCCCGGCCCGGTGGTGTGACGGCGGGCGCTCCCCGCACCGGCCGGGTGCGGCCATTGGTGCCGTGTCCGGCCGGCCCGTGACGCCGCTCCCGCCGGCACGCCCGGCGCTGCGCCACGATGACCCGGAAGCCGATCACGAGGAGGCCCCGGTGGGAAAGACCATGCGCGCCGTCGTCCTGGAGGAACCGGGGCCGGTGGACCACCTGAAGCTGACGGAACTCCCCATTCCGGAGCCGCCGGCGGGCTGGGTCAGGATCAGGGTGGAGGCGTTCGGCCTCAACCGCTCCGAACTGCACACCCGGCTCGGCCTCGCCGAGGGGGTGACCTTCCCCCGGGTGCTCGGCATCGAGGCGGCCGGAACCGTGGACGCCGACCCGGACGGCGTGCTGCCGAAGGGGCAGCAGGTCATCACCATGATGGGCGGCATGGGCCGCACCTTCGACGGCGGTTATGCCGAGTACACGGTCGTCCCCCGCTCCCAGGTGATCCCCTTCTCCTCCGACCTCCCCTGGGAGACGGTGGGCGCGCTCCCCGAGACCCTCCAGACCGCCCATGGATCGCTCACCACCGGCCTGGATCTGCGGGCGGGCCAGACCCTGCTGATCCGCGGCGGCACCTCGGCCCTCGGCCTGGCGGCGGCGGCGCTCGCCAAGGACATCGGGGCGACCGTCCTCGCCACCACCCGAAATCCGGACCGGGTACGGGCCCTGGCCGACCACGGCATCGACCACCCGCTGGTCGACCGCGGCGAGGTGGCCCCACTGGCGCGCGAGATCGTCCCGGAAGGGGTCGACGCCGCGCTCGAACTGGTGGGCACCCCCACCCTCCCCGACACCCTGGCCGCCACCCGGGTCCACGGCACCGTCTGTTTCACCGGGATGCTCTCCAACCAGTGGATCGTCCACGACTTCTACCCGATCGAGTATCTGCCGCGCGGGGTGCGGCTCTCCGCCTACGGGGGAGGGACGGCCGATCTGTCGGCCGAGGTGTTCCAGCGCTACCTGGACCGGATCGCCGGCGGGGAGTTCTCCGCCGGCCCCGTCCATGTCTACTCCCTGGACCGGATCAGGGACGCCCACCGCGACATGGAGGAGGGCCGGCGCCCGGGAAAGCTGGTCGTACGCCCCTGAGCGGGAAGCCCCGCGGCCCGTGGCGCGCCGGCTGATCCCGGCCCTCGGGACCCCCGCCGAATAATGGCTGGCACCGGGCCGCGGGGCGGGATTACTCTTCATCCCGTTCCGCCGGGACGAGGCCGTGCGCCGCGTCCGGGCCGGTTCACCGGTTCGTCGGTTCATTGAGGACAAAGAGGTGAGGACATTGATGACTGTCACGGTGACGGGCGCTGCCCGCATTCAGGAGTTCATCGTTCCCACCCCCGTGGCCTCCGGCTGACATCTGTACACCTCGCGCGCAGAGCGCGCGGCCGGGGCCGCCCTCCGAAGGGTCCCCCTTGTTCCACGCTTCATCCGACACGTCTTTCTCCGCTGTCCCCACTTCGTCCGTGCCCGCCGTCTCCGCCCCGGATGTTCTGGCCGCCCACGGCTGGGACGACGCCTGGGCCGCCCAGTTCGCCCCGTACGCCGCTCAGGGCCTGGTGCCCGGCCGGGTGGTGCGGGTCGACCGCGGGCACTGCGATGTGCTGACCGCCGGCGGCACCATCCGGGCCGACACCGCCTTCGTCACCCCGCACGACCCGCTCCGCGTCGTCTGCACCGGTGACTGGGCCGCCGTCGACCCGGACGGCGACCCCCGTTTCGTACGGACCTGTCTGCCGCGCCGCACCGCGTTCGTCCGTTCCACCTCCTCCAAGCGGTCCGAGGGGCAGATCCTCGCCGCCAATGTCGACAACGCGATCATCGCGGTCTCCCTCGCCGTCGAGCTGGACCTCGGCCGGATCGAGCGCTTTCTCGCCCTGGCGTGGGAGAGCGGCGCCCAGCCGGTGGTCGTCCTCACCAAGGCCGATCTGGTGCCCGACGAGGCGGGGCTCGGCCATCTCCTCCACGATGTGCGGATCACCGCACCCGGTGTCCCGGTCCTCGCGGTCAGTTCCATGACCGGGGACGGCATGGCCGGGATCGCCGCGATGGTCTCCGGCGGTACGAGTGTGCTGCTCGGCGTCTCCGGCGCCGGCAAGTCCACCCTCGCCAATGCCCTGGTCGGCGCCGATGTGATGGCCGTTCAGGAGTCCCGGGAGGTCGACGGCAAGGGCCGGCACACCACCACCACCCGCAATCTGCTCACCCTGCCCGGCGGCGGGGTGCTGATCGACACCCCGGGCCTGCGCGGCGTGGGGCTGTGGGACGCCGGGAGCGGCGTCGGACAGGTCTTCGCCGAGATCGAGGAGATCGCCGCGGAGTGCCGCTTCCAGGACTGCGCCCATGAGTCCGAGCCCGGCTGTGCCGTACGGGCGGCGGTCGACGACGGCGCACTGCCGGAGCGCCGCCTGGAGAGCTACCGGAAACTGCTCCGGGAGAACCAGCGGATCGTGGCCAAGACCGATGCCCGGGTCCGCGCCGAGATCCGCCGGGACTGGCGGCGCAAGCACGCCGAGGGGCGTGCCTCGGCGGAGGCCAAGCGCGGCAGGCTGCGCTGACGGCCCGCGCGGCGGACGGGGATCTCCCTGTCCGCCGCGCGGCTCGCTCACCCCTCCAGACCCCAGCTGTGGATTTTCCTCGGATGGATTCTGATCAGCTCCTCGCTGAAGTGCGCGCCGAGTTCGTGCGGGCCCGTCAGCAGCTCCGCCGCACCCCTGATCTCCACCCCGCGCACCCGCCACGGCCGTACGCTCACCACGTCGTCCACCACCAGGGCGACCTTCGGGTTGGCCCGGAGATTCCGCCACTTCTTCGTCGTGGCCAGCGCATGGCCCCCGATCAGAATCGTTCCGTCGTCCTGCGGGAAGAAGCCAACCGGGTTCGCCTGCGGCTGCCCCCCGGGATCGACGGTCGCCAGCCGTCCCAGTCGCTGGGACGCCAGATAGTCGCGCTCGGCCTCGGTGAATTCGGTCATGGACGCAGCCTCACACGCCGCGCCCCGCTCCCGCAGCCGCCCGCCCGGCCGGAGCGCCGGGCGGTCAGCCCACGATCACCGCGCCGAGCCAGGCCCCCACCACCAGCAGACAGGCGAACAGCTCCACCAGCACACTCGTCCCCGCCGCCCGCATCACCGTGCGCGTGGAGGCCGCGGCTCGGCCGTGGCTGCCGAGCCGGAGGCGCTCGGAGCCGTAGATGCCGCCGATGAATCCCGGGATCGCCCCCACCACCGGGATCAGTACGAACCCGGCGACCGCCCCGGTCCCCGCGAACACCGCCATCCGCCGGGTGATGCCCACGCCCCGGATCCGCCGGGTGGGCAGCAGCCACACCACCACCTGATCGACCAGGAACACGGCGGTGGCCGCGACCAGCAGCACCCATGCGAGGCCCGTCTGCTCGTGCAGCGACCACCAGAGCATCGCCGCCCAGACCAGCCACCGCCCCGGCACACCCGGGACGACCACCCCGACAAGACCCAGCACCATCACCAGGCCGACCAGCACGAGCTGCCACACGCCCATCTGCCAAGGGTGCAGGATCAGGGCGTTTCGCGCAGTTCGCACATATGCACAGGAGGGTTGCGGTGCCGGGCCCCGCCGGTCACTCGTGCGGGTCGCGGGCCACCCAGCCCTTGGCGTACGCATGCCAGCCCAGCTGGAGCCGGGTGGTGACACCGGTCAGCTCCATCAGCCCCTTCACCCTGCGCTGCACCGTGCGCAGCCCCAGATCCAGCTGTTTCGCCACCCTCGCGTCGGTCATCCCGGCCAGCAGCAGCGACAGGATCTCCAGATCGGTCGCGTCGGGCCCCGGCACGGACTCCTCGTACCCGCCCGGCGTCAGACGCAGCGGCAGCGCTTCCCGCCAGACCGCCTCGAAGAGCGCCACCAGCGAGTCCAGCAGACCGCAGCCGTGCACCACGAGGGCGGCAGGTTCCGCCCCGTACGCCGCCGTCAGCGGGATCATCGCCAGGCTGCGATCGGCCACCAGCAGTCCGCCCGGCACCCGGCCGGTGACCCGCACCCGCTCACCGCGCTCCAGCGCGGCCGTCAGCACGGCCAGCCGGACGGGACCGGCGAGGGTCTCCCGCTCGACCACCACCCGGTGGACGACGCCGGGCGCCACCGGGTCCGCCTCCGTCCCGGCGCCGGCGGCCAGTACCGAGATCTCCGCGACCGCACCGAGCCGCAGCTGAGCGGCCCGGTGCGCCACCGCGCTCGCGCCCGTCACCACCTCCAGGAGATCGTGCACGGCCGGTTCGGCGGCATCGGCCCGGTACTCGCGGGCCAGACTCGCCGCCGCCAGCTCGGCCCGCTCCAGCTCGGCCCGCTGCCGGGTGAGCAGTGCCTCCAGCGCCACTCCGGGCGGTGCGGCGACCCACCTCCCCCGGCCGGCCGTCGACCGGGCCGCCAGCCCGCGCTGTTCCAGCCTCCGCAGGGTGCGTTCGGTGTCCGGCTCCGGCAGCGCCAGCCGATGGGCGAGGTCGGCGACCTCCGCCGCCCCGAGCGCGACCAGCGCGCGATACGCGGACTCCTGTCTCGCGTCGAGACCAATAGCTCCCAGCACCGGTTCCTCCCCTTCACACTGCGCACATCATGCACCGCCGCGGAGCCGGCTCCCGCCGAGGGCTTCCCGCCCCGCCCGGCCCCGGGCGCGGCTTCCGTGCCGGGGGTTTCGCCGGTACGGGGGAGAGGGCCCGGGCGCACGGCGCGGTGGCGTTCCCGGGCCCCCGCCGGGGGATTGCCGCGGGGGAGGCCCATCCGGTGGCGGCACCCGTCGCCCGCGCGGCGCCGTTCCCGCCCTCGTCGCCCGTTCCGAACCGGGCAGTTCGCCGGTGGGGGGAGCGGCGGCCCCGCTCGTGTCCGCCCGTGCCCCGGCCGGGTGCGCACCGCGGCACCGGCGCGCGTCCGTGCGCGGGCGGCACGGGCCGCGCGGCGCGGGATGAACGGGCAGCCCGGCGAACCGCGCGGGCGCCCGGGGCGGATGCGCCGTCCGCCGCGTGGCGCACCGCCTCCCTCGTACGGGCGGCCCGCCCCGTTTCCCCCGTTCGGAGGAGTGGTCCCGGCGGGCGCCGACGAGTTTCGCGGAAGCTCCGGTTTCCCGCCGCCCCCGTGGTGAACAATCGGGGGTATGAGCCAGCAGGTCGACGACGACTGGTGGGACCGGTTGTACGACGCGTCCGCCCCGGACACGGGTCCGACACGGACAGCGGGTGACACCGACACCCTGGACACCCGTTTCGATTCGGCCTCGGGTGCGGTGACGCCCGCCGTGCCGGATCCCCGGGAGGACACGGCGGCTTCCGCGGACCGGCCGGAGGCAGGGCCGGAGCCGAAGGCTCCGGCCGCGCGGGATGTGGCCGATGTCCTCGCCGAGTTGGAGGACCCGGCGGCGGGCGCGGAGGCACCGCCGCCACCGCGCCCCGCCGAGCCGGTGCCCCCGCGTCCCCCGGTCACCCGGCCCCGAACCGCCCCGGCCGCACCCGCCGTCACGGCTCCGGCCGCACCCGTGCCGCCGGAGCCGGCCGCCGCCCCCCGGCCCCGCGCGCCGTGGGAGCCGCCGCTGGCGCCCCCGCAGCCGCCGCCCGCGTACGCACCCCTGCTCCAGCCGCCGCCGGCCGCTCCGCCGGGGCCGCCGCCCGGTCCCGGACCGGAGCCGCGGCGGAGCCCGCCGGTCACCCATATCGGTGACCGCCCGCCCACCTACGACCCCGAACCGACCGCCCTGGTCTCCGCCACGCCGGAGAATCTCGGCGGCCTCGTCGCCGACACCGTGCTCGACGGGGCCCGGTACGGCGGATATCTGCTGCGGGCCGCCTCCGTGCGCGGCGACTCCGCCCGGTACCGGGGCGAGCCCCGGCGCGATGCCCTGCTCACCGCCCGCTTCGGGACCGGGCGCGCCGCGCTCGTCCTCGTCGCCGTGGCCGCGGGCAACCGGGGGGCGGAGGAGGCGCACCGGGCCGCCGCCGATGCCTGCCAGTGGATCGGGCAGGCGGTGGCGCGCAGCCATCCCCGGCTCTCCGAGGACATCAGGGCGGGCCGCCGGGGTGAACTGAAGTCGGGGCTGCACCGGCTCACCGACCGCACCCTCGGCAGGCTCCGGACCGCCGGCGCCGGATCCGCCGACCCCGGCGAGCAGCCGCCGTCCCTGCGCTGTCTGCTGCTCTCCGCCGATCCCGCCTGCCGCACCCGGGTGTTCTTCGGGGCCGGACCCGGCGGCCTCTTCCGGCTCAGGGACGGCGCCTGGCACGACATCGAGCCGTCGCTGCCCGACCCCGCCACCCTCGTGGGCGACCCCGTCGTCGGCTATGGCTCGCCGCCCGGCACGGCCCCGGCGGACACCCCGGCCGCGGACCGCCCCACAAACGATCCGCGGCTCCCGGCCCCGCCCGCCGCCGACGCCTCCCCACCGCCCGCCGAGCCGTTCCGCTTCCGTGCCTCCATCGCCCGGCCGGGGGACACCCTGCTGCTCTGCGGCCCCGGCTTCGCCGACCCGATGCGCTCCGAACCGGCGCTCGGGGAGGAACTGGCCGCCCGCTGGGCCGCCCCCGGCGGACCGCCCGGCCTGACCGCCTTCCTCACCGACGTCCAGCTCCGGGTGAAGGGGTACGCCGACGACCGCACCGCCGCGGCCGTCTGGGAGCAGTGACCGGGGTGCCCCGCCCGGGGCACCCCGGCCCGTCTCGGCGCGGCCCCCCTCGCGCGGGCGCATGAGAGGCGGAATGGCCCCGGCCATGGGTTGATGGACATGCGGGCCGTCCAGCCGAGAGGGGTGCTCACCCATGGCCAAGCAGAATGTGGCCGAGCAGTTCGTCGACATTCTCGTCCGAGCCGGTGTCCAGCGGCTCTACGGGGTCGTCGGTGACAGCCTCAATCCGGTCGTCGACGCCATCCGGCGCAATTCCGCGATCGACTGGATCCAGGTCAGACACGAGGAGACCGCCGCCTTCGCGGCCGGCGCGGAGGCGCAGATCACCGGGAAGCTCGCGGCCTGCGCGGGCTCCTGCGGCCCCGGCAATCTCCATCTCATCAACGGCCTCTACGACGCGCACCGATCCATGGCGCCGGTACTCGCCCTCGCCTCGCAGATCCCCTCCGGCGAGATCGGACTCGGCTATTTCCAGGAGACCCATCCGGACCGGCTCTTCCAGGAGTGTTCGCACTACAGCGAGCTGATCTCCAGCCCGCAGCAGATGCCCAGGCTCCTCCAGACCGCCATTCAGCATGCGATCGGCCGCAGCGGGGTGAGCGTGGTCTCGCTGCCGGGGGACATCGCCTCCCAGCCCGCCCCCGACAAGTCGATTGAGCATGCCCTGGTGACCACCCGGCCGTCGGTGCGTCCGGGCGACAGTGAAATCGACGCCCTGGTGCGAATGATCGACGACGCCGAACGGATCACGCTTTTCTGCGGAAGCGGTACGGCGGGGGCGCATGCCGAGGTCATGGAGTTCGCCGAGCGGATCAAATCCCCGGTGGGACACGCGCTGCGCGGCAAGGAATGGATTCAGTACGACAATCCCTAGATGGGGCAACTACGTATGTACAGTGGGGGCATGGTGATACGGGTACTGGGTGCACGGCGCCTGAGCAGGGTGACCGACAACTCAACATCGTTCGACCGTCAGGAGATCGCCATCCGGACGGCCGCGCAGGCTGTCAACGGGGAGGTGATCGGGTGGGCCGACGACCCTGACGTCAGCGCCGCGAAGGTGGCGCCGAAGGACCGTCCCGCGCTTGGGCTATGGCTGGAGCGCCCCGACGAGTTCGACGCCATTGCGTGGTGGCGGCTGGACCGTGCCGTACGCAGCATGAGGGATATGGCCTGGCTTGCCGGATGGGCCCGGGACCATAAAAAGCGGCTGATTTTCGCCGAAGGACCGGGCGGGGGGCGCCTGGAACTCGACATGACGTCCCCCATGTCGGAACTGATCCTCATGATTCTGGCATTCGCGGCTCAGATGGAGGTGCAGGCCATCCAGGAGCGCACACAGGGCGCCAGCGAGTATCTGCGATCAGTCGGCCGATGGGCCGGCGGACGTATTCCGTTCGGCCGCATTCCGGTTCCTCATCCCAACGAGGACGAGGGATGGTGGCTCGGTATTCACGACGAGACCGCAGAAATCATTCAGTTCACGGCTGAGTTGCTTCTGAACAAGAAGAGCTACCACTTCACCTCGTCGTGGATAAACGACAAGCATCCGGCCAGAACTCCGGCAAACCACCGTCGGGCACTGGCGGATCCTCCCAAGCCCGTTGATGAGGCTGCCCGCTGGAATCCCGCAATGGTCAGCAGTTTCTTCCGTCAGGTTTCGCTGCGAGGCTGGAAAACCCTTGACGGAGATGTGGTTCGTGACGCGAATGGTGAGCCGGTTCTGATCGGGCCGCCCATCTTGGACGACATCACATGGCGACGTCTACAGGCGGAAATGGACAGCCGTCAGCAATCCGAGGAAAGCAACAAGAGCGACGCCCATCCGCTCCTCGGAGTTCTCTTCTGCGGATCCTGTGACGGAAAGCTGTATCAGGGCTGGATGGCTCCGGGGCCGAATCGAAAAGTTGCGAAACGGCAGTACCGGTGTGCTGCCCGCGCTCACGGGCGCGCCTGCGCCAAGCCGGCCTATGTTACGGCCGACCCGGTGGACGCCTATGCCGAAGAGGAGTTCAAGCGCCGGTTGGGGGCGTTTGAGGTAGTGGAGATGATCACCATTCCGGGTGTCGACCACAGGCCGGAAATTGATGAGTTGATGGCGGACATCGACACCATGGCCGGTCGTCTCGGCACACTTCGGGGGCCCGCGGCTGACGCAGTGGCCCGGCAGATTCAGGGCCGATCGGACAAGCTTGAGCGCCTTCAGGCGGAACCCGTGGTGCCCGCTCGGGTCGAAGAGGTGCGCACGGGAGACACCTACGCCGACACGTGGGACGCGTTGAAGGCTGCGAACGACCTGGAGGGAATGCGGGATCTCTTGCGGTCCATGCACGTGCGCATCACGGTGGGGGAGACATACCGGGGCGCCAGAGACGTCCGCGGCCGGCTCAAATTCGAGATCATGTCTGACGCTGACAAAAGCGCTGAGGCGGACGCCCTGGCGGATGCGGAGTACCAGGCGGGGCTGTGAGATAACAAACAGATAACGTTCGCGGGGTCCGCGCGCCGCACCAGTTGGCGTCCCCGACGACGTCAGGATGCGTCCTCCGCCCCTTCCGAAGCACCCCGGGAGGGGCGGCTGGCTACCGTGAGTCATGTGATTGGCAGCTCAAACACCCTGTGTAGCTATTTCTTCTCTCTACTGTGTCAAAGTGTCAAATTAGACCCCTATTTTCAAAACCCTATAGGGCCTCTATAGAGCCTTTGAAAAATGGGGTCCAGTTTGGCAGTTTGACCGTGGGCGACGCGGAGGGCGACGAACCAAGATCACTCCCGCGTAACACGTACCCCATAACATAGGTAGAGGGAAAAACGACGAGGGCCGGCGAATGGCGCGGCCCCTCACCCTCTCCGACGGCCCGGGTGCGCTCCCGTGCTCCCCGCACTCTCCTCCGGGTAGAGCGCGGTAGAGCGCCCCGGCCGTTCACAGTCTTCCCCGGTGGTGTAGTCGCACGGGCCCCTACCAGGGCGGTGAGCGCGGTGTGAGTCCGCGCCCGGGGATCAGCTTCTGTAGCTCAGATGGACAGAGCGCCGGACTACGGATCCGGAGGCCGGGGGTTCGAGTCCTCCCGGAAGCACGCACGACGGCTCACCCGCCCATCGGGCCACTGAGTCGCTTGCACAACGCGTCATGCCGCCGGACTCCGGATCCCTGGCGAGCCTCTGACGCCAAGCCGCAGTAGCCCAACTGGCAGAGGCGCCCGGCTCAACACCGGGAGGTTGGGGGTTCAAATCCCTCGTGCGGTACACGGCCCCGTGGCTGACGCCTCCGTTCCGGAGGTCGGGGCGCTGAACGGCCGTCACGGGCCGGGAGGCAGACCGATGCGACGTGTGACAGTTGCGGAGGTAAGGCAGCAACACGCGCGCTCCGGCAATGCCGGGGCGACGAATGGACGTAGCTCAGTGGTAGAGCAGCGGTCTCCAAAACCGCCCGCGGAGGTTCGATCCCTCCCGTCCGTGCCAGGGGCGTCCCGTGCGTGACTGATCAGCGAGCGCCCGCAGTAGCGCACCCTGACGGACGAAGCCGACGGATCTCATCGAGGGTCGGGCGACGTCGAGGAGCGCGCGGCTGTCCGACGGCGGGACCCGGACAGCGCACTGCCGTACGAGCGCTACGGGCTCAGGTCATGGCTCCGGTTCGATCCCGGGTGCGGCACTTAGTCTTCTCTAGTTCAATCGGCAGACCGTCGGGCCCTGGACCGGAGGACGAGGTTCGAATCCTTGTCGGGGAGCAGACTTCGTGCGGTGTGAGGCAGTACACGCGCGCCGGGGAGGTTCAGCCGGCGGTGTCATCGAGGGTTCGAATCCCTCCACGAAGTCATGCCCCCGTAGCTCAGTTGGAAGAGCAGCGCCCTCGTAAGGCGCGGGTCGCAGGTTCGAATCCTGCCGGGGGCTCCAGGGATCAGTTTGTACATTATCCAAACTGATCCGCCACGGGGCGTGGCTCAGCGTGACTAGAGCGCCCGCTTTGGGAGCGGGAGGCCGCAGGTTCGAATCCTGCCGCCCCGACCAACAACCAGACCAGCCTCAGTGCGGCGGAAAGGTCCCGCACTGGGGCTGCGCCACGTAGAATCCCGTATTAGCCCAGACTCAAGGCGAATTGACGAGGAGACTGAGGACTGGTGTGTGAAATCGCTGAGTTCTTACGCGCCCGCTACGAAGACGAGTGGAACCTTGCCCGAGACGCCGGCGGCACCGATTGGGTCTTCAGCCCCACAATGGTCTGGAACGGGCCGGGAAACATCACTCGACAGGCCGTAGTTGAATTCATGGGTACCGCGATGGCCTACATTGCGGCGCTCGACCCGGTGCATGGAAAGTACGGCGTCCATGCTGGCGTGCACATTGCTCTTCACGATCCGCGGCGGGTTGGCCGGGAAAGTGACATGAAGTTGCGGATCCTTGACGTGCACTTTCCGCGGACTGACGCGCAGGATCCGAAGCGCGTGGAGTGTGGGCAGTGCTCGGATTCCTATCCGTGCGTCACCCTCCGCCTGATGGCGCAGCCGTACGCCGGCCACGCGTGCTATCGCAAGGAGTGGCGGCCGTAGTTCGAACGGTTCCGCCCCGGTGCGACGGAAGGGTTCCGCACCGGGGCTTCCCTACGTGATGATGATGAGATGACGCCTGACGACCTTGATCGCCGGTTCGCGTTCCACGCCTCCAGCCGTCACGACAAAGCTGAGGCGCACAGCGATGTCAGGAGCGCATGCCGCGAGTTGGCAGAGCTGCTGAACCGCGTGCTACCGGAGGGCCGGGAGAAGTCAATAGCGGTCACGAGGCTCGAAGAGGTCATGTTCTGGTCCAACGCCGCGATCGCGCGGGACGGTGCTACTTCGGCATCGTGACCGTGAACAGCGGGTCGGCGAACCCGTAGTTGACGCTCCCGCCCTTGCGTGCGACGTCCAGCACGATATCTCCGGTAGCTGACTGCCCCGGTGCGTACGTGGTGTCGAGCTCCTGTCCTTCCCCGGTGGTCTCCAGGGTGGACGCGTTCTGCGCTGCCGTGGAGGCGTCCTGCCACTTCATGATTCCGTAGGACGAGAACGATCCTTCCTTGCTGCCCACATTTTTCACTGTGAGCGTGAGGACGGCGTACTGGCCCTTCGCCTTGGTCGACGTGCCGACGCCTGCGGGATCTACGTACTTCACGCCCTTCACGGTGACTTGCATCTTGGTCGTCAAGGTCTCGTCAGCGCTGTCCACTGCCGTGTACGTGCCCGACTGTCCGACCGACAGCACCGGAGCGGGTGGCGCGGAGGACGGCTCCTCAGCCGGCTTGCTCGGCTTGTCTGCCGCCACTGACGATTCCTTGGCCGGCTCACTCGGCTTCTCCTCCGTCGAGCACCCGACGATCCCGGATGCGGCGATCAGAGCGGCTGCGGACACGACGAACCTGCGCGACGACCTCATTGATTCCCCCATGCGTGAACGGCCTCTGTGGGCCCTGTATGGGGCTCAGCGTAGGGCACGTGCGCATGCCCGCATGCGGGAATCCAAAGGGATTTCAGCGTGACTGATACGTGGCCATGTGGCCGGAATGGAGGCCAGGCCGCATGAGTGGATGGGACTTCCTGAGGTACCGCCCGACCAACGGACGTAGATGGGGCGTCGGGCCCGTCGGCGGCGGGACGTGGCGAGGAGCGTGCGGTGTATCCGTCGTCCTGGTGGGCCGCGGGTATGGCGTCTGCCGGTGGCCGAAGGTGTGGCGCTGATGGCGTGGGAGGGAAGTACTCGCCGGCAGCGACTCCCCAAGGACTGGCCTCGCATCCGACGACGCATCATCCGCCGTGATGGCGGTGTCTGCGTGGCGCGGTACAGCGACGGCCGACGATGTGAGCTACCAGGTACTGACGTGGATCACATCATGCCTGGCGACGACCACTCAGATACCAACCTCCAGCTCCTGTGCCCATGGCATCACCGCCACAAGAGCGGCCATGAGGGAGGCACAGCAGCCGCACGTACGCGCGTAAGCGTGGCTCGTCCGAGACCTACTCATCCTGCACTGGAGGACGACGATGACGGCATGGCCGCATAGGTGGCGCCCGTGAGTGGCGCACACGTGGTGCTCCTGGAGGATGACGACACCGGAGAGCGAGGTGTGAGCGTGACACGCGTGCTCGTGAACGGCACTGACGTTGGGCTGGTTGCAGCCGGCTCGATCCGTGTGCGAGTGCGAGACGACGACGTCACCACGGTCACCGTGACGCTCATCCCGAGCCGCCTGGAGATCCGCGGTGAGCATGCTGACGGGGAGCGCACGCAGCCTCGCGCCGGCTTCACAGCCAAGCTCACCTAGCCGGGACCAGGGGGGTGATCCCCAGCGGGCCCGCCTGGAGACCGAAGAGGTGCTGGTCCTCGCTGTCTGTACGGGTCTGGGGGATACCGCCATGGCGTCCGCAGGCGCCCGGCACGCGGCCTGCGAGCTACCTACCGGAGTGTCGCGACCCCGGAATCGGCAGACGGGCACGCAGCGGCTCGACTCACCTTGACTCAGTGTTTACGCAGGTCAGAGCGTCGTTTCGTTACACGCCCTGTATTATGGGGGTATGGCGATGCGGACTTGCGAGCGAGACGGATGCTTTGCCGAACTGCCCGCCACGGGCGTTGGACGGATACCCCGGTTCTGCTCTGGACGCTGCCGAGTGGCCGCTCATCGCGCCGCGAAAGCCGACCCCATCCCTGCCGACCTCCGCACCGCCGGCCGCTGGATCCGCCGCTCGGCGACGAAGGTGCCGCTGACGGTGGACGGCTCCGCGGCCTCTTCGACGGATCCGCAGACATGGAGCACACACGAGGCCGCATTCGCTTCGACGGCCGGCGTTGGGACGGGCTTCGTCCTCTCCGATGAAGACGACATCGTGTGTATCGACCTTGACCACTGCCGTAACCGCCTCACCGGAGCGCTTGCTCCGTGGGCCGCGGACATCGTCCGTGACGCGGGCACCACCTACGTAGAGGTGTCCCCGTCCGGCGACGGTCTGCACATCTGGGGCCGCGCGGACGTCCGACAGGGACGCCGCATCCGGCGCCCTGGCGGTCTGGCCGTGGAGATCTACGGCACCGGCCGGTACATCGCAATGACGGGACGCCGACATGGCAACGCCCCGTCCAGCCTTGCGAACCTTCAGGGCGTGATCAATCGTCTGACGAGCGGGCGTTAGCCACCCGCTGACGACAGTTCTCCATCTCCACCCGCACGTCGTAGTAGCGACGAACTGTGGTCCGAGCCTGGCGCAGAATGCCGTGAGCGCGCCTGAACACGATGACGAGTGCGACTCCCGCCACGCCTACGGCTCCAGCGATCCATTCGTAGGGTTCCATCCGGTCCTTCAACCCTTCTGTGGGTGGGGTCGGACCGGGCATGGACGCTCGATCCGACCCATGCGAACTGGTGCATGTTTGGTCAGATCGAGGTCGCCCCCTGACGTGGGATTCGTTGCGTTGGATCACTGATCCGTCGCTGCGTTTCGAACGAGACTCGAAAGGTCTTACGGCAAAGCCTGCGCGCACAGTACGAGAAAGGCCGTCAGGTGCCGCCTCGTTTACGCGCGCTTCGAATCTAGCAGAGCTTAGGAGGTGACATGGCCGGACACGGACCAGCACCCAAGGACCCATCACGACGCCGCCGGCGCAACGCCGTGGAGTCCCTGACGACGATCGTCCCTGACGATGAACTCCGCGGCCCGGAGCTGCCGGAGGGAGTTCTAGGTGCCGACGAGGCGACGGGGGAAGCCCTTCCATGGCACCCGATGACTCAGCTCTGGTGGGATTCCTGGCGTACGAGCGCGCAGGCGCAAACCTTCGTTGCCACTGACTGGATCTTCCTCATCGACACCGCCTTGATGCACCACACCATGTGGGCGAAGGGTCGATGGGAGTTCGCTTCTGAAGTGCGCCTCAGAGCCGCCAAATTCGGCGCTACACCGGAGGACAGGGCCCGCCTGAAGCTGAAGGTGGACGACCCAACAAACGCCGCTCAGAGGGCCGCACAGCGCCCCGCGAATGTCTCTGACATCACCTCGCGGAGAGCCCGCCTTACTGGTTAGGAGACCGTGTGCCGCGCGCTATTGTGCGCGCCCCCGGTCACGACCGATCCCGCTCTCTCGGGTGGCTATCGGTCGCATGGATGGAGTACTTCGTCGTGCACGGCCCTGGCGATGTCCAGGGTGAGCCGGTACGTCATGGTGACGAGTACACCGGTTTCGTCGTGGACTGCTACGCAGCCGATGACGACGAGGGCCGTCGCATGTACGACTCGGCTTTCTTCAGCCGCCCCAAGGGCTGTGACAAGAGCGGCCTTGGCGCCCGCATCGGTCTCTTCGAAGCTCTCGGCCCCGCCCGGTTCGGCGGATGGGCGGAGGGTGGTGAGGTCTACCGGGATCCGTGGGGCTTGGGCTTTGAGTATGTGTACGAGCCTGGTGAGCCGATGGGCCGGCCGGTCAAGGTTCCCTACCTCCGCATCATGGCGACGGAGGAAGGTCAGACCGGGAACGTGTTCGACACCATCCATTTCAACTTGACCGACGAGGCGTCGCCCCTATCACAAGTTCCCAACGTTGACGTTGGGTTGACTCGAATCATCCTCCCTGACGGCGGAGAGATTATGCCGTCCACCGCCTCCAGCTCCTCGAAGGATGGAGGCAAGGAAACGTGGGTGTGCTTTGACGAAACCCACCTCTACAACACCCCCGAACTCCGCCGGATGTATGCGACCGTCACGCGAAATCTTCGCAAGCGGAAGCGCGGTGCGCAGACGTGGTTTCTCGAAACCACGACGATGTTTGCGCCTGGTCAGGACTCGGTTGCTGAGCGGACGTACGAGGAAGCGGAAGCTATTCGCGACGGTCGTAAGAAACGCGGCCGTGCGCGCCTTATGTATGACCACCGCTGGGGCGAGTGCAAGAACCTGAAGGACGAGGAAGAACTTCGCGCCGCCCTCATCGACGCCTATGGCGACGCCATGGAGTGGATGGACCTGGAGTCCCTTGTCGATGATTTCTACGACCTCCGCAACGACTCCGCGGACGGCCGGCGCTACTTCCTCAACTCCCGCACTGTCGCTTCCGATGCATGGATGGATCCGGATGCCTGGGCGCTCTGCCGTCGCGCGGAAGAGATAGCCGACGGCGACTTGATCACTTTGGGATTCGACGGCTCTATTCGGGACGATGCAACCGCCCTCACCGCCTGCCGAGTATCCGACGGACATCTCATGCTCCTCGGCTGCTGGGAAAAGCCGGAAGGCCCTGAGGGCGACGGATGGCAGGTGGACCGCGAGGCGGTAGACGCTGCCGTGGCCCGTGCTTTCGACCGCTTTGACGTCTGCGGCTTCTACGCCGACCCGCCGCACTGGCAGGACTACGTAGACCGGTGGACGGCTGACTTCGGTGAAAAACTCCAGGTCAGAGCGACACAGGCCCGGCCTCTGGAGTGGTGGACGAACCGTCCGACTGTGATGGAGACGGCCCTGGATCGCTTCATGGAGGCCGTGGAGGACAAGGGCCTCAGCCACGCGGAGACGCTGGATCCCGACGCAGCGCTGCGACACCTGACGTGGGGAGCCACGCTTACGCGTCACGTGCTCAACGCTCGTCGCCGCCCAATGGGCCGCAACCACATGGGTATCGGCAAGGAGCACAAGAAGAGCCCCAAGAAAATCGACGCCGCCATGTCGGCCGTCCTCGCCTACGAATGCCGCGCTGACGCGGTAGCCGCGGGCATTACCAAGCGCAAGAAGCGCACCGGCCGTCTAGTCGCCTTCTGAGGGAGGTATGCAAGTGGCTGTAAAAGCCTCAGAAGTCGAATCTCCCGGATGGTGGCTGAGACGTCTTGGACGTCGCATCCTTGACGAGCAGCCGGATTCTCCGGATCCCGCCACGGGTGACGTCCGCCCCGGCCTGGACACCTTGCGCAATTTCGCAGAGGGCAACCCGCCTATCCCGCACGTACTGGGCGTCGAGCCGCGAGAGGCGAAAGACTGGATGCGGGATGCCCGCACCAACTACACTTCTCTCGTCCTGGACTCATCGGCCGAACGAATTCATGTCGACGGCTTTCGATTCGGTGAGCCCGACGAGGCTGCCAGCCAGGACGCTCAGAAGGCGGACGACGACGCCAACCGCATCTGGCAGGAAAACAGCATGGACGCGGATGCGGATCTCGTCCATTACGGCGCGCTATCGCAGCGACGGGCTTTCGTTCTCGTGGAGCGTGGCGACGACGGACGGCCCGTGCTCACGCACGAGACTCCTCGTCAGGTTGCAGTGGAGCACGCGCAGGGAAACCGGAGACAGTTGGCCGCGGGGCTGAAACTGTGGCGAGACGACTGGACCGGAGAGACCCGGGCGACGCTGTGGACTCCGACGGAGATCCGGGAATTCAGAACCGCTTCGGAGAACCCGTCGTTCAGTGTCGCGCGCGGCGACCTACGCGGCTGGGACGCCGTGGCGGTGCCGAACTCTGAGAGCGACAGCAGCGCCAATGTTTTGGGCATGGTGCCGCTCGTTCCGTTCATCAACCGCCGCACCCGCCGGCCTGAAGGCTTCGCGGAGCACGAGGACGTTCTGAGCATTCAGACGCGGATCAACATTTCGTTGATTAACCTGATTGCGGCCATGAAGTATGGCGCCTTCCGGCAGCGATACGCCGCCGGCCTCCAGGTGGATGAGGATCCGCTCACGGGCGAGAAGATCCAGCCTTTCCAGCTCGACATCCGACGCCTGTGGACGGTGGATGACCCCGAAGTCAGATTCGGGGAATTCAGCGCCACCGACCTCCGGCCGTACATTGCGGCTGTGAGCTCTGCGGTGCAAGATCTCGCGGCTATCAGTCGCACACCTCCGCATTACCTCCTTGGGCAGGTCGTCAACGTCAGCGGCTCCGCCCTGACGGCCGCGGAAACCGGCCTCGTGTCCAAGGTCCGCGACCGTCAGCGGGCTTTCGGAGAGAGCTGGGAAGCGGTCATGCGTCTGGCATTCCGCGTCCTTGGCGACGAGGCTCGCGCGAGTGCTTGGCACGCGGAGACCCTTTGGCAGGACCCGGAGTCCCGCTCTGTTGCTGAACTTGCCGACGCTGCTGTGAAGAAGAAGGCAGCCGACGTGCCGTGGCGTCAGCGCATGGAGGACATGCGGTACACGCCGACGCAGATCGCGCGTATGGAGATCGACCGCGCCGCGGACTCGATGAACGCCACGCCTCCGCCGGCCCCGATCACTGACATCCGTGACGCCCGTGAACAGCGCGACACCCGGACGACTATAGGCCGGGACGGGGTGGCGGATGACGACGCCATCGCCGCTTGATGGTCGGTACGGGGCCGCAGTTCAGCGTGTGTGGGGGACAGTCCTCGGGCGTGTAGGACGCATCTGGAGTGGCCTTGACGCCTACCGGGACGCCGACGCGCGTGGCTTCCGACGTGATGCGCTTCCGATCATCCTGGCCGGTCAGCGCAACATAGCGACCCTGACAGCCGCCTACCTGGAACAGTCGTACCGGGAGTTGGACCCTGGCGCGGACCGCGTCGCCCTGGACCTGGACGCCGTGACCGGTGCCGCCCTTCGCGGAGTGGATCCGAACGAGGTGTACGAGCGCCCTTTCGTGGAGCTGCGCGCAGCCCTGTCGAAGGGCGTGCCCCTCGCTGACGCCATTGAGCGGGGCGAGCGACGCCTCACGTCCATCACGAAGACGGATCTCCAGCTTGCCCGCACACACACCGTGCGCGAGGTGGGCGCCTCGATGCCGCGCTTCGAATACACCGTGCGTGTCCTCCAAGGCGAGTACGACTGTGCCTTGTGCATGATCGCGTCGACACAGCGCTATCGGAAAAGGAACCTCGCTCCGATCCACCCCGGCTGTGACTGCCTGGTGAAGCTGGTCAGCGCCGACGAGGATCCCGGACAGATCGTGGATGAGGCGCTGCTGGAGCGCGTGCACGAGCTGGTGGAGGACGCCACAGGACGCATGGACCGTGGTGGCCGCGCGATTGACTACCGAAAGATCATCATTGCGCGGCAGCACGGTGAGATCGGTCCGGTACTGAGCTACAAGGACCACAAGTTCACGAGTGCCGAAGACATCGGCCCGATGGGATCCGATGGGCATGGCGACGAGCCTCCAACCTCCCCGCCGGCCGTACCGACTCCACCGTCAGATGGTCCGGGCCCACTGGGGTCATCCATATACGACGGCTCGGGCGACGACGCTCCGAGCGAGCGCGAACGGCAGGCACTCGACCACGCCATCGCGGCTATCGCACGCGTGCACGGCATGGACCGAGAGATGCCGTCGATTCCGCTGCTCAGCGCGCAGCCCGGACGGCTTGGCGCGCTGGAGTGGGACGTCTCAGGGCCGACGGCCCTCCGTGTAACAGGACGGGGTGGGTGGCCTGAGCTGACGGTGGTGCACGAGCTGGGGCATCTACTGGACCTGAGCGCGCTCGGTGACAGCATGACTCGGCTGCTCTCTGACGAACTCAACCCGGCACACATGCAGCCGACGCATCCGCTTGCCGGATGGTTCTGGGCTGTGATGCAGACCCGCGCGTACGCGTCGCTGCGTGACCAGGCTGCGAGCACGGACGATGTGTGGGCGGTGTTCGAGAAGGACGGGACGACGTACCACTTCAAACCGTCGGAGGCACCGTACTTCATCCAGCCGCGGGAGCTGTTCGGCCGGGCGTATGCTCAGTGGATCGCGCTCCGATCCGGGGATCCTGTGCTGCTGGCTCAGCTCGACAGAATTCTTCGGCTTGGACAGAACTCCACTCTGATATCTGGTCCGTCCATCGGCTACCAGCGACAGTGGGAGCTGGATGACTTTGCCCCGGTAGCTGACGCACTGGACGACCTTTTCGAAGATCTAGGACTGCTGAGGTGACCATGCCGGGCGAGATCCGGAGCGGTGATGTGCGGTACGTGACGGACGAGCCGTCACAGGACGGCGCACCTGAAGGCGTAGTCATCACCAACCGCGACCCGCTGATGATGGAGTACGGCGACGACGGCCCATGCATGGAGCCGGCCGAGATCTCCTAGTCCTCCGTACCCCAACACCCGTAGGGCCCATCACACCGATGGGCCCTTTTTCATGCCCGCCATGGGCTGACGACCATCCCGACAGGGGAGACCACCATGCCTGAGCCCACTACTCCGCCGACCCCTCCGGCCGTCAATGAGCACGGATACCCGGACAACACCCCGACGTCTGACATGGCGCCGGAGCATCAGGTGGCGTACTGGAAGCATCACGCGCGCAAGCACGAGCAGCGCGCTAACGCGGGCGTCGACCCCACAGAGCTGGAGCGGCTGCGTGCCGCTGACGCCGAACTCGCCACCCGCAAGGCTGCGGAACTGAGCGACACGGAGCGCGTCCAGGCGGAGAAGGACGCCGCTGACGCTGCTCGGATCACCGCTGAGCGTGAGCGGGACGAGGCGCTTGCGTCCGCGCTTCGCATCACGGTGGCCGCGGAGAAAGGGCTCACCCCGGCTCAGGCCCGCCGGCTCCAGGGCTCCACGCGGGAGGAACTGGAGGCCGATGCCGACGAACTGCTGAACGACTTCGCTCCTGCCGCACCTGTCACCAACCCGCCACCGGCCCGTGTCGGTGGCCCTCGTGGTGCCGACGTGGGCGGCGCTCGAACCACCGCATCCGGCGCTGAGCGATATCGCGCGCGCCACGCGAAGAACTGACCTACTCCACTGGAGGACGTATGGACCTCAGCCTGAAGGTTGAGAGCTTCACTCAGGACCGCCGCGATTGGCTGGGGTCCGCACATGGCACTGACGCGCCCGTCAGCGTATCGCTCGATGTCAGCAAGTTCACTGCCGGCACTCACTACCCGGACGGGTACATCAAGTCCGGCATTCCACTCGGCAAGGTGACCGCGACGAGCCTCTACGGCCCGTACGACGACGCCGCATCCGACGGACGACAGACCTGTGTCGGGTTCCTCTTCACCGCTCAGGACGTCAATGCCCGCCGCGTGACCTCCACGAAGGTCGTGGGCTCGATGCTCCTGCACTGCTTCATCCGTGAAGCGAAGCTCCCCGTCACCATCGACGCCGCTGGGAAGACCGATCTCGGTGCCCGCGTCATCTTCGTCTGAGAGGTACTGATACATGCAGCTCATCACTGAGTATGCGACTCCGGCGGAGCTGACCGGCTACGCGCGTGAGGCCCTGCGGGACCGGGAGGAGAATACGTTCTCCCTCAACCGATGGCTCCCCAACGACACCATCAACGATCTCGTGTACCGCTTCAACCGCGGAGGTGGTGGCCTCGTGGAGGCAGCCGTTTTCCGTGCGTTCGACGCTGAGTCGGACATCGGCAGCCGGTCCGGCGCCGCGCGAGTGACTGGCGAACTGCCGCCGATCTCGCGGAAGTACCCGCTGAGCGAGTACGACCAAATCAAGATGCGGAACGTCGACAGTCAGGCCGACGAGATCCGCGACGCCATGGAGGCCGACGCCGTCAAGGGTGTCAGCGCCATTGGGGCCCGCGCGGAGCTTGCCCGAGGTGACGCGATCTTCAACGGCTCCGTGACCATCGCGGAGAACAACGTCTCCGCCGGCGTGGACTTCGGCCGCAAGGCCGGGCATTCCGTGACGGCCGCCATCGCGTGGAGCTCGACGGAGACCTCTCTGGCCTACGACTACTTCATGGCGTGGCTCGACGTCTACAACGACACCAACGGCGACCTCCCGGCCAACACGCTGATGTCCCGGAAGGCGTACAACTTCCTGCGCAGGAACAAGCAGATACGTGAACTCGCTTACCGTGGCGCATCGACCGCTCCGACCGTCCTTACTAAGGACGACCTGAACAACATCCTAGGCGACTTCGACATTCCGCCGGTCGTGATCTACGACGCGAAGGTGTCCGTCGGAGGCACCGCGACCCGGGTGACCCCAGAGGACAAGATCGCATTCCTCCCGGCTCAGGGTGACGCTCTGGGGAAGACGCTGTGGGGTGTCCCGGTGGAGGCGAACGACTCCCGGTACGGCCTCCAGGGCGACGCCGCGGGCGTGGCCGTGGGCGCCTACAAGTCCGAGGATCCCCAGACTGTGTGGACCCGCGCAACTGCGATTGTCCTTCCCGTTCTGGGCGCCCCCGATCTTACGTTCGTCGCAGACGTCCTCTGACAGAGAGCGCGAGGCATTGGCGTGGCATCGCTACAGTCCATCGTCCACATCATGGATTCCGACGGGTCGCCGCATGTCTTCGGCCCCGCCGACGACGTCCCGGAGTGGGCGCAGGAACTCATCACCAACCCCAAGGCGTGGTCCGATCCGCCCACGCTAGTCGACTCGCGTGAGACCACCGCAGGCCGTCCACCTGCGACGAAGCGCGCTCCGCGCCGGAAGGCGGGAGCATCTGATGCCCCTGTTCAGTCCGGCTGAGCTGCGTGCGCTGATCGGCCCCACCTCTGACGAGCGCGCCGCCCTGGCGCACGACCTGACGGAGGACGCGATCCGCGGGGAGGTGGGGGACCGGCTGACGGACCCCCTCCAGCCTGGCGTGAAGTCGGTCGCCCTGGCGGTAGCGGCGCGGGTGCTGACGAACCCCACCGGTGTCCGCTCCGAGCAGGCCGGCGGAATGCTGGTCAGCTACGCGGACACACAGACTGGCGTGGTCCTCTCTGACGACGAGCGACGTCGGTTGCGGCGTGCGGTAGGTCTGGCTTCCGGAGCGTCGATGCTGAACATCGCCCCGGCGGACATCGCTCAGCCGGTGACGGTCTGGCGGGCACTGTGAGTCTGATCGCGGCGCTCATGTCCGAGACCATCACCCTCCGCCGGCCCGGCCCACGAGTGCGTGACTCCACCGGATCACTCGTCCCGGGCCCGCCCGTGCTCATCACCGTGGAGAACTGCGCGGTGATGAGCCCCTACGGAGTGACGGTCGGATCCTCGTCGGAGACGCACGACGCCTCATCGGCCGTGACGACGCGCCGCGTCCTGGCCGCGCCTCTCGGAACTGACGTCTGGGCGGACGACGAGATTCTTCGCGGCTCCGAGGTGTGGCAGGTCATCGGCCGCCCCCTCGTCTTCCCACTCACATCACTGGCCCGCGTGGAGGCCGCACTGGAGGAGGTGACCGGCTGATGGCGACGCGATCCAAGTACTACGGCCGGTACACCGGTATCGGAGCGATGCTTCAGCGCCCGTGGCTTCAGCCGCCCTGTAACAGCGCGGCAGACAAGTTGAAGGTGCTCGCAGAGGGATTCTCACCCGTCGGTGACCCGGTGGAGGACTCCCATCCGGGCCTCTACAAGGCAAGCTTCGCGGTCGTCCCGATCATCAAGAACGTGCCCTTCAAGGGCCGTCCTCGGATGCGCCCCGGAGCTCGACTCCTCAACACTGCGCGGCACGCGTGGCGTGTGGAGCGGGGAGACGGACGAGTACCACGCTATGCCCCTATGCAGCGAGCCATTGACGCGCTGAAGGCGGTGAGTGGCGGTGTCAACACCTGAGTTTCCGGAGGTGGAGGCGGTGCTGCCTCCGTGGATTGAGGCCATCCTCGACGTCTTCAGCGCCGCTGAGACACCACCCGATCTGGAGAAGCGCCTCCCGATGGTCCGAGTGGAGCGCATCGGCGGCCCGGACGCGCGCTTCTCCCTGCACCCCCGCGTGGCAGTCGACGTTTTCGCGGCCACAGCCGACGAGGCGCGGACACTGTCGAACCGACTCAGTGCCGCCCTGCTGTTCCTCCGCGGCCCCGTCGGCAACGTCGTCATCCGCGACGTGAGATGTGACTCGGGGCCGTCCCGCCAGCCATGGCATAACCCGGCGGTCCATCGTCGCGGAGCAACGTACACCGTGAGCCTCCGGGCCGCATAACCCCCTGACTTTCAGCCCCGAATGCCGACGGCTTTCGGGCTTCTCCCATGCCCTGGAGGGCTCATGGCGGTAAACCGTGATGCCGAGCTGACGTTCGGCGCAACTGACTACTTCGTCCACATGGCGGCCGTGAATACGGCGATGCCTGCGGCGTTTGCTGATCCCGCGACGCCGTGGATCAGTCTCGGATGGATCACCACGGACGGCGGTGTTTTCAAGACCGAGCAGGAACAGAAGGATGTCGAGGCGGCGGGGTCGCTGGAGCCGATTCGCACCCTGATGACAAAGTCCACGAAGACGAACCAAGTCACGTTCCTGGAGGGCATCAACCCCGCAGTTCGGTCGCTTTACGACAACGTTCCGCTCGCTTCCTTGGAGCCGACGACTGGCGTTGTCACGTATGACCTCCCGGACAAGCCAGCGGACCTCCGCTATGCCTTTCTCTTCGATACGAAGGATGGGGACAAGCGAATGCGTCTCTACATGCCCAATGGGCTTGTAGTGGAGCGTGGTGACGAACAGCCGCAGACGCAGGACGTCATGCCACTTCAGATGACGTTCAAGTTCTTCAGGGGAACCGGCGGAACTGCGGCTGTGAAGCGCTCGATCCACTTTGGCGGCGTCGATGTTTCCGGCTACTTCCCTGGCCCGTGATCCGGCCTTAGTCACATACCAGCAGAGCCCTGTACCGCGCGGGTCCGGGGCTCTGCTATTCCCCTTGCTTCACCGACCCGCGCCCACTCTTCTTAGGAGACCCGCGCATGTCTGACATCACCCCCGCACAGGCTCAGGAACTTGAGGCCACCGACGGCTACGGCGTCGCTGAGCTGGACGGTACCCCTCTCCGCATCAAGGACATGAAGCACTGGCGCCCCAGCTACATGCGCGCACTGCGCAATGGGGATTTCGACACCTGGGCGGCCGGCGCATTGCACGAGGACGACGTTGCCAAATTCGTTGACCTGGATGCCACTTTCGAGCAGATCGGTGAGTTCACCTCGGCCGCCATTGAGGCTGTGGGAGAGACCCCGGGAAAGTCTGGCAAGCCCTCCGCATCGCGGAAGAGCACGCGGAAGCGCTAGAGGCTGACCTCCTCCGCTACTTCCATGGCGCGGACCTTCTGGACTTCTATCGGGGGAGGATGTCGATTCGACGTCTGCGGATTCTAATCGATTCCCTTCCCCCGGAGTCCCGGACCAAAGTCGCAATTCGCAACGCGATTGACCCGAGCGACCTGGAGAGGGCCACCACGGACCACCGTCCCGACCTCGCTCCGTGGAGCAGCACTGAGATGCTGCTGGCGCGTGTGATTGACGAGCTGGCATTGAACCGGATTGTCGCGGTCGCAGCCGCAGGAGCGAAGCCGCCGGAATTCAAGCCGACGCCCCGACCCGGCATTCCTCCATCAGCCGCAGGCGGACGAAAGAGGCTCAGTGAAGAGGACCGCCGCGCACTGGATCCGCGGCTGAGAAACCAGCCGAAGGAGTAATACCGTGGCGGATCTGGATATCGTCGGTACAGTCGCTGTCGACGTCGTCCCCATTGTCCCCAACTTCCATCAGAAACTGTCCGATGCCATCACCCCCATTGCCGACCGCGTGGGGACGGAGGCCGGTCAGGCTCTGGGGCAGCAGATGGGTGACGCCATTGCGCGTCAGATATCGGCGGCCATTCCGGCATCCTTCGGCGGATCCGCGGCGCAACGAGCGGCTGCGCGTCAGGGTGGTGAGGCGGGCGGTGCCTTCGCCCGTGCCCTTCAGACTCGTCTGACGGCAGCGTTTCGCGCGCTGCCCCGCCTGCGTGTGGGTGCGGACACCTCAGACGCAGACTCCGACCTCCAGGCGCTCCGTGTCCGCATGGAGAGCATCGCTGGCCGTCGCATCGGCATCGATGTGGACGTGGCCGACGCACAGCGCGAGATCGAGTCCATCGACGCCGAACTCCGCCGGCTAGGAGCGTCGCACCCGAACATCTCCGTGCGGGCGGACACGGCAACCGCGCGTGCCGCCCTAGCTGAGGTGCAGGCGCATATAGCGGCTGTGGACGCGACGGATCCGAATCTCAACATCGACATCGACACGTCGGGCGCCACCAGCGCACTCGTGTCGCTCGGCATCCAGATGGCCATCCTGATGGCGATACCTCTGGGACCAGTCCTGGCGGCCGGTCTCGGAGCGGTCGTCAGCATGGCGTTCGCCGCTACGGCGGGTGTGGGTGCTCTCGGCCTGGCTGCCATCCCCGCCATCAAGGGCGTCACTGAAGCTCTCCAGGCGAAGACGGCCGCTGAGGACGACGCGGAGAACGCAACCACGCGTGCCGCATCAGCGACCCGGCAGTCCGCACAGCGTGCCCTTCAGATGGCCGGCGCACAGCAGACGCTGGAAACCGCTCACCGGAACGCGGCACAGTCCATCGCTCAGGCGAGCCGTCAGGTGGAGGACGCGGAACGGGCCGTGGCGCAGGCTGCGCAGCGTGCCGCGGACCAGCGCCGCCAGGCCGCGGAGAGTGTCGAGCGTGCGGAGCGGTCCCTGGCCGACGCCAAGCGCAGTGCGGTGCGCGCCGAGGAAGACCTCACCGAAGCCCGTGCCGACGCGGCCCGTCAGCTCCGGGACCTGAATGACCGCCTGGCGGAAGGTGCGCTTGACCAGCGTGAGGCCGCTCTTCGCGTCACGGAGGCACAGCAGCGTCTTCAGGAAGTCATGGCCGATCCCCGTGCCACAGACCTCCAGCGTGAGGCCGCGCTCCTTGCGCTGGATCAGGCGCGTCTGGCCGCCAAACAGCAGCGCGACGACTACGCCGACCTCCAGAAGTCGGCCGCCGCTCAGAAGGCTGCCGGCGTCGAAGGATCTGACGCAGTCAAGTCCGCTGCTGACCGTCTCTCCGACGCACAGCAGACCGTCGTAGACCAGACGAAAGCCGTTGCCGACGCACAGCGTGCCTCCGCCCGAGCTGCCGCAGAAGCTGCCGAATCCGTCGCCGACGCTCAGCGTCGCGTGGCTGACGCAGTGGAGAACGCGGCAGCCACTCAGGTGGAGGCCGCGGAGTCCGTGGAGGCCGCGGAGCGAGGTGTGGAGTCGGCCCGGCTGTCGGGTATGGCCGCCCTCACACAGGTTACGTCGAAGGCTGAGGAGCACCGCAAGGCACTTGCGGCCCTCACCCCGGAACAGCGTGACCTGTACGACTCCATCGCCGGCCCGACGGGCATCAAGAAAGCCTACGACGAGTGGCAGAAGTCCCTTCAGCCGGAAGTCCTCCCGCTGTTCACCCGCGGGGTGGAGAGCGCGAAGAGCGCTCTGCCCGGTCTGACGCCACTCGTCCTCGGGGCCGCAAGCGGTATCGAGACGCTGTGGGACAAGGCATCGGCTCAGCTGAAAACTCCGTTTTGGATGTCTTTCAAGGCCGACTTGACGGACAGTGTGGAGCCCGCAGTAGAGGGCTTCGGCAACGCGTTCGGAAATGTCGTCAAGGGCATTGCCGGAGTCATCGACGCCTTCCTCCCCAAGATGGACGGCATCGCTACACGGTCCGACAGGATCACCGGTCGTTTCGCCCGCTGGGGCTCAAGCCTCAAAGGCTCACCACAATTTGAGAAATTCCTGGCGTACGTAAAGGACACCTCTCCTGGACTTGCCGAGTTCATCGGCAAAATCCTCGGGATGGCGCTGGAGCTGACGAAGGCTTTGGCACCCCTTTCCGAAGCGATGATGGAACTGCTCGGACCGGTAATTGACGGACTCACCTGGATAGCCGAGAACGCGCCTGAGGCCGTGATCGCCCTGTGGGGAATTTGGGCCGCACAGAAGGCAATCACCCTCGGCATGGCAGCGTTCGCCATCGCCATGGGCCTTTATCGAGCGGTCATGATCGTCGCCACCATCGCGACGTCAGGTTGGGCTTTCGCCCTGGCCGCGACGGGTATTGTGCCGCTGATTCAGGCGATCGTCATCGTCATCGCACTCCTCGTGGCTGGCGTCGTCTACGCATACAATAACTGGAATTGGTTCCGAACTGCCGTAGACACGACGGTAGATGCACTCGGTACGGCCTTCTCCTGGCTGTGGAATAGCGTCCTCAAGCCCGTGTTCAGTGCGCTGGGAACGGCGTTCTCCGCCGTCGCCGACGCTGCGATTTGGCTGTGGGACAACGCCATCAAACCAGCTTTCGGGTTCATTGCGGAGGCCGCGCAACTCCTGTTCACCGCGCTCCTCACTGTCCTTCTCCTGCCCGCCTATTTGGCATTCCAGGCGCTCTCTGCCGTCGCGAAATTGCTGTGGGACGAGGCCATTAAGCCCACCTTTGAGGCTATTGGCGATCTGGCGATGTGGCTGTGGAATGAGATGCTGTCGCCCGCTTTCACGGCTATCGGTGATCTTGCAGCATCGGTGTACGACGATTACATCAAGCCGGCCTTCGATGGGATCGTCTCGGCGTTCGAAGCAGTAGGTGAGGGTGCTGAGTGGGTTTGGAACGAGATCCTATCGCCAATCTTCGATTGGATTGCTGAGAAGGCTGATTGGGTTTACGAGGACGCGATCAAGCCCGCCTTCGATAGTATCAAGACGGCAATGGCTGCTGTGGCTGAATCCTTCGAAGAGGGCAAATCCTCCATTAAGAAGGCGTGGGACCAGGTACAGGAGATCGCCAAAAAGCCCGTCCGCTTCATCATGGAGCACGTCTACAACCGGGGCATCGTCCCGCTGTGGAATAAAGTCGCGGGCATCACTGGCGCCGACAAGCTGAAGCCGCTCGACCTCAAGGGATTCGCCCGAGGTGGCGTTCTGCCTGGTCAGTCCTCATGGCGAAGCGGTGACGATCAGCTCGTCCCCATGCGACGTGGCGAGGGTGTCTACGTCTCGGAGGCCATGCGCGACCCGTACGAAAAGGCCCGGCTCTTCGCAGTCAACTCGGCCGCAATGCGCGGCCAGTCACTTGCTCCATTCCAGGGCGGGTACGCGACGGGAGGCATCGTCGGATGGCTCCAGAGCAAGGGCAGCGCCGTCGGCGACTTCTTCTCCGGTGCGGCTGACTTCCTGAATCCTGTCGAGATCTTCAAGGACGCGACCGGCTTCGTCCGGGACCAGATGAAGGAGATCGCCTCCAACCCTTGGGCCCGGGAGATCGCCAAAATCCCCGTCACGGTACTGACCGGCCTGCGGGACGCCGCCATTGACATGGTGGGGCTGGGCGGAGGAAATGCCGCCTGGAGTAAGCCGGTCGATGCTCCATACGGAACGCCTTTCGGTAAGCGCGGCCTTATGTGGTCCTCCGGGCGTCACACCGGTCTGGACTTCCCCGCGGCATCCGGAACGGCAATCAAGGCGGTCGACGCTGGCCGAGTTGCCGTTGCCCGCAGTGGCGGTCCTTACGGAATCCACGCCACCATCAATCATGGTGGCGGATTGTCCAGCCTCTACGCTCACATGTCGAGCTTGCTGACGAAGGTCGGCGACGAGGTATCACGCGGACAGCGAATCGGAAGTGTCGGCAGCACCGGCAATTCCACTGGCCCGCACCTCCACTTGGAGGCCCGGCGCAATGGAAGAGCCGTAGACCCGATGCCGTACCTGACCGGCGTGGCGATGAACTCCGGCGGGAAGACGGTCGAAGCCGCTCAGCGGTACGCACAGAACATGTTGGGCTCGTTCGGATGGGGTCCTCGTGAATGGGGCCCGCTGAAGAGCCTGTGGCATGGTGAATCCGGGTGGCGCTGGAATGCCAAGAACCCGTCCTCCGGTGCCTACGGAATCCCGCAGGCACTCCCCGCCACGAAGATGGCGACGGCCGGCGCTGACTGGCAGAGCAACCCGGCTACCCAGATCCAATGGGGCCTGAGATACATCAAGGACCGGCCGGACTACGGATCTCCTTCCGCGGCCTACTCCAAGTGGTTGAGCCGGACGCCGCACTGGTACGACGATGGCGGATATCTGCCGACGGGCCTAAGTGTCGTGGCGAACGGAACCGGAAAACCGGAACCGGTGTTCACCTCCACCCAGTGGGATGACATCCGGGCCGCGAAAACCTCCGGCACCACTGAGCTCCACGCCGACGTGAAGGTGTACGTCGGCGACCGTGAAATCACCGACATCGTGCGCGTCGAAATCGATGCCCGCGACGTCGAGACCGCATCCGCTATTGAGACAGGACGGATCATCTGATGACGAGCCCCGCTCCGGATCCTGAGCACCCGGTGGAGAGTCCCATCTACACCGCTCCACCGCCCACTGAGGCGCCACCGCCTACTGAAGGGCCTCGCCCCGGTGCCGACGACGGCAACAACGGTGGCACCGGCGACGGTGGGGGTGACGGCGGAGGCGCTGGGGACGGTGGCGGAGATGGCGGTGGCGGGTGAGCGTCGCCACCAACCTCCTCGCGGCCAACGTCAGCGAGATCGAGACTGACGCGTCAGGATGGGTGGCCGGAGCCAACACGACGGCCGCCCACTCCACCCGTTACTTCAGCGGGGCGCGCAGCCTCAGTCTGACGGCTACAGCCGCCGGATCTGTGTCCGCCACTACGGCCGCTCGTGTGGCTGTGGTGGCGGGCGTCGAGTACACCTCGTACGCCTACTTCGCCAACCTCACGGCAGTTGCGGGACGCGTCGCGACAGTGCGTGTTGACTGGTACACAGCAGTCTCCGGCGGCTCTCCGATCAGCTCCATCACCTCAGCCGGCGTGACGATGGCGACCGCCACGACGTGGACGGTTCCGCCTCCCATCCTCATTGGCGTGGCACCCGCGGGCGCACTGTGGGCGTCCGTGACGGTCTCCGTGACCGGCCTGACGGCTGGAACTGGCGTCGCGGTGGACAGTATTGACCTCGGCCCCACACCCGCCATTGCGGGCAACCTCATGTCCTACAACGATCAGGGCCTGGAGGTTTCCACAGCGGGCTGGACGAGCGACGGTACGGCCGTCATCTCGCGGCCCGGTGGAACTGGGATCGCGTATGAGGGCTGGTATGTCCTTGGCGTGACGTCCGCAGCTCCCGCGACGGTGAAGGTGACGAGCGCAACCGCGTACCCCGTGACCGCAGGACTGGAGTACACCGCACACTCGTGGGTGCAGTCACCCACGGCCGGCGGTGCACACGTGGTCGCCATCGTGTGGTACGACGCCAGCAACGCCGTGATCTCGACGTCAAGCCAGTCGTGGACGATCACCAACGCAGACGCTTGGATGCGGTGCAGCGTCATCGTGTACGCGCCGGCAGGAGCGGTGACCGCGCGCGTGGCGCTCACGAGCACCGTGGTTTCCGGCGGCCAGGTGTGGGAGTACGACCAAATCGCGCTCCGACCTGCGCCTAAGCCGGCGGGCGCACTGCTCTCCTACCGTGCGCAGAGTATGGAATCGGGAGCCACAGCGTCGTGGACCGGTATCAACTGCACCATCTCCCGCTCCACCGCATATGCGTGGGAGGCATCAAACAGTTGCCGAATGACCCCGGACGTGGGGGCACCGTACATCGGGCTGCGACTCACCACGCCGGTACCGGTGACGCCACGTGAGGCGTATACCGCGCAGTTCCGTGTCCGCTTGGACGCCAGTGCGGTTGCGCGACGTGTCACCACACGGCTGAGGTTCTTCAACTCTGGCGGGACGGAGATTCGATACCTCGATCTCCGGTGGACTATCGATCCGTCAGCGGGCGGGTGGTACACGCTCCCAGTGAGCGCCGCAGCTCCGGCAGCGTCGGCCACGATGGGCATCGAGATTGACCTACTCACGCCAGAGCTGGCCTATGTCGATGACGTCACCATTCAGCCGGGAGGCATGGCGATCCTCGCGGATCCCATTCCTCACCAGTACGGCGTCACCCTCTCCATCTCCGGTCTCACGGCCGGCGGCTACACCTACTGGGGTCTGTGGCGGATGGCGGCCGACGGCACCCGTGTAGCGGTCCGCGGCCCGGCGGGAGATCTGGTCCAGGAGACCATCGTCGGTGATCTAGCGGTGGTGGAGGATCACGAGGCACCTCTAGGCGTGCCCGTGACCTACACACTCCAGGTCTCCACGTCCCCGACGGTCTACCGATCCACATCATCGGACTCCGTGATCATCGAGCAGCCGCCAGACACAGAGATCGTGCTGAAAGACCCGGGTCTTCCCGCGCGTCAGATGACTGCTGTGGTGGCCAAGGGCGGGATGCCGACGTGGACGAGGAAGGCCCGGCAGAGCGTCAACCTGGTCCGCGGGCGCTCGTTGCCGGTCGTCATCTCCGACGTCAGGACCAGCCGGGAGGGATCCCTCATGCTGATCACGGAGACGGCAGAGGACATATCTGCACTCTGGTGGCTCTTGGAGCCGGGCTCAGTCCTCTTACTGCACTGGCCTCCCCTGTTCAATGAGCGCGACGTATACGTCTCCGTCGGCGACGTCAGCGAGGCGCCGTTCGTGGAGCATGCCGGATACTCGGATCGCCAGTGGGTGCTTCCGCTGACGGAGGTGGACCGCCCTATCGGCGGCGCCACTGGATCCTCCGGCCGTACGTGGGAGCTCATTTCCACAGAGCACGACACGTGGCTGAGTGTCCTGGAATCCGGCTCCACGTGGCTGAGCGTCCTGACGGGAGTGAGCGACTGATGCATTCGGTATCCGCGGCATTCCTCACGGCCTTGACGACGTCACACAGCATCCGCGTCACGGTGACGGCCATGGTCGGCTCTACAGTCCTTGTGGCAGACGTCCCCGTAACAGACGGAAGTGTCACGCTGGACCGGGGAAGCAAAGTCCGCCGTTCCCTTTCTATGACGGTGGCGGATCCGAAACTCCTCCCTTGGAGCGCGTCGGATCCGCTCGCGGTGTACGGGCAGAAGCTCGTCGTCAGCCGCGGAATCCGATTCGCCGGAGGGGCGTTTGAAGACGTCCCTCTCGGAACGTTCCGTGTTAACGAGCCGACGGGCGATACGCTCACCGGCCCGGTGACGCTGACCGGGCAGTCATCGGAATGCTACATCGCCGATGACAAGTTCCTCGTTCCGACCTCAACGCGTGGATACGCGACGTGTGTCGACGCAATCACTTACCTCGTCCGGCAAACCCTTCCATCCGCCGTCATAGTCAACGCAACGGCCGGCGCTCGAAATCCCGCCTGTGCCGTTGCGACGTGGAACACTGGCGCGGACCGTTGGGACGCCGTTCAGCAGATCGCATTGTCGATGGGTGCGGAGATCTACGTCGATGCACTGGACCGTTTCGTGATTGCCGACATTCCAACGCCGCTGACGTCTTCCGTTGTCTGGGATATCGCGGAGGGGCAGGGCGGAACACTGATGACTGCCTCTCGCCAAATGTCTCGCAACGCCGTTTACAACGCCGTTGTGGCCAGCGGGCAGAATGCCGCAGCCAACACAGCGCCGGTCAGTGCTGTTGCGTACGACGATGAACTATCCAGTCCGACCCGTTGGGACGGGCCTTTCGGTCGAGCACCGAAGCACATTTCCTCGTCGCTCTGGACGACAGTCGGACAATGCCAGACAGCCGCAGACTACGCGCTATTCGACGCCATCGCGCCGAACGTGACGACGTCTATTTCCGCTATTCCGAACCCGGCCCTGGAGGCGGGGGACTGCGTCCGTGTGCGCTACGCCGACCGGCGCGAACTCGCCATCGTCCAGTCTCTGACGATCCCGCTGACGGCTGAGGGCTCATCCTCGCTGACGCTGCGCGGAGGCAAGGAGGATCCATCCCCGTGAACGCACGTCAGAGGCTCGCAGACGCCATCCAGCGGGCTGTGAGCGCCACAGTGGCGCAGGAGAGCCCCGGATGGCTCACAGCCACTGTGAGCGCCACGTATGGAGACGGAACCGTCGACATCACGACAGCCCGCGGACCAGTGGCGCGTGTGCGCCGGCTGAAGTCGTATGCGTCGCCTGCCGTCGCGGAGAAGGTCATCGTCCTCTATCACCCTGACGGCAATTGGGTTGTCGTCGGAGCCCTTGCCCCGTAAACAATTGGAGCTCATGCATGCCTGCAAACGACGCCTACGGGCAGGGTGTTCAATATCCCGTCCTCGCTGATCCGCCCAACGCGGAGACGGCGTTCCAAACGGTGGTGAACGGCCTCGTTGCGCTGACGGTTATGCGTTTCGACAACGCAAACGACCGCGCCGCTACCCTCGTTGGGGCATCGGCTCCTGTTCGGGGAATGATTTCCTACCTCATCGCCGAAGATCGCTGGGACCGTTTCGACGGTGACGGCGTTTGGCGCGCGATGTCCCCGGGGCAGTGGAAACCCATCACGTTCGCATCGGGGTATACGGCGTTTGGCGGAAGTCCCGGATATCGCATCGTCAACGGTGAGGTTCAGTTGCGCGGTGCATTCCGCCGCTCATCGGGTGGCGATCTCGCGGTGACGACGGAAACGACGTTCCTGACGCTCCCAACGGAGGCACGCCCGCCAGATGGCCGGGTGTTCATCGCTGCCGGAAACGCAACGACGAGCGGCGGCATCACCCGATTCTCGGGGCGGATCAGCGTTCAGTCGTCCGGCGTCTGTTCCTTCTTCATGCCCGCTGGCTCGACGTCCGAATTCCTCTACCTGGATCAGGTGCGGTTCAGCATCGACTGACGTTCCACCACATCATCTCGCCCCGCCTCGTCGGGGCTTTTTCTATGCCCGGGAGGGGAACGCCGATGGGCGAAATCTGGATCAAGGAAGCCGAGCGACTGGGCGACGGAAGTATCGGCGGATCGATGGACTCGCCGAAGACCCCGGGCCGCGCGGTGTGGCACAGCACCGAAAGCGGGCACGGGGACGCGAGTTTCAAGAACGTCGCCGCGTACCTGATCAAGATCGGCGCTGAGCCGCACATCCTCTACGACCCGACGACGGACAGGCTCGGACAGTTCGGCCCGCTGAATGAGTCCGCGCGGGCACTTCGGAATGACGGGCTGACGAGGACGAACCGCACAGGCCGCGTCTGCATTCAGGTGGAAGTCCTGGCGCGGGCCGCAAGGCCATTCACGGGGTACTGGGCGCCGGGCCCGAACTTCCGCTCCCTCATGCGTGCCATCCGCTCGTGGGGCGTCCCTGACGTCTTCCCTGCCGGCGTTCTCGCGACGTCGTACGGCGCGAAGGTCTCTCGATCCCGAACCACGTGGGCGACGAAGGGTGGTCACTACGGCCACTGCAACGTCCCCGGAAACGACCACTGGGACCCGGGCGGCATCAGCCGTTCTGCTCTCTTTGCCGCAGCTCCGAAGGACAAGCCGGCCCCTGAGCCTGAGAAGCCGAAGCCCCAGCCCGTGGTGGACCTCTCCAACTTGATCGCCGCAGCTCGTCGGGACCCTGGTCTGAAGCAGGGCGGAACCACGCACCCGGCTGACGTGAAGGTTGTGGAGAAGGCACTCCAGGCGGAGAAGCTGCTCCCCGCCACCTACGCGGCCGACGGATCCTTCGGCTCCACCACGGTCGCGGCCTACAAGGCGTGGCAGCGTCGATGCGGCTACACCGGTTCCGCGGCCGACGGTATCCCGGGCCTGACGTCGCTGAAGAAGCTGGGCGACAAGCGCGGCTTCACGGTGAAGGGGTGACGTGGGCACTGAGATCATCGTGGCTCTTATCGGCGCCATAGCCGTGATCTGTGCGGCCGTCGTCACCTCCCGCGGCGCCCGCGCTCTCCGTCAGACGCAGACTGCCGTCCAGGCGGAGGGCACGCTCACGCGGGAGAGCCTGGCGGAGAAGCTGGAGGAGCACGGGCGGACGATGCACGCGAGGATTGATGACGTCAGAGAGGATCTTGACGACGTCCGGGAGTCTGTGGCGCGCGTCCGCGAGTGGCAGGCCGGCCATGCCGCTGAGCATCTCCTGATGACGTATCAGCCACCTTCGCAGGACGATTGATTCGTCATCAGGCTGTGATGACAAGAGCGTCACATCCTCGCCTGATTACCCCATAACCCCAGTGAGACAACCTACTCACCGGGGAGAGCACATGGGGAACATCGGCATCATCGGGCGCGCACGGAGCGGCAAGGACACCGCCGGCCGGTGGCTCGTGGACCACCGCGGATACCGGCGAGTGGCGTTCGCAGACCCGCTGAAGGAGGCGGCGCTGCGGGTAAATCCGATCGTCGTCGCCTACGTCGGCTTCTGCGACGAGTACGACCACGATGTGACAGCGAGAACCCTGTCTGACGTGGTGCGGGACATTGGCTGGGAGCGCTCCAAGGACGAGTACCCGGAGGTCCGCCGCTTCCTTCAGGAGCTGGGCGCCTCGATGCGCGCCGTCGATCCGAACATCTGGCTGCGCGAGGCACTGGCGCGCGTTCAGATGGCCAGCGAGAACGGCGTGCCCGCTGTGATCACCGACGTCAGGTACCCGAACGAGGTGGCCGCCCTCCGGGGCCGCGGGTTCCATCTGATCTACATCGACCGCCCTGGCATTCCGCACCTGGACCACGAGTCCGAGAGCGCCCTGACGGCCGACGACGCGCACCACGTGATCCACAACGACGCCGACGTCGCGACGCTGCTGACGTTCGTGGAGGGCGTGACGGATCTGATCTACATCAACGAGTCCCGGCGTCACTACGCCCGCTCCCACTCCTGAGAGGACCCTATGACCCGACTCCGTACCTATCTCCGCGACCTCAGCATCCGCGTCTACGTCCGACTCCAGGTGTACGCCGCGATGGAGCCGGTCCGTCTGCGCGCAGCACTCACGTCAGTCGTACTGGCCCTGGCAGTCGCCTTCCCCGCGCTGGCCGCTCCTGTGCTCGCTGAGCGCATCGTGGCCATCGGCGTCATCGCGCTCCCCATTCTGGTGGGGGAGGGTGCCCGACGACGCGTGACGCCGATCGACCCTACCGGCGAGTAGGACCTCTAGCCCCCATCCTCTCCGGAGGGTGGGGGCTTTTTTCATGCCCAAAATTGGGATCCGCATGAGTCGACTAGCGTCGCGTCCTATATCGTCTGCGGCATGCCG
The DNA here is from genome assembly GCF_039888735.1 of Streptomyces sp. CAU 1734. Classification (NCBI taxonomy): domain Bacteria; kingdom Bacillati; phylum Actinomycetota; class Actinomycetes; order Kitasatosporales; family Streptomycetaceae; genus Streptomyces; species Streptomyces sp. CAU 1734. Next base: position 78,682 of record NZ_JBDQQP010000005.1, read on the forward strand.
ACCTCTACCGGCCCACAGGATGTCCTGGACGATCTGTGGGCGCGCATCCGGCAGTCTGTGCCACCCCTGCCTCCGGCACAGATCGCCATCACAACCGACAAGCCCACGGGCTACCACGGCCCTGAGCGATGGTCCCTGGATGACGGCGTCCTTCAGGGCCTCACCGTGCCGACGTCTGTCCTGCGTGACGGACCTGACGCCGTACTCCTCTACCTCCTCCACGATGCCGCGCACGTCCTGTGCTGGCGCCGCGACGTGGCCGACACCGCTCGACACGGCCGCTACCACAATCTCGCGTACGTCAGGGCTGCGGAAAAAGTGGGGCTCGAACCGTCGCCGGAGCCCCGTTCGGCCTACGTCGGGTACCTGTCCCCGACGCTGCCGAAGTCCACCCGCGACCTCTACGCCGACATCCTGCGCCGGCTGGAGGCGATGGACGACGAGGCACTGCCCACTGCTCGCACCCCGATTCCGCGGGTGCGCCCACAGGGCCGCATTTCCCTCCAGTGTCGTTGCACCCCGCCCCGTCTCATCCGTGCATCCCCGACGACAGCGAGCGCCGGACCGATCACATGCGGTGTGTGCGAGTCGGATTTCATCTAGCGCTAGCCGGTAGCGGTCTGCCACAGTAATGCTCTGGCAGACCTCTGTCCCCCCACGTCCATGCAAGGAGTACACAATGGGTAGCGAAATCGGCCGGCGAGACCCGGTGAGCCTGGAGGCGCTGGATCCGTCCAAGGAAATCGCCGCCGTTCAGGTAGATCACCTGGTGCAGCAGTCGGACGAGTACCTGGCTGCCGCGGGACGCGCCTACGCTGCGGAGTATGCCCGCATCTACGGGCACCCGACGCTCCTGCTCAAGCATCTGGCTGCGGTACAACTCGCAGCACGCATCCGACTGGATGACATCCCGGGCCGCAGCTCCCCGTACAAGGCGTTGCTAGCCGAGATGTACTCCGGCATCCAGATGCCGGCGGAGGATCTGGACCGCATGAAGGCGACGGTCCGCTACCACCTGAACAACCTAATCCGGCGCGTCCTCACCGCGCGCCAGTTGCGCTCACATGGGCTGCTTGACACTGCCCCGGTGGAACGGGGAAGAGACGCCCGGGAGACCACTCGCGTACTCGTCCAGGCTGCTACGGCGTCGATCGAGGCGGCCTCGGAAACCCCCACGAAGCGTGGCCGCAAAGGCTCAGGAAAGACATCCGACGCACCCGTCCGAGCTGGCAAGGTGACCGCTGACCATCTCCGTCTCGCCACGGTGGCTGCGAGCATCTTGGGACAGATCGATGCAGACGTGGCCATCCAACACATGACGGACGGACAGCGCAAAGCCCTGGACGCCAAGCTGGCCGAAGCGGAGAAGGCTCTCCGTGCGCTGCGCCGTCACCTGAAAACAGGCAGCTCAGGGACATGATCGGCCCCACGTCAGCGCGGCTCCTCGTCCTCCCCGATCTCTGTACCTGTGTCAAAGTGTCAAATTAGACCCTATTTTTCAAAACCCTATAGAGCCTCTTAAGGGCCTTTGAAAAATGGGGTCCAGTTTGGCAGTTTGACCGGGGGCGACGGCCCCTGACGCCAGTCGACTAGCGTCACTTGAAAAGATCTTGATCCGCAGCGTCACATCCGGCCCCGATTACCCCATAACTCTGGTGAGGGAGACAGACGGACTGACACAGAGGCGGAGGACGCATGACAGGAGCCATTAGCACGATCAAACGGGGCGGGGCACGATTCTACGTGGACCCCTCCGACGGCCGGATCAAGGTTCCCGGAGTGACCGGCATCGTGGACCAGCTGCCGAAGGGTTTCCTGCGGTACTGGGCGGTCAAGGTCACCGCGGAAGCGGCCGTGAAGACCGAGGATGTGTGGCTTCCATTGGCCCGGCGGGATCCGCCGGCGGCTGTCGACTACCTGAAGGCGGTGCACCGACGTCAGGCGAGCGACGCCGCGAACGTCGGCAGCATGGCCCACGACCTCTTCGAGCGCGCCGCCAGGGGCGAGGCGATCAATCCCCGCTACGTCCACGCTGACGTTCGACACCACCTCCGCTGGTTCATGGAGTTCCTGGACGAGGTGCAGCCCGTGTTCCACCACCTCGAAGAGACGGTGTGGTCGGACCAGAACCAGTACGCCGGCTCGTTCGACGCCATCGCCACTGTCGGGGGCGAACGTGTGGTGCTCGACTGGAAGACATCGAAGGACGTCTACGCGTCGGTCGCTCTCCAGCTCAGCGCCTACCGCTACGCCGACCGCATCATCCTGGCCGCCACCGGCGACAGCATCCCCATGCCGGAGCTGTCCGGCGGAGCCGTTCTCCACGTCCGACCGGAGGGTTGGAAGCTCGTCCCCGTCGCATGCGGTCCCGACGTGTACCGCAAGTTCCTCGCGCTGCGACAGGTCTTCGACTGGGAGTCGGAGATGCAGCGCGGCGTCATCGGCCGTCCCATCGCACGGGGCGGCGCCACGGAGACCGGCACGGAGAGGCGGGCGGCATGAGTGTGCGGGGCGGATCGCTGACGATGGTGGAGGCTGCGTTCCGGTGCGTCAGGGGGGATGTGCACTTCGCTGGCGACAGGCACTTTTATGACGTGCTGGACAGCCTGAAGGAGGCGGCCTACGACGCGGTGTATGCGGAGAACGCAGAGGGAGGATACGCCCGCGATGTCGTGGCCCGCACCGCACGCCTCGTTGACGTCGACCTGGGCGACCACGGCGGAGACCGCTGGTCCCACGGCAACATGCTGCGGGTTGTGGCGGGTGTGGACCGGGCTTTGCAGGAGCGCGAGAAGTGGCAGAAGGCGGCCCACGCGCATGCCGAAGAATTGGCCGGGATGGTGGACGAGATCGCACGGCTGAAGGGGGAGGCCGAGAGCCTGTTCCGTCCTCTGTCTATCCGCGCGGTCGTGGGCAACACAGAGATACCCGGCGTGGACGAGCTGCGAGCCACCATCGTCAGCCAGGCGCTGGAGATCGCACGGCTGAGGGGGGAGGCACCGTGACGACCACCTCCGACGACGCCCGCGTCCGCCACGCAAGTTTGATGGCCGCGGGATGGCTTGTCATCGTCACCGCACTGGCGCCCATGGAAGCCTGACTCCTCATGCTCGTCATGGGCGGGCTTCACGGCCCGGCCCCTGCGGTTCCCGCTGTCGGCTACGGAACGGCGTGGCCTCCATGTCGAAGCGATTCCGCAAGTAGCACCAACCACTCACGCCGCGGGACGCCCTGAGCGACGTCCCGCACATATTCATGCGCGGAGGAGAGAGCATGTCATTGCACGAGAAGGCTGCGATGTTCGAAGAGGCGGAGCTTCTGCGTGGCTTCGAGTTCACGCCCTGGCCGAAGACGCCACGACTGTTCCGGGACGTCGTCGTCACGGAGAAGCTGGACGGCACCAACGCTGCGATTCACATCAAGGAGAACAAAGACCTTCCGGGGACTTTCTCCATTGCTGCGCAGTCCCGGCGTCGGCTCATCACTCCGGGACGCTCCTATGACAACTTTGGCTTCGCTGGCTGGGTTCACGAGAACGCTGCCGAGCTGATTCATATCCTCGGGCCCGGCGTGCACTTCGGCGAATGGTGGGGGAAGGGGATCCAGCGCGGATACGGGATGGAGAGGCGGGTTTTCAGCGTCTTCAACGTGGAGCGCTGGTATGAGACCGGTGCTGACGGTCTCGACTCCATGTCGACGCGGGCTGAGCTGTCTGCCATCGCAGAGCAGATCGCGGCCGTACCTATCCTCTACCGGGGCCCGCTCAGCGAGCCGGAGATCATGCGGACGCTTCGGCTGCTGAAGACGCACGGCAGCTCAGCCGCCCCCAACTTCATGAACCCGGAGGGCGTCTGCGTCTACCACAGCGCCTCCCGACAGGTCTTCAAGGTCACCCTTGACGCGAACGACGCCGCAAAGTGGGAGTCCGCAGCATGAGCGAAGAGCGCCACAAGTACTACTGCTACCGGCATCGGCAGATCTGTATGCCGTGCCCCGATGAGGTCACGCTAGTCGACTAGCGTGACACCAACCCCTAGCGCACACACCAGCCCCCGGTGACTTCGGTCCCGGGGGCTGAGTGCGTAGGAGGCAGCGCTCCGAAGGGCTGACGACACGTCGCCGCAACGGAGCCACGCGAGAACTGATCAGAGACAGGGGAGAGCCGATGGAATTCTCACTGCGCACCGGCGACGGTCACGCACTCATCTTCCGCGACGCCGGAATCCGGCTCAGTAAGGGCCGGCTGAGCCCCACCTACGACGTGGAGGTGAAGAACCCCGCGGGCGACACCATCGCCACTGTGGTGCTCGATGAGGACGAGTGGGAAGCGCTCGTTCGTGGGGCGCAGGCGCTGCGATGAGCACCGTGTACTACAGCCCTGAGGACTTCGGCCTGACGATGGTCGGCGACGTCGAAGCGGCCGGCGGATACGAGTTCGACATGCTTGCGGTCTGGCGTCGCGACGAGGACGGGGCGCTGTTCTGGAGCACGGACTCTGGATGTTCGTGCTTCTCACCGTTCGATGGGATGGAGAGCCCTGATGAGCACCTGGAGCGCATCCGCGACGTCGCGGCGTTCGCCCAGGCCGCGCGGGCGTGGTCGAGGAAGAGCTACCGAATGCACACGCGTGACCAGGTGGAAAGCCTGATTCGCAGGGCGCGGCGGAGGTGGGTTGCGTGAACGACATGCGCAGGGTGCTCCGCTGCTGGGCCTACTCCGCCGGGTACATCGAATCGGAGCTGGACGACGTGGTGAACAAGGTGTACGGCCTCATTGCTCACGAGCTTGCCGAGCGGATCCGGGCTCACGACTACGACCCGGGCAAGGTGGGCCCCGTCCACCTCGCGTTCGAGGCGGCGGCCGACCTCATCGACCCGGAGGTGTCGTCGTGACGCGGCACTTCGTCCACTGCCCGGAAGGCATTCCCGGCCCGCCGGGCGTTGGCGTCGGGTGCGGGCACTTCGAGTGGTTGAACCTGGCAGACAGCCGCCCCGCCTACGAAGCGATGCGGGAGCACCTGTCGGGGCTCCATGGCAGAAGGTCATACACACCGGAACAGGTCACGGACATGCTTCGCGACCTCCGCGTGTACGAGCCGATCAAGCTGGGGCCGAAGGAGAAGAACTGCGGCGCCCTTGGCGACCACGATCCGCACCCGTGGCGGCGCGGCAACTGCTACGGCAACGGACCGTTCCGACGTGTCCCGAAGCGCGAGACCTGGCCCGCGAAGAGGGAGAGCTGATGTCCCGCGGAGGTACCTGTCCGCGCTGTAAGGGTTACACCGGACTGACCATGCGCGGTGGCAATGATCCGTACCTGTTTCAGCACCGGACACCTGCGCCGTTCAGCAGCCGATGCAGCGCGGGTGGCATTCGGAGAAGCGAAGCTGCCGCGGGGTGGACGGCACTTGGTCTCCGCACCTATCGATGGCTCCTCGCCACCCAACCGGACGACGCGGAAGCGTACCGCGTGAAGGCGGTCAAAGAGTGATCCCCTACCACGTCGGCCGCTCATGGTCTGGTCACGAGATCGAAGATGCCTGCCCCTGTCCGCAGGCTCCGTGCGGCCTCGTGGCTGTGGAGGACGTTGTGGACGAGTGCGAGCACCATCCGCCGCTCCGCGCGAGGACGATGCGCCAGGGGCACCACGCTGAGGACTGTCCGAACACGGAGGAGAACTGATGGTCACCACATTCGCTGAGCTGGCTGCGGACCCCAAGGGTCCTTCCGTTTCCAAGGTGCTGGAGGACGCCGCAGCCTACACAGGCGAAGGCCCCTTCGGTGCTCTGTTGCACGGGGCGTACGGCTCCTCCAACTACTACGTCTACGCAATCACGGCGTCGCTGGAGCAGTCGATCGCGTACGGGTACGCCATTCTCTCCGTCGGCCGGATGCTGGATCCCGCGATCAGTCCGGAGTACCCGCGCGTGGAGTGGGAGGCGGAGCGGTTGCTGGGGATGGTGGGCCGAGCACACCAGGCGCTCATGGCGTGGGCCGATGAGCACTCACCGGACGAGCTGAGCACCCTGTTCCGAGCCGTCAGCGCTGAGGTCAAACTGGAGGAGAACTGATGCACGACGAAACCCACACCCCCACATCTGCCGACCTCATCCGCGAACTGATGGCCGCACGTGCTGGCTGGGAACCGCTCTTCGACGCCGCCGACGGTATGCGGCTCGACCTGGAGGCCCGCGGCTGGTCTCCGGTCACCGCCCGCTGGGTTGCCGGACAGTGGATGTGCCACATTGTTCGGAACTCCGTGCGAGGTGGCCGATGAGCGTGGCCGACCCCTACGGGTTCTACACGGGTGCTGTCGCCTTCGCTGTGAGAGCAGGGCACACAGACGAGATGGCACACCGCTTCCTGGAGCGCGTGTGCGCTGAAGGGATGCTAGGTCGGGTCCTTCTGTACGGTCCGCTGCTGGCGAAGATGATGCGCGAGGAGACCTCATGAGCATGGCCGAACTCGTCGCAGCCGGCGCCCCGGAGCTGCCGGAGGGGTGGTTCTACCGGGTGTGCAGGACGTCGATTCCGGGATACCGGGTGGAGATCCGCAGGCAGAAGTGGTTCCGCTCAGTCTGTGTATCCGATGCGTACGTCCTGGAGGAGCGTTACGACGACATGACCGACGCCGTGGTTGTGGCGTGTGTCCGGGCACACGAGCGCATCGCGGAGGAGGCAGCGAGCGTCGCCAAGTTCGAGGCCCTGGCGCAGCTCGCTGGCGACCACGATCCGAAGGGAGGGCGGGGATGACGTCCGGCGTCATGCAATGCAAGGACATCCCCGACGAGGTGTTCCTCTGTGCCGTACGTCGGACTGCAAGCATTGGTCCTTCGTCCTGGCGTATGAGGTGGGACGTCCACACCGTGCTGGAATCGCTGATGGAGCGGGACATCCCGGAAAAGCTGTTCATGGCGAAGGCGCGGAAGCTGTGTGCGTCCTGGAGGCTGGGAGGCTGTCCGTGCGGATGCCGTGGTGACTTCCACCTGCCCGACGAGTGCGGTTACGGCTCCGGCTGCTGCATCCCACCACAGCCCGAAGGAGAGCAGTGACCACCGCGAATTCCCGGCGAATCACCCTGGCCGACGCCCTCCGCAAGGCGTTCCTCGCCACGGACGCTGAGGCAACTGACCTTGCCGACGAGTTGGGGCAGACGCTTCATGCCCGTGACCGCTACCGCCTTGCGTGGCTCTCAGCGCGCCGTAGGGCCGCTGACGAGGCGAACTACGGCATGGAGGCCCTGGACCACTACCGGGCGGAGATTGACCGCCTACGGGCCGACGTAGGGCGTTTGCGCGAGTTCGCCGAAGAGGTGGATGCGCTGCGTCGGCGGTGCAAGGACGGCAGCGAGGAGTCCGCCCGTCTCGACGCCGCTCTCCGCCCCGTGAATGAGGCTCTGGATGAGCTGGAGCGTGCGGAGCAGCGCCACCGTCCCTACCGACGCCGGCGCCTGGATCCGGAGATGCTGGAGGGCTGCTGTCCGGCGTGCGACATCATCCCCGACAGTACCCCTCAGCCGGCCCCGTGCCTGTGTGGCGACGACGAGGCCATCATGCGGTATTGGCGCGCGGAGAAGCGTAGGGAGGATGAGTCGTAGCCTGACGCCAGTCGACTAGCGTCACTTGAAAAGATCTTGATCCGCAGCGTCACATCCGGCCCCGATTACCCCATAACTCTAGTGAGGGGGAACGCACCTCCGCATACACCAAACCACGCTAAGGACTTACATGGCTGTCAATCTTCGCATCTGGGAGACCGACCCCGACAGCAAGCCCAAGCCACGCGCACGCTTCGCTGACGACTTCGTTGGCCGATTCCGCTCTGGCCGTCTCGTCGGCAAGGCTCCGGAATCGCTCGACTTCTGGCGGGTGACCACCGGAGATCCGGAGGTCGCGGCGCGTATTGCCGACCTGATGGGCGGCACGCCGACGGAGTGGGAGACGGAGAAGGAAGACAATCTCGAAATCCTCTCCGATGCCCGATCCGTTGACATCATCATCGCCTCGTCCGCCGCGCTAGACGCCAGCATGAAGAAGTTCGGGTTCGCCGGTCTGGAGCATCACTGTGACGGCGTCGTCTATCTGACGGATGACGATGCGGCACTCGTCGGCACGCCGTGCGGATGCCCGCCGGATCTCCAGGCCCGAAAGGACAGGGCAAAGTCGGGCAAGGGCCCGAAGCCGAGCGTCGACCTGACGTTCAAGCTCGCTGCCGCGCCGGATCTCGGATTCTTCCGGTTCAACTCCGGCGCATGGAAGCTGGTTGACGTCGTCCACGAGCTCTACGCGGAAATCGACGCGTTCGACGGCCCTGTCCGGGCGACGCTCGAAATCGAGCGAGTGGAGTACACGACCAAGGCCGGCCGCGATGTCCGCTACAACAAGCCGGTGATTACGGTTCGCGGTGCGTACGTAGAGGCCGACGATTCTCCTGAGCTCTCGCTGGCCGCCTGACGTCGACACCGCACAGTAGCGCCCCCTTCTGACCGGAATTCAGAAGGGGGCGCTTTTCACGACCCTACACGCACGCTGGAGGAGAGATGGGGCTCTACAAGGTGAGCCGGACGGACCGACACGACTACGACGAGTACGACGCGATTGTGGTGCGCGCCGCGAGTGGCGACGAGGCGCTTTCGATCGCCACGAGCCGTGACCGAGAAGAGTGGGATTTCTCGCGGCAGTTCGAGGAGCCGACGTTCCGCGGATTCCGGCTGGACGGGTCGAACCTCACAGTGGAGCCGGTCGATGCTGACGGAGCCCCGGGCCTTATCCTCGGCTCCTTCAACGCCGGGTGAAGCGATGCCCATCCTCGAACTCTGCGCCGGATACGGCGGATTGGGAATTGCGGTCGAAGCCCTGACGGGCGACAAAGTCACGGTGGTGGCCGAGGTTCACGGTGCCGCCTGTGCAGTCATGTCCCATCGATTCCCCGACGCTCCGAACATCGGCGACGTGCGGTACCAGAACTGGGGCGCACTGCTGAACGAGGAAATCGACATCATCACCGCCGGTTTTCCTTGTCAAGACATTTCCAACGCCGGTCCGAGGGAGGGCATCAAAGGTGCGCGGTCCGGAATCTGGTTCAACATCGCAGACGCCATTCGGGTCCTTCGACCCCGATACGCGTTCCTGGAGAACGTCAGCGCACTCCGAAATCGGGGGCTCCGCGAAGTCGTCACCTCGCTTCACGAGATCGGGTATGACGCGAAGTGGGCGACTATTCGAGCTAGCGATATCGGTGCCCCACACCACCGCGACCGCTGGTTCTGCGTGGCCACACCTTCCGACACCCACAGTCTCTGACGGCTATCGCGGTCCGGACTTCGCGAAGCGGGGTCGCGCGGACTCCGGCGGTGACGACCTCGTGACCGCACTTGCCCGGCTGTTTCCGCGGGACCGGGCGGAAAAGCTGTTCAAGACCCCGACGGCGAACCTCGCCAACAACGGCAGCGCACAGCACCCGGACAAGAGGAAGGCCGGCGGACACGGGCCGACGCTGGAGGACGAGGTGGTGTTCCTTCTCAACGTCGACCCCGACGCGGAGCACCCTGACGACGGTCCGCACAGCCCATCTGAGTGGTGGGGAGAGTTCGCCAGGGCCGTCTACCGGTGGGAGACGATCCGCGGCACAGCAGCGCCCGTCCCCCTCGTCCGCGGCCCCCGTGGCGGACTGAAGCTGGCCCCGAAATTCGCTGAGTGGCTGATGGGGCTGGAGCCGGGATGGGTGACGGAAGTCCCTGGCTTGACACACAAAGAGCAGATCGGCCGTATCGGGAACGGGGTGGTGCCTCACCAGGCGTACGCCGCGTTTCGGCTGCTCATGGCTCACACGACAGACACAGAGGAGAGAAACAATGGGACGATCCCGCATCACTGACTTCACTGGCGCGGAGATTCGCGAGAGCTCCGTCATTGCCTACCCGACCCGCCAGGGCAACAGCGTCCGGAACACTGAGGCGGTCGTCCTGGAGGTGCGGCGCGAGGAGTACAGGGGCCGCATCATCCCCATGCTGAAGGTGCGTCCGACGGGCCGCGAGAGCGGGCACGACCGGCGGCAGACGATGGACATCCGGACCGTCAGCACTGAGCACGTGGTGGTTATCGGCGAAGCCAAGGGGGAGAGCGCATGACGGGGTTCAAGGTGGGCGACAGAGTCCAGGCGCTGACCCGCAGGGGCGTCGTGACGTACGGTCCGGTGAGCAGCACGTTCAGCCTCTACACGGCCTACGCGGTACAGGTCGACGGTGACGAAGAGCGCCTGTACAGGGAGACGGACCTTTCGGCCGCGCTGTTCGCCGTAGGCGACAGGCTGAAAGACTCCACGGGCAAGACGTACGAGGTCATCGGAGGTCCCTACACCGCACGCGTCGGCATACCATGGTACGCCGTCAAGGACGACGCAGGGTACGAGATGTCGACAGCCGCTCTCGGACCGCTGGAGTTCGTCACGGAGGAGACGGCGCCGACCATTGCGGTTGGTGATCGAGTGCGCATCGTGCGTGCGAAGAACGCTGAGAGCCGCCACGGTTACGAGGGTGTCGTGACCTCTGTGAAGGGGCAGTTCCGCGCGGAGCGTGGAGACCGTCACCCCTTCGATGTGAGGCTCGATGATGGAGACGTCGTCCACTGCGCTGAGGTGGAGAAGGTGGAGTCGCGCTCCTTCACCCACGGCGGAGTCACCTACCTCCCCGATACCGACTACCGCGACCGGGACGGAGATATCTGGCGCTTCGCCCTCGTGGACGGGGAGATGTGGGGGAGTCACAGCGATAGCCGGTACAGCGACGCGAACCCCATCGACGGCTGGAGGCTGGCCTACGCAGTAGACAACTACGGTCCCTTGACGCAGGTCTGACGCAACCCTCGCCCCCGGTGACTTCGGTCCCGGGGGCTGAGTGCGTAGGAGAACAGACACAGAGGAGACACCGTGGAATCGGAGACCGTACGCCGCGTCGTGCGCGAGGAGATCCGCAAGGCGCTGAACGTCCTCGTCAGCGAGGCACACAGCTTTCCCAACTATGAGACAGACACGCTGGAGGACACGGCCGCCCGCGTGCTGGAGCGCTTGACGGAGAGCGCACTCGACACCCTGAAGCATCCGGAGGACTGTCCCGTTCGTCGTGACAGGTCCTGGTACGGCTCCTGCACCTGCGGCGTGTACGTCTGACGAGCCACACACATACGAGGAGAGAACACATGGCATCCGCCGAGCGGACCACACGAACCGTCGAACAGCCCGTAACTGTCCTGACGCTCACGTTGGACGAGGCCCAAGCACTTCAGAATGCAATCGGTGAGGCAAGGACGCGGCCGGAGCTGCTGTCAATCCTGGAGGCGCTGGAGATGCCGCATACTCCGGCACCTGTGACCCCCGCGGAGGACCCCGGGGAGACCATCGACGGCATCACCTACAAGCCTGGTGTGCGATACCGGGATGAGGATGGGGACCTCTGGATCTTCAAGCGGGGGCGGTACGGGTATCTCGTGGCCACATCGTCGTCATGGAGTGCAGGTATGACACTCCAGGAAGTACTCAGCCTGGCGGGGTCCACCCTCCGCGAAGACCAGTGACCGCCACCCACATTATCGGCCCTGCGGAAGCCCCCGCACTGGGCGACCTCCGCACCGCCGGCCCGGATGACTGTGTGTACATCAAGCCGGAAGCTGCTGACCGGCCCGACTTCCCGAAGCTTTGGGAGGCGGCCGGCGTGGCTCTGAAGCGTGGCGCGTTCGTGTTCGTGATGAGTAGGGAGTCAGCGCTGTGAAGTACTACCGGGACGTCGACAACGATTTGTGGATCACCGGGAAGCCGGGACTTCTGCACTGCGCGGAGTACGAAGGACAGCCGAACTCCTACGACGGGGCGGGGCGTGCACAGGCCGCGGAGATGGTGAACCTTCTTTTCGGCCCCCTTCGTGAAGTCCGCCCGACCGGATGGGAGAACGTCTGATGGCGCGGAGATACGTAGGCGATGACGAAGAGCTGTTCCGGGTCATCGTCGTCAGGCGGCAGATGCGGGAGAACCCGGACTGGGACAGGGGCCGGGGTGGTGAGCGCACGCTGTACGACGGCCCGGAGTACACGAGCGTCTACGGGCCGTACAACTCGCTTTCCGCAGCGAGAGGGCAACTGACGGGCCACACCCGGGGCTACGGAGGCGTACTACTCCAGGGCGTAGTCAGCGGCAGGATCCAGACCGGATCGATCGAATGGAGTGACGTCGCATGAGCCGCGGAATGGGCTACGACGAGGTGGAGCTCTTCCGGGTGGTGGAGACGATTCCGGAGATACGCGACGGTGAGCCAACAGGCAACGTCCGACGAATCGTCTCCGGCCCCTACACCGTCCTGAGCGCCGCGCGTGCGGCCAGGACGCGGGAGCAGCGCACGACGTGGCACGTGAACACCACGTTCACCATCGAGCGCACGTTGGCTGTGTGGACGGAGGTGGAGTGATGGGTGTCTTCGACGGTGAGCTGTACCGCATCCGATCCCGCATGAAGCACTCGTTCGACGGCCACACATGGGTGACCTACGCACAGCGTGTGGAGGAAGACCCCGACGAGGTCCGCCGCGTGGTCTCGGAGTGGCGCACCTTCGGCGTCGATGCCGTGGAGGTGAGTCACCTCACGTACGCCACGCACGGGGACACGCTGGGACTGTCGTTCGGCGACTACGACGGAGATGAGGTGGACGAGTGACCATGTCCGAGCAGTGCGAGATGTTCCGCAGGGCACTTCGATCCTCGCCCTACGCGACGATCGTTCCCGACCGTCGCCCGGCGGTGAAGTACCACCCGGGGCTGGGACGCGCGAAAAGCGCGGTGGCGTACCGAGACTGGGGCGGCGCCCGCGGGGGCGAGATCTACGAGCGCACGGCCGACGGCTGGGCGCTGCTGTACACGGTGGAGTCGGGTACAGCGTCGGAGGATCTGCCCTGGAGGACTGAGGCATGACGGACTCGTTCGGTGTCCCCATCGGAGCGGGTGACTACGTGCTGTCGGCCGCGACGTCGTCCGGTATTTTCAAGCTCGGCTTCGTCTACTTCGCACCGTCGGGGCGATCGATGATGGAGGTCACGCTTTCCAACTGGCGCCGTGCTCAGCGACGCAGTGAGGTGGGATCCAACATCCTCATCCTCCGCAAGGCTGACGGCACCGTTCCGGAGCATGTGGCGGGCGGCCCGTCCGTAGCGCGAGAGGACATCGCCAATGTCTAACGTGACGCGACGGTTCCGGGACGACTGCCACGACGTGTGGGAGGAGTTCGAGCCGGGGAAGATGCGACTGGTTGAGTGGCACGATGGTACGCCCAGCGCTTCATATCTGGAGACGCACACTACGGAGTTCGTGCGGCAGCAGTTCGGACCCCTCACCGAGCTTCGACCTGATCACGTTGACCACCGCATCCTCCTCGCTGACGTCTTCGGTCGCATGGCGTGCGAGGTGTCCGAGGAGCTGACAGACGACCCGATCGAGGCGATGGTGAACGGGCGGCTGGTTACTCTCTTCGCCGATGCCGCCCGCCGGCTGAGAGATGAGGTGGCGGAGTGACCAATCCCAGTAAGCGCAAAGGCACCGCCTTTGAGTCCACCGTCGTCCCTTACCTCCGCGAGCATCACAACCCTGCCGCACACCGCAACGTCCAGATGGGCGCCGAGGACATCGGCGATATCTCCGGCTACTACCTCCACGCCCTGGAGGCGAAGGCGGAGAAGAGCATCGACCTCCCCGGCTACATCCGCCAGGCCAACCGGGAGGCGGTCAACGTCGGCCAGCCGTTCGGGTGCGCGGTGGTGAAGAAGAGGAATGCCACCGTGGCCGACGCCTACGTTGTGCGCGACCTCCGGACGGACGTGCGGCTGATGAACAGGCTGCGGGACGCGGAGGAACTTCTCCGGGACGTTGCGCCGACGGTCTACGCGGACTTCGAACAGAGGCACCGGGAGGCAGCATGAGACGCGCGTGCATCGAGTTCACAGCCTGGCTCGAAGTCACGGAGGACGGCGACGAGTGGGAGGGCGGCGACATGTCCAACGAGGATGCCGCGGGCTGGATCGCCCACGCCCTGGCGCGCGGCGACAAGCACGCGTCAAACTACACCGCGTACAACTCCCGCCCGACGTCGGTCACCTATGAAGACGTCGAAGAGGAGGAGTAGGAGCCTCATGGATCCGTACATCAGCTACGTCCCGCGGCGCCGCGAAGAGTGGAGAGGCCACACGACGAAGCGAGGCGTGCACATGGCCATTGCCTACGACCGTGGTCGCGGGCGGCTCAGGATTTTCGAGCGGCACACTATGCACGGCGCAACCGCTGTCGACTACTGCGAGGTGCCGCGTGATGCGTGGGACGAGCTCTTCTCCGACTGACCAGCGCACTTGCCTCAGGCGCGGACTTTACTGCGCGAGGCAAGTGCGCGTCTGAAGCAACCACATAGCTGAGGGGCGTCCTCCGGGGCGCCCCTTCGCTGTACGACAACTCAAGAGGGGAGACGCCTGCGTGCGGCTGACCGAAATCCTGTCCCGACTGAAGGGCGTGGAGGAAGACCATGACGGCTATCTCGCGCTCTGCCCGGCGCACCACGACCGGACCCACCCGTCGCTGAAGCTCACGCTGAAGGAAGACGGGGTGCTCCTCGTCGTCTGCCGTACCGGGTGCGCCAAGCCCGACATCCTGTCGAAGCTGGAGATGCGAGCGAGCGACCTGTTCAACGTCGATGGCCGAGGAGCGCGCACCATCTCCGCGACGCCGCCGGAGTCCATCGGCGTCGCCGAGATCGCCGGCCTCCGCGTGTTCGTGGATGAAACCACGGCGCAGCTCCCGTCGTCACCGGAGGCCGTGGCGTATCTCGCGGACCGCTTCGGCATCTCCGCCGATGTTGCGCGAGATCTCCTCGTCGGCTACTGCGCGCCGGGTGACCGGCCACAGCCGTGGCTGACGAGGGGCTTCACCCGGCACCCGCGTATTACCGTCCCGCTCGTCGGATTCGACGGCGTCATCCGCGGTCTCCAGGGGCGCGACATCTCCGGGACGTGCACGGCACGGTGGGTGTCCCTCGCCAACCCTGACGGCAAGACGTGGTCGAAGTACGGCATTCTCGCGGCCGGTACCGGATACGACACCATCCTCGTCACTGAGGGCCCTGGGGACGGGCTGACGAGTGTAGGTGTTGGGTACGACGCACTCATCATTCGCGGGGCCGGACTGGTGAACAACGCGGTGATGCTTGCTGAGATCGTCGCCGGTTTGCGTGGTCGTGATGTGGTGCTCGCTTTTGATCCCGACACAGCGGGCCAGCGAGGTACGAACACGCTCGCTGAGGCCCTGATCGCGGACGGTCAGACCGTGCGCCGGCTGAGCTTTCCGACCCCGAAGGAAGATCTCACGGCCTGGAGGGAGAGAACGCCGGACAGCTTCGCCGACGAGCTCCACCGGGCGGTGCGAGCATCTGAGGTGGTGACGTTCGGAATCCCCGCGGATCCCGTCCCGACGTCGGAAGACGACGAGCCGGAGAGCTCGCTGGAGACGCTGAGCGGAAGCGCGCGCCAGATGTTCGACTCCACTGACGTCGGCATCGCGGTCCGGCTACGCGACTTCATGGAGCGCACGGGCGGGGGAGTGCGGCACGCGAGCGGTCTCGGATTCCTTGTGTGGGACAACACGGTGTGGGTGCCGGGTGATGGGCATGTGCGCAAGGCACTGCACTTGATGGGCGCGGAGCTCTTGGCCACCGGTGAGGACGCGGATCGTCGGCTCGCACTGAAGGCGCTGACGAACCGGAGCATCGACGCCGCTATCAAGGAGCTGCCGTCGGTTCCCGGCGTCCCAGCCAAGGCAGAGGAGTTCGACGCCCGGCCCGATCTGCTGTCCGTCGCGAACGGGACGGTGAATCTCCGGACGGGCACTCTCCATCCTCACACTCCGGACGACATGATCACGAGGCGACTGGAGGTTGCGTTCCACCCTGACGCGGAAGCGCCTCGTTGGGCCCGATTCCTTGTCGAGATCTTCCCGAACCATCCGGAGCTCCCGGCCTACATGCGCCGCCTCGTCGGCTACGGGATCACGGGCTCGACGGCGGAGCAGTGTTTCGCCTTCCTCCACGGGGGCGGAGCGAACGGGAAGTCGGCGTTCCTGGATGCGCTCCAGTTCGTTCTCCGTGGCGTCACGAAGAGCACCGAATTCAGCACCTTCGAACAGCGCCCGACGGCCGGTCAGGCATCTCCTCAGCTCGCTGAGCTGCGCGGCGCACGGTTGGTCACGGCGTCGGAGACGGAGAAGTACAGCCGTCTGGCGGAAGCACTGGTGAAGCAACTGACCGGCGGAGATCCGATCACCTGCCGTTTCCTCCACAGCAACCTCTTCACGTATGTTCCCGCATTCCTTCTGATGGTGGCGGGGAACTACAAGCCCGCCATTCTCTCCCAAGATTTGGGTGTCTGGAGAAGGGTGAAGCTGATCCCGTTCGAAGCGGAGTTCCGCGGCGCTGCTGTGGATCCCACTCTCGCCTCCACCCTGCGCGCGGAAGCGGAGGGGATCCTCGCATGGGCCGTCCGCGGCGCCGTTGAGTGGTACGCGTCGGGCCTGGACGAGCCGCGCAGTGTGTCGTCCGCGACGCAGGACTACCGGGAGTCGGAGGACCGGCTGGCCGAGTTCATCGCGGCCCGCCTGGTCCAGGAGGACGGCGCCCGCGTCGCGCCCATGGCCGTTCGCCGTGCCTACGCGGAGTGGGCTGAGGACGCCGGCTTGAGCCGGAAGGAAGTGCTCAGCGGATGGGCGTTGGGTGTCGAGCTGGAGTCCCGTGGGTTCCCGAAAGATCGCCCCGGCGGGCGATGGGGTTTCCGCGGTATCCGCCTCATGACCGACGACGAGCAAGCTCACGCTAGTCGACTAGCGCTGACGACAACGCAGGATCCGGCGCCCGACGGGCCGACGGACATCTTCGGGCAATCAAAGGAAGGAGCGAGCGCGGCATGATCACGCATACGTTCCCTGTGCTTGGTCGTCAAATACCCGTGTACGTCCCTCAGACCGTGGAGGACTTCCGGGCATTCCAGCAGTACATCCTCGGCCGCGCGAATGCCGGGGAGCGGGTTGCGTATGACACGGAAGGGTCGGGGCTGGACACGTTCTCTGCCGGCTTCCGGCTCCGCACTGCGCAGTTCGGCACTCCGGATCAGGCATGGGTCCTCCAGGTGGAGAAGGGGCCGGATCTCCAGAGACTGGCCGCATGGGCGCTGCGTGTGCTGCCGGAGCTGTCGATGCAGAACCGCAACTTCGACATGCTCCTCAGCGACAGGCACTTGCCCGGTGTGCGTCTGGAGGATCTGGCACCGAAGACACTCGACACCTACATTCACCTTCACCTGGCCGATCCCCGTCGGCGCGATCAGGGGGGGACGGGGAACGGTCTCAAAGACGCTTCGGCCCACTATGTCGACCCCTCCGCCCCGGACACACAGGGCGGTTTGATCGAAGAGTTCCACAAGATCGGCTACACCAAAGACACAGGGTGGCCGCACATCGACATCGACAACCCGCTGTATCTCGCGTATGCCGGCGGGGACGTGATCCTGACGTCGCGGCTTCTGCCGAAGGTGCAGGCGCGGCTTCGAGAATTGGGGGTCAATCCGAACCTCATTCCCTTTGAGCACGAAGTGGGATACGTCTGCGCGCTCATTGAGCGTCGCGGAATGCGCATCGACCGCGCGTACACAACGCGGCTCTCCGCGGAGCTGCTGGACGAGTCGGCCCGATGGGCGGAAGAGGCACGGAAGTACGGCGTGGAGAACATCAACTCGACACGTCAGGTTTCGGCCGCGCTCCTTGGTATGGGCGAGGTGATTCCGGAGCGGACTGAGGGCGGCGCGGTTCAGGTCAACGGCACTGTGCTGAAGCGCCTCGCTGACGTCGACAAGCAGTGGGATCCGATCCGGTCGCGTATGCCTAACCCGCTGGCTATGGCGATCCTCCGCAGTAAGCGTGCGTCGAAGTGGCGGACCAGTTACGCGGAAGCGATGCTGCGGACGGCTGACGAGAACGACCGGGTGCACCCGAAGATCGGTGCACTCGCGGCCAGAACGGCGCGGATGTCGATCTCGGATCCGCCGTTCCAGCAGCTCCCGTCCGGAAAGTGGGAAGTGCGTCGTGCGGTCGTCGCTGATGAGGGGCGACGGATGATCTCCGTCGACTACAAGTCGGTGGAGCCGCGGGTTATGGCGGCACTCAGCGGTGACGAACGAATGACTGCCGCCATCCTCCGCGGCGCTGACCTCCACAACCTGACGGCCGAGTCGGTATACGGACCGGACTTCACGCCGAATCAGCGGAAGGTGGCCAAAGTCGTTCAACTCGGGGTGGCCTACGGGGGAGGCGCGAAGACCATCGCGTCTCAGACCGGTCTCACCCTCGCAGAGGCACAGGCGGCCGTCCGCGGCTACAAACGAACATACCCGCAGCTCGCACGGTACATCCGGAGCCTCCAGAGGCAGGTGATACGCGACGGGTACACCCTCCGTACACCGTCCGGCCGGCGGCTGGTGTTCGACCGGGATGCCGCGTATGCCTCGTTCAACGGAGAGATCCAGTCGACGGCCCGGGACATCTTCGCTCAGGGCATGCTGGAAATCCACGCCCGTGGTCTCACGCCTCATGTGCTCCTGCCGGTGCATGACGAAATCGTCGCAGACGCCACTGACAACGAGGCATCAGACGTGGCCCGGGAGATCGGTGAGGCGATGACGATGTCACTTCGCGGGATCCCTCTGGGCACTGATCCGGATGTCGGTGGCTCGTCGTGGGGCTCGCTGTACATGAAGGACGCCGAGACGATGATGGCGCACGATCCGTGGTACGCCGCTCACCCCGACGCCGCCCGTGCGGCCGAGATGGCGCGCAAGTGACAGGCGTGAGGCGAAGTCTGCCTCAGGGGCGGCTTCGAGTGACGCGGGTAAGCCGCCCCTTCCTCGTCGTCCCCGCCCCCGCCCGGCCTCGTGTGCCGGATCCGCTGTCCCGACGGGCGGTCCTTCGGCGATGGGAGGACCTGGAGTGGTGGTCCTGCGTGTACTGCGGGGTGGCATTCGGCCCTGACGTACCGGCAGAGATGGACCACATCATCCCGACGGCCCGAGGTGGCCGCCATGAGTGGGCCAACTTGGCGCCGTGTTGCGCCCCGTGCAATCAAGCCAAGGGCGATCAGGATGTGACGAAGTGGTTGGCGGATCCGGAATCCCCTACTTAGGTCACGGTTGCATCACGCTGTGATCGGCACCACAAGTTGTGTTGGACGACATACCCGCAGGTGAAAATGCGTGCGGGTCGCACAGGTTAGGCACACCTTCTTCACAACTCGTCGTCACGAACACTCATGTAACGGGACATTACGCCCCACCGATCCGGAACCATGTTGATTGCTCAAGGAGCCTTCATTGACCTACAGTCCTGATCACGTTGCGGAGGGGAAGCAGCTAGTCCGCCTGATGGACACGCTTCAGCGTGACCTGACCGAGCTGCGCCGACTGGCCTCCGCATGTGAAGACGCAGTGTTCATGCCGGGCAGAGTGCCGGATGTGGACGCGGACGGCACTGGCCGGCGGGCGACCGCGGGCCCCTCTCGTCCCACAGAGCGCACGGTGCTGGACGACGCCCGTGCCGCCCTTCGAGCCGAAGTTCATACGGGAATCACCACACTGCCGTACGCCATCGCGTACGTACGAGGCATTCACGCCGCAATGGATCGCGCTCTCGCTCACTGGGAGGGCGAGGACCCATCACAACCAGGGGGAACACATGGTCATGATGACGGGGCCGCAGACCGACCCTGACGACGTAGGCACCCTCATGGAGTGCGTCGGCCTGTTCGGAGCGCATCTGTTCACCGACGATCAGGCGGACTGGACGGCAGTGACGGCCGTCTACGTCCTCCCGGGGTGGGAGTCCTGTCCACTGGCGGTCGCCGACATCTCGATTGCGCTGGCCGCCGGCCTGACGATCCACCACATTCAACGCTAGTCGACTAGCGTGGGGTGGATATGTGACCCAGGTCACACTGTATTGGCGTCACATCACCTCTCGATTACCCCATAACACGAGCACAAGCACAGATCGCCGGGGGCACACATGCACAAGATCACGCAAATCACTCAAGTCGCCATCTCCGCTGCGCAGGGTGGAGACCAGGACGCCATGATGGCCGTGCTGGATCACTGCGAGTCCACTATCCGCTCCATCGTCTACGACGTCACGCGAGTCGCCTCACGTGGGCCTGCGGCTGAGGATCTGATCCAGGACGCACGGATAGCTGTGATGGAGCTCCTGCGCGGGTACGACGCCGACGCCGGGACGTCGCTGATCACGTTCATCTACCGCGCCGTGCGCCGGGTGGTGGCAGAGGGATGGGCCACTGAGCAGTCGTCCTTCACCATCCCCCCGGGCATGGTGATCGAGGTTCGGCGGGCGCTGGCAACGTGGGATGGCGACGTTGAGTCGGCGCGGGAGGATCTGGAGACGAATTCGTCCCGCACACACCGGGTTTCACGCGAGTCATTCACGGCAGCACTGGACGCGATGACCAGCGCCGTGAGCCTCCAGGCCACCGCAGGGGAGTCTCTGACAGTGGAGGAGACGATTGCTGATCCGGAGCACGCGTACACGCAGCGGGCAGACCGCAAGGCACTTGCGCGACGCCTGCTCAGTGAGATCCCCGCCCGTCAGGCGTACGCCCTCAGGGCGTTCTACGGAATCGGGATGATGCAGACCCCCGACCATCAGACGGCGACCGAGATGGGCATCTCCCTGGCCAGCCTCCGTCAGCTCCGTCACCGCGGAGTTCAGAACTGCCGTGCCGCAGCTTCCACGCTCGGTTTGGCTGCGTAAAACACTCACATCGATCGGAGAACCACCATGACCTACCCATCACTCGACGCCTACGACCTCCAGGGCGTCCGCCCTGACGAAGCGGCCCTGTGGGCCGACGATGTTCGGCTCGCTGTGGAGGAGCTGGATGACCTGTTCCGTCCCGATCTTCTCGACTGAGTGACGCTAGTCGACTCGCGTCAGAAACCCGCGACATTAGACCTGAGGAGAGAGCATGACCTGCCGGATTCAGTGCAAGCACGACCCCGACGACACCTTGACTGTCCTGGCGTCGATGGGTGGTGACGTTCAGTTCATTCCGCCGGCTGACGGTAGCGACGTGTACGCGAGCCGCGCCACCGCCCGCGGGTTCGCCCGCCGCATCCTCGCCCTGTGTGACGAGGCGGACGGCGTGAAGGCCGACGAGTCGCCGGCGGAGGCGGGGGAGGAGCCGCGAGTGGGCGACCGGGTTCGGGTGGTCGTTGCGGATCCGATCGCACCCACATTGTCTGAGCGATTCATCGGACGGGAAGGACTGATCACCCGGAAGGATCCCGGACGTGGGCTTCCGTACCTCGTTCGGTTCGGCCTCGGAGATCATGGAGCCGCTGACGGCACCTGGTGGTGCAAGGAAGTCGCCAAGGTGAGCGAGCCTGTCGACGGGTCTGCCGCCCCTCCGCCCCTGAATCGCTTCGACGCCCTCCGCAAGGCCCGGGATCTTGTCGGTGACGATGACATCGCTCGCCTCATCTCCGTCGCCCGGTTCCTGGTGGGGGAGGACGCGTGAGCGGGATCAAGGTGGGGGACTGGGTACGCGTCCAGCGCGAGTACAGGCACGACCCCGGGCAGCTTGACGGTGCGACCGGAACTGTGGTGGCCCTGGATCCCGAAGACAGCGCGTATCCCTTCGAAGTGCGCATACACGGCCGACCGCATGCCGATTGGGTCCACAGCGTTGAACACATCGAGCCCAACGCTGACACTTCCCGAGAAACCCTCGTCACCCGCGCGCGAGAGCTCTTGACCGGCACCGACCACACGGGCGCCGACGTAGTCGCCATGGCCCACTTCCTGGCCGGCGGGGACGACGAGACGGCGCCACGCTAGTCGACTAGCGTGAGTGTCTTGTGTTGGACGACACAACTGTGTCACACTGGATTCATCGCAAGGGACTAGCGCCAAACCGGACGGTCCCCGCTACTCGCAAGGCGGGGACTGCTCCGGTGGAGGTCAGCTCGCTCAATGTCAAGGGAGTGGCCATGTCGGACAACTACCGAGAGACCCTGATCCGTGTCGGCGGCGTCGAAAACATCATCCGGACCGATCTCACGAGCACTGTGGCGCGCATGGAGAAGGACCACACTGCCGGCGTCCGCGAGGCTCTGATCGCGATGCGCACCGCGCACCTGTCGAAGACGTTCAACGATGAGCTGGCGGCCACGAAGGCCCGCGCCGCCACGCGTATGCCCGAACATACCGACCACGCCACCGCCAAGAAACCGCACCCCAAGCCGCGCTTCACAGGTGAGGTGCCGGACTACATGATCAAGGTCGGCCCGGACGCCTATATGACGCCGGAGGCTGCGGAGTCGCTGGGGGTGTCGCGCGCCGCCGACGAGGTTCTTCCGGGCCTGGATCTGCGTGCGTTTGGCGCCAAGGGATGGGCGCTGTACATTCTCTCGTCCGCCACGGAGGAGAAGCCGGAGGGTGGTCACATGGGTGCTGTGTTCAAGACAAAGCGTCGGGCCCGGGAGGTTGCGACGTCGGAGCTGTCGGGCGTCGACTGGACGCAGACACCGGAAGAACTTACCGGCGACCCCTACACGTCGGCCCTGTGTCGATACATCCACTTCCGTGAGCTTGCGGCGTCGGGGAAGCGCTTCTGGTGGGCGACCTCGCACGCTGACAAGGCACTCGCGGAGATGGCGGCGCTTCGCCCTGCCGCTGACGCCGCATAGTCGGGCCGGCGGGCCACGCTAGTCGACTAGCGTGAGTGTCTTGTGTTGGACGACACAACTGTGTCACACTGGATTCATCGCAAGGGACTCACGAAAGCGCATAGGAGCCAAGCCATGGGAAGCACCAACCCGCATGTACCTGCGACGAGCGTCCGGATCCGGCAAGAGTTCGTGAGCACCTGTCGGCAGTGCGCGCGTTCCTTCGTGGAGCGGCCGGACGACCACAGCGACGGATACTGCCGGATCTGCGACGAAGAGGCGCCTACCGGCTACGTCCCGGCGTATGACTACCCACAGCAGTACTTCACGCAGATCTACTAGCCGAAACGCCCTCCGGGGCGTCCGCGGGGCATGGCCTCCCCGCGCTGATGAGGCAGGCCACTAGGAGGAGAGATGGACATTTCAACGCGGAGGCCCCTGAACAGCGTTGGCAAGGCGACGAACTGGGCGCGCACCGTCAACGGACGCACCTTCTGGTTCGAGGCCGCCCCCTACCGCGTGCGCGTCTGGCGCCTGACGCTGAAGGGTGGTGACCTTGTTCACGACTGGCGGGCCGTTCCGGACACCGTCGGAGAGTACGACTCGTTTGACCCGGCGTCAGCCCCGCAGGTCGGCGAAATTGCATGGTCGCGTCATTGGGACCGAGACACGGCGGATCGCCTGTACTTCACCAGGTGTCGCGCGTGCTTGAAGGTCGTGGAGATCACGGACGCGCAGACCGTGACCCTGCACAGTATGGGTACATACGACGCCGGTCGGAACTGTGACGGCAGCGGGGTCTCCGCCACGCTGCGCGCCGCGCTGGTGCGGGATGACGCACTCAACTCCGAAGAAGCTCGGGTTTCTTCGACCGTCTCCGACTGGTGTCTGTCGTGCACCGGGTTCGACAGCATCACGGGAGAGCGCTGCCACCACCCAATTTGCAGCGTCCGCCGCGACGCGGGGCTGACGTGGTCGCTGATGGGTTGGCGCCGCAACGGCGAACTCGTCCGCAGTGCCTGATCCACCCGCCCCGCATAGGCAAGCCCACCGGCGCCCCCAGCGCCAGGGCGCGCGGCTCGAATCCGCGACGGGGCACTCAGCAGTTCGACACCGTGGGGGGAACGATGGGCTACGCAGGATGGCGCGGCGGACTGTGCGAGAACGCGCGAATCATTTACGACTACAGCCGGAAGCCCTGGAACTTCGGATTTGGTGACAACTACTGGGTGAAGGATCTGAAGTACTGCACCCGGAAGGCTGTACTCACGTCATCCGGTCTTCGCCCCTCCAGGCTGTGTCAGGAGTGCGACGCCGACACCGCACAGGAGATCTTCGGACGACTGTTCAGCGACACCCCGAACGTCATCCACGATGCCACCGGTACCCGCCTTGACGAACGCGGCCGGCTGACGCTCGAAGAGGCGTGGGACCGTGTTGGCGATCGTCACTGGTAGCACCGGCACCGTTCAGCGGTACAGCCGTCGCAGGCCACCCGGGGTACTCAGCGCAACACACATCCGACAGAGGGAGTAGCCATGTCCGACTTCGAGAACATCCCCGGCCTGGAGGTCGTAGCGTCCGACATCGGAGGCACGCTGACGGTCTTCGTCGCCTCCCGTGCCGTCCGTAGGGGGCACTGGAGCGGGAGCCTGACGTGGACGGACGGAGTGGTGTACCTGGAGGACCCCGACGAGTACGAGCCTCACGAACTGTCGCCCGCCGACGCGCGCACGCTCGCTGCTGCACTCGTGGCCGGCGCCGACCGGGCAGACGAACTGAAGTCCGCGAAGGAGAAGACGTCGTGACCCTCCCTCCCTGCGTCCGAGACCACTGCACTGAATCCTGCACATCCGAATGCCGCGCCATCATCTGCGACGCCTGGAGGCGACTCACCGGATCCGTCGACGTCGGAGGAGCAGTACTTCCGTCGGCCCGCCCGGTCATCCGTCACGCCCTGATCGCCTACGGGTACTCCACTGCCGTCGCTGACGCACTCATGGACGCGCTGACGTCGGAGAACCCCACACGAGGAGCAACCTCATGACCCGTCTCCCCGCCCGCCGAACCGCTCCTGACGACTCCGACGTCGTGGAGATCCGTATCATCGCACCCGATCACCTCGCCCCCGCCCTGGCCGCTCAGATCAGCGCCTCCCTGCCCGGCCGGCCGTCTCCGCGGCTGTACCCGTCCCGGAGGGATCCCGGGCGGACGAGGGTGTATCTGACGGTCACGGTGCCTGCGGGGGAATGGAGCCCGCCGGAGCTGGAGGGGCCACGCTAGGCGACTAGCGTGAGTGTCTTGTGTTGGACGACACAACTGTGTCACACTGGATCCATCGCAAGGGACTAGTGCAGGAGGCGGACATGAAGCACGCGACGTACAAGGGGCGGAAGCTCAAGACCGTGAAGGGCAGCGATTACGGGTACGTGCGCTACTACGTCAATGGTGTCGACAAGGGGCGCCATCAGGGCAACGAAGAGTCGGCGCTCGACTACATGCGCCGGATTGTCGACTTCGCCGATGAGGTCGGTGTGGGGAGCGGGCGAATGACTGCGGAGTGGTACGCACCCGGCACCTTCGACACATGCGAGCACGGGCACCCCAAGGAGATTGGAGAGGAGTGCCCGCACACATGGTGCGTTGAGCAGCGCCAGCCCATCGCGTCAAGCGTTGATGACGAAGAGCCCCTTCCGCAGGCGGTCCAGGACGCGGCCGACGATGAGTTCGTCGTCCTCCCCAACCCGGACAAGGCGAGCGAGACCATCGTGTGGCGAAACCGCGACTACGCGGGGGTCGTCCTGGACGAGTCGGCCGCCGGTATGAGCCGCGGAGGGTTCGCCGCGTGGTCGCTGAAGGCGGGCAATCGGAACGGCCACGTCGGGTTCTTCGCCACCCTGGAGGAGGCGGTGGACGCGATCCAGGCGTTCTACCCGGCACCGGCCGACGTCGAGCCCGAGCGGTGCGTGTCGGTCCGGGGTGGCGCCGTCCACACCAACCGGCCGTACAGCGGCATGACCGACGAGGCGTGGCCGGCGTGCCGTACCGGCGGACAGGACTCGGGCGGCACCCGCTACATGGCCACACGGGGCGCCCTCACGTGCCGCAACTGCCTTGCGCAGGAGTCGTACCGCGCGCTGGCCAACGCCTGATCAACACCACACAACGAGCCCCCGCTACTCGTAATAGCGGGGGCTCCCTCGAAGTCTCGCACAGCACTGAGGGAGCTCCAGAATGACCACCTCACCGTCCTCGTGGGCCGCCCAGACGGCCCGAAGATACGGACAGTCCGCCGTTCTCTACGCCGCACTCGCCCTCTCCGCGCCGGGGGAGTACGCCCTGGCCCGCATGGTCGGATGGGAGCCGGCCGTGGCGTGGCTCATGCCCGCCGTGCTGAGCCTGTACGCCGCCATAGGCGCGTCAATATCCAAGGCACAGCGTGACGTCATGCGCCGTGCGATAGGCACTCCCGTGGAGAAGGAAGCGCGGCGACGCAGCCGCAACGCGTCCGTCGGCGCGCTCCTCGCCCTGGCCCTTGCGACGGCCGCTCAGATCACATGGCACGTCATCACGGCGGAGACGTACGGGTCAATGCTGTGGGTGGTGGTCGCGGTGTCTGCGGTGCCGCCCCTCGTCGCGGCCCACGTTCTCCACATTGATCCGCCCGTGGAGTTGCCCGACGAGCCGAGTGAAGCACTCGCTGAGACACCGCTCACGTCCTCCACAGCAACCCACCCGTGGGACTCCCCGACGAGCCGCGCAAGGCACTGGCGGGAACGCCGCAGGATCCCGTTGAGGAGCCGTTCATGGACGCTCCGGGGGACGAGGCCGAAGCGTCCCCCGAAAGGGCCTGTGAAGGGCACTCAGGAGCCCGTCCTCGTCTCCTACACGGAGGCTGCCACGGCACTTGGCGTTGCCCCGGAAACCGTCCGTGGATGGGCCAACAATGGGAAAGTGACGAAGTACCCGGGTCCGAAGAGCGGGACGGTCCGCGTCGACCTGAAACAGTGCCGGGCCGAACAGCCGCGCCGGCCTGTGAGTGTGTGAGGAGACAGCGTTGCCAAGATTTCAGGATGTCCACGGCGAGGGGATCAGCGTCGACAGATTCGGATCCTCTGTGCGGTTCATCAGCGATGATCGATTCACGAGCATGGAGTTCACTCCGGAGACCACTCGGAGCCTGGCGGACGCCGCGCATCGCGCGGCAGACGAAGCGGAGTCCGGTACGTCCGAAGCCGCTCGCCTCCGCCTGGAGCTGGGCGCCGTCAACGACGCGCTGCGGGAGGCGGGCATCGAGTACCCACTGGGTGCGCGAGGTGTGCGGGATCTGGCGGCGCTGCTGAAGGCGCACCGGGACGAATGACCTGTTTTCGCCCTGACGTCAGGTCTCTCGCGGGATACTGCTCTCCATGAGCCGATCGCCTGAGCCCCTGACGACGTGCGGAGACTGCCACGGCACGGGGCATGTCCAGAATGAGTACGTGGATCCCGCGTGCCCGCTGTGCGCGGGTCCCGACGTCGTACAGTGCTCCGCGTGCGACGGAACAGGCCGAGTACCGGACTACTACACTGATCTGATCCGCATTTGACCATCCGAAGAGCCCCTACCCAACTCGGGTAGGGGCTCTTTTGCGTTCCGGGAGCGTCGCCCAATCAGGCGACCGGAGCGGCCTTCACGTTGCTGACGAACGCGCTCCAGGCGCCCGCCGGGAACACGAGAGCGGGGCCGGCAGGGTTCTTCGAGTCACGCACGGGCATGGCGCCGGGAACGCCGTGAGCGACCTCCACGCAGTCGTTCGTGCCTCCGCTGTAGCTGGACTTGGTCCAGGTCAGCTCGGGGGAGAGAGCATCGGTCATTTCAGCTTGTCCTTCGTTGTAGCAATGAGGTCGGCAGAGGCATCGAACGGCAGCGCGGCGGCCCGCAGGAGGTCAAATACCGTGCCGTAGATCGCCACCTCTGGAGCGTCCTCAACATACAGAGCGCTGGTGGACTGCTCCAACAGAACGACGTCCAGATCCGGGCCCGCCTCGGGGAAGGAGATTGCCGCGAACGGACCGGCCAACCCCGGATGCGGCGGAGAGTCCAGCGGAAGCACCTGTATCGACACGTGCGACAGCTCAGCGAGATCCAACAGTTTCTGAAGCTGCTCCCGCATCGCGTGCTTGTCGGGCAAGCGTGTCCGCAGTGCCGACTCGTGGATGATCGCCCACATCTCCAGGGGGTTCGGGCGAGTCAGAACCGCTTGACGGGCCATGCGTACTTCAACCAGGGCGTTCACTGTCTCCCGGGTCGACGTGATGTTGATGGCTCCGATAGTCGCGCGGGCGTACGCGGAGGTCTGAAGAAGTCCCGGTATCAACGTTGTCTGATACGTGCGCATTCCGGAGGCATCCGCTTCGAGACTGATCAGCTCCGCGTATTCAGGAGAGATGATGTCCCGATAGGTCTGCCACCACCCGCGGCGGGCGCCGTCTTTGGCAAGAGTGTGCAGAAGCGTTCGCTTCCCCGGGTCGTCCACGTCGTACAGATCGAGCAGGATTTCGAGATCTGCCGCCTTGACGCCAAATCGGGCCGTCTCGATTCTGGAGACTTTCGCGACGTTGAGCGTCGTCCGGCTCTGTACGTCCTCCAACTTGAGGCCGGCCGCCTCGCGCAGCCTCCGTAGCTCATACCCGAGTCGACGCCGTCTCACGGTGGGATGGCTCACCGGTCCCCTCCTGCCTGTCCCTGATCATCACGCATAGCTTTCCACAGTCGGCGATCGTGAAAAGTGAAAATTTGCAGTTTGGTTGTTCGACTTGCATTTTCGGATCCGCCGGTTACACACTACTAGTGCCAGCCCGCACACAGCGGGTGAATCTCGACAGAGATGAGGAGCTGGTATGCCGACGTCTGCGTCCGCCCGTATGACGCCCGCCGTGCTGGATGCCGCGGGACAGATAGAACCGCCGGATCCGGTGCCGGGATGTGATGGCTGCTCTGTGCGAATGCAGTTGTGGCGTCATGCCATGGATCGGACGAGCCCCGCGTACGACCCGTCGCACGCCGTGGACCTGGCGATCGGCATTCGCCGGCACTCGTCGGGACACATCCGGTGAGCGCGCTGGTGGCGGATGGCGGATTACGTGCCGTCTCCCCTGAGATCGGGGAATCTGTCCGAAAGTCGATAGCCGACGCGTGCCGTGACGACGATTGCGGAGCGCTGCGGAGGCTGCCTGACGAACTGGTGATCAGTATCGGATCCGCATGCGGAATCGATCTGTCAGACGTCGTCGTCCGGTGCGTGGATCACGTCGGGCACCTCGCGCCGCACGCCGGCGAGATTGCCGAAATCGGCGGCGTGCACATGTGGGAGTAGTCCTCCCTCACTGATCGCCGCTCCGGGCGCGAGACACCCCCGCCATGCGCCTGGAGCGGTACAAGCCCGCTCGCTCGGTTAGCAGGGCCGACGGGCGGATGGGGTGTGCAGGGCCGGGGCGGTAGAGGTCGGCCCGTGCCCTGCACACTCGCAAGCCCCCGGTTGTTGAGCCTGACGTAGGCCGTGACCGGGGGTTTTCTCTGCGCGCTACGTACGCTGGTATGGTGAGTACGACAATCCCTATGACGTGGGCATGAGCGGACTGCTCGGATACGGCGCCGCCTACGAGGCCACCCATGAATGCGATCTGCTGATCCTGCTCGGCACCGACTTCCCGTACAACGCCTTCCTCCCCGACGATGTGAAGATCGTGCAGGTGGACGTGCGGCCCGAGCACCTCGGCCGCCGCTCCAAGCTCGATCTCGCGATCTGGGGTGATGTGCGCGAGACCCTGCGCTGTCTGATTCCCCGGGTGCGGGTCAAGTCCCGCCGCAAGTTCCTCGACAAGATGCTGAAGAAGCACGCCGACGCGCTGGAGGGCGTGATCAAGGCGTACACCCGCAAGGTCGACAAGCATGTGCCGATCCATCCGGAGTATGTCGCCTCCGTCCTGGACGAGATCGCCGCCGACGACGCGGTCTTCACCGTCGACACCGGTATGTGCAATGTCTGGGCGGCACGTTATCTGTCACCCAACGGGCGCCGCCGGATCATCGGTTCCTTCAGCCATGGTTCGATGGCCAACGCCCTGCCCCAGGCGATCGGCGCGCAATTCATCGACCGGGGCCGGCAGGTGGTGTCGGTCTCGGGTGACGGTGGTTTCACCATGCTGATGGGAGACTTCCTCACCCTCGTCCAGTACGACCTTCCGGTGAAAGTCGTACTTTTCAACAATTCCTCGCTGGGAATGGTTGAACTGGAGATGCTGGTCGCGGGACTTCCCTCCTACGGCACCACGAATGTGAATCCGGATTTCGCGGCCGTGGCGCGTGCGGCGGGAGCCCACGGGGTGCGGGTCGAGAAACCGAGGCAGCTCGCGGGCGCGCTCCGGGACGCCTTCCGCCACAAGGGCCCCGCGCTGGTGGATGTCGTCACCGATCCGAACGCCCTCTCGATTCCGCCGAGGATCAGCGCCGAGATGGTCACCGGGTTCGCGCTCTCCGCGAGCAAGATCGTGCTCGACGGAGGTGTGGGCCGCATGGTCCAGATGGCCCGCTCCAACCTCCGCAATGTGCCGAGGCCCTGAGCGGAAGCGCCGTACTGGAGACGACAATCGTATCCGGCAAAGGGCGTAGAGCGGGTCCGGTCTTCGGAGGAAATGACTGGCCCTTGTACGTGGTTGACCCGTCGACAGGAGTGGTTCCCCCTCCGTGGGGGCAATGCTCTCCGTGAAAGCTTTCGGCACACAGAGTCAGTGCGTGGGTCAGCATCCGGACCCTGCGCGGGCCTGCGGACGGAAGCGGTGCACCGGTACGCGGCGCGAAGCCGGCGTACGGAACCGGGGCACCTGTCAGTCGTGACGGAGATCCGACGTACGGGCGGGGATGATGACAGGGCGTCAGGGCGGGGCCGGAACCGGCGGTCACGGGGGCCACCACGGCGGATACGGCGGATACGGCGACCACAGAGACCGCGGGGACCGCGGCGGCCGGCCGGGCGGCCCGCCGGGGATCCAGGGCGGCGGCGGGCGGCGGGCCCAGCGATTGCCGACGGACCGGACGGCCGGCGCGCCGCCGGGCCTCCAGAACACCCCGGCCGGCTCGAACGCGCCGGGACCGCCCGGTGTCCAGGGCGCCCCGGCCGGCGGCGCGGCGGCGGGCGCTCCGGCGGCGCACACCATCCCGCCGGCCGCCCCGATGACCCACGGGGTGAGCCAGGGCGACCAGCCGGCCCGCACCATCACCCCGAACGGCCCGACGGCCCGCGGCACGGCGGGATTCGGGGCCGCGGCCGGGAGCCTCACGGGGCAGGACGGATGGCGGCGCACCGCCCCCGCCGAGAGCGCGGGCCTGTACCGGCGGCTCGGGTGCGCGGATCTGAAGTCGGTTCCGGAAGTGCGCGGGATGCTCCGGGAGATGCTGCGGCAGTGGCAGGGCTCCGACGCGGCGGACGTGGCCCAGCTCCTCGCGAGCGAGCTGGTCACCAACGCCCTCATCCACACCGACCACGGCGCGGTGGTCACCGCGACGGTCGCCTCCTCCGTACTCCGGGTGGAGGTCAGGGACGGCATGCCCGGCCTGCCGGTGGCGGATCCGCCCGGCACCGCGGGGCGGGACCCTCTCGATGTGCACGGCAGAGGGCTGGTGCTGGTGCGGAGCCTCGCCGACTCCTGGGGCGTACGGACCCTGAACTCCGGGAAAGTGGTCTGGTTCGAGGTACGCGAAAGGCCGGCCCGGTGAACTGACCGGGCCGGCCTCTCGTATCGCGGTTCTCCGTCCGGCCTCAGCCGAACTGCTGCTCCAGATCCTTCAGCTTGCGCTCCAGGGAGTCCAGACGCGGCAGCGCCTGTGTGTCGTCCTCGGCGGTGAGATCGACCGTGATCGGCTCAACTCCGAGGCCCGAGTCGAGGGACCGGTGAGAGTGACGGGTACGAAGAGGCGATTTTCCCGTCTCTATGGCAGGCTCCGCTACGGGCGCGGAGCCTTCCGGGAGGGCCTGTGCCGACCCCCCGGATCCGCCCGAGCCTCCGCCGGGGTTCGCACCTGAAGCGAGCACCGGCAGCGCCGGGTCGCGCATGACACGGCCCCGGCCCCAGGCGCGGTGCTGCCGGTTGAGGGCCTTCACCCGCGCCCGGTCCAGCTTCGCCTGGTCGCGGGAGCGCATCTGGCTCTCCTTCTTCGCCTGCCGGTCCTCACGGACCTCCTCGACCGCCTCGTCCAGCGTGCGGACGCCTTCGAGGAGCATCAGCGACCAGGCGTTGAAGGTCTCGCGAGGGGCCCGCAGCCAGCGGACCACCCGGATCTGCGGCAGCGGGCGGGGCACCAGGCCCTGCTCGCGGAGGGCCGCCCGGCGGGTCTGCTTGAGCGCGCGGTCGAAGAGCACCGCGGCCGACAGCGACATGCCGGCGAAGAAGTGCGGCGCACCCGCGTGGTCCAGACCGCGCGGGGCGTGCACCCAGTTGAACCAGGCCGCCGCACCCGCGAACGTCCACACCAGCAGACGCGAACCGAGGGCCGCGTCACCGTGGCTCGCCTCGCGCACGGCCAGGACCGAACAGAACATGGCGGCACCGTCGAGACCGAACGGAACCAGATACTCCCAACCCCCGGAGAGGTTCAGATTCTGTCGTCCGAAGCCCACCAGACCATGGAAGGAAAGGGCGGCTGCCACTCCGGCGCAGCAGAAGAGGAGAACATAGGACGCCGTGCCGTATATGGCTTCCTTGCGCCTGCGCCGCTCCTCGGTGCGCTCCCAGGAGTCGTCCGGCTGCGCTTTGGCCGCGGCCTTCTTGCCGCGTGCGAGCACGGCGACCGCGACCAGGATTCCCAAGACCATCACAATGGCGGGGAGCAGCCAGGTCAGCGATATGTCTCTCATGTTGGTTTCCCTTGCATCTGCATCGCGGTAGGGCTTTTCGGCCGCCATAGTGACCGAAGTCCCGGCGATCCCAGGCGGTTTCGTGGCAAGAGAACGCCAATGGGGCCATACGGCATACGGATAGGTGGGTTTCCCTCGAACTGCATTACGCGCAGTGAGAGTTGCGTACGATTTATATCACCCTTAAGGGGGGCGTGACATCCGGAGCGTCACAACTGCCCCAGGGCGGTGGATCAGGTGCCCGGGAGCAGTCTCGCCACTCGGTCCTCGTCACAGGTGCGAGGGCAGGTGATGCAGGTGTCATCGGGGCGCAGTGTATAGAAGAAGCAGCAGGTCGCCCTCGTCCGGGTCGGCAGCTGCTCGCCCTGAGGCCCGGTCAGCATCCGGAAGCCCGGGGCCCCGACGTACGGCTTGGGCGTGCCGGGCAGCAGCAGTTCCAGCTCCGACATGGCCCGCTGCTCCTCGCCGAGGAGATTCCCGATGTACCAGAGGCCCTCGACCAGATCGTCGGTCGCCATGCCCCACAGAGCCCGGTTGCCGCGCCGCATCCTCGGGGCGAAACCCCGGAGCAGGGGTTCGAGGTGGGCCGCGACGGCGGAGCGCACCTCCCCGCGCAGCGCCTCCTCGTCCGCCACCACGCGGGCGCCGGGCAGCCGGGCCGCCGGATCGCCCGGCAGGCAGGCGAACTCCGTCACCCGTACCGCCATCCTCCCCAGCGTCCGCTGGAAGGAGACGTCCCCGGGCCCCGGCGCCGGGACCCGCCGGTGCAGAAACCACGGGACCGTGATCAGCAGACACGCGGGCCAGACATAGCGGTGCAGCCCGAAACCGGCCACCACTCCGGGCCGGCCCGGCTGTCCGTGGTCCCGCAGCACCTGGGCCCGGTCCCAGGCGAGGAACTCGTCGAGCGCCGCGCCGCCGGCGGCCAGTTCGTCCGCGCGCACCCAGCCGGCGCCGGACGGGGCCCACTCGCCGGATCCCAGCTCGCGCACGGTCAGCGCCGGGAAGGCCTCGGCCAGGCGCGCGTAGGCGTCCCGCACGGGTGAGGCCAGGCCGGGCAGAAGAACGGGCAGAGTCATTGCCGGGGACCACCGAATCGCGATCGTTACCAGGTTAGCCTTACCTTACCCGACCCTCATGGAGGTTTGAACTGCGGTTCAGTACGCATATCGTGCACGCAGGGCACGGCGCACACCGACCGGCGCCCGCCGTACGGCCGGAGGAGGACCCGAGTGGAGCACGCCCGACCGCGCGCGGCGGCACGGCCCCCGCAGCCGTTGCCGCAGGAGTCCCAGGTCAGCCCCGCCGGCCGGGTCCGGCCGCGCCTGCCGGAACAGTCGCGGGGCGATCATCCCAGGGCCGAGCACACCCGCGCCGAACCGCCGTCCGGGCGTGGCGCCGGCGGCCCGCGAGAGAGCACGATCCCGTATGCGGGCGGCGCCCGGCCCGGCGGTCCGCGCGGGGAGAGCGCGGCACCGCGCGCGGACGGCGCGCACCCCGAATCCCCCCGCGGCGGCGGGCGCCCGGACGTCCCGAACCCGCCCCGCCCCGGCGCCCCGCACCGCGCCGGCCCGCGCACGGTCCAGCGGCACTCGGTCCGGGGACAGATCCTCCAGGCCCTGCGCACCGCCCTCATCGACGGGGACCTGATCCCCGGCGAGGTCTACTCCGCCCCCGCGCTCGGCGACCGCTTCGGCGTCTCCGCAACCCCCGTGCGCGAGGCGATGCAGCAACTGGCGGCCGAGGGCGCGGTGGAGGTGGTCCCCAACCGGGGCTTCCGGGTCACCGTCCGCACCCCCCGCGAGCTCGCCGAACTCGCCGAGCTCCGCGCCCTGATCGAGGCCCCCGTCGTGCTCCGGCTGGCCCGTACGGTGCCCGCCGGCCGCTGGCGGGAACTGCGCCCGTCCGCCGAGGCCACGATGGCTGCGGCGGCGGCCGGGGACCGGGTCCTCTACGCGGAGGCCGACCGCGCCTTCCACCGGGCCCTCCTCGCCCTCTCCGGCAACGACCAGCTGGTCACCGTGGCCGACGATCTCCACCGCCGCGCCCAGTGGCCCCTCACCGCCTCCCCGGCCGTCCACCGCGCCGACCTGATGGCCGACGCGGCCGAACACCTGGCACTGCTCGACGCCCTCGCCGCCGACGACTCCGCGATGGTCCGCCGCCTGGTCCGCGCCCACTTCGGCTCCCCGGACGGCTGACGGCCCGCCGGGGGGACCTGTAGGGCGGCCGGGACGTACGCGCGGGGGACGCCGGGTGAGCCACCCGGCGTCCCCCGCGCGCAGGTGGCCGGGAGGCCGTCGTCAGGAGACGGGGTGGGCCGACTCGGGTTCGGCGGGGGGACTTCCGGCCGGCCGGACCTGAGCGGGTACGGAGCCGGCGCGGCCGGCCG
This sequence comes from Streptomyces sp. CAU 1734, assembly GCF_039888735.1. Lineage (NCBI taxonomy): Bacteria > Bacillati > Actinomycetota > Actinomycetes > Kitasatosporales > Streptomycetaceae > Streptomyces > Streptomyces sp. CAU 1734. Next base: position 113,757 of record NZ_JBDQQP010000005.1, read on the forward strand.
GGAGGCGGCCCGGGGGGCGGGCCGTGTACCAGGCCGGGACACCGCCCAGCAGCCGGAAGAGCCGCTCGGCCTCCGCGCGGAGCCTGCCGGCCTCGGGCTCCGGCTCGCAGCCGGCCAGCGAGGCGAGCGCCGGAGCGGTACCGATCAGATAGCCCAACTCCACCCGGATCCGCAGGGCTTCGGAGAAACCGTGCCGGGCCTCGGTGAGCTCCCCCTCCCGCAGGGCGAGTCCGGCCTGGTGCAGCCAGGTGAAGGAGAGCAGCAGCGGATCCCCGTGCGAGGCGGCGCCGTCATGGGCCCGCCGGTACGCCGCGCGGGCCGCCTGCGCCGAGTCCGCGATGTGCTCGGCGACCAGCCCCCGGCGGAAGTCCAGCAGCGGGCGCCCCGGAGAGCCGGGGGAGAGCAGCGCGGCGGCCCGGCCGAGGGCCGAACGCGCCTCGTCCGCCCGGTCCCGTACGCCCAGCAGGGTCGCGGCGTACGCCAGCCTTCCCCGCTCGCTCGCGGCCCCGCCCCGCTCCTCGTCGTCGCGCGCCACGGCCTCCGCCGTCCGGAGCGCGTCCTCCGCCTCCGGCCAGCCGTCACCGGTGTACAGACATCGCTCGACCAGGAGCCCGGCCCGCTCCAGCGCCGCCGGGGGCTGCCCGGTGAGCGGTGTGAGCAGGGCCGCCGCATCCGTCCAGCAGCCGCGCGAGCGCAGCCGCCATACCGCGGTCTGGAGGGGGTCGTCACCTGCGGTGGTTCCGGTACCAGACATGGCGGTATGCGCCACTTAGCCCTCCCCGAGCACGCCATTGAGCTGTTGAGTAGAACGGCATCTCAGCATGGATGAGGGCGGCAGGCCAAGGGTTCTGGTGAATTGTTTCACAAACTCTCATCCGCCGACGGGGGAAGATCGGCCACGCCGTCGGAGGAGATCGCCGCGCCGTTGCGGCGGCACGGGGGTGTGAACACCGCGAGCGCGCTCGCGAGGGCCGGACCGGCGGCGTCAACCGTATGGATCTCGCCATCACCGCGCCGGGTGATGATGAGAGCGGTGTCGGTTCCGTGCACCGGCTCGCGGCGTACGGGGGCGGGGTGCGCCGGGGCCGGCGGGCGGGCCGCCGTCGGCCGCGGCGCGGGCGGCGGTTCCGGCGGGCGGGGGTGCGCCGGGGCCGTGTGCGGGCGGGCGGCCGGGCCGGACGGAGCCCGTCCGCGCCGGACACAGCCCGCCCGTGCCGCCGTGCCGTCCCGGTGTCCGGGTGGCGGATGGCCGCACCCGGCGTACCGCCGGGGCCGGAGCCGTACTCCGCCCCGGCCCCCGATTCCCCGGCGCGGAGAGGCCGATGGCGGCCGCCCGGGAGAGTGGTGCCCCCGGGCCCGCCGGATTTCGGTCAGCCCATCCGCAGAGCCAGGAAGAAGTCCAGCTTGTCCTCCAGCCGCGACAGATCACGGCCCGTCAGCTGTTCGATTCGGCCCACCCGGTACCGCAGGGTGTTCACATGCAGATGGAGCCGCTGCGCGCACCGGGTCCACGAGCCGTCGCTCGCCAGGAACGCCTCCAGCGTCGGGATCAGCTCCGCCCGGTGTTTGACGTCGTACTCCCGCAGCGGATCGAGCAGCCGCGCCGTGAACGCCCGCCGGACATCATCGGGGACGAACGGCAGCAGCAGCACATGCGAGGCCAGCTCATGGTGGCCCGCCGCGCAGACGCGGCCGGGCCGGGCCGCCGCCACCCGGCGGGAGTGACGGGCCTCCTCCAGCGCGCCGCGCAGGCCCTCCGCCGAGGCGACCGCCGCGCTCACGCCGATGGTCAGCCTGCCGTCGTCGCCGAGACCGGCCGACAGCGGCGTCCGTACGGATTCGAGCAGGGTGTCCGCGTGCAGCCCCTGCTCCGAGGCGGAAGGAGCCGCCGCGTCCGATGCGCCGGCCGCGTCCGGCAGCACGGGCAGCGGCACCAGGGCGATCGCCTCGCCGCCCGAGTGCGCCACCGCGATCCGGTCGGCGGAGTCCGGTCCGGCCGCCGAGGGGTCGACCAGGATCTCCTCCAGCAGCGACTGGGCCGCCGGGCCCGCCGCGAGCTCCGTGCCGTCCGGCCCCCAGTCGACCCGGGCCACGACCACCTGCCAGTGCGGAGCCGCGTCCGGCACCGGCAGCAGCACCGGCGCGGCCACCCGCAGCCGGGCACCGATCTCGGCCGGCGCGGCGCCCGACTGGATCAGCTCCAGGACCTCCTGGGCGAGCCGTCTGCGCACCGTGCGGGCGGACTCGCGGCGGTCGCGCTCGACCGCGATCAGCTGGGTCACGCCCTGGAGCAGATCGAGTCGTTCGGCTGGCCAGTCGCCCGCGTCCGCCTCGACCGCGAGGAGCCACTGCGAGAGCACACCCTCCCGGGGATCACCCGGTGCGGCGCCCGGCGCGGGGACGGGGAAGAGGGAGTAGACCGTGCCGCGCACCGTCGCGCGGTGGGGGCCGGGCCGCCCGGTGCGCACGGCGGAGAGATGTTCGCCGGCCAGTGCGGTGCTCACCTCGGCGGGGAGCGCCGGGCCGGCGCCCGCGATCGGCCGGCCGGTGGGGGAGAGCACCCAGGCGCGCAGATCCAGATCGGAGCCGAGCAGATCGAGCACCGCGTCCGGCCCGCCGCCCGCCGGACCGGACGTCATCAGCCTGCGGTGCCGGTCCACGACCGCCGCGAGATCACCGGCCCGCTCACCGGAGACCTGCCGCACCACGTATTCGGTGATCGTCGCGAACGCAACGGACTCATTGACCGCGAAGAGCGGCAGCCGATGGCGGGAACACGCCGCCACAAGATCCTCGGGCACATCGCCCAGCTCCGCCTCGCCGGCGGCCAGCGCGGCGACCTGCGCGCCGGCCAGGATCCGCACGAACGGCTCCGAGTCCTCGGGCGAACGGCGCCAGGCCAGACCGGTCAAGACCAGCTCCCCGCCGGAGAGATAGCGACTGGGATCCTTCAGATCCGTCGTCATCACCCCGCGTACGCCGCGGTCCAGCTCGTCCTCGCCGCCGAGCAGCCGCAGCCCCAGCGCGTCGTTCTCCAGCAGTGCGCGCAGGCGCATCTCGTCCTCGCCGATCTCTCTCGTTGTCCCCGTGGCCGCCCGACTGCGTTTCCGACGGAAAACAGTGAGGTTGCAGAGCCGTGCTTTTCGTTCGAATCTACAAGATGACCGTATCGGCCAGCGAATTCCTTCATGGGTTCAGTGACTGCACCCGGACGGGCGTGTCCTTGTGTACTGAGCGGCACCGCACCAGCAGCATGGGGGCGGCGCCCGGCCCTCGCGCGCCGGACACCGGGGGACACGCCGGACACGCCGGATGGCCGGACGGAACAACCGCACGCACGCCACGAGCACGCAGAGCACGCAGAGCACGCAGAGCACGCAGAGCACGCAGAGCACGCAGAGCACCGGTGGGGCGCCGAACGCCCGGCCCCGGACCCGCTGCGGGACCGGGGCGGGGGGCCCCGGTCCGGACCACGAGCCGGGGGGCTGGGGTCCGGACCGGGTCGACCGCCGGACGACCACCGCCCGCGCCGTCACCCGGCGGGCAGAGATGAGGGCCCATGTACTTCCTCCGGCCCGCGAGCTGGGAGGACGCGCTCGCGGCCAAGGCGGCCCACCCCGCCGCCGTACCCATCGCGGGCGGTACCGATGTGATGGTGGAGATCAATTTCGACCACCGCAGACCCGGCTACCTCATGGACCTCAGCCGCATCACCGATCTGTACGAGTGGGAGGTGGGCGAGGACACCGTGCGGCTGGGCGCCTCCGTCCCGTACACCCGCATCATGGAGGGGCTGCGGGCCGAGCTGCCCGGCCTCGCCCTCGCCTCGCACACCGTGGCCTCCCCGCAGATCCGCAACCGGGGCTCGGTCGGCGGCAATCTCGGCACCGCCTCCCCGGCCGGGGACGCCCACCCCGCGCTGCTGGCCGCGGGCGCCGAGGTCGAGGTCGCCTCGTCGCGCGGCAGCCGCCGCATCCCCATCGACGCCTTCTACACCGGGGTGAAGCGGAACGCGCTCGCCGACGACGAGCTGATCAGGGCCGTGCACATCCGCCGGGCGGACGGGCCGCAGCAGTTCTCCAAGGTCGGCACCCGCAACGCCATGGTGATCGCGGTCTGCGCCTTCGGCCTCGCGCTGCACCCCCGCACCCGGACCGTCCGCACGGGTATCGGCTCGGCGGCCCCCACCCCGGTCCGCGCCGTCACCGCCGAGGAATTCCTCACCGCGGCCCTCGACGACGGCGGCTTCTGGGAGAACGGGAAGATCATCACGCCGTCGATCGCCAAGGAATTCGGCCGGCTGGCCGCCGCGGGGTGCGCGCCGATCGACGATGTGCGCGGCACCGCCCGCTACCGCCGCCACGCCGTCGGGGTGATGGCCCGCCGCACCCTGACCTGGACCTGGGAGTCGTACCGCGGGGGAAGGAGCACGCCATGCGCGTGAGTTTCACGGTCAATGGCCGCCGGCACGAGGCCGACGATGTGTGGGAAGGCGAGAGCCTGCTCTGGGTACTGCGTGAGCGGATGGGCCTCCCGGGCTCGAAGAACGCCTGTGAGCAGGGCGAATGCGGTTCCTGCACGGTCCGGCTCGACGGAGTCGCGGTCTGTGCCTGTCTGGTCGCCGCCGGGCAGGCGGAGGGACGCGAGATCCTCACCGTGGAAGGGCTCGCCGGACACGCCCGGCAGCGGGCGGGGGAACCGTGCGCCGGGCCGGGGCCGGCATCCCCCGGCCAGGAGGACCGGGACGCGCGGCAGTGGAGCGCCCACGACCCCCGGGGCGGTCTCTCACCCGTCCAGCGGGCCTTCATCGACGCCGGTGCCGTCCAGTGCGGCTTCTGCACCCCCGGTCTTCTCGTCACCGCCGATGAGCTGCTGGAACGCATTCCGCAGCCGTCCGACGCGGATATCCGCGAGGCGCTCTCCGGCAATCTCTGCCGCTGCACCGGCTACGAGAAGATCCTGGACGCGGTACGGCTCGCCGCCGCCCGTCGGGAACCGCCCGCCGGCGGGCCGGGGGCCACCGGGCCCGGCGCCGTACCGGAAGAGGGGCGGGGCCGATGACCGCCACCGGAATCCCCGGGGATCTGACCCAGTCCTCCGTCACCCGGGGCGGCATCGGCGAGTCCACCCTCCGGCCCGACGGCATCCTCAAGGTCACCGGGGAGTTCGCCTACTCCTCCGACATGTGGCACGAGGACATGATCTGGGGCCACACCCTCCGCTCCACCGTCGCCCACGCCCTCATCCGTTCCATCGACATCACCGGCGCCCTCGCCACCCCCGGGGTCCACGCCGTACTCACCCACGACGACCTCCCCGCCGATGTCACCACCTACGGTCTGGAGATCGGCGACACACCGGTGCTCGCCCACGGCAAGGTCCGCCACCACGGCGAACCCGTCGCCCTCGTGGCCGCGGACCATCCGGAGACCGCCCGGCGGGCCGCCGCCCGCATCCTGGTCGACTACGCCGAACTGCCGGTGATCACCGACGAGGCGTCCGCGACCGCGCCCGGCGCGGTCCTCGTCCACGAACACCGGGCCGACCACTACAGCGACCGGGTCCCGCACCCCAACATCCTCCACCGCCAGCCCGTGATCCGGGGCGATGTCCGCTCCGCCGCCCGCCGTGCCGACACCGTCGTGACCGGCGAGTACGTCTTCGGCATGCAGGACCAGGCATTCCTCGGTCCCGAATCCGGGCTCGCCATCCCGGCCGAGGACGGCGGGGTCGATCTCCATGTCGCCACCCAGTGGCTCCACTCGGACCGGAGCCAGATCGCCCCGGTGCTCGGCCTCCCGGAGGAGAAGGTCCGGCTGACCCTCTCCGGCGTCGGCGGTGCCTTCGGCGGGCGCGAGGACCTCTCCATGCAGATCCACGCCTGTCTGCTCGCCCTGCGCACCGGCAAACCGGTCAAGATGGTGTACAACCGGTTCGAATCATTCTTCGGTCATGTCCACCGCCACCCCGCGAAGCTCCACTACGAGCACGGCGCGACCCGGGACGGCAGGCTCACCCATGTGAAGTGCCGCATCGTGCTGGACGGCGGCGCCTACGCCTCGTCCTCCCCGGCCGTCGTCGGCAACGCCGCCTCCCTCGCGGTCGGTCCGTACGCCGTCGAGGACGTGGAGATCGAGGCCCTCGCCCTCTACACCAACAACCCGCCCTGCGGCGCCATGCGCGGCTTCGGCGCGGTCCAGGCGTGCTTCGCCTACGAGGCGCAGATGGACCGGCTCGCGAAGGAACTGGGCCTGGACCCGGTGGAGTTCCGCCGGATCAACGCCATGGAGCAGGGCACGCTGATGCCCACCGGGCAGCGGGTGGACTCCCCGGCGCCGGTCGCCGAGCTGCTGCGCCGGGTCAAGGCCCGCCCGCTGCCCCCCGAGCGGCCCTGGGAGACCGCGGGCGGCGCCCCGGACGTGCGCGCCCTGCCCGGCGGGCTCTCCAACACCACCCACGGCGAGGGAGTCGTCCGGGGCATCGGCTACGCGGTCGGGATCAAGAACGTCGGCTTCTCCGAGGGCTTCGACGACTACTCCACCGCCCGGGTGCGGATGGAGGTGATCGGCGGTGTGCCGGTCGCCACCGTGCACACCGCGATGGCCGAGGTCGGCCAGGGCGGCATCACCGTCCACGCGCAGATCGCCCGCACCGAACTCGGCGTCACCCAGGTCACCATCCAGCCCGCCGACACCCGGATCGGCTCCGCGGGCGGTACCTCCGCCTCCCGGCAGACCTATGTCACCGGCGGGGCTGTCAAGCACACCTGCGAGGCGGTCCGGAGCAGGGTGCTGGAGCTGGGCCGGCGCAAATTCGGCGCGTACCACCCGGCCTGGGCGACAGCCGAGCTCCTCCTGGAGGGCGGCAGGGTCGTCACCGACGGCGGCGAGGCGCTGGCCGACCTCGCCGATGTCCTCGGCGACGAGGCCGTCGAGGAGGTACGGGAGTGGCGCCACCGCCCCACCGAGCCGTTCGACCGGCACACCGGCCAGGGCAACGGCCATGTCCAGTACTCCTTCGCCGCCCACCGCGCCGTCGTGGAGGTGGACACCGAGCTCGGTCTGGTGAAGGTCGTGGAGCTGGCCTGCGCCCAGGATGTCGGCAAGGCGCTCAATCCGCTCTCCGTCGCCGGCCAGATCCAGGGCGGCACCACCCAGGGGCTCGGCATGGCGGTGATGGAGGAGATCGTGGTGGACCCGGTGACCGCGCGGGTGCGCAATCCGTCCTTCACCGACTATTTGATCCCCACCATCCTGGACACCCCCGCCATCCCGGTCGATGTGCTCGAACTCGCCGACGATCACGCCCCGTACGGGCTGCGCGGCGTCGGTGAGGCGCCCACGCTCTCCGCCACCCCGGCCGTCCTCGCGGCGATCCGGGACGCGACCGGACTGGAGCTGAACCGGACACCGGTCCGCCCGGAACATCTGACGGGCGGCTGAGAGCACGTCCTGTCCCGTCACCGAGTCGAAGAGGCCGGAGGAGGCCGACATGCTGGAGATCGCCGAGGAGCTGGAGCGGTGGGCCGGGCAGGGCCGGGCCTTCGCGGTGGCCACCGTGGTCGCGGTCACCGGCAGCGCGCCCCGGCAGCCCGGCGCCGCCCTGGCCGTGGACAGCGGGGGCACGGTGATCGGCTCGGTCTCCGGCGGCTGTGTGGAGGGCGCGGTGTACGAACTGTGCCGCCAGGCCCTCGCGGACGGCGCGACGGTGCTGGAGCGCTTCGGGTACAGCGACGAGGACGCGTTCGCGGTGGGCCTGTCGTGCGGCGGCCTCATCGACATCCTGGTGACGCCGGTCGTGCCGGAGGGGCCCGCCTCGGGGAAGGTGCTCGCCGCCGCGGTGACCGCCGCGGCCAGGGGCGAGACGGCCGCCCTCGCCAGGGTCGCCGGCGGCCCCGCCGGAGTGCTCGGACGGGCCCTGCTCGTACGCCCCGACGGCTCGTACGAGGGGAGCCTCACGGCCCGGCCCGGCGGCCCGGCGCCCCGGGAGTCCGGCGGCGGGTCCGTCATCCCGTGGCCCGTCCCGGGCGCCGACCGGCTCGACCGGGCGGTCGCGGACGAGGCACGGGCGCTGCTGGACGCGGGCCGCACCGGGACCGTCACCATCGGGGCCGACGGCACCCGCTGCGGAACCCCGGAGCTGACCCTGCTGGTCGAGTCACGCGTACCGCCGCCCCGCATGATCGTCTTCGGGGCGATCGACCACGCCGCCGCCCTCACCCGGGTGGGCAAATTCCTCGGCTACCACGTCACCGTCTGCGACGCCCGGCCGGTCTTCGCCACCCGCGGCCGATTCCCCGACGCCGACGAGATCGTGGTGGAGTGGCCGCACCGCTATCTCGCGGCCACCGGAACCGATCACCGCACCGTGCTCTGTGTCCTCACCCATGACGCCAAGTTCGATGTCCCCCTGCTCATCGAGGCCCTGCGGCTGCCCGTGGCCTACATCGGGGCGATGGGCTCCCGGCGCACCCACGAGGACCGGCTCCGGCGGCTGCGCGAGGCCGGCGCCGGGGAGGACGCACTCGCCCGCCTGCACAGCCCCATCGGGCTCGACCTCGGGGCCCGTACGCCGGAGGAGACCGCGCTCTCCATCGCGGCGGAGATTGTCGCCACCCGCCGCGGCGGCACCGGGGTCCCGCTCACCGGTGCGCACACCCCCATCCACCACGACGGTCCGATACGTCACGAGGGGCGGATCCGGCACGAGGGGCAGGGACCCGTCGGCTCGGTCGCCTGAGGCCGGACCGGCCCGGTCCGGTGCCCGCCGGGGCCTGCGGGAAAACCGGTTGCCGCGCCGCCGGGCGGCGCGGTCTCATGGAGTGTCGACCCACCCGACCGACTGCAGAAAGTGGTGCTTGTATGGCCCGGGCCGCGCGGATCCGTTCTCTCCTCCGAGGAAGGACCTCCGCTCCAGCGGTGTGAACTCCTCGGATGCGAGGCGGCTTTCGGCGCAGACCGTCCGTCCCACGCATCACCTCAGGAGTCGTGTCCACCATGTCACGCAACAGATCCCGGCGCGCCCGCACCGAGGCGCGCGCCGAGTCGTTCCGCTGCCTCCACTGCGGTCTCGATGTACCCATGACCGCGGTCGGCACCGGCCACCGCAATCACTGCCCCAACTGCCTGTGGAGCCGTCATCTCGACGACACCCCCGGCGACCGGGCCGCCGACTGCGGAGCCAGGATGGAGCCGCTCGCCATCTCGGTGCGCGGCGACGGGGAATGGGTGCTCGTGCACCGCTGCACCCGCTGCGATGTGCTCCACGCCAACCGCACGGCGGGCGATGACAACGCCCTGCCGCTGACCAGGCTGGCAGTGCGCCCGCTGGCCCAGCCGCCGTTCCCGCTGGAGCGCCTCACCGCGCTCTGAAGCACCCCGCTCGGGTCTCCCGGCGTAACGGCACACCACGGCTGCACCAGAACCGGATCCCGGACCGCCACGGCGGCGGTCCGGGATCCGGTGCGTCCGGGCGCCGCCCCGGCGCTTCCCGGGTGCTTTCACGGTGCTTTCACGGCGCCTCCGGGTGTGCTGCCGTGCGTGCGGGCGGCTCACGCCCGCCCGGCCACCACCAGCCGGCAGCGCGGGCTGCCGTCGGCCCGGCGGCCGAGCCCCTCCACCGGGAGCAGCTCCACCGAGAATCCGGCCGCCCGCAGTTCCGCGACGACCCCGGTCAGCTTGAAGGTGCGGTAGTACATGACAAAGCTCGGGTGCCACACCAGATTCCGCACCCGCATCGCCGCGTCGAAGCCCCACAGCGCCCAGTAGAGCCGGGAACCCACCGGCGGCGGGGCCGGCAGCGGGAAGACGAACCGGCCGCCGGGGCGCAGCGACCGGTGCACCTCCGCGAAGAGGCCAGGGCGTTCCGCGGGCAGGAAATGACCGAACGCCCCGAAGCTCACGGCCAGATCGAAGGCCGACACGAAGGGCAGAGCGCGCGCGTCGGCGCGCACCCAGCCGATCCGGGGCGCCGGCTCCGGCGCGGGCCCCTCCGCCCCGTGCCCCTCCACCCCAGGGGCCTCCGCCCCGGGAGGCTCCGTGAAGGCCGCCCGGGCCCGGCCGAGCATCCCGGCGCTGAAGTCGACCCCGGTGACCCGCTCGGTGCACAGGGCCCGCAGCACCCCCGCACCCGCTCCGGTGCCGCAGCACAGATCGAGTCCGGAACGGAAGGGACCGAGCGGCCGCATCGCCCCCAGCACCGGTTCGAGCAGCCGGTCCGGGGTGCGGAACGGGGTCTCGTTGAACCGGGGAGCCAGCAGGTCGTAGCCGTGCTCGACGGAGGAGAGCGCCTGGACGGCGAGTTCGCGGAGGGTGGGGCCCGAGGAGGTGAACATCGTCCGCCAGCCTACTGGGCCGGGGCCCGCCGCCCGGCGCGCCGCCGGGATTCCGCGCCGGGCATCCGTATGCTGGCCGGGCACGGCGGCGGCCCTTGCGCGGATGGGTGAACGCGGGAGCGGGGTTCACTGGAATCCGGCCTTTCTGTACCCCGGCGCATGCGGCGGCGCGCGGTTGCGCCGGGCGTGCGCCGGAGCGAAACGGCATCCGGCGGAGGCGGAGCGCACCGCGCGGTCCCGCCGCGGCCGTCCTCGCCGCGCCGGCACGGCGCCGGAGAGAAATCATCCAGTTCGGACCGGTCGGGACCGCCGCTCCCCGGCGGGACGCGCCCCTCCGCCCGGCTCCCGCCGGCGGCTCTCCCGGCACCTCCGTGTCCCCTACTGGACAGACAGCTTCCGCTTCGTCCCGATCGGTTGGATTCCGGCCAGGCGGAAGATGGAGGCCGGGTAAACGGTAAGCAAATGCGAACACCGGGTCGAGCACTGCGGATACGTTCACCCCCATGAGTCCGACCAGAGGTTCCTCGCCTCGGCACGGGCCGCCGCCCGTGTGCCCCGCCGTTCTCCGGCCGCCGGTGCGCGCGGCCCTGGCGGCGATCCGCCCGGAAGCGGCGCCGGGTCCCGCCGCCCGGCGGTGTTGACCGGGGCGTACCGCCGCCCGGTGTCGCACGGGAAAGTGTTTCCCGATTACTTGTTGAATCATCACCCTTTGGTGTTTCGCATGACCATCCATGACACTGAATCCCCACAACTCCGCACGCTGATGGGAGGGTTCGGCGGGGCCGTCCGGCGGAGAGGGTCCGGAGCCGCCGCCAAGGGCGCCGTTGGCGCCGCCGCTTCGTCCGGCCGTATGGTTCGGTGGCGCTGAATGTTCGGTCAGCAATACGTAGCGTTGACAGCAGGGACGGAAATGACCAACGAGCCGGTAATTCCCACGCAGCTGGGCAGGCCCGAGCGGATGTGGGAGCGTGCAGTCGTCCTCGTACTGATCTCCGTCACGAGAACGGCCAGGCCCATATTCCGGCTGGGTGACCGCGAGTTGTCCTGTTTCCATTCCAATGGCGGCTGGAACCTGGCTCTTCGTCCCGACGGGCGGGCGATGTTCTACGGGCAGGACGTCGACTGCAGCGACACCACCTACCGGGGCGAGGCTCCCGTCGATCTGCTGGTCAACGCGCCGGGCTGGCTCCCGCTCGACCGGCTCCGGGAGCTGAACGACGGCTATGAGCTCGGCTATCTCTACTGGTGGGAGCAGGGCAGCTGGGACCGGGCGCCCTACCCCGTCCATGTCGAGGACGACGGGCTGGTGGCGTCCTGCGACGGCTATGCCGGCATCTTCGACGACCAGTCCCTCTACGACAGCTTCGCGGACGCGGGCTACCGGGACCGGGCCGCCGCCGAGCGCTTCGTCTCCCGGGTGGCCGCCTGCACGGTCAATGAGTCGGCGGTCAAGGATCTGATGGACTCCGCCTCGGTGCCGAGCCCGCTGCCCCGTGAGGCCAGGCTCCCCACCGCGCTGGAGTGGGCCGCCCGGCTGGGCGTCGCCGAGCGCGTCCCCGTGGGGCGGGCGCTCTGACCGGCCCCGTCCGCCGGGGGTGAGCGGGGGCGCGAAAGCCTTCCGCGCGCCGTCCGGCGGCCCCTGGTCCGCGCCGGCCGGAATCCGTGCGCACGGACGGCCCGGAGCGGGAACCGCGGCGGCCCTGATGGGACTCCTCTCCATGACGGCCGGTGCCGTCACGGGATGAAGTCGGCTGTGCGGAAAGAGAGGTGAGCCGGGAATCGGATCCGGCTCGCGCCGTAGCCGTACCGAAATCCCGCTGGAGTCCCGCTGGAGTCCGGCGGGACTCGAACCGGAGTGGAACGGCAGTCGGGCAGTGCGTGAGCAGAAGCCGGAACGCGGTCGAACCGGAGTCGTGAGCGGGCCGGACCGGAGGCGGGGCGGAGCCGGATCGGCCGGCTCTCCGCCCGTGCCCGGTCCGCCGGGGCGCGACTGACCGGCCGCCCAGCCGGGTACTTCTCGCCCTGCCGTATCGGGGAAACCGGGGGAGCGATCATGACCAGCCCAGTCAGACCCGTCACCGAGGAGCCGCGGCTGGCCGTGCGACGGCAGTCGTCATCGGGCCGGCCGCGCGGGCTTCTCGTGCTGTCGCTGATCGCGCTGGCCACCGTGCTCGTCGGAGTGCCGGTGCTCGCCGTCAGCGGCAACGCCCTGCTGCCCTTCCGGCAAGTGGAGGTCCTGGAGGGCAAGATGGCCTCCAAGCGGGACTTCTTCGAGGACGAGCACGTCCGGCGGATTCTGCTGAAGCACCACATCCGGATCCACATCACCAGCACGGGATCGCGTGAGGTCGCGATCCGCGATCTCTCCTCCTTCGACTTCGTCTTCCCCTCCGGGCAGCCCGCCGGGGATTTGATCACCAGTGAACGCGCCGCCGCCAATCAATACGCCAAGATTCACCGGCCGTTCGTCAGCCCGATCGTTCTCGCGACCTATCGGGAGTACGCCGAGACGCTCCGGGACGCCGGAATGGCGACCGTGCAGCCCGGTTCCGGATCCGGCGCCGAGGCGGGTTCCGGCGGGGGTTCCGGGAAACCGCTCTACTACGTCCTGAACATGCGGAAGTTCCTCGACAGCGTGGCCGGCGGGCGCCAGTGGAGCGATATCGGAATCCAGCGGCACGGGATCACCAATACCAACCGCATTCTGGCCCAGAGCCCCGATGTCTGCACCGCCAACTCGGCGAGCACCTATCTCGCCCTGGTGGCCTTCACCCGGCGCGGCGGCGGGCCGGCGGTGCCCGATACCGAACGGGAGGCCGAGGAGCGCGCCCATGCGATCAAGCCGCTCATGGAGCAGGGTCTTCCGCATGCCGATGTCTTCCGTACCTACATCTCCCCGGAGGGCAAGGGAGTGGCCCCCGTGGTCGTTGCATATGAACATCAGTACCTCACCTATCAGGCCCAGTTCCAGGCCGAGGCGGGGAAACTCGACTCCGACCGGGTCCTTCTCTATCCGGACAGTCAATTCGTCACCCAGCCGCAGTTCATCGCACTCAACCGGGACGGCGACCGCCTCGGGGAGCTGATCACCGAGGATCCCGAACTGCGCAAGCGCGCCATGGAACTGGGCTTCCGTATTCTCGACCCGGCCGGCGAGGTGGCGGGTGATCAGCTCTCCCGATTCCTCAAGGACCGGAATATCCCCGTCCCCTCGGTTCACAGCGACACCCGCACCGAAATTCCCCGGCTCCGGCTCCTGGAACGGATGATCTCCATCGTCGGGGACTGCCCGCCCGCGGAGTCCGGGTGAGCGGGCGCCGGTCCCCGCGCCGGCTGCTCTCGTACTGGCTGGCCCTGGTGCTCCTCGCCGCAGTGGGCGCCGCCTGTACCGGGGACCGCTCCGAGGCGCTCACCCTGCGGGTGCTCGCCACCCCCGAACTCGCGGATATGCGACCCCTCCTGGACCGGCTGCGCGAGGAGACCGGAATCCGGCTGGAGCTGGACTACCGGGGCACCGTGGAGGCGGCGGACGATCTCGCGCTCGGCCGCTACCGGCACGATCTCGCCTGGCTCTCCTCCGACCGGCCCTTCCGGCTGAAGCTCAGGGCCGCCGGGCGGAACGCCGAGCGCCCGCTCTCCACCGCCACCATGCTCTCCCCGGTCGCCATCGGCCTGCGGCCCGCCACCGCCGCCCGGCTGCGGGCCTCGGCGCCCGGCGGGGAGATCTCCTGGGCCGATGTCGCCGACGCGGCCGCCGAGGGCACCCTGGCCTTCGGGATGGCCGACCCCCGGCACACCGACAGCGGACTCGCCGCGCTGGTGGGCGTCGCGACCGCCGCCGCGGGCACCGGGGGCGCGCTCCGTCCCGGCGATGTCTCCTGCGACCGGCTGCGCGGCTTCTTCAGCGGCCACCGGCTGACCGACCGGTCCCCGGCCCGGCTCGCCGACGGCTTCATCCACCACCAGGGCGGTCTGGACGCCCTCATCACCCATGAGTCGGAACTGCTCACACTCAACCGGAGCGGTCGGCTCCGGGAGCGTCTGGAGATCGTCCACCCCAAGGACGGGATGATGCTCTCCGACTATCCGCTCCTGCTGCTCGACCCGGCGAAGCGGGAGGCGTACGACCGGCTGGTGGAGTGGCTGCGCAGCGCGCCCGTGCAGAAACAGATCATGGAGCGCACCCTGCGCCGCCCCGTCGACCCCGGCCTGCCCCGCATCGCGGAAGTGCGCCGGCCCGTCGGCAACGCCCTCTACTTCCCCGACCGGCAGACTGTGATCGACCGGCTGCTCTCCGACTACGGCCGCCCCGGGCGCGATCTGCCCGCCCGGGTGGTCCTGCTGCTCGACTTCTCCGGCTCCATGCGGGGCGAGCGCATCCGCGAACTGCGCGCCACCCTCGCCGGTCTCAGCGGTGCCGACGACTCCCGGTCCGGGAAATTCGCCCGCTTCCACCGGGGCGAGACGCTCACCGTGATCCGCTTCGGCGGCCGGGTGCTCGACGAACGGAGCGTGACCTACCGGGAGCCGCGGGATCTGCTGCGGCTGCGCGAGCTCGTGGCCGGCGACGACTTCGACGGCGCCACCGCGATCTGGTCCGGCCTCGACCACGCCTACGGGCGGCTCGCCGAGCTCACCGGCGACCAGCCGGGACGGCCGCTCTCCATCGTGCTGATGACCGACGGCCGCAACAACGCGGGTATCGGCCCGGACACCTTCATCCGCCGGTACCGGGAGCGCGCACCCCAGGTCCGCGCGGTGCGCACCTACGCCATCCGCTACGGCGACGCGGACACCGCGGAACTCGGCCGCGCGGCCCGGGCGACCGGCGGCCGGGTGGTCGACGCCACCGCACGTCCCCTGCTCACCGCATTCAAGGAGATTCGTGGCTGTGTGGACTGAACAGTGGTGGGGCGTGTGGTGGCCCTGGATGTTGCTGTGGCTGGTGACCGCGCTCGCACTGGTGACGCTGGCGGCGGTCCCCGCCGTCCTCTGGCTCATCCGGCGCGGACGCCCGCAGGGCCGCAACCCCACCTTCAGTATCTGTTTCTATCTCCACGACCGCTCGGTCATGGACCACTATCAGATGCGCGGCTACGCCGCCGCCCTCCGTAAGGAGGTCGAGCAGCGGACCAGCGACAGCAAGGACGGCACCATCCGGGCCACGGTCTTCGGGGTGAGCGCGGGCGGCGGCAAGCGCGACAACAGCGAGATCGTCAGCAAGTACCTCGAAGTCGCCGAACCGATCTCGGTCATCGGACTGATCATGGATGTGCTGGAGGCCAAGGACGTCATCGTCCATGTCGACCTCGTCAACGGCACCATCCGGCGGAACGCCGCGCTGGCCAACGCGCTGGCGACCCTGGGCCCGTCCGCCGCGCCGTCCGGCACCGTACGGCTCCGCGACATCGAGGACTTCGTGCTGATCCGGGGCCGGTTCCGGCGGATCGCCGAATCCCCGGACTCCATTGTGCTGCTCGCCCCCTACGGCGACCCGGAGGATCCCTCCCGGGGGCCGCGCGTCCGGGTCGTCTGCGCCACCGAGGGGCTGCGCGCCGAGGTGCCGCAGGGTGCCTTCTCGGCCCGCTGCCTCGGCAAGGTCCAGGACTGGAACGCGGCGGACGCGGTCCTGGAGGTCCAGGCCATGGCGATCTTCCGCTGACGGCCGGCGGGATGTGGTCCGCCGTCCCCGCCGGGCCGCTGGGGCTGCCCACCCGGCAGGGACGGTGACCGGCCCGGTGCCGCGGCGGGGAGCCCTCGGCACCGGGAGCAATCGGACGGCGGGCGCCGTCAGAGGCCGGGCCCGGGCCCCGCGAGCCGCTCCCAGAACTCCAGCCGGTGCTCCCGCGCGTAATCCACCGGCCCGATCCGCTCCGGGGCCAGCGACCGGGTGTGCGGTACGGGGTCGGCGGGCCGGTACCGGGGCCAGCGGGCCGCCCCGGCCGCGTCCGGTGTGCCCGTACGGGCGAAGGCGGACCAGGAATCGGTGATGGTGTCCGCCAGCCGCACCTGGGCCGGGGTGAAGTGTGCCTGGGCGTCCGGGTCCTCGAACACATACGGGGTGTCGCCCGCGTGATAGGCCCCGAAGTCGAAACTCCCCGGCAGCGGCAGATACATCGGGGCGTCCCGGTCGGCGAACTCATAGGCGTACAACGGCACCCGGCGCCCCAGCAGGGTGTGCTGCGCATGGGTGCCGCGCGCCCACATCCGGTCGGTGATCACGGTGGACCAGGCGATGGCCGGCGAGTCGAAGTCCGTCTCCGGGTACGCGGCCCGCACCGTATCGGCGTCCCCGCCGAAGGCCGTGGTCAGCGCCTTGTCGTAATCCCCGGACGAGAAGACCCTGCCGACCGCGTCATAGCGGATCCCCACGAAGATCCGGTGTTCGTCCAGGGTGGCCCCGGACAGCACCGGCACCCGGTGGAACCGGCCCGCCCGCAGGGCGTCCGGGGGCAGCTCCGGAAGGGTCGCGTTGCCGTGCGCGAACACCTGGAACGCGTTCATGATGTCCGGCACCGCCAGAATCCGCTTCACCGGCAGCGCCCGCAGGCAGCGCACGGTCTCCACCGGATCCGGCCGGGCACAGCCGAGCGGCGCCGTCATCTCCGTACCGATGTCGCGTGTCTCGCGCTCCGTGCGCCAGGAGAACCACGGATACCCGGGGACCTCCGGCCCCATCGCGCCGGCCGGCATGTCCATCACGCCCTCGCCGCTGGAGAGCACCGCCCGGTGGAAGAGCCCGCGCGCGCCCGGCGAGGTGAGATGGGCGGTGATCGCCGACGCCCCGAAGGAACTGCCCGCGAGCGTCACCCGGCCCGGGTCCCCGCCGAAGGCCGCCGCATTGCGCCGCACCCAGCGCAGCGCCGCCTGCTGGTCCCGGAGCGCGAAGCTGCCCGCCTCCTCCAGCCCGGCATGGGCGAAGCCCCCGAAGATCCCCAGCCGGTAATTGACCGTCACCACCAGGACACCCCGGTCCGCCAGGCGCCCGGCGTCGAAGAAGGACCCGCCGCCGACCGCGCCGTCGCCATGGATCCACACCAGCACCGGAGCGGGCCCCCGCGCCCGGCCGCCGGCCGGGGCGGTGACATTGAGGACCAGGCAGTCCTCCTCCTCGCTGGAGACCGGGGCGTACACCGAGGCCACCTGCGGACAGAGCGGACCCGGCGCGCTCGCGTCGCGCACCCCCTCCCAGGGCGCCGCCGGCCGGGGCCCCGCCCAGCGGTGCTCACCCACCGGGGGCCCGGCGTACGGGATGCCCTGGAAGAGCCGGTGACCCGAGGGCCCCGACAGTGCCCCGCGCACCTCGCCCTTGTCCGTGCGCACGGTGAGCGGGTCACCGCCGCCGCCCGCCGGATCCGTCCCGCCCGGGCCGCCCGCCGCGACGGCGAACACGGTCGCCACCGACGCCAGGGCGCGCGCCCATCTCCCTCTCCCGCTCACCGAAGCTCCCTCCGCGCCGCCGATCCGCCGATGCCCCTGCCGGGTCGGCCGCCGCCCGTGCGCACCGGTGACGGCACCGCCCGGGCACGGCCCTCACTCCATGGGCGCGTGATCGGATCCAGCATCCCGCGTGATCCGGTCCGGCACCCGGGCGCGTTCCCCCGTTCGGGTGCGAGATCCCGTCTCGCACCGGGCACCACCGCACCCCTCCGATGGCTTGGGAGGGAGCCGTACGGGGCATATGGCCGCCAGACGAGAGCCGGGGGCAGTCATGGGGTGGATGACCGACGAGGGACGTCACGTGCTCTGGTGGCTGCTGGGTTTCGCGGCGGCCAACGGAGTGCTGGGCTGCCGGATCCTGATCCGGGGACGGGCCGACCGCGCGACGATCCGGCGCGTCGGGCGGGAGGGGATCGGGCCGGTGGAGGCCGCGTGGCAGGCGGACGGGGAGCGGCGGGCCGTGTGTACGGCCGTGGGCATCCTCGTCCTGCGGGGGGCCGTCGAGGTCTCGAAGGCGGGTGTGGTCACGGCCGTGCCCGGCGCCCGCGAACCGGCCGACCCGGTCCTGTCCGCGCTCCTGGAGGACATCCGGCGCAGGGGAGCCCCAAGGACACGGCTCCACGAAATCCTGGAATCCGGCGACTTCGAGACCTACCGGAGCCGGCTCGGCCGGCGTGTCCCCGAGGTGCGCCGGTACGCCGAGCCCGGCCGGGTCGCCGCCGCCTTCGCCGCGTGCGGCATCGCCCTCGGCATGACCGCGCACGGTCTGGCCGCCGGGGTGCGCCTCCCCATTCCTGGGCGGGGATCCGGCGCTGTGGATCGTGGTGCTGTGGCCCGTCTGGGGTCTGCTCTGGCTCTGCGCGCTCGCGTGGCCGGACGAGCACACCCGGCGATGGTGGGGCTTCAACCGGCGCTGCCGGCAGGTGGCCGACACCGCGCTGGAGGGGCTTCCGGGCCGGACCCGAATCGCGATCACCAAGGGGTCGCGCCGGCCGAAACCGCCGCGCCCGCGGCGTGAGCGCCGCCCGGCCCGGAAGAAGCGGGCCGCTCAGGGTCCCGGTGGGGACGGCTGGGCCGACGACACCGGTACGGACTCGTGCGGGGGCGGCGGCTGCGGGGGCGGCGACTGAGCCGGGGGTTCCCGTGCCCCGGGAACCCGTACCCGGGGCACGGCCGGGGGCCGCGCCGCCTCCCGCCGGGCGGGCACGGGCGGGACACCGGCGGGGTACGGGCGCCGGCCGATGGTCTCGCGCGCCGGGGCCCGGCCGGAGGCGGACGGAGCCGTACCGCCGGGGTCAGAGCCGCCACCGGATCTCACCGTCGGGCCGGTAGCAGCACGCCGTCCCCGTCGACACCGAGGACCGCAGATGCGCGGCCAGTTCCGGATGGTGGTCCGCCATGCGCCGCAGGGCGTCCCTGATCCGGCCGGTGACATTCTTCCGGGCCCGCTGTGTCTCGTCACCGAGCCGCCGGGGCCGGCCCCCGAGCCCCGCCGCCCGGCGCAACTCCGCGATCAGCTCCCGCCGTTCCCGGTCGTACGCGGCGGCCCTCCGCTCGTCGCCCGCCGCCGCCGCGCGGTCGATCTCGCCGTCCAGCAGATCGAGCCGCCGCCGGTAGCGGGTCCTCGCCTCGTCGTCCAGGACCGGATCACCGCCGAACGCCCCGGCCGCCGAAGCGAGTTCGCCGCCCTCCGGGCTGAGCAGCCGCACCGCCGGGATCTCCCGGCCCGGCTGCCCGAGCAGAGCATGCAGATCGCGCAGCCCCTTGGCGTCCGGCAGATGCGCCGTGCGGCCCGCGAAGACCAGCCGCCACACCGCGCCCCGCCGGGAGAACTCACCACCGGGCCCGGCCGCCGCAGGCCCCGGCCCGGCCGCGGTCCGGTCCGGCCGGCCCGCCGCCACCCGTTCCCGTACCCGCGCCATCCCCAGCTCCCGGGCGTCCGCGTCCACCCCGGCCAGCAGCTCCGCGGCCCGTTCACCGTCACCCGGACCGCCCCGCGCCGACAGGGCGAGGGCCAGCTCCAGCCGGGCCCGTACCGACCACGGCCGGGCGTCGAGCCGGTCGGCGGAGCGACGCGCCAGGGAGAAACGGGCGACGGCGTCGTCCCAGCGCTCCTGCGCGGCGTCCAGCACCCCCGACCACAGGGAGACGGGCCCGCCGATGTCCCAGCCGAAGGCCGAGACCAGCCACTGCCCCTCGTACGGGAGGAGATCGGCCCGCGCCCGCTCGCACCGGTCCGGATCGCCCGAGGCGGCGGCGGCCTGGGCCCGGTAGCGGAGCCAGAGCGGGGTGAGGGGGGTGACACCGCACGGTGCCGGTTCGGCGGTCCGGCCGGCCGGACGCGGGCGCGGCACCGCGGCGGGCGGCCGTTCGCCCCGCTCCAGCGCGGTGATCGCGGCCAGCAGCTCCGCCGTGGGATGGCCCTCCGCCCGCAGCGCGGAGTGCAGCTCCGCCGCGCCGGTGAAATCGCCCCGCAGCACCGTGATCGCCCAGCTGTGGTGGCGGACGAAGAACTGGTAGTAGTTGGCGCGCCGACCGCTCAGCGCGGTCGCCTCGGCGACGAGTTCCGCGGCCTCCCCGAAGCGGCCCGTGAACGCGTACACCACACTCCGGTCGATGACCGAGATCATGTTCCGCCGGGGCGCGTCCTCGCCGGGAGAGGCGTGGACCAGCGCGTGGAACTGGTCGAGGAAGGCGGGGTCGTCCTGTTCCAGCAGGGCCACCCAGCGCATGGAGGCGGCGAGCTGCTCCATCCACCGGTCCGCGCGGCGCCGGGAGACCGCCATCAGCTCACCGGCCAGCCCGACGCGTTCGGCCGCCGTCGCGGGTTCCCACACCGCGTGGAGGCGCGCCCACAGACCGGTGTGCAGGGCGTCGTCGTCCCCGGCGGCCCGGGCGGCGCCGATGACGTGCCCGGCCACCTCGACGGCCCGGTCCGGGCCCTTTGCCCCGGAACCCGGCAGAGTGTCCGTGCCGGTGCGCGCGCCGGTGAGGGCGCGGTGCGCCTCCGCCAGCGCGGCGGTGCGCAGATCGGCTGTGTCGCCCCGCCGGTCCGCACCGTGCAGTGCCAGCGCCACCCGGCCCAGCAACCGCGCGTCGCCGAGGCCGCGGGCCCGGACGAGTGCGTCCCCGAAAACCGCCCAGGAGCGCTCGTACGCGCCGGTCAGCTGGAGTTCGGCGGCCAGGTCCAGGGTGATCAGCACGCCGGTGCGCGGCGGTCCGTCCGGGCCGAGCCGTGCCAGAGCCCGCCGGTACTGCTCCACCGCCTCCTCGCTCGCCAGCCGGCCGGCCGCGCACCTGGCCGCCGCGGTGATCAGGGCGACGGCCTCGTCGCGGTCCA
Organism: Streptomyces sp. CAU 1734; assembly: GCF_039888735.1. NCBI lineage: Bacteria > Bacillati > Actinomycetota > Actinomycetes > Kitasatosporales > Streptomycetaceae > Streptomyces > Streptomyces sp. CAU 1734. The sequence continues at coordinate 134,870 of NZ_JBDQQP010000005.1, forward strand.
GCTCGGGCCCGGCGAGCCGGGCGTGGCGGGCGAGTTCGGCCGGGCGGGCCGGGTCGTCCACCGGTCCGGCGGCGAGCAGGGACCGTACGGCGGCGGCGTGGAGGCGGCGGCGCCGGGACTCGCCGAGACAGTCGTACAGCGCCTCCCGGACGAGATCGTGGGCGAAGACGAAGTGCCCGTCGCCGTGGCCGGCCTCCCCCTCGGGGAGGATCAGCCGGGCGTCGGCCGCCGTCGACAGCAGCTCTCCCGCACGGACCGCGCCGACCCCGGCGGTGGCCGCCAGGGCGGCCGGACCGAAGCGCCGGCCCAGCACGGCGGCGGCGCCGAGGAGTTCGGCCGCCGGGGCGCCGAGCAGCGCGATCCGGGTGCCGATCGCGGCCCGGACGCCGGGGGAGACGGCGGTGACCGGATGCCCGTCCGCCCAGAGCCGGGCGGTCTCCGTCACGAAGAAGGGGTTGCCCCCGGTGCGTTCGTGCACGGCGTCGACGACCGCCGCCCCGGGCTCCCGGCCCGCCGTGCGGGTGATCAGCCGCCCGGTGCCGTCCCGGGACAGCCCGGTCAGGGAGAGGACGGCGGCCTTCTCGGTCAGCGGTCCGAGCAGGGTGTGCAGCGGGTGGTCCGGCCGCTGCGTCTCGATGTCGCGGTAGGTCCCGACCATGAGGATCCGCTCGAACCAGGTGTGCTGGGCGGCGAATTCCAGCAACTGGAGCGAGGCGGGGTCGGCACGGTGCAGATCCTCCAGCACCACCAGCAGCGGCCGGTGCCGCGAGGCGGTGATCAGCAGACTGGTCACGGCGTCGAAGAGCCGGAATCCACCGGTGTCACCGGGGCCGCCGGGCGCGGACTCCTCGCCGGTGAGCACCGGCAGCAGTTCGCCCGCCGCGTCGGCCGCGTCCCGCCACTCCCCGGCTCCGGCGCCGCGCCGCAGACTGCGCACCGCCTGGGTCCAGGGCCAGTGGCCGGGAGCACCGTCCGCGTCCCAGCAGGCGCCGCGCAGCACGAGCATGCCCTGGCGCAGGGCGTCGTCGGCGGCCCGGCGGACCAGGGCGGTCTTGCCGATCCCGGCCTCGCCGGTGATCAGCGCCAGCCCGCCGTGACTCACCGACGCGCGCGCCATCAGTGACCGCAGCCGGTCGACGGGGTTCTCCCGTCCGATGAGCTCGGGGGGCATGGTGGGGGTGTCCTCTCGGGCGGCGGCCATGGCCTTTGATAGCCGGAGAGGACCCGTGTGGTGTGCCGGTGTGCGCGGATGTCACCTGTTGGGGTGAGTCCGCGGGGATCCCGGGACTGCTCGCCCGCCGGTGCCCCGCCGCCGCGTCCGGTTCAGAACACCTCGTCCGCGGTGATCACCCGGGCACAGCGGCCGGCCGCCCACTCCAGCGCCATCCGGTGCTCCCGCTCGGAGAAGTCGGCGACCGCGTCGGCCACCACGAAGGCCTGGATGTCCTGCATCCAGGCGTCGCAGGCGGTCATCAGCACCCCGATATGGGCGTAGATCCCGGTGACGACGATCTGGTCGCGGCCCTGCTCGCGCAGGCGTTCCAGCAGATCGGTGCGGACGAAGCCGCTGTACTTCCACTTGGTGAGCACGGTGTCCCCGGGGCCGGGTGCCACCGTCTCCGGGATCGCCGCCGCCTCGGCGTCGGCCGGCAGTCCGGGGCCCCAGAAGTCCTGCTGGAGGCCGCGTTCGGCGGCGGTCTGGCCGCCCGGCTGGGCGGTGTAGAGCACCGGGACACCGAGCCGCTCCGCCTCCTTGCGGAGCCGGCCGACCTGGTGGAGCAGGGTGGTCACCGGCTCGGCTCCCCGGTCGAAGGCGGCGAGGAAGTAGTTCTGGAGATCGTGGACGAGGAGTACCGCGCGGTCCGGGTCGACCCTCCAGTCGACCCGGTTGGCGGGCAGTTCGTCCGGCCGGGGCATGGGATAGGGGGTGATGGCGGGCAGGGCCATGATGGTTCCGTTCGGGGGAGGACGAGGGTGGGCCGGACAGAGGAGGGGAGAGGAGAGGGGGCGAACCGGGTCAGGCGGCCGGTCCCGCGCGGAGATCCTTCTTGGACACCTTGCCGACCCCGGTCTTGGGCAGGACCGCCACGAAGACCACCCGGTCCGGCACCTTGTAGGCGGCGAGTCCCCGTTCTCGTACGAACTTCTTCACCGCGGGCACCCGCAGCGGCTCCGCGTCCGCGCGCAGCACGATGTACGCACAGGTCCGCTCGCCCAGATACGGATCCGGTTCCGCGACCACATTGGCGTCGTGGACGGACGGGTGGGCGAGGAGATGGTTCTCCACCTCCTCGGCGGCGATCTTCTCGCCGCCGCGGTTGATCTGGTCCTTGGCCCGGCCCTCCACCACGATGTGGCCGCTCTCGGTGAGCCGTACGAGATCCCCGGTGCGGTAGAAGCCGTCCTCGGTGAAGGAGCGGGCATTGTGCTCGGGCGCCCGCCAGTAGCCGCGGATGGTGTACGGGCCCCGGGTCAGCAGATGCCCGGTGGCGCCGGGCGCCACCTCCGTGTCGGCGTCGTCCACCACCCGGATCTCGTCGTCGGGGGAGATCGGGCGCCCCTGGGTGGTGACCACCGTCTCCCGGGGATCGTCCAGCCGGGTGTAGTTGACCAGCCCCTCCGCCATGCCGAAGACCTGCTGGAGCGCGCAGCCCAGCGCCGGGCGCACCCGCCGGGCCGCCTCCTCGCTGAACTTGGCGCCGCCGACCAGCAGCACCTCCAGACTGCTCAGGTCGTACGCGGAACGCGTCGCCGCCTCGGTCCACACCAGGGCCAGCGGCGGGACGAGGCCGGTGATGGTGACCCCTTCGGCCTCGATGAGCGGGAAGGCCGTGTCGGGGACCGGCTTGGGGCAGAGCACCACCCGCCCGCCCGCGTACAGGGTCCCCAGCGAACCGGGCGACGAGAGAGGGAAGTTGTGCGCGGCGGGGAGCACACAGAGATAGACGCTGTTCTCGTCCACCGCGCAGAGCTCGTTGGAGCCGCGCAGTGAGTAGATGTAGTCGTCATGGGTGCGCGGGATGAGCTTGGGCACGCCGGTGCTGCCGCCGGAGAGCTGGAGGAAGGCGAGATCGTCCGGGGCGGGCTCGGTGAGCGGCACCGGCTCGGCGGGCACATCGGCCAGATCCTCGAAGTATCCGGCGTCGCCGCCGGTCACGAAGACATGCTTCAGGGAGGGGGCCTGGGCGCGGGCGGTGACCGCCAGGCTCCGGTGGTCGAAACCCTCGTGCACCCCGGGGATCACATAGGCGACGGCCTCGGTGAAGGAGCAGAAGTAGCCGATCTCGGTCTTGCGGTGGGCGGGCAGCGCGAAGACCGGCAGCGCGCCGATCCGGAAGAGCGCGAAGATCACTTCGAAGAACTCGGCGCAGTTCGGCAGCTGCACCACGACCCGGTCGCCCCGGCCGATGCCGCGGGCGAGGAAACCGGCGGCCAGCCGGTCGGCCCGGAGGTCGAGTTCGGCATAGCTCCAGGTGCGGCGGGCGCCGCCCGGGCCGCCCGCCGGATCCACGATCGCGATCCGCTCGGGGTGGGCCGCCGCCCGGTCGCGGAGCATCCGGCCGAAGGTCTCGCCGCGCCAGTGGCCGGCGGCGCGGTAGCGTTCGGCGAACTCGCGCGGCCAGGTCGGGGCGTCGGCGACGGCCGGTCCGGCGGAGGACAGGAGGGTCACAGCTCCGCTCCCACGGCGTTGAGGAAGGTGCGGAACTTCGCGCCGGTCTCCGCGGTCTCCGCCGCCGGGTCCGAGGCCGCGACGACGCCGGCTCCCGCGTACAGCCGCAGGCTCCGCCCGGCGGCCTCCGCGCAGCGGATGGTGACGACCCATTCGCCGTCGCCCTCCGCGTTGCCCCAGCCGACCATGCCGGTGAAGAAGCCCCGGTCGAAGGGTTCTGTTTCGCGGATCACCGTCCGGGCGAGATCGGTGGGGGTGCCGCAGACGGCCGGTGTCGGGTGCATCGCGCAGGCGATCTCCAGCGCGGAGGTCTCGGGTCCGCTCAGCACGCCGGTGACGGTGGTGGAGAGATGCCACATGGTGGCGGTGCGGATCAGCGTCGGCCGGACCGGTACGTCGATCTTGGAGCAGTACGGCGCCATGGTCTGGTGCACGGCGTCCACCACGACGGCGTGTTCGTGCAGGTCCTTGGCGGAGTGGAGCAGGGCGGCGGCGCGCCGGACGTCCTCGGCGAGGTCGGCGCTGCGCGGGGTGGATCCGGCGAGCGGATTGGCGACCAGGAGACTGCCGCGCCGGGAGACGAGCAGTTCGGGGCTGGCGCCGAGCAGGGTGCGGCCGGGCGCGGTGGGCATCGCGAAGGTGTAGCCGGAGGGGTCGCGGCGGGCGAGCCGCTGGAGCACTCCGGCGATGTCGAGCTCGTCCTCGCTGGTCAGGACGAGGGTGCGGGCGAGTACGACCTTGCTGAACTCGCCCTGCCACATCCGGTCGACGGCCGCGGCCACCCCTTGGGCGTACACCTCCGGGGCGGGGTCGGGACGGATGTCCCACGACGCGGCCCGCGGGGGGTCGGCGGGGAGGGCGATCAGCGGATCCGCGGCGAGCGGCGGCCCGGTGTGCACGGTCTCCGGTATGACGAGCGCGGGTACGGCCCGCTGGTCGAAGGGGATCGCCCCGATGACCAGGGAGCCCCCGGACTCCGCCAGCGCTCCGGTGACCCGCTCGGCGACGGGGGCGTCGCCCTGCGGTACCGCCCGGAGTTCGCCCCGGGTGAGCAGGGTCCGGGTGGGGGTGGCGAGGAAGCGGGCGTCCGGGCTGTAGGTGTCCAGCAGCGCGGTGGCCGCTCCCACGGCGGGGTGGGCCGGCTCGGTCAGCGGGCGGTGCGTGGCGACTTGGTGGGCAGCCGTCGACACGGTGACTCCTCTGTTAGGTGTGAGGGGGTTACGGGCAGGGGCGGGTGAGGGGTGGTGCGGAACCGCGGGTGCGGGGTGTGCGCGGTGCGGACCGGCCGGGGTCAGCGCAGGGTGGCGCCGCCGTCGACATAGAGGTCCTGCATGGTGATCTGCCGGGCCCGGTCGGAGGCGAGGAAGACGACGGCGTCGGCGATGTCGGCCGGGTCGGCGATCCGGCCGAGGGGGATCCCGGTGCGGTAGGCGTCGGGTGCCGGGTCGCCGTCGATGACACGTGACACCGCCGATTCACCGGTCCACAGGGCGCGTTGCATGGGGGTGTCGGTGGATCCGGGGGCGACGACATTGCAGCGGATGCCGGAGCGGGCGCTCTCCAGGCCGAGGCACTTGGTGAACATGACCGCCGCGGCCTTGGAGGCGGCGTAGGCGGCCATCCGGGGGCGGGGGATGCCCGCGGCGTTGGAGGCGACGGTGACCACGGAGCCGGTGCGGCGCGGTGTCATCCGGGCGACCACCGCGCGGGAGAGGTGGAAGACCCCGGTGGTGTTCACCGCGAAGGTGTCCGCCCAGTCCCGGTCGGTGAGTTCGAGCACGGGAGCGGTGCGCAGGATGCCGGCGACATTCACCAGGACGCCGATCGGGCCCAGTTCGCGCTCGACCCGGTCCACGGTCTCCTCGACCGCTCCGGCGTCGGTGACGTCCAGGGGGTGGGCGATGATCCGTCCGGCCCCCGGGTCCGCCCGGAACTCCCGGGTGAACTCCGCCGCGCGGGCCGCGACCGCGTCCGCTGCCCGGTCGGTGGCGGCCACGGTCGCGCCGAGCGCGGCGAAGGCGCGGGCCACCGCCGCGCCGATGCCTTGACCGGCGCCGGTGACGAGTACCACCCGCCCGGCGAATTCTCCGCCGGGCGCTCTGTGATCGGGCATGAGCTCCTCATCCTCCTCATTCTTAGGTGAGCCTAACCTAACTTGATCTGTCGGCCCACCCTGCCCGCGTGTGCGGGGCACTTGGCGTGGCGTGCGCCACGTTGCGGGGGGCCGGTGGTGCCCGCACCGCCCGAAACGGGCCAAATCCGTTACGAGGCGGACCGGTTCGGACATGCGAGGACCCCGGGCCCGGCGAACGGGCCCGGGGGACTCACCGGGTTCCGGCGGGACGGGGCGCACATCCCCGCCCCGCCGGCCCCTTCCGGGTGCGCGCGGGGCCCCCAACGCCCGGCGCGCACCCTCTTGTGCGCGACCCGGTGGGGAGGGTCTTTCGTCCGGATCAGGCTGGGTGAGTGAGCGGGGTCTGGTGCCGTGGATCGCAAGGCGGAGGATTGAGCCACTGCGGAGCATTGGTGATTGACGACAACGCGGCGAGGCGCGGCACCAGGGCACGCGAACCCCAGCAAGATCCGGACGAAAGACCCTAGGTCGCGCGCGTGGCGGAGAGGGCCTTGTCCAGGACGGGGCCGATCTCCGCGAGCCTCTCGGTGTCCATCAGCTCGTCATGGGTGCACTCCAGGACATGCTCGGTCAGCCGCCCCTCGATGAAGGCCGGCCACACCTTCCCCGGCTCGTCGTCCGGTTCGGTGCTCCCGGCCGCCGTGAAGAACAGCACATCGCCCCGGTAGCGCGGGGTGGTACTGCGCGACAGCAGCCGGACACAGTGCACATTGGTGTCCACGATTCCGGCGAGCAGGGTGTCGTCGAAGCCCGCCAGCAGGCCCTGACTGTCCCGGATCGCCGCCATCGCCTCCGCGCGGCTCACCTCGCCCGCCACCCCGGCACCGGCATCCGCGCCCAGCCCCGCGACCGAGAGCAGGAACCCGCTCTCCTCGCGCTCCAGCCGCTCCCGCCAGTCCGGCGCGTCGATGTACGACCAGTCGTCCAGCTCCGGCGGATACGCGTCCAGCAGCCCCAGGAAGGCGACCTCCTCGCCCCGCTCCCGCAGCAGCGCCGCCAGCGTCTGGGCCACCGTGCCGCCGAAGGAGTACCCCAGGAAGTGGTACGGCCCCGAGGGCTGCACCGCCCGGATCTCCGCCAGATACAGCTCGGCCAGACCCGCCACATCCGCGACCTCGGGCAGCTCACCCGCCAGGCCCGGCGACTGGAGCCCGTACACCGGCCGCTCCGGGTCCAGATACGGCAGCAGACCCGCGTACTGCCAGCTGAAACCGGATGCCGGATGGAAGCAGAACAGCGGCGCCAGCGTGCCGCGCTCGCGCAGCGGCATCAGCACCCGCAGCGCGTCCCGGCGGGCGTCGGTGCCGATCCGGGCCGCCACATCGGCGACCGTCGGCGCCGCCATCACCGTACCGACCTGGACCGGGATGCCCAGCTCGGCACGGATCCGGCCGACCAGCCGCATCGCCAGCAGCGAATGCCCGCCCAGCTCGAAGAAGTTGTCCTCGACCCCGACCCGCTCCAGGCCCAGCACATCGGCGAAGAGCGCGCAGAGCAGCTCCTCGCGGGCGTTGGCGGGCGCCCGGCCGCCGCCCGCGTCGCCGAAGTCCGGGGCGGGCAGGGCGGACCGGTCCACCTTGCCGTTCACCGTCAGCGGCAGCGCCGCGAGCTCCATGAAGGCCGACGGCACCATGTACTCGGGCAGCGCCGCCGACAGCAGCGCCCGCAGCCGCACCGGGTCCACCCGGTCGCCCGAGGCCGCCGGCACCGTATGGGCCACCAGCCGCTTCACCCCGGCGGGGCTCGTGTGGACGACCACGGCCGCCGCCGCGATCCCGGGAACCGACGACACCGCCGCCTCGATCTCCCCGAGCTCGATCCGGAACCCCCGGATCTTCACCTGGTGGTCGGTGCGGCCCAGATAGTCGATCCCGCCGTCCGCCCGCCACCGCACCAGATCACCCGTGCGGTACATCAGCGTCCCCGGGGCGCCGAACGGATCGGCGACAAAGCTCCCCGCCGTCGGCCCCGGCCGGCCCGAGTAGCCGCGCGCCAGCCCCGCGCCCGCCAGATAGAGCTCACCCGGCACCCCGGCCGGAACCGGTCGCACCGCGCTGTCCAGGACATACGCCCGGGTGTTGAAGATCGGCCGCCCGACGCACGAACCGGGGCTCGCCGCCACATCCGCGCCCAGGGCGTTGATGGTGTACTCGGTCGGCCCGTACAGGTTGTACGCCATGGTGCCCTCGGCCGCCCGCAGCAGCGACCAGAGCGAATCCGGCACCGCCTCGCCGCCCAGCAGCACCAGCACCGGCCGGTGCCGGTCCGCGTCGAGCAGCCCGGCGTCCACGAGCTGCTGCCCGTACGACGGCGTCACATTGATCACATCGATGCCGACCCGGTCGTAATGCTCCGTCAGCGCCGCCGGGTCCAGCCGCAGCTCCTCGCCGATGACATGCACCTCATGCCCGTCGACCAGCCAGAAGAACTCCTCCCACGACATGTCGAAGGCGAACGACACGGTGTGCGCGACCCGCAGCCGCCGGCCGCCGGCCAGCTCCACCGCCGGCGCGAAGATCCGCTCCCGGTGGTTGAGCAGCATGTTCGTCAGACCCGAGTACGGCACCACCACCCCCTTCGGGCGGCCGGTCGAACCCGAGGTGTAGATCAGATACGCCGGGTGGCGGCCGTCCCGCGGCGCCGACAGCTCCGCGCAGGCCACCGGACCGCCCGGCAGACCCGCCAGCTCGGCGACCGTCTCCGGCGCGTCCAGCACCAGCCGCTCCACCCCGTCCGGCACCCGGTCCGCGACCCCGGCGGAGGTGAGCAGCGCCAGCGGCGCCGCGTCCCCCGTCATCATCGCCAGCCGGTCCACCGGATGGTCCAGATCCAGCGGCAGATAGGCCGCCCCGGTCTTCAGCACCGCGAAGAGCGCCACCACGAACTCCGCCGAACGCGGCAGCCCCAGCGCGATCACCCGCTCCGGGCCCGCGCCCCGGGCGATCAGCGCCCGCGCCAGCCGGTTGGCCCGCTCGTCCAGCTCCGCATAGCTCAGCCGCTCCCCGTCGAAGACGAGCGCCGTCGCCTCCGGGGTGCGCAGCGCCTGCGCCCCGAACAGCTCCACCACCGTGGTGTCCGGGACCTCGTGGCCCATGTCGTCACCGAGGGCGAGCAGCCGCTCCCGCTCCCCGCCGGTCTGTGTCCGCAGCCGCCCCACCGGGACCGATCCGCTCTCCGCCAACTGCTCGACCAGCAGCCGCAGCCTCCCGGCGAGCGCCTCGGCGCTCTCCCGGTCGAAGAGATCGGGACGGTACGCCAGACTCAGCTCCAGCGCCCGCTCCGGACTGATCGCGAGGGTGAGCGGATAGTGCGTGCCGTCCACACTGTGCGTCCAGCCGATCTGATGCCGCTCCACCGCCTCCTCCCGCGCCGCGTCGTCCAGCGGGGTGTTCCGGAAGACATAGAGCGTGTCGAAGAGCTGGCCGATCCCGCTCAGCTGCTGCACCCGGCCGAGGCCCACACAGTGGTGCGGCAGCAGCGCCGCGTGCTCGCGCTGCACCCGCACCAGCAGCTCGCGCAGCGGCTCGCCCGGCCGCACCGTCACCCGGAACGGCAGTGTGTTCATGAACATGCCGATCATCTGATCGACCCCGGGGATCTCGGCGGGCCGCCCCGAGACGGTCGCCCCGAACACCACGTCGTCCCGCCCGGTCATCCCCGACAGCGCCAGCGACCACGCGGCGGAGAAGACCGTGTTGAGGGTGACACCACAGCCCCGGGCGAAGGTCCGCAGCCGGTCGCTGACCGCCTCGTCCAGCACGATCTCCACCACCTCCGCCGTCACCGGACGGCGGTTCGGATCGGCCGGCGCCACCAGGGTCGCCTGGTCCAGACCCGACAGATGATCCCGCCAGGCCGCCGCCGCGCCCTCCGTGTCCGTACCGGCCAGCCAGCGCAGATACTCCCGGTACGGGGTCACCGGCGGCATGCCGTCGACCTCGCCGCCCCGCCCGTACAACTGGAACAGCTCCTCGAAGAAGAGCGACTCCGACCAGCCGTCGGTGAGGATGTGATGCTGCGTCACCGCCAGCATCCACCGCTCGGCGGCGAACTTGACCAGCGTCACCCGGATCAGCGGCGGCGCCGCGAGATCGAACCGGGTCTCCGCGTCGGCCAGCGAGAACTCCTGGAGCGCCGCGTCCTGCGCCGCCCGGTCCAGACCCGTGAGATCCAGCTCCCGCCACGGGAGCTCCCAGCTGCCGGGCACCACCTGCACCGGCCCGTCGAGACCGTCGTGCCAGAAACCGGAACGCAGATTGGGGTGGCGCTCCAGCAGTGCGCCGAACGCGGACCGCAGAGCCACCGGATCGACCGCATGCAGCAGCTCCACGAAATTCTGCATCAGATAGACATCGAGCGCGCGGTCGTCGTAGACCGCGTGGAAGTACAGACCCTCCTGGAGCGGCGAGAGCGGCAGCACCTCCGCCGCGTCCGGGAAGACCCGCTCCACCAGCGCCCGTCCGCCCTCGTCCAGGACCACCAGCGGTCCCGTGACCCGGGCCGGCTCCCCCTCCGGGGCACGGCCGGCCGCCTCGGCCGCGCGGACCGCCAGCTTCGCCGGGGTGCGCAGCTCGAACACATCGCGCGGGGTGAGAACCAGCTTCTCCCTCCGGGCCCGGGTGACGAGCTGGATGGAGACGATGCTGTCACCGCCGAACGCGAAGAAGTCGTCGTCGACCCCGGCCGACTCCAGCCCCAGCACCTCCGCGAAGACCGCGCACACCGCCGCCTCCAGGGCGTTCGCCGGGGCCCGGGACGCCTCCCCGCCGCCCAGCGACGGCACCGGGAGCGCGGACCGGTCCAGCTTGCCGTTCACATTGAGCGGCAGCACGTCCAGGACCACCGCCGCCGCCGGGACCATGTACTCCGGGAGCGTGACGGCGAGCTCCGCCCGTACCCCGGCGGCGTCCGGGGCATCCGGGCCGCCCGTCACATAGGCGACCAGCCGCCGCACCCCCGGAGTGTCCTCCCGGACCACCACGGCGGCCGTCGCGACCCCGGCCACCGCCGACAGCGCGGACTCGATCTCACCCAGCTCGATCCGGAAACCCCGGATCTTCACCTGGTCGTCGGCGCGACCCAGATACTCCAGCTCACCATCGGCCCGCAGCCGCACCAGATCCCCCGTGCGGTACATCCGCGACCCCGGCCGGCCGTACGGATCGGCCACGAACCGCTCCGCCGTCAGCCCGTAACGCCCCAGATAACCGCGGGCGTTGCCGCGCCCGGACAGATACAGCTCACCCGTCGTTCCGGCCGGGACCGGGCGCAGCGCCGAGTCCAGCACATACGCGGCGGTGTTCCCGATCGGACGGCCCACCACCGGGGTCGCGCTGTCCGCCAGATCGGCGGCGAGCGCGTCCACCGTGTACTCGGTCGGCCCGTACAGATTCACCGACATCACCCCGCTCGCGGCCCGCACCTCGGACCAGAGCGACTCCGGCACCGCCTCGCCGCCGAGCAGCAGCAGCGCCGGCCGGTGCGCGTCCGCCGCCAGCAGCCCCCACTCCACCAGCTGCTGCGCATACGTCGGAGTGACGTCCATCGCGTCGACCGACCGCTCGCGCACATAGCCGACGACGAACTCGGCGTCCCGGCGGCCCACCTCGTCCAGCACATGCAGCTCATGGCCGGCGACCAGCCAGAACAGCTGCTCCCACGAGGTGTCGAAGCTGAACGACGCGGTGTGCAGCGCCCGCAGCCGGCGCCCGCCGGTCGCGGCCAGCACCGGCCCGAAGACCTCGCCGATGTGGTTGGCGTACAGGCTCGACAGCCCGCCGTGGGTCAGCACCACACCCTTCGGACGGCCCGTCGACCCCGAGGTGTAGATGACATACGCGGGATGCTCCGGATCCACCGGCGGCGCGGCGAACCCGCCGTCGTAGCCGGCCAGCCGCTCCGCCGTCCACGCGCTGTCCAGCACGATCCGCTCGGGACCGCCGTCACCGGGCAGCAGCGGCAGCGCCGCCGAGGTCGTCAGCACACAGGCCGGCGCCGCGTCCTCGATCATCCAGCCGAGCCGGTCCGCCGGATGGTCCAGATCGAGCGGCAGATACGCGCCGCCCGCCCGCAGCACGGCGAGAATCGCCACCACCGCGTCGGCCGAACGCGGCACCGCCAGCGCCACCACCGACTCCGGACCCACCCCGCGCGCCGCCAGCAGCGCCGCCAGCCGGGACACCCGCTCCGCCACCTCGGCGAAGGAGAGTGCGTTCTCCCCGCAGACCACGGCGGTCGCGGCCGGCTCCCGCACAGCGGCCTCGGCGAACCGGTCCGCGACCGTGCCCGCCGGCACCGCCCGCTCCGTACCGCGCCCGCCCGCCAGCAGCCGGGCCCGCTCGGCCGGTGTCACCAGCTCCAGCGCGCCCACCGCCCGCTCCGGGGCCGACGCGATCTGGTCGAGCACCCCCGCCAGCCGGTCCGCGATCAGCCCGGCCCGCCGGTCGTCGAAGAGATCCGGCCGGTACTCCAGCTGAAGATGGGCCCGCTCGTCCAGCGACACCGCCAGGGTGAGCGGGTAGTGGGTGGCGTCCCGCGCCTCCACCTCCGTCACCCGCAGCCCGCCCGGCAGCACCGGCCGCGCGTCCGGGTCCACCGGATAGTTCTCGATCACCACCAGCGAGTCGAAGAGCTCCCCGCCGCCGGCCTGCCGCTGGATCAGCCGCAGCCCCAGATGGTGGTGGGCCAGCAGTCCGTTCTGCTCGTCACGGAACCGGCGCACCAGCTCCGCCACGCTCTCGCCCGGCCGGACCGTGACCCGGACCGGCACCGTGGTGATGAAGAGCCCCACCATCGACTCGACGCCCGGTATCTCCTCCGGCCGCCCCGACACCGTCAGCCCGAAGATCACATCATCGCTGCCGGTCAGCCCGCCGAGCACCAGCCCCCACGCGCACTGGATCAGCGTGGAAGGAGTGGTGCCCAGCCGCCGCGCGGTCGCGGTGAGCCGGCCGGTGGCCTCCGCCGACAGCTCCACACCGAGCAGCCCCGGCCGCACCGGGGTACGGGAGGGGTCCGCCGGCGCGACCAGCGACGCCCCCTCCACCCCGGCCAGCGCCTCGCGCCAGGCCGCCTCGGCCGCCGGCCCGTCCTGCTGCTTCAGCCACTTCAGATACTCCCGGTACGGGCGGACCGGCGGCAGCCCGGAGGCGTCCCCGTCGCTTCCGTACAGCGCCAGCAGATCCCCCACCAGCAGCGGCATCGACCAGCCGTCCACCAGGATGTGGTGCACCGTCACCACCAGCCGGTGGTCCTCCTCGCCCAGCCGCACCAGCAGCAGCCGCAGCAGCGGCGGCCGGTGCAGCTCGAACCGCCGCCCCAGCTCCTCCCGCTCCACCCGGCGCAGCGCCTCGGCGGCCTCCCCGGCCGGTACCGCCAGCTCCTGCCGTCCCACCGAGATCTTCACCTCGGACGGGACGAACTGCACCGGCTGCGGCACCCCCTCGTGCCAGAACCCGGCCCGCAGATTGGCATGCCGGCGCAGCAGCGCCGCCGCCGCCCGGTCCAGACGCTCCGCGTCGACCGGCCCGGAGAGCGCCACCGACACCTGCACCGTGTACACATCACCGGCGGGCCCGGCCTGGTCGTAGACCGAGTGGAACAGCATGCCCTGCTGGAGTGGTGACAGCGGAAGCATGTCCTCGATTCGAGCCTGCGTCACTGCTGATCCCTCCACATTGATTCGAGCATGCTGATCTGGTCCTGATCGAGGTCGACCAGGTCGAGGTCCGAGGGCGTGTGGCCCCCGGTGGTGGTGCCGCCGTCCGCCCACGACGCCAGGGCGTCCAGGGCGGTCCGCCAGCCGTCGGCGATGGCGCCGACCGTCTCCCGGGACAGGACTTCGCCCGCCCAGATGAATCCGGCCACGAGCCGGGGCCCGTCCGGTCCGTTCTCGATCTCCGCCGTGATCTCCAGCGGATGCGAGAGCGGGGTCGCCGGGTCCGGACGCACCTCCAGCGCGTCCGCCTCGGCCGCCGGACCCCAGTCGGCCCCGTCCGCCGCCGCGGTGTTGCGGCCGAGGTAGTTCCAGAGGATCTCCGGACGCGCGGCGGCGTCGAAGAGCCGGGCCGTGCCGGCGTTGGCGTACCGCAGCAGCCCCGCCCCGATCCCGCCGTCCGGGACCGCGCGCACCAGCTCCTTCACGGCCTTCAGCGCACCTGCGGCATCCTCACGGCCCGTGAGCACGGCCGCCGGATCGCAGCCGCCGGTGTCCAGCCGCAGCGGATAGAGGCTGGTCAGCCAGCCGACGGTACGGGTCAGATCGGCACCCGGCAGCAACTCCTGCTCCCGGCCGTGCCCCTCCAGCTCCACCACCGGCGCGCTGTCACCGGTGTGCGCGCCGATCGCCAGCGCCAGCGCGGTCAGCAGTGTGTCGTTGACCGTGCCGTGGAAGGCCGCGGGCACGGAGTCCAGCAGCGGCGCGGTCCGGCCGGCGGACAGGCGTACGGTCAGCTCGCGCGCCGTCGCCACGGTGTCGCGCGCCGGATCGAGGGCGCGGGCGCCGAGCGCACCGCTCCCGGTACCCGCCTCCGCCGCCCGCCAGCGGCCCAGCTCGGCCACCCGCCGCTCGGAGTGCGCCTCCGCCAGCAGATGTCCGGTCCAGGCGCGCAGCGAGGTCGCGACCGGGTCGAGCTCCGGGGCGCGGCCGGCGGCCAGCGCCTCCCAGGCGGCCCGCAGATCCGGCAGCAGAATCTGCCAGGACACCTCGTCGACCACCAGATGGTGGGCGACCAGCAGCAGCCTGCCCGGACGGCCCGGCCCGGAGTCGAAACGCACCGCCCGCACGGTCCGCCCGGCGACCGGGTCGAGCAGCCCGGTGGCCCGGTCCGACTCCGCCGCGATCAGCTCCCGCAGCGCGGTCTCCCCGCCCTCGGCGGCCTCGACGGTGGTGAGAATCTCCGCCGCCCGGACCGCGCCGCGCGGCCGGACCTCGGCGGTCCACACCCCCGGGGCGTGCACGGTGAGCCGCTGCCGCAGCCCGTCGTGCCGGTCGAGCACCGCCTGGAGCGCGCCGGCCAGCTCGGCCTCCCGCACCCCGGCGGGCAGCCGCACCAGCCTGGCCTGGCTGAACCGCCGGAAGGGTCCGCCCCGCCCGGCCAGCCACCGGGCGATCGGCGGCAGCGCCAGCGGCCCCACCCCGTCGTCGGCCGGGCGCGCCGCCGCCCCGTCCGGCCGCACACTCCTGGCGACCTCGGCCAGCCCGGCCGGGGTCGGCTGCTGGAAGATCTGCCGGGCCGTGACGGTCAGCCCGGCCTTGCGGGCCAGACTCACCAGCCGGATGGAGACGATGCTGTCGCCGCCCAGCTCGAAGAAGTTGTCGTCGGCGCCCACGGACGGACGGCCGAGCACCTCGCCCATCAGCCGGGTCAGCGTCCCGACCGGGCTCTCCCCGGCCGGCGGCGCGGCCGGCACCGCGGCCGGCTCACCGGGGGCCACGACCCCGGCGGGCGCGGGCAGCGCGCGCCGGTCCAGCTTGCCGTTGGGCGACAGCGGTACGCGATCCAGCTCCAGGATCACCGACGGAACCATGTACTCCGGCAGTTGCTCCGCCGCCAGCCGCCGCAGCGCGTCCCGGTCCACACCGCTCCCGGCCGCCGGGACCGCGTACCCGACCAGCCGCCGGACCCCCGGCACGTCCTCGCGCACGACGACCACGGCCCGCTCGATCCCCGGCGCGGCGGCCAGCACCGCCTCGATCTCGCCGAGTTCGATCCGGAAGCCGCGCAGCTTCACCTGGTCGTCGGCCCGGCCCAGATAATCCAGCCGGCCGTCCGTCCTCCATCGCGCCACATCCCCGGTCCGGTACATCCGCGCGCCCGGCCCGCCGTAGGGGTCGGCCACGAACCGCTCGGCGGTCAGCCCCTGCTGGGTCACATACCCCCGGGCGAGCTGGACCCCGGCGAGATACAGCTCCCCGGGCACCCCGGCCGGCACCGGCCGCAGCGCCCGGTCCAGGACATACACCCGGGTGTTCCAGACGGGGGAGCCGATGGACGCCGACCCGGCCCGGCCGGGCGGGCAGGAGACCGCGGTCACATCGACCGCCGCCTCCGTCGGCCCGTACAGATTCTCCAGCGCCGGCGGGGCACCCGGGAGCGCGGAGGCGTGGAACCGCTCCACCAGCTCCCCGGGCAGCGCCTCCCCGCTGCACACCACCAGCCGCAGCCCGGGGCAGGAGGCGAGCTCCACCTCGCCCAGGAACGCCTGGAGCATGGAGGGCACGAAGTGCAGCACGCTGATGTGCTGTTCGCGGATGAGCGCGGCCAGATACTCCGGCTCCTTGTGCCCGTCGGGCCGCGCGATCACCAGCGGCGCGCCCTGCGCGAGCGGCCAGAACAGCTCCCAGACGGAGACGTCGAACCCGGTCGGCGTCTTGTGCAGCACCCGGTCGGCGCCGGTCAGTCCGTACGCCCCCTGCATCCACTGGAGCCGGTTGACGATGGCGGCATGCTCGACCAGCACCCCCTTGGGACGGCCGGTGGAGCCGGAGGTGAAGATGACATACGCCGGGTGGCGGGGGAGCAGCGGCGCCGTCCGGTCCGCGTCGGTGATCCCGGCGGCGGAGAGCGCTTCGAGCGCGGTACGGGTCGCCGGGTCGTCGAGCACCACCGCCCCGGCGGCCGTCGCGGGCGGCAGGGCGTCCAGCGACGCCCGGTCGGTGAGCACACAGACGGGGTTCGCCGTCGCGGTCATGTACGCCAGCCGGTCGGCCGGCAGCGACAGATCGAGCGGCAGATAGGCGCCGCCCGCCCGGACCACCGCGTGAATGGCCACCAGCAGGTCGAAGGAGCGGGGCAGCGCCACCGCCACGATCGACTCGGGTCCGACCCCGCGCCCGGTCAGCAGCCGCGCGAGCCGGTTGACCCGTGCGTCGAACTCACCCCGGGAGAGCGCCCGTCCATCGCTGACCAGGGCGTCCGCCGAGGGCTCACCCGCTCCTGCGGCGACCAGATCGGCGAGCGTCCGGGCTCCGCCGGCCTCGTGGCCGGTGTCGTTCCAGCCGGTCAGCACCAGTTCGCGCTCTGCGGCCGACATGACCTCGATGGCCGAGACGGGTGCCCCGGGGTCGGCGGCCACCGCGTCGAGCAGCCGCAGCAGCCGGGCGGTGAGCTCCTCGGCGGTGACCCGGTCGAAGAGATCGGTGGCGTACCGGACACCACCGGAGATCCGGCCGCCGCGCTCGGCGGCGGCGAAGGCCACCTCAAGGTCGACCTTGGCGCCCCCGATCTCGACCGGCACCTCCTCGGCGGCCAGGCCGAACAGCTCCCGTACCCCGCCGTCCGTGGCGTAGTACGTCACCATCGTCTGGAAGAGCGGGTTCCGCGACGGGGACCGGGCCGGGCCGACCGCCTCCACGACCTGCTCCAGGGGCAGATCAGCGTGGGAGAAGGCGGTGAGCGAGGCATCCCGCACCCGGCCCACCAGCTCGGTGAAGCCCGGGTCGCCGGAGAGATCGGCCCGTATCACCAGGGTGTTCAGGAAGAAGCCGACCAGGTCGTTGAGCGCCTCGTCCTCCCGTCCGGAGACGGGGCTGCCGAGGGGGATGTCCTCGCCGGCGCCGAGCCGGTGGAGCAGGGCCGCGACGGCCGCGTGCACCACCATGAACATGGTCGCGCCGCTCTCCCGGGCGATCCGGCCCAGCCGTTCGGCCGTGGCGTCGGATACCTCGAAGGTGACCACATCGCCGTTGTGGCTGGGGGTGGCGGGGCGGGGTCGGTCGGTGGGGAGGGTGAGTTCTTCGGGGAGGTTGGTGAGGGTGGTGCGCCAGTGGTTGGCCTGGCGGGTGGCGAGGGATTCGCTGTCGTGGGGGTTGCCGAGGAGTTGGTGCTGCCAGAGGGCGAAGTCGGTGTACTGGACGGGGAGGTCGGTGTAGGCGGGGGTGTTGCCGGCCGATCGGGCTCGGTAGGCGTGGTCGAGGTCGGCCAACAGCGGTCCGGTGGACCATTCGTCGGTGGCGATGTGGTGGAGGAGGAGGACGAGGGTGTGGTCGTCCTCGGCGGTCTTGAGGAGGGTGACCCGCAGGGGGAGATCCACCGCCAGATCGAAGACCCGGTCACTGGCCGCGATGGCCTCCGCCGTCACCCGGTCTGCCGTTGTCTCCCGTACCAGGAAGGGCACCTGGATGCCGGCGGGGTCGAGTATGCGCTGGTGGGGTTCGCCGTCGTGCTCGGCGAAGAGGGTGCGCAGGGTCTCGTGGCGGGTGACGACATCGTGCAGCGCGGCCCGGAGGGCGGCGATGTCGAGCGTGCCCCGGAGGCGGATCGCCAGCGGCACGTTGTAGGTCGACCCCGGCCCCCGCACGCTGTCGATCAGCCAGAGCCGGCGCTGGGCGTGGGAGAGGGGGAGGTGTTCGGGCCGGTGGGGGGTGGCGGTGAGGGCGGGGCGGTCGGCGGCGGTGCGTTCGGCGAGGCGGGCGGCGAGTGCCGCGACCGTACGCGCCTCGAACACATCCCGGACCCCGCACTCGACCTTCAGCGCGGTACGGATCCGGCTCACCGCGCGGGTGGCGAGCAGTGAGTGGCCGCCGAGCCGGAAGAAGTCGTCGTCCACACCGGCCGAGGAGAGCCCAAGGGTCTCGGCGAAGACTCCGGCGATGATCTCCTCACGGGCGTCACGCGGGCCTCGGGCCGATTCCGCCCCCTCGTTTCGCGGGGTGGGGAGTTGGGTGCGGTCGAGTTTGCCGTTGATGTTGGTGGGGAGGGTGTCGAGGTTCATGATCGTGGTGGGGATCATGTAGTCGGGGAGTTCGGTGGTGAGGGTGGTGCGGAGGTGGGTGGGGTTGGCGGTGCCGGTGGTGTAGGCGTGGAGTTGGTTGTCGCGGACGATGACGGCTGCCGCGGTGACTCCGGGTTGTGTGGTGAGGGCGGTTTCGATTTCGCCGAGTTCGACGCGGAAGCCGCGGATTTTGATCTGGTCGTCGGTGCGGCCGAGGTATTCGATGGGTCCGTCGGTGCGTCGGCGGGCGAGGTCGCCGGTGCGGTACATGCGGGTGCCGGGGGGTCCGTAGGGGTCGGCGATGAACCGTTCGGCGGTGAGGGCGTGTCGGCCGAGGTAGCCGCGGGCGTTCTGGGTGCCGGAGAGGTAGAGCTCGCCGGGGACGCCGGGCGGTACGGGACGGAGCCGGGTGTCGAGGATGTGGGCGCGGCTGTTGTCGAGGGGGTGTCCGATGACGGGCGTGTCGCAGTCGGTGACGCGTGCGGTGAGAGCGTCGACGGTGAATTCGGTGGGCCCGTAGTAGTTGACGACGTCGACACCGGTCACGGTGCGGAGTTCTTCCCACAATTGCGGGGGTATGGCTTCGCCGCCGAGGAGGAGGAGCGGGGGCTTCCAGGTGCCGGTCAACAGTCCGGCGTCGAGGAGTTGGCGGCCGTACGACGGGGTGACGTCGAGGGTGTCGATCCGGTGTGCACGGACATAGGACACGACGGCTTCGGCGTCGCGGCGGTCGTATTCGTCCAGGATGTGGAGTTCGTGTCCGGCGATGAGCCAGAGAAGCTGTTCCCAGGAGGAGTCGAAGGAGAACGAGGCGGTGTGCAGGGCGCGGACCCGGCGGCCGAGGCGTTCCGCGACGGGGAGGTAGAGCTCTCGCTCGTGGTCCCGGTAGAGGTTGCTGAGTCCTTCGTGGTGCAGCACCACACCCTTCGGGCGGCCCGTCGACCCGGATGTGTAGATCACATACGCCGCATCACCCGGCCGGATACCCGGGAGGGAGAGCGGTTCGGCGGAGGTTTCCGCCAGGCCCTCCTCCTGGTCCAGGACGATGACATGGGTGTGGGGGAGTGGGGGTGTGGTGCCGGTGGTGAGGGTGCAGATGGGCTGGGCGTCCTGGAGCATGTATTCGAGGCGTTCGGCCGGATAGTCCAGATCGAGAGGCAGGTAGGCGCCGCCCGCCTTCAGCACGGCCAGGGTGGCGATCACCGCGTCGATGGATCGGGGGATGGCGAGGGCGACGACCTTGTCGGGGCCCACGCCTCGGTCGATGAGGAGTCGGGTGAGGCGGTTGATGCGTGTGTCGAGTTCGGCGAAGGTCAGCGTGTCGGCTCCGGCGACCACGGCCGTGGCGTCCGGGGTGGCGGTGATCTGCTGAGCGAGGATGTCGATCACGTTTCCGGCCGGGACCGGCCGGTCGGTGTCATTCCAGGCGGTGAGCTGGGCGCGTTCTTCGGCGTCCTGGAGTTCGATCGCCGAGACTGGACGCTGCGGATCGGCCACGGCCTGCTCCAGCAGCCGCAGCAGCCGGCCCGCGAACCGCTCCACCGACACCCGGTCGAAGAGATCGGTGGCATACCGGACACCGCAGGTCATCCCGGTGGTGTGGGTGCGCCGGAAGAGGATGTCCAGATCGAACTTGGCCGCACCGGCGAGGATCGGCAGTTCTTCGGCCGAGGTGCCGAGCAGCGATGAGAGATCCGGCCCGCCGCCCTCGTACGCCACCATGGTCTGGAAGAGCGGGTGCCGGGACGGCGAGCGCTCCGGATTCACCGCCTCCACCAGGGCGTCGAACGGCAGATCCGTGTGGTCCAGCGCCGCCAGGTCCGTGGCCCGGACCCGTTCCAGCAGCTCGGTGAAGCTCGGGTCGCCCGAGAGATCGGCCCGCAGCACCACCGTATTGACGAAGAACCCGACCAGCCCGTCGAGCGCTTCATCGCCCCGTCCGGAGACGGGGCTGCCGAGGGGGATGTCCTCGCCGGCGCCGAGCCGGTGGAGCAGGGCCGCGACGGCCGCGTGCACCACCATGAACATGGTCGCGCCACTCTCCCGCACCAACTGGTCCAGGAGCGGAACCACCTCGGAGGGCAGCGCCACTTCCACTGTGTCGCCGTTGTGGCTGGGGGTGGCGGGGCGGGGTCGGTCGGTGGGGAGGGTGAGTTCTTCGGGGAGGTTGGTGAGGGTGGTGCGCCAGTGGTTGGCCTGGCGGGTGGCGAGGGAGTCGCTGTCGTGGGGGTTGCCGAGGAGTTGGTGCTGCCAGAGGGCGAAGTCGGTGTACTGGACGGGGAGGTCGGTGTAGGTGGGGGTGTTGCCGGCTGTGCGGGCTCGGTAGGCGTGGTCGAGGTCGGTGAGGAGTGGTCCGGTGGACCATTCGTCGGTGGCGATGTGGTGGAGGAGGAGGACGAGGGTGTGGTCGTCCTCGGCGGTCTTGAGGAGGGTGACCCGCAGGGGGAGATTCACCGCCAGATCGAAGACGTCATCCGCCGCTGCGGCGACCCGCTCGGTGATCGTGTCCGCCGGCGCTTCGGCCACGGTGAACGGCACCTGGATGTCGGCGGGGTCGAGTATGCGCTGGTGGGGTTCGCCGTTCTGTTCGGCGAAGAGGGTGCGCAGGGTCTCGTGGCGGGTGACGACATCGTGCAGCGCGGCCCGGAGGGCGGGGACGTCCAGTGTGCCCCGGAGCCGTACCGCGAACGGCACATTGTAAGTACTGCTCGCTCCGTCCAGCTGATCCAGGAACCAGAGCCGGCGCTGGGCGTGGGAGAGGGGGAGGTGTTCGGGCCGGTGGGGGGTGGCGGTGAGCGCGGGGCGGTCGGCGGCGGTGCGTTCGGCGAGGCGGGCGGCGAGTGCCGCGACCGTACGCGCCTCGAACACATCCCGGACCGAACACGCGCCACCCGCCGCGCGGACCCGCGCGACCACCCGGGTGGCGAGCAGCGAGTGCCCGCCGAGCCGGAAGAAGTCGTCATCGGCGCTCACCGAATCCAGGCCGAGCACCTCGGCGAAGACTCGCGCCAGCAGGAACTCGCCCTCGCCCCGGGGCTCGCGGGCGGTCTCGCTCGCGGTGGTCCGGGGGGTGGGGAGTTGGGTGCGGTCGAGTTTGCCGTTGATGTTGGTGGGGAGGGTGTCGAGGTTCATGATCGTGGTGGGGATCATGTAGTCGGGGAGTTCGGTGGTGAGGGTGGTGCGGAGGTGGGTGGGGTTGGCGGTGCCGGTGGTGTAGGCGTGGAGTTGGTTGTCGCGGACGATGACGGCTGCGGCGGTGACGCCTTCGTGGCTGGTGAGGGCGGTTTCGATTTCGCCGAGTTCGATGCGGAAGCCGCGGATTTTGATCTGGTCGTCGGTGCGGCCGAGGTATTCGATGGGTCCGTCGGTGCGTCGGCGGGCGAGGTCGCCGGTGCGGTACATGCGGGTGCCGGGGGGTCCGTAGGGGTCGGCCACGAACCGCTCGGCGGTGAGGGCGTGTCGGCCGAGGTAGCCGCGGGCGTTCTGGGTGCCGGAGAGGTAGAGCTCACCGGGGACGCCGGGCGGTACGGGACGGAGCCGGGTGTCGAGGATGTGGGCGCGGCTGTTGTCGAGGGGGTGTCCGATGACGGGCGTGTCGCAGTCGGTGACGCGTGCGGTGAGAGCATCGACGGTGAATTCGGTGGGCCCGTAGTAGTTGACGACGTCGACACCGGTCACGGTGCGGAGTTCTTCCCAGAGCTGTGGGGGTATGGCTTCGCCGCCGAGGAGGAGGAGCGGGGGCTTCCAGGTGCCGGTCAACAGTCCGGCGTCGAGGAGTTGGCGGCCATACGACGGGGTGACGTCGAGGGTGTCGATCCGGTGTGCACGGACGTAGGACACGACGGCTTCGGCGTCGCGGCGGTCGTATTCGTCCAGGATGTGGAGTTCGTGTCCGGCGATGAGCCAGAGAAGCTGTTCCCAGGAGGAGTCGAAGGAGAACGAGGCGGTGTGCAGGGCCCGTACCCGGCGGCCGAGGCGTTCCGCGACGGGAAGGTAGAGCTCTCGCTCGTGGTCCCGGTAGAGGTTGGTGAGTCCTTCGTGGTGCAGCACCACACCCTTCGGGCGTCCCGTCGACCCGGACGTGTAGATCACATACGCCGCGTCACCGGGCTGGGAAGCACCCTCCACCGGCTCCGCCGACAGCCCCGCCAACTCATGCGCGATGGCATCGAGATTCAGAACATGGGTGTGGGGGAGTGGGGGTGTGGTGCCGGTGGTGAGGGTGCAGATGGGCTGGGCGTCCTGGAGCATGTATTCGAGGCGTTCGGCCGGATAGTCCAGATCGAGAGGCAGGTAGGCGCCGCCCGCCTTCAGCACGGCCAGGGTGGCGACGATGGAATCGACGGACCTCGGTATGGCGAGGGCGACGACCTTGTCGGGGCCCACGCCTCGGTCGATGAGGAGTCGGGTGAGGCGGTTGATGCGTGTGTCGAGTTCGGCGAAGGTCAGCGTGTCGGCTCCGGCGACCACGGCCGTGGCGTCCGGGGTGGCGGTGATCTGCTGGGCGAGGATGTCGATCACGTTTCCGGCCGGGACCGGCCGGTCGGTGTCATTCCAGGCGGTGAGCTGGGCGCGTTCTTCGGCGTCCTGGAGTTCGATCGCCGAGACCGGACGCTGCGGATCGGCCACGGCCTGCTCCAGCAGCCGCAGCAGCCGGCCCGCGAACCGCTCCACCGACACCCGGTCGAAGAGATCCGACGCGTAGAACACCTCAAGGTCGAGATCGTCGCTGTGCACGGTGTCCGAGAAGGTGACATCCAGGTCGAACTTGGTGACCCCCGGATCCACCCGGTCGATCTCGGCGGGCAGGCCGAAGAGCGTACGGATGTCCTGGGTCACGGTGCTGTGCGACACCATGGTCTGGAAGAGCGGGTGCCGGGACGGCGAGCGCTCCGGATTCACCGCCTCCACCAGGGCGTCGAACGGCAGATCCGTGTGGTCCAGCGCCGCCAGGTCCGTGGCCCGGACCCGTTCCAGCAGCTCGGTGAAGCTCGGGTCGCCCGAGAGGTCGGCCCGCAGCACCACCGTATTGACGAAGAACCCGACCAGCCCGTCGAGCGCGCTGTCCGCGCGGCCCGCCACCGGGCTGCCGAGGGGGATGTCCTCGCCCGCGCCGAGCCGGTGCAGCAGGGCCGCGACAGCGGCATGCACCACCATGAAGACACTGGCACCGCTCTCCCGGGCCAGCCGCCGGATGCCGGCCGCCAATGCGGCCGGGACCTCCCGGTGGACCATGCCGCCGGCGCTGCTCGCGACCGCCGGGCGCGGCCGGTCGGTGGGCAGGGACAGCTCCTCCGGCAGCCCGGCGAGCGCGGTCCGCCAGAAGTCCGCCTGGCGGGCCGCGAGGGAGTCACCGTCCTGCGGATCGCCGAGCAGATCGCGCTGCCAGACGGCGAAGTCCGCGTACTGCACCGGGAGGTCGCCCAGCGCGGGCTCCTCGCCCGCGCGGCGGGCGGTGTACGCCTGCTCCAGACCGCCGAGGAAGGGCCCCATCGACCACTCGTCGCTCGCGATGTGATGCACCAGCACCACCAGCGCGTACGCGTCGGTCACCGTGTCCCGCAGCACCGTCACCCGCAGCGGGGGCTCCGCCGACAGGTCGAAGAGATGGCCGAGCGCCTCCGCCGCGGCCCGGTCGAACTCGGAGGCCGGGGTCTCCCGCACTCGCAGCGGTACCGCCGCCGCGCCCGCGCCCAGCACCCGCTGGTACGGCTCGCCGCCCACCTCGGTGAAGACGGTGCGCAGCGTCTCGTGCCGGGCGACCACATCGCCCAGCGCGGCGGCCAGCGCGTCCGTGTCGAGCGCGCCGGAGAACCGGGCCACGAAGGGAATGTTGTAGGTGGCGCTCGGCCCCTCCAGCTGGTGCAGGAACCAGAGCCGCTGCTGGGCGTGGGAGAGCGGCAGCAGCTCCGGCCGGTCCCCGCCGGCGGCGGTCAGCACCGGCCGGGCCGGTGGGGCGCTGTTCTCCCCGGTCCCGATCCGGGTGGCGAGCGCGGCCACGGTCCGGGCCTCGAAGACATCGCGGATGGTGCACTCGGTGCGCAGCGCGGTGCGCACCCGGGCGATCACCCGGGCGGCGAGCAGCGAATGCCCGCCCAGCGAGAAGAAGTCGTCCTCCGGCCCGACGCCCGGCAGACCGAGCACATCGGCGAAGATCCCGGTGAGGATCTCCTCCCGGGCGCCGCGCGGGGCCCGGCCGCCGGCCGTGGTCAGACCGCTGAGGTCCGGTGCGGGCAGCGCACGGCGGTTGATCTTGCCATTGGCGGTGAGCGGGAAGGCGTCCAGGACGACGACGGCGGACGGCACCATGTACTCCGGCAGCCGTTCGGCCACGGCGGCGCGCAGTACGGCGGCGTCCGGCGCGGGGGCGTCCGGTGCGGCCGGCGGCACCACATAGCCGACCAGCTGCTGCGACCCGGGCAGATCCTCGCGTACGAGCACCACCGCACGGCCCACGGCCGGATGGGCGCTCAGCGCGCTCTCGATCTCGCCCGGTTCGATCCGGAAGCCGCGGACCTTGACCTGGTCGTCCGCGCGGCCGAGGAAGTCGATCCGGCCGTCGGCCCGGCGGCGCGCCAGGTCGCCGGTGCGGTACATCCGGGTGCCGGGCTCCCCGTACGGATCGGCCACGAACCGTTCCGAGGTGAGCGCGTACCGGCCCAGATAGCCCCGGGCGAGCTGGGCGCCCGCGAGATACAGCTCGCCGGGGCGGCCGGCGGGGGCGGGGCGGAGTGCCGAGTCGAGGATGTACGCCCGGGTGTTCCAGAAGGGGGTGCCGATGTCGGGTGTGCCGGTGTGCTCGGGGTCCAGGGTCATCGAGGTGGCCCAGATGGTGACCTCGGTCGGGCCGTACACATTGGTCACCGACCGGGCCGTGCGGGCGAGTCGTTCGGCGAGGCCGGCGGGGAGCGCCTCGCCGCCGACCAGTACCCGTACCCCGCCCAGGGTGCGGGGGCGGCCGTCCTCCAGCAGCGCATGCCAGAGCGACGGGGTGGCCTGCATGACGGCGGGCCGCTGGGTGTCCACCAGCGCCGCCAGCGCGGCCGGGTCCCGTACCGTGTCACGGTCCGCGAGGACCACCGTCGCACCGCAGATCAGCGGGGTGTGGATCTCCAGGGCCGCGATGTCGAACGAGATCGTGGTGACGGCGATCAGCCGGTCACCGGCGCTCAGGGCCAGCTCGGCGGCCTGCATGTCGAGGAAGTTGGCCAGCGCGGCATGCGGGACCACCACCCCCTTGGGACGGCCGGTGGAGCCCGAGGTGTAGATGACGTACGCGGGGTTGGCGCCG
This sequence comes from Streptomyces sp. CAU 1734, assembly GCF_039888735.1. NCBI lineage: Bacteria > Bacillati > Actinomycetota > Actinomycetes > Kitasatosporales > Streptomycetaceae > Streptomyces > Streptomyces sp. CAU 1734. The sequence continues at coordinate 160,679 of NZ_JBDQQP010000005.1, forward strand.
TCGATGACGACGGCCGGCGCTGTGGGGGGAAGATCGGCCAGCGCGGTGAGGGTGTCCGGCGCGTCCAGGACGATGGTCTCCACCCCGCGCACCTCGGGCGCGGTCGCGGCGGCGGCCAGGGAGGTGAGGGTGCAGACCGGCCGGGCGTCCTCGACCATGAACTCCAGCCGGTCCGCCGGGTAGTCCAGATCGAGCGGCAGATAGGCACCGCCCGCCTTGAGGACGGCGAGCATCGCGACGAGCAGATCGGCGGAGCGCGGCAGGGCGAGACCGGCAATGCCCTCGGGGCCCACACCCCGGTCGGCGAGCAGCCGGGCCAGCCGGTTGGCGCGGGCGTCGAGTTCCGCGTACGAGAGAGTGGTGTCCCCGGCGATGACGGCCGGGAGCTCGCCGAGCGCGAAGGCCCGGGCGGCGAAGGCGTCGACCACATTGCGGCCGGTCACCTCGTGGTCGGTGGCGTTCCCGGACCGGAGCACGGAGTCGCGGAGCTCGGCGGGCAGCAGCTCGATCCGGCCGACGGGTGCCTGTGGTCCGGCCTCCGCCGCGTGGGTGAGGAAGTGCGCGAACTCGGCGCAGCGGGCGGCCAGTGTCTCCGTGTCGTACGCCTGCGGATTGCCGTCGAACTCGAACCGGATGGTGCCGCTCGCCGCGTCGTGGTGGAGACCGAGGGTGAGATCCTCCACCGGTCCGGCGGCGACATTGCGGACGGTACCGGGTGCTCCGGCGAAGTCGAGGGAGTTGTCGAACGCCTTGACATTGACCATGGGGCCGAGGAGCCCCGCCTCCCGGCCGACCAGACCGAGATCGCGGCGGATGTCCTCGGCGCGGTAGCGCTGGTGGCGGCGGAGCTCGCGGACCCGTACGGCGACCTCGGTGACGAGATCGGCGAGGGAGCTGTCGGGTCCGACCGCGACCCGCAGCGGCAGTACGTTGACCACCATCGCGGGAACCTTCAGCGCGGCCGAGCCGAGGCGGGCCATCGCGGGCAGCGACAGCAGGACATCGCGGCTGCCGGTGGACCGGTGGAGATAGGCGGCGAAGGCGGCGGTCACCACATCGGCCCAACTGGCGCGGGCGGCGCGGGCGATGGCGAGCAGGCCGGTGGTGGTCTCGGGGGAGAGTGTGGCCCGGTCGCGCAGGAAGGACGCGGCGGCGGGGAAGGCGGCGCCGCTCAGCGGTTCCGGCTCCGGCCGGTCGGCGAGCCGGTCCAGCCAGTAGGCGCGGTCCTCGGCGCACCGCTCGGACGCGCGGTAGGCGGATTCCTCGGCGATGACGGAGGCCAGCGATCCGAAGGGGCTGGGCGCGGGCTCGTCGCCGAGGGCGAGGGCGGTGTAGATCTCGGCGGCGCGGCGGGAGACGAGGGAGAAGCTGTAGGCGTCGAGTGCGATGTGGTGGGCGCGCTGGTACCAGAGGGTGCGCTCCGGGGCGACGAGGTGCAGCTCGAAGCGGAAGAGGGGCCCGGCCGCCGGGTCGGCGGCCCGGTTCATGTCGGCGTGCATGTGCGCCAGGGCCGAGGCCCACGGATCGGCTTCGGCGGTGTGGTCGATGACGGCGATGCCGCCCGGGGTGCCCGTGCCCGTGATCTGGAGGGGTTCGCCGTTCGCGTCCTCGGTGAACCGGGCGGTGAGCGCCTCGGTCTCGGCGACGGTCCGCTCCACCGCCCGCCCCAGGAGCTCCGGGTCCAGCGGGCCGTCGATCTCGATGTACTGGCCGACGTTGTAGACCGGGGAGGCGGGGTCGAGCCGCTGGCCGTACCAGACGCCGGTCTGGGCCCCGGTGAGGGGAAGACGCTGGGAAGCACGCTCGGTCATGGGATCTTGCTCCAGGGGTCGGGCGCGACGGGTTCGGGCGCGACGGAACGGTGGGTCGGCTGGGCGGTGGGAGCGGCGGTACGGTCGCGTCGTCGGGAGCCGTGGGCCGGTGGGAGGTGGGGTGCCGTCTCCCGGGTGAGGGGTGTCGGGAGACGGCACCCGGCGGAACCGCGGTGTCCGTGAGTACCGCGGTCCGCGCGCCGGCGGGTCAGGAGTCCGCCGGGGTACGGGGGTCAGGGGAGGGGGAGCGCCGGGGTTCGCGGGCGAGGGACGGAACCGGGGGCCTCAGGGGTGTGGAACACGGCGGTGCGGCCTCTCCTCGTTCAGGGAGCGGGGGTTGAGGTTCGGGGGGTGAGGGGTGAGGGGGTGTTCAGCTCTTGCCGCCCGCGGCGGTCTCCGGCACCGGGGCGGCGCCGGTGTCGTCCGCCTCCCCGGAGGAGTCGTCGTCATCGTCATCGTCGTCGTCCCAGCCCTGGGGAAGGGTCGCCTTGCGCAGTCCGGGCACGGCGAGGGCGATCACGACCGCCGCCAGCGCGCAGATCGCGCCGTTGAACACGGCGGCCCCGGCCGGGCTGAACCACCGGGCGATCAGCGCCGCCTCGGCGTCACCGGCGATGTCGCCGGCGGTGTCCTGAGAGGTCGTCACGCTGACGATCCGTCCGCGCAGCCGGTCCGGCGTGTTGTGCTGGACCAGGGCGTACTCCAGGATCTCGTACACCGTCCCGGCCGCTCCGGCGATGGCCAGCATCACGAAGGCGATGGCCACATGGCCGCTGAGGCCGAAGCCGATGGTGGCGCAGCCGCCGGTGAAGGCGGCGGCCAGCAGCAGCTTTCCGGGCCGGGCCGCCCGGCCCAGCCAGCCGCTGGTGGCGGAGACCGCGACCGCGCCGACCGCCGGAGCGGTGTAGAGCACGCCGAGCATCACATCGCCGCCGCCGAACTGCTTGTCGACCATCTCGGGGAAGAGGACGACCGGCATGGTGAAGAGCGCGGTCACCCCGCCCAGGGTCAGCAGTCCGCCCACGACCTTGTTCCGCCAGGCGTACGTGAAGGCCACCCGCAGGGAGCCGTTGTCCTCCTCCGCCTCCTCGTCGTCCTCGTCCACGACGGGCGGCAGCCGGCGGATGCGGGAGATCAGCAGGGTGGTGATCGCCGTGGTGCCCGCCGCGAAGGCGTAGACCGGCCCCGGGCCCGCGAGCGCCAGCAGTACACCGCCGAGGAAGGGGGCCAGGATCGAGCCGATGTCGCCGGTCAGGGAGATCAGCGCGCCGGCGGCGGGGAGCTGGTCGGGACGGACCAGGGTGGGGGCCACCGCCATCAGCGCGGTGACGCTGACACCGGTGGCGAGGCCGTCCCAGGCCACACAGAGATGGATGAGCCAGAGCGAGGGATCGTCGGAGAAGGCGTTCGCGGCGAGCCCCGCGAAGGCGAGTGCCGCCGCTCCCCGGGCGCAGACGATGAGCCCCCGCCGGTCCATCCGGTCGGCCATCACCCCGCCGGCCAGCGATCCGAGCAGCACCGTGATGCTCATGATCATGCTGACCACGGCGACCTGGAGCGTTGAATCGGTCAGATCGTAGACCTGGGCGGAGAGCGCCACGGTGGCCATGCCGAGCCCGAACAGCGACACGACCCGCGCGATGAAGATCGAGCGGAAGTCCTTGCTGGCCCTGAGGGGGCCGATGTCGATGAGGAAGTCACGCGCTGGCACGGGGTGCTCCTGTCATGGCCCGGGCCCCTGGGTGGGGAGCCGCCGGGCGGGCGGTACCGCCGAAGCGGTGCCTGATACGGGGTGGGTGGTGATCCGGCCGCGCCTCGCGGGGCGGGCGCCCGGCCGCCGTGCGCGGAGGCCGTGCCTCCGGTGCGACGCGGCCGTGCGGTGAGGGCGACGGCGGTCGGCTGCCGGGTGTCGGCGGGTCCGGCTCGGGGGTCCGGCCGGGGGCCGGGTCCGGGTCCGGCCGCGGTGCGGCTTCGAGGAGAGAGGAGTGCCGGCCCCGCGTGCGGGGCCCGGTTCCCGGTACGGCCGAGGCCGTCAGGCCCGGGAGTTCAGCAGTTCGGCCCACTCCCGGAGGGTGGGCCGCTCCGCCAGGTCGACGAAGCTGATCCGGGCGCCGTCGGCCCGCCACGTCTCGACCAGCGTCATCAGCCTGATCGAGTCGAGGCCCTGGTCGAGCAGGCTCTCCTCGGGGTCGACATCGCCGGTCTCGACGTACAGCATCCCGGCGACATCGCGGGTGAGCCGCTCCAGCGGGAACGCGTCGGGTGACGCGTCCCGCACGGGTGATTCCTGATGGGCCGTATCGGCCATCGTCCGTGATCCTTCCCCTGAAACGGGACTCCGCGATTCAGGAGCGGAGTTTAGGTAAGGCTCACCTAACTATCCCGATCGGTGCAAGTCAAGCCGGGGTGTGCGGGGGCCGGGGGTGCCGTGACGGCCAACTCCCGCTGCTGGGACCCTTGGTGGAGGCGCGGGTGGCCCGTGTCGTAATCTGGCCACGACTTAGGCAAGCCTTGCCTTAGTGTCGTGGTGGGGTCTGTCGGAGCCGATGCGCCGGGCCTGCCACCGCGTTCAGCGGGACCGAGGAGAGGTACCCCCATTGACCACGGCCGCCCCGCGTCCGGCTGTCCCCATGACGCACACATCGGTCCGGCGCGCCCGGGCCGAGGACGCCCTCGCCCTGCACGGGCTCTCCCGGCTCTTCTTCCGCTCCGGGGCCCTGCGCGAGCGGCCCCCGGCCCTCTACGCCCGGGACAGCGCCGACTTCCTCATGGCGGAATCCGCCGGGGGCGCTCTGGCGGGCTGTCTGGCCCTGCGGGTCCATCCCCCGGGGCAGGCGGGCGCGGGGGGCTCCGGAGGTGTTCTCTACAACTTCTGTGTCGCTCCCGGACGCCAGGGCCAGGGCATCGGCTCGGCGCTGCTGCGCGCCGCGCTGGCGGAGGCCGCCGCCCGCTCCCTGCGATCGGTCTTCACCGCCACCAGCGGCGGCGGAGAGCTCTTCCTGCGGCATGGATTCGCCCCGGTCGAGCCCCGGTTCGCCCCGTCGGCCTGGGTGAACGCACTCGATCCGCGGCGCGGCTCCCGCGTGCTGGCGCGCACGGTCACGGGCGGCTCCTGAGGGCCGCGGGATGCCGGCCACCGCCGCCGGATGCCGGTCACCGGCGCTGCGGGGGCGGCCCGGGCGGGCGGCCGTCTCCGGCGGCGGTCGCCTCATGGACATGGCCGGAAACGACCGGTCAGCCGATGACCGCCATGGCCTGGATCGCGACGGGACGGCGGCCACGGGTGTTCAGCGCCCCGATGTCCACCGGGGCGCCCGGCGGTACGGGCGGCCCCTCCGGGAACAGCGGCGGATCGCCGGGGGTCCGGTCCACGGCGTGGACGGGTCACCCCCGCCGACCGGCGAGTTCAGCGCCCACCGCCGGCGCCCCGGGAGACCTGCCCGGCGGCGAGGACCGGACGGGAACCGATCGCGGCCCGCACCCGGTGGCGGACATCGATTCCGGGATGTCCTTCGGGGCTCGGCGGGGCGATGGCCGTGCCACCCGCCTCCTTGTCGTGGGAGCCGCGCGTGCGCCAAGGCGTCCTCGCTCTCCTGTGGTTACCGAAGGACCGTAGGAGAGTGTCGGCCGGCAGGGAAGAACGCACTTTTCGGTGACTGGGGAACCTCGTGGTGACCAAGGAGTCCAAGGGCTCGTCCGACGGGGCGGATCCGACCCGCGCCGACTCCCTCGCGCGGGAGATCTTCGCGGACATCGCCAACAAGTGGGCGCTTCTGATCATCGAGGCACTGGGGGACGACACCCTGCGCTTCGGTGAGGTGCGCAGGGAGGTCGAGGGCATCAGCCACAAGATGCTCACCCGGAATCCGCGCATGCTGGAGCGCAATGGTCTGGTCGACCGGACCGTGTACCCCACCGTGCCGCCACGGGTCGAGTACGCCCTCACCGAGCCGGGCCGGGCCCTGCGGAGGACGGTGGACGGAATGTGCGACTGGACCCACCGGTATCTCGGTCACATCGAGGAGTCCCGGGGGCGTTTCGGCGGCTGACGGCGAGTCTCCCGCGGGGGTCGCCGAAGGGCCGGGCCGGATGAACCCTCATCCGGCCCGGCCCTTCGGCGCGTCTCCGATCGGAAGGCGGCGATCGGAGCGCGGCACGGTCAGGAGGCGGCGATCAGACTGGCCGGGCGCATGTCGGTCCAGTGGGTCTCCACGTACTCCAGGCAGGCCTCGCGCGAGTCCTCGCCGTGCACCACGGTCCAGCCCGCCGGGATCTCGGCGAACGCGGGCCAGAGCGAGTGCTGGTTCTCCGCGTTGACCAGCACGCGGTAGCTCGCGTCGGCGTCCTCGAAGGGGTTGGTGGCGGTCATGTCGACATCTCCTCTGTGGATTGCTCCACGCCGGTTCCGGCGCGGAGTCCGATCGGTTGTGCGGCCGTACGGTTGTGCGGCCGGTCGGGCGGTCAGTGTCCGGCCGGTGCCGGTCGGCGTCCGGTCAATGCCCGGTCAGGGTGCGGACGGTGGCGGTGACACGGAAGGCGAGCTCCCGGGCCTCGGCCGCGGTGAACAGCCCCTCCGCCCAGCGCCAGTGCAGCACCAGGCCGCCGGGCCCGGTCCGCGCCGTCACCTCCAGCGGACCCGTCACGGGCGGTGCGGAACCGGCCAGGGCCTCCCGCAGCGCCCGCCGCTCGTCCCCGGGCGCCCGGGTCCAGCCGGGTGCGCCGGACCACTCCCCGCCGGATCGCGGCCTGCGGTAGCGGACGATCGCACCGGGCGCGCGGGCGAGCACCGGCGCGGTCTGCGGGTTGAGATGGCGCAGCAGCTCATGGCCCCGGCCCCCGCCGGGCACGGCCGCGAGAGCCGCCGATGCCCGCTCGGCGGCGTCATCGGGACCGGCACCGGCGCCCGCCGGGTCGACGCGTACCGGACACACCCGTGTCAGCGCTCCCACGGCGCCCGCCGGCCGGTCCGGATCCGGGAGTTCCACCGCCACCAGGAGTCCGGCACCGGAACCGTCGCCCCGCAGCCGGGGTTCGCCGGCCGCCGCCAGCGCCAGCGCGGCGAGTACGGCACCGTCGACCCGGCGCGGGGCGATACCCGGCCCCGGACAGGCGATCTCGGTGACCGTCTCCGGGCAGGGGCCCCCGCCGGCCGTCCCCGGGGCGGCCGGGTGCAGTCGGGGCACCGGGGGCACCACTCCCGTATCCGCCGCCGAGGCCCCGAGAAGCTGCCGCCAGTACGGCAGTTCCGCCACCAGCTCCGGACTCTGGGCCGCCGCGACCAGCCCGGCGGCGTATGCGCGCAGCCCGCCGTCCGCCGGCTCCGGCGCCGTGCGCGGGGCCTCCCGGCCGTCTCCCGGTGCCGCGTACAGCGCGGCCAGCCGGTGGGCCAGAACCGGCCATGACTCCTCGTCCACGGAGAGCCGGTGGGCCACCAGCAGCAGCCTGCCCGGCTCCGAGGGGCCCGCGTCGAACCAGACCGCGCGCAGCACCGCGCCCCGTTCCGGTTCCAGGGTGTGCGCCGCCGACCTGGCCTCGGCCGCGATCAGCGCGGCCGGTTCCGGGATCTCGTGGCCCCGTACGGCGACCCTGCGCAGGGTGTCCGGATCGACCACCGCCGGAGCGGTCGCGGACGGCAGGATCTCCTGCGCCCAGACCCCGTCCACCCGGTGCAGCCGCAGCCGCAGCGCCCCATGGGTGTCGGCGAGCCGGGCCAGTGCCCGGCGCAGCCGCCCGGCGGAGAGCCCCGGCGGCACCTGGAGCAGCACCGAGTCGTGGAGCCGGTCCACGGGCGCGCCGGTCTCCCGCAGCCGGTGTGCCGACGGCAGCGGCGGCAGCCCGCCGGCCTCACCGGCACAGGCGCCGGGGGAGGCCGGACCGCCCGCCGGCCCCGGCGGCGGCACCTGGGCCACCGCTGCGGCCACCCCGGCGGCGTCCAGCAGCGCGAACTCCCCGAGCCGCCGTTCCGGTTCCGCGCAGAGGCGGCCCAGCAGATCCGCGTGGCGCCGGGCCAGCCCGGTCAGCGTCCCCTCGTCGTACAGCGCCGGGTTGGCGTCGAAATCCAGCCGCAGGCGGCCGTCCGCGTACCGGACGGCGGAGACCGAGAGATCGTCCACCGGACCCGACGCGAGCGTGACGACATGGCCGGGGGTGCCCGCGAAGTCGAGTTCGGTGTCGAAGGGGCGCAGATTGAGCAGCGGCCCCGGCAGCCGGGCGCCGTCCCGTCCCGGCCAGAGATCACGGGCGAGCTCCTCGCCCCGGAACCGCTGATGGGCCCGGAGCGAGGCGAACTCCCCGGCGGTGCGCGCCAGCACCCCGGCGAAGGTGTCCCGGCCGGTGAGCGGCAGCCGCAGCGGCAGGATGTTCACGGCCATGCCCGGGACACGCAGCGTGCCCGGGGCGGTCCGGGCCATGGCGTACATCGCGAGCACCGCGTCCTCGGTGCCGGTCTCCCGGTGGAGCTGGACGGCGAGTGCCGCCGTGACGGTCTCCGCCCAGGTGGTACGGGCCGTGCCGGCCGCCCGGTGCACGGCCGCCGCCGCATGCCGGTCCAGGAGGACGGTGTGGCGCAGCGCGGTGTCGGACGGCGGGGCGGAGCCCGCGCCGGGCCCCCGGGCGAAGGAGCACGCCGGGGGAGCGCCGGCGCAACGGGCCGCCCAGTGGGCGCGGTCGGCGGCGTACCGCGCGGAGCCGGTGTACTCGCGCTCGGCCGCCACCAGGGCGCCCACCGGGGCGAACGGCGAACCGGACGGCGGAGTGCCGCGCCGCAGGGCCGTGTAGACCTCGGCTATCCGGTGGGTCAGCAGCGCCACGCCGTAGCCGTCGACGGCGAGATGGTGGAAGTACTGGAAGAGCAGATGCCGCTCGGGGCCGACCCGGACCAGCACGGCCCCGGTGAGCGACGGCACCGCGTGCCCCGGGCCCTCTTCCGGGCCGAGCTGCAGATCGAGCCGGGGCGGACAGGCCAGCTGCTCCCGTACCAGCTCCACGGCCGCCGCCGTCGGATCGCCGGCGCCGGAGGTGTCCAGCCGGGGCAGCCCGCCGCCCACGGCCCTGTCGTGACCGGCCGGAACCGGCTCCTGCCAGAGCCGTCCGCCGTCCTCGATCAGCCGGAAGTGGAGCGAGGGCGCCTCGGCGAGTGTGTGGCGCACCGCCTCCTCCAGGGCGCCGGTGTCGAGCGGGCCGGTGAGCTCGATGTACTGGCCCACGTTGTAGGCGGCGTTGGCGGGGGCGGCGCGCTGGGCGGCGAGCACCTGGGTCTGTGCCGCCGTCAGCTCCACCCTCCCGCCCGTGACGGGAGCGGGGGGCGGTGCCGTGGTGGGGGTCGCGTCTGACATCTCGCCTTCCGGGTCCTGCTGCGGGGGGTTCGTGGGTACGGGGACGGCCTCAGCCGCCGTGTGCGGCGGCCCCCGCCGGGACCGGGGCCGGTGCGCCGAGCACTCCGTTCCCGGCCCGGCCCAGCAGCAGCGAGTCCCGGATCTCACCGGAGCGCACCGCGAGGGTGGAGAGCAGCGACGAGGTGATGCCATGGGTGTGCTCGGTGCCCGCGCCCTGGAGATAGACCCCGCCGCGCACCCGGCCGGTCATCCGCAGCCGGTGGTCCCGGTCGACGCGCAGCCGGCCCTGGTGGTCCGTCAGGCACTCGTCGGCGAGGGGGCCGAGGAGCTCCCGGGGGTCCTGCGGCCGGTAGCCGGTCGCCAGCACCACCGCGTCGCAGTCGAGGGTGAACAGCTCGCCGCCGGTGAGCGGGCGCACCACGGCCCGCGCGCCGCCGGGCAGCTCCTCGATCCCGGTCAGGGAGGACATCCGCAGGATCCGCAGCCGTTCGGTGCCGGCCACCTTCTCCTGGTAGACGGTCCGGTAGAGCTGCTCGATCAGCTCGCCGTCCACCACCGAGTAGTTGGTGTTGCCGTGGTAATCGAGCATGGCCCGCTTGATGTCCTCGGGCGCGTCGTAGAAGTCGTCCACGGCGGAGGGGTCGAAGATCCGGTTGGCGAAGGGGCTGTCGTCGGCGGGGCTGTAGCCGTACCGCGTGAAGACGGCGCACACCTCGGCGTCCGGGAAGGTGCGGTACAGATACTCGGCCGTCTCGGCGGCCGACTGCCCGGCGCCGACCACCGCGAAGCGGCGGTGCGGGCGGTGCGTCAGCGCGGGCGCCCGGAAGAGCAGGTCCCGGTTGTGCCACACATGCTCACCGGCGGAGACACCCGGCGGGAGCTGTGGCGTGAGGCCGGTGCCCAGCACGATGTTGCGGGCCCGCACCACCTCCTCGGCCCCCGGGCCGCCGGCCGGCCGGGTGACGACCTCGAAGCCGTCCACCGTGCCGTCGCCGGTGCCGCGCACCGGCCGGACGGCCACCGCCTCCCGCCCGTAGGAGACCCGGTCCCGGAACTCCTCGGCGCACCAGCCCAGATAGTCGTGGAATTCGAGCCGGGTGGGGAAGAAGCTCTTCTGGTTGATGAAGTCGGCGAGCCTGCCCCGGTCGTGGAGATAGCGCAGAAAGGTGAAGCGGCTGCCGGGATCCCGCATGGTGGCGAGATCCTTGAGGAACGACACCTGCATGGTGGCGCCTTCGAGCAGCATGCCCCGGTGCCAGCCGAAATCGGCCTGGCGCTCCACGAAGGCGGAGCTCAGCCGGTCGTCCGGGGCACAGCGGCCATTGTGCTCGTCCATGGCGATGGCCAGGGCGAGATTGGCCGGGCCGAAGCCTATGCCCACCAGATCCCGGGTGCCGCTGCTCTCGTACGGTGCGGTGCTCGCGTGCCCTGCCGACATGCTCATCCTTACTCGGTGGGTGGTGACTTCGGTGACTGACTTCGGTGACTGACTTCGAGGACTGGCTTCGGTGACGGAATTCGGTGACTCGGGTGATGTGCGTGGTGCGGGGGGTGTGGGTGACGTCCCATGACTCGTGGTGGCGGGGATGCCGGCGGCGCCCGGCTCCGTCCCCACCCCGTCGCCGCGTGCCGGATCGCCCTGCGGTCTCCCGCCGGACCACCGTGCGTCCGGGCGCCCTTGCCCATCGCGGGTCCTCCGCGTGCGCGGGTCCTTCGCCTCATGCGGGTCATGAGCGCGCGGGTGCTCGGCCCCGGCCCCGGCGGGCGCGCCGCCGCGTCCGGCGCCCGGGCCGGTCAGCCCAGGATCGCCGGCAGCGCCGCGATCAGCGCGTCCGCCTCCTCCTCCGTCAGGGTCAGCGGCGGCGCCAGCCGTACCGTCTCCGGATTGACCGCGTTGACCAGGAAACCCGCCCGCAGGGCCGCCTCCTGGACCCGGAGCGACGCCGGCTCGGTGAGGACCACCCCGAGCAGCAGCCCGGTGCCCCGGACCCGGTCCACCAGGGGGTGCCCGGATCCCTCGATGCCCCGCCGCAGCCGCTCGCCGAGCCGCCGCACCCGCTCCAGTAGGCCCTCCGACTCAATCGTGTCCAGCACCGCGAGCCCGGCCGCGCAGGCCACCGGATTGCCGCCGAAGGTGGACCCGTGCTGACCCGGGGTCAGCAGCTCGCCCGCCGCGCCGAAGGCCAGCACCGCCCCGATCGGCAGCCCGCCGCCCAGGCCCTTCGCCAGGGTCACCACATCGGGGACGATCCCCGGGTCCGCCAGATGCGCGAACCAGTCGCCGGTGCGTCCGATCCCGGTCTGCACCTCGTCCAGCATCAGCAGCGCGCCGCGCTCACGGGTGATCTCCCGGGCCGCCCGCAGATATCCCTCCGGCGCCGGCACCACCCCGGCCTCGCCCAGTACGGGCTCGATCAGGACGGCCGCCGTCTCCTCGGTCACGGCGGCCCGCAGGGCTTCCGTGTCACCGAACGGCACATGGGTCACCCCGGCGGGCAGCGGCAGGAACGGCGCCCGCTTGGCGGGCTGTCCGGTCAGCGCCAGCGCCCCCATGGTGCGGCCGTGGAATCCGCCCTCGCAGGCCACGACCCCGCCGCGCCCCGTCCGCCGGGCGATCTTGAACGCCGCCTCATTGGCCTCGGCACCGGAGTTGGCGAAGAAGACCCGCCCCGCCCGGCCGGCCAGCCCCAGCAGCCGTTCGGCCAGGGCGACCGGCGGTTCGGCGATATGGAGATTGGAGACATGGCCCAGCGTCGCGATCTGTTCGCTCACCGCGCGGACCACCGCCGGATGGGCGTGGCCGAGGGAGTTCACCGCGATACCGCCGGTGAAGTCGAGCAGGGCATTGCCCTCCGCGTCCCACACGGTGCGTCCCGCGCCCCGGACCAGGGCCAGCGGGGGAGTGCCGTAGGTGTCCATCATCACCGACCGCCAGCGGCCGGTGAGCTCCGCCGGGGCCGGAGTGGTCTTCGCGGGTACCGTCTCCGTGCTCATGCCTCGTCCCCTTCGTCGCCCCGGGCGTCCGGCACCACGGTCGTTCCGGTGTTCTCGTCGGTGAAGACCTCCAGAAGGAGGGAGTGCGGCACCCGTCCGTCCAGCACATGCGCCATGCGCACCCCGTCCCGTACGGCCCGCAGACATCCCTCCATCTTCGGAACCATCCCGCTGGCCAGCTCCGGAAGCAGCTTCTCCAGCTCGCTCGCCGTCATCCGCCGGATGACCTCGGTGCTCCGGGGCCAGTCCGCGTACACCCCCTCGACATCGGTGAGCACGACCAGCTTCTCCGCGCCGAGGGCGCCCGCCAGCGCGGCCGCGGCCAGATCGGCGTTGATGTTGTAGATCTGCCCGTCGTCGCCGCGCGCCACGGGGGAGACCACCGGGATGCGGCCCCGGTCCAGCAGGGCCCGCAGGGTCTCCGGATTGACCCGGGTGATGTCACCGACCAGCCCGATGTCCACCGGTTCGCCGTTCACCCACGCCGGTCGCCGGGTCGCCGTCATGGTGTGCGCGTCCTCGCCGGTCAGCCCGACCGCGAACGGGCCATGGGCATTGATCAGCCCGACGATGTCGCGCTGCACCTGCCCGGCCAGCACCATCCGTACGACATCCATGATCTCGGGTGTGGTCACCCGCAGCCCGGCCGCGAACCGGACCTCCAGATCGAGCCGGTTGAGCAGCGAGCTGATCTGCGGGCCGCCGCCGTGGACCACCACCGGGCGGAGCCCCGCGTACCGCAGCGAGACCACATCCTGTGCGAAGGCCCGCTTCAGCTCCTCGTCGACCATCGCGTTGCCGCCGAATTTGACGACCACGATCCGGTCCCGGAAGGACTCCAGCCAGGGCAGTGCCTCGATGACGGTACGGGCCCGGCCGCCGGTCCTGGCGCCCGGCGCGCGCGACCGGGGCTTGGCCGGATCCGCCGGCGGCAGCGGAAGTGTGCCGCTCATGAGCTGTACGCGCTGTTCTCGTGGACGTACTCGGCGGTCAGGTCATTGGTCCAGATCACCGCCGACTCGTCACCGGCCCGCAGATCGACGGTGATGGTGATCCGGCGCCCGGTGAGATCGGTCTTCTCCCTGGCCTCGCCCGCCGCCCCGTCCCGGCACACCCATACGCCGTTGACGGCCACATCGAGCCGGTCCGGGTCGAAGACGGCGTCCGTGGTGCCGATGGCGGAGAGCACCCGCCCCCAGTTCGGATCCTCGCCGTGCAGCGCGCACTTGAGCAGATTGTTGCGGGCGATGGAGCGGCCCACGGTGACGGCGTCCCGCTCGGACGCGGCGCCCACCACCTCGACCTCGATCTCCTTCGATGCGCCCTCGGCGTCGGCGGTCAGCTGCCGGGCCAGATCCAGACAGACCGCGTGCACGGCCCGCGCGAACTCCTCCGGGGGCGGGATGACCCCCGAGGCGCCGGAGGCCAGCAGCAGCACGGTGTCATTGGTCGACATGCAGCCGTCCGAGTCGACCCGGTCGAAGGTGGTGCGGACCGACTCCCGCAGTACGCGGTCGAGTTCACCGGCGGGCACCTCGGCGTCCGTGGTGAGCACCACCAGCATCGTCGCGAGGCCGGGGGCGAGCATGCCCGCCCCCTTGGCCATCCCGCCGACGGTCCAGCCGCCGCCCGGCTCCCCCGCCGAGAGGGCGGAGGTCTTGCGGACGGAGTCGGTGGTGCGGATGGCCTCCGCCGCGTCCGCGCCGCCGTCGTCCGACAGCCGGGTCACCGCCTCGGTGACCCCGGTGGAGACCCGGTCCATCGGCAGCCTGATCCCGATCAGACCGGTCGAGCAGACGGCGATCTCGTCGGCCGGCAGACCCAGGGCCTGCGCGGCGCGCTCGGCGCTGAGCCGGGTGTCCTCGTCCCCGGGGCGGCCCGTACAGGCGTTGGCGCCGCCGGAGTTGAGCAGCACCGCGGCGATCCGGCCGTCCCCGACGACCCGCCGCGACCACCGTACGGGAGCGGCCATCACCCGGTTGGAGGTGAACACCCCGGCCGCCGCGAAGGACGGCCCGCTGTTCACCACCAGGGCCAGATCCGGCGCGCCGGACTCCTTGATCCCGGCGGCGACCCCGCTCGCGAGGAATCCCTGGGCAGCGGTCACACTCACGGAGCCACTCCATTCATGGGCAGTCCCAGGGTCTCCGGCAGCCCCAGGGCGATGTTCATGCTCTGCACGGCACCACCCGCGGTGCCTTTGGTGAGGTTGTCGATCGCGCTCACCGCGACGACCCGGCCCGCCGTCTCGTCCAGTACGACCTGCACCTGCGCGGTGTTGGAGCCGAGCACGGCGGCCGTGGCGGGCCACCGGCCGGGCGGCAGCAGCCGGACGAACGGCTCGTCGCCGAGGGCCTTCTCGTACGCGGCGCGCACATCCTCCGCGGTGACCCCCTGCCCGACCCGGGCTGAGCAGGTCGCGAGGATGCCCCGGGACATGGGTGCCAGGGTCGGGGTGAAGGAGACGGTGACCGGCTCACCGGCCGCGTCCGAGAGATTCTGCGCCAGTTCGGGGGTGTGCCGGTGGCCGCCGCCGACGCCGTACGGGCTCATCGAGCCCATCACCTCGGAGCCGAGCAACTGCGCCTTGACGGCCCGGCCCGCGCCCGAGGTGCCGCTGGCGGCGACGACGACGGCCTCCGGCTCCAGCAGCCCGGCCGCGTACCCGGGGAAGAGCGCGAGGGTGACGGCGGTCGGATAGCAGCCGGGCACCGCGATCCGGCGGGTGCCGCGCAGCGCCGCGCGGGCGCCGGGGAGTTCGGGCAGCCCGTAGGGCCAGCTGCCGGCGTGCGGTGAGCCGTAGAAGGCCGTCCAGGCGGCCGGGTCCCGGAGCCGGAAGTCCGCGCCGCAGTCCACGACGAGAGTGTCCGGCCCGAGCTCCGCGGCCAGCGCGGCGGACTGTCCGTGCGGGAGGGCGAGAAAGACCACATCGTGTCCGGCGAGCCGGGCGGCCGAGGTCTCGGTGAGTATCCGGTCGTGGAGCGAGCCCAGTTGGGGCTGGAGTTCGCCGAGCGGGCGGCCCGCGCTGCTGTGCGCGGTGAGTGTGCCGATCCGGGCCTCGGGATGGGCCGCCAGCAGCCGCAGAATCTCACCCCCGGCATACCCGCTGGCCCCTGCCACAGCAACACCGAAGGTCATCGGGAATCTTCTCTTTCGATCGCTGGTGACACGCGGTGAGCGCCTGCCTGCCGACGGGAACTTAGCTTAGCCTAACCTAAGAACGCCGGAGGGTTCGTGTGACCTGCCACGCACCCTCCCACCAGCGCGAACACCGGGACGGGCGCGATCCGTCCGAGGCGGGGCCCCGCCCCCGCTCCCTGTTTCCGGCTGTGGCATCTTCGGCGGATCCGGAACACCCTCCGTGTTCCCCCGAGAGTTCGTGGAGGCGGAACAGCTGTGGCAGCGTCTGCGGAAACCCCCCGGATCCTGGTGATCCAGCACGAGGACGGCACCGGACCCGGACTGGTCGGCGGGGAACTGACCCGCGCCGGCCTGGACCTCCGTCTCGTCCACCCCTGGGCGGGCGACGAACTGCCCGCGTCCCTCGCCTCGCCGCCGGGATACGCCGGGCTGCTGATCCTGGGCGGCGCGGCCAACTGCGACGACGAGACCGCGGCGCCCTGGATACCGGCCGTCCGCACCCTCATACGGGAGGCCGTGGAGATCGGCACCCCGCTGCTCGGCATCTGCCTCGGCGGCCAGATCATGGCCTCGGCGCTGGGCGGCCGGGTGGAGCGCCGGCCCCGGGGCCCCGAGGTCGGCGCGGTCCCGCTGCGGCGGCTGCCGGACGCGGTCGGCGACCCGGTGTTCGCCGCGGTGCCGGACGGCGCCCCGGCCGCGCAGTGGCACTGGGACGAGATCACCGCCCTCCCCCCGGGCGCCGTCCCGCTCCTCACCGGCGACGACTGCCCCCACCAGGCGTACCGGGTGGGCGAGCGGGCCTGGGGCCTTCAGTTCCACCCGGAGGTCCTGGCCGCCGAAGTCGCCGCCTGGGCTCAGTCGGACGGCCCGGCCGTGGCCCGCGCCGGGGGCGACCCCGCCGCCGCCGTGGCCGGCCTGCGCGCGGTGGAATCCTCCCTCCGCGAGACCTGGACGGGCGCGTCGCGGGCCTGGGCCGAGGTGATCCGCGCGCACGCCCGCCCGCCGGTCTGAAGACCCGGGGGGCCGTCTGTGCGCCGGTCTCGTGAGCGCGTTCCGGCCCGGCGGGGGCCTTCCGGTGGGTGCGATCCGCGTCTGCGGCGACGGCCTCGGTGAGCCATGGCGCGTGCCGGATGGCCAGTCCCGGCGGACCGCCTCGGCGCCGGCGCCGGCCCGGCGGGCCGTACGCGTCCGTACGCATCGCCGTCGTCCGCGAACTCGCGGCGCGCCCGTGCCGCCGGCGGGCGCCCGCGGTCGGCGCCGCCCGTCTCCCGCGGCGCACGCTCCCGCGAGGGTGCCGCCGGCGGGGTGGCCCCCCCCCGTACGGCGGCCGGCCGGTGCGGCGGGCGTACGGGGGGACCCGTACCGCCTCCCGCCAACCGCACCCGGCCCCGCGCATCCGCTTCTCGCCAACCGCACCCGGCCCCGCGCCCCCGCCTCCCGCCGGATGCGTTCGGCACGCGTGCCCACCCCGCCGGATGCGTTCCGCACGCGTGCCCACCCCGCCGCCCCGCCGCCGAAGATGAAAGAGTCCAGGACAAACGCATGGGCGTGACCCACACCCTCCATGCGATTCGCACTCCGCACCGCACGCCCGAGTGGTGACAGCGAGGACTGTCACGCCTTCGAGCCGGTGTGACAGCTTCTGTCACGTCGCACCACACCGGAATCGAGCGAGGGAGGGCGAGTGAATCCCGAGTACGCCGCGTACTGCCAGGCGGACCGTGATTTCTACGACGCGCCGCACCGCTCTTCCCGCGGTGCCGGCGCCGGGGAGTCGCTCTACCCCCTGGCCCGCGCCGAGGCCCCGGAGGGCTGGGAGACCACCCGGCGCGGTGACTGGTTCTCGTACAGCCCCACCGGGCTCCGGGTCCCGCCGCAGGGGTGGAAGATCCATGTGTCGGCCGCCCTCGGCAACGCGGAAACGATCCTTCAGCGGGTCGCCGAGTACTGCGTGACGCGGCGTCTGCCCTTCAAGTTCATTCCCGGCCCGGCGCTGCTGCTGCTGCGGAACGCCAAATACGCGGACCGGGCGGGCAGCGGCAAGTTCATCACCGTCTATCCGCCGTCCGAGGACCGCTTCCCCGGGATCACCACGGATCTGATGGCCCTTCTGGAGGGCGAGCCGGGACCGTACATCCTCAGCGATCTGCGCTGCGGCGACACCCCGGTGCATGTGCGCTACGGCGCCTTCGCCGGGCGGTTCTGCCGGGGCGCGGACGGCCGGCTGGTGCCCGCCATCGCCGACCCCGCCGGGACTCTCGTACCCGATCCGCGCGGTCCCTCGCTGAAGATCCCCGAGTGGGTGACACCCCCGGACTTCCTCGGCCCGCATCTGGAGGCCCGAGCGGCCGTGGGGATGCAGGGGATGCCGTACGACATCCTCGGCGCCCTGCACTTCTCCAACGGCGGCGGCGTCTACAAGGCCCGGGACACCCGCGGCGGCGAGACCGTCGTGCTGAAGGAGGCCCGCCCGTACGCCGGACTGGCCGCCGACGGAGCCGACGCGGTCGCCCGGCTGGAACGCGAGCGGAACGCGCTGGAGAAGCTGTCCGGACTCCCCTGTGTCCCCCGGGTGCTGGAGAGCTTCCAGGTCGGCGACCACCACTTCCTGGCCCTGGAGCATGTGCCCGGGACCACCCTCAACACCGTCTTCGCCCGCCGCTTCCCGCTCTCCCGCACGGAGCCGTCGGCCGGGCAGCTCGCCGAACACGCCGAGTGGGCCCGCCGGATGTACACCCTGGTGGAGAGCGCCGTGCACGAGGTGCACTCCCGGGGCGTCGTCATCAGCGATCTGCACATGAGCAATGTCATGGTCGCCGAGGACGAGTCACGGGTCGTGCTGCTGGACTTCGAGGCCGCCTCCGCGGCGGCGGACGGACACCGGCAGATCGTGGCCAACCCCGCCTTCGTCGCCCCGCCCGACCGGCGCGGCACGGACATCGACCGGTACGCCCTGGCCTGTCTGCGCCTGGCCCTGCTGCTCCCGCTCACCACGCTCTTCACCATCGACCGGCGGCGGGTGCACCGGCTCGCCCGCGACATCACCCGGATCTTCCCGGTCACGGCGGACGAACTCCGCCCGGCCGTGGCGGAGATCCTGCGGGACACCGGCGACGCGGCCCCGGCGTCCGGCGGTACCCGGATACCCGCCCAGCGCGACGGATCCCCCCGGACACCCGGTGATCCCACCGGCATGGCGGCCCCCGAGCCCGGTGACTGGCCGCTCAGCCGGGACTCCATGGCCCGCGCCATCCTCGCCTCCTTCACACCCGACCGCGAGGACCGATGTTTTCCGGGCGACATCGCCCAATTCGCCTCCCCGGCCGGCGGCCAGTCCCTCGCCCACGGCGCCGCCGGAGTCCTCTACGCACTCCGGGAAACCGGCGCACCCCCCTGCCCCGAGGCCGCCGAATGGCTCCTGGCCCGGGCCAAGCAGCCCGCCTCGGGCACCCCGCTCGGCTTCTACGACGGACTCGCCGGCATCGCCTGGACCCTCAACCGCCTGGGCCACTCCGGACAGGCCGCCGAACTCGCCCAGCTGATCATCCGGGAGCCCATCGAGGGCATGACGGCGGATCTGCACAGCGGATACGCGGGGATCGCACTCGCCCTCGGCGATCTCGCCGCCGACGCGGACGGCGCCGACGCCGGCGCGCTCCGGCGGGCCGCCGACCACTGCACCGACCTCGCGGTCCGCGCCCTGAACACCGGCCCGCCGACCGCCCGCACCGGGCTGCTGCACGGCGCGACCGGCGTCGCGCTCCTGTTCGTCCGGCGGTACGAGGCCACCGGAAACCCGGCCTTCCTCGATCTGGCCGCCGGCGCGCTCCGCCGGGACCTGGCCCGATGCCGCACCGGAAACGACGGCGCCCTCCTCGTCATCGAGGGCAAACGCGCCATGCCGTACCTGGGCGCGGGCAGTGCCGGAGTGGCCCTGGTCCTGGACGAGTTCCTGGCCCACCGCGCCGACGAGTCGCTCCACTCCGCACGCGAGGCCATCGAACCCGGCCTCCGCTCCGCCTTCTACATCCAGCCCGGACTCTTCCGCGGCGTGGCCGGGCTGATTCTCCAGCTCGCCCGCTCACCCTTCGGCGACCCCGCCGACCGTCGGCGGTACATCGGCCGGCACACCGAACTCCTCGGCCGTTCCGCCATGCCGTACGCGGGCGAACTGGCCTTCCCCGGAGAGCAGATGATGCGCCGGTCCATGGACCTGGCCACCGGCACCGCCGGCTGTCTGCTCGCCCTCGGCAGCGTGCACACCCCCGGGGTGTCCCTGCCCTTCCTCCCGCCGAACCGGCGGACCGAGACCCGGCCCCAGCCAGGGGCCGTGCACCAATGAATCGCACCACTGTCCCCACGAAAGGAAATCATCATGGCGCTTCTCGACCTTCAGGCCCTGGAGACCCCGGCGGACGAGGCGTTCGGCGATGTGGAGACCGGAAGCCAGGTGAGCCTGCTCGTGTGTGAGTACAGCTCCCTGAGCGTCGTTCTCTGCACCCCGTGACACCACGCCGGGGCGCGGGCGGGTGACATCCCCGCCCGCCACCCGGCGCGCCGGTCGGCCCCGGCCCACTCCCGGGGCCGGCCGGTGCCCATGAACCCGCGCGGGCGCGGGCGGCCTCTCGCAGGGGGCGGCCGTGCCCGCGTACGGGGTGGACGCGCCCCGGCGGCGCTCGCACACGGGTGGACCGCGCGGACGGACCGGCCGAGCGCACGGTCGGCGCCTTCCCGGCCCAATGGCCGTGAACAGGCGGGCCGGGTGCGCGATCCGCCGGCCGGCCGAGACCGGAAGGACCACCACACCGTGACGAGCAGCCCCCCGGCGGCCGGGGCCCTCCCGGCGGCAGCCGGCGCCCCCGCTCCACAGGCCGCCATCAGGGAACCGGGCACCGGACGGCTCTCCCTCGCGGCGCTCGTCATCTGCTCCACCGGCGCGGCACTGGCCGCCCTGGCACTCCCCTTCGCCCTCGGCCTCACCGTCGACGATCTGATCACCCGGCGGGCCGTCCCCTGGCGGGGTCTCGCGCTGTGCGCGGCACTGACCGCCGTCGAAGTCCTGCTGGACGCGGCCGTCGCCGTCCTCGGCGGCACCACCACGGCCGCCCTCACCGCCAGGCTGCGGACCAGGGTCACGAGCAGCCTGGTGCGTGCCGAACCGCGCCGCGGCGGGACCGTCGCCCCGGGCGACCTCACCACCCGGCTCACCTCGAACGCCGCCGAGGCCGCCGCCGTCCCCGTGACCGCCGCCTCCGCCGCCGCCGTGGTGCTGCTCCCGCTCGGCGGGATCGCCGCGCTCTTCCTCATCGACCCCTGGACCGGTGCCGCCCTGCTCATCGGCGCGCCCGCGTTCATCGTCCTGCTGACCACCCTCATCCGCCGCACCGCCGACGCCGCCGCCGACTACCAGCGCGAACAGGCCCTGATCGCCACCCGGCTCACCGAGGTGCTGGACGGGATCGCCACCGTGCGCGCCGCCCACACCGCCCGGCGCGAGCACGCCCGCATCACCGCACCGCTCGCCGCCCTCGCCACGCACGGCCGCCGCACCTGGGACATTCACGGCCGGGCCACCGGAGGCAGCGCGGTACTGCTGCCGCTGCTCACCGTCCTCGTCCTGGCCGTGGGCGGGCTGCGGCTCTCGGCGGGCGCCATCAGCGTCGGTGATCTCCTCGCCGTCTCCCGCTACGCCGTACTCGCCGTCGGACTGGGCGCGCTGACCGGCGCCTTCGGCTCGATCGCCCGGGGCCGCAGCGCCGCCCGCCGGCTGGATCCGCTGCTGGCCCTGGAGCCCGTGCCCCACCGCTCCGGCACCCTGCCGCCCGGCGGCCCGGGCACCCTGGAGCTCCACGACGTCGGTGTGGTGCGGGACGGGCAGCGGCTGCTGCGCGGGCTGACCCTCAGGGTCCCCGGCGGCACCTCACTCGCCGTCGTCGGCCGCTCGGGCTCCGGGAAGTCCCTGCTGGCGGCCGTGGCGGGCCGGCTCACCGACCCCGACACCGGATCGGTCACCCTGGACGGCATCCCGCTGGACGGCGTCGACCCGGAGCATCTGCGGGACGAGGTCGGGTACGCCTTCGCCCGGCCCGCGCTGCTCGGCGACACCGTCGCGGACACCATCGGCTTCGGCGCCGACCGGCCGGCGGACGAGACCATCCGCGCGGCGGCCCGTGCGGCGTCCGCCGACGGATTCATCGGCCTGCTCCCGGACGGCTACCGGACCCCGCTGGACCGCGCCCCGCTCTCCGGCGGCGAATGCCAGCGGCTCGGCCTGGCCCGCGCGTTCGCCCGTGCCGGGCGGCTGCTGATCCTCGACGACGCGACCTCCAGCCTGGACACCGTCACCGAACGCCGGGTGCAGCGCGCACTGGCGGCCCGCGCGGGGAGCTGCACCAGAATCGTGGTCGCCCACCGCGTCTCGTCGGCGGCCGATGCCGACCGGGTCGCCTGGCTGGAGAACGGCGAACTCCGCGCGGTCGGACCGCACTCCGCGCTCTGGTCGGACCCGGAGTACCGCGCGGTCTTCCACACGGGCCCCGACGACCCGCCGGGCACGGCCACGAAGGCCCCCGGGCGGCCACGACAGGACGGAGCGGCCCCCCGATGACCCCTGCCCGCCGGGGCACACCCCCCACCGGCGAACCGGTTCCGCGTCTCGGCTCCGCCGCTTCCCGCGGCACGGCGGGGGCGGCGGAGGCGGCGACTCCCGGGCCCGGCCCGGACACCACGACCGTGCCACCCGGCGCCGCCCCGGTGCCGGCGGACGGTCCCGTGACCATGGACGCCCCGGTGCCGGCGGACGGTCCCGTACCGCCCGCCCGCCCGCCGGCCCCCGCGCGCCCGCCGTCCGGTCCCGGTCCCGGTCCCGGCTCCGCGCGGAGTGCCGAGGCCGGCACCGCCGCGCCGGGTGTGTCCGTACCCGCGTACGGCGCCGAGCTCCGCCCACAGGCGGACACCGTCGCCCCGGCCGGGGACGCGGACGGTCCGGCCACGGGCCCCGCGACGGCATTCGCCGGGCCGGGCGGCCGGCCCGCCGCCCCCGCGCCGGGCCGGGGCCCGGCGGCGGGCGCGGTCCGCGCATGGCCTGGGAACGGCGCCCCGGCGGCGGCGAGGACCCGCCCCGCCGGCAAGCGATCCGCCGCCCCCGGCCGCCCCGGGGCCGGTTCGTTCGGCCGGGTCCTGCGTGAGGGCAAGCCGTATCTCCGGGCCCGCACCGGGGTGATCGTGCGGCTGGGCGGCTGGTCGCTGGTGGAGTTCGCGCAGACCTTCCTCGGCGGATACGCCATCGCCCGCGCCCTCGACGCCGGGTTTCTCGCCGGATCCCCCCGCACCGGACTGCTGTGGCTGGCCGTCGCCGCCGTTGTCACCCTCCCCGCCGCGCTCGCCACCCGCGGTGTCTTCGCCCGCCTGGCGGACCTGGTCGAACCCCTCCGGGACGGCCTGGTGCGCCGCGCCGCCGCCAGGGCCATCGGCACGGCGCTGACCGCGCCCACCGCCGCCGGCACCCGCTCCGTCTCCCAGGTCACCCACCAGAGCGAGATCGCCCGCGACGGCTGGGCCGGCCTCGTGCTCTCCCTCCGCTCGTTCGTCTTCACCGCGGCCGGCGCGCTCGCCGGGATGGCGGCGCTCTCGCCTCGGCTGCTGCTCGTCGTCCTGCCCCCCCTGCTGCTCGGGTTCGGGCTCTTCCTCGCCACCCTCATTCCGATGGCGGCCCGTCAGCGCGCCTATCTCGGGGCGGACGAGGACTTCGCCGCCCACGCGGGGCGGACCGCCGGCGCGCTCCGGGACATCGCCGCCGCCGGGGCCGCCGGCCGCACCGTGACGGAGGCGGAGCGGCTCGCCGGAGCCCAGGCCGCCGCCGCGCGCTCACTGGCCCGCTGGGCCGCGGTGCGGATCATCGCCCTCGCCGTCTGCGGCCGGCTCCCCCCGCTGCTGCTGCTCCTCGCCGCGCCCTGGCTGATGCGGCACGGGCTCACCAGCGGCGCGCTGATGGGGGCGTTCGTCTATCTGACCCAGGCGCTGGCCCCCGCCCTGCACTCCCTGCTGACGATGCTCGGCACCGCCGGGGGCCGGCTGATCGTCGTGCTCGACCGCTTCACCGGCCCGGCGCCCCTGCCGCCCGGCCCGGAGGACCGGGCGGCGCCGCCGGCGTACCGGAAGCCGGCCGCCGGGAGCACCGCGCCGCCGCCCACCGCCGAACTGCGCTCCGTCACCTTCGCGTACGGGCCGGCCGCCCGTCCGGTGCTCGACCGGCTCGATCTGCTGCTGCGCCCCGGTGACCATCTCGCCGTCGTCGGTCCGAGCGGCAGCGGGAAGTCCACCCTCGCCGCCGTGCTCGCCGGCGTCGTACCGCCCACCGGCGGCGAGGTGCGATGGCTGGGCCGCCCGGCGGCGGGGCTCGAACCCACCTCCGTGCGCACCCTGCTGCCCCAGCAGGCGTATGTCTTCACCGGGACGCTCCGCGACAACCTCCGCTATCTCCGGCCCGGCGCGGGGGAGCCGGAGATGGCGGAGACCGTGGCGGCGATCGGTCTCGAACCGCTGCTGGCGCGGCTCGGCGGGCTGGACGCCCCGCTCGACCCGGCCCGGCTCTCACCGGGCGACCGGCAGCTGATCGCCCTGGGACGGGCTCATCTCACCCCCGCGCCGCTGCTCATCCTGGACGAGGCGACCAGCCATCTGGACCCGCGGGCGGAGGCGCGCGCCGAGGCCGCGCTGGCCGGCCGCGCCGGGACGCTCGTGGTCATCGCCCACCGGCTGTCGTCGGCGGCTCGCGCCGGGCGGGTCCTGGTGATGGACGGCACCCGGACCGCGTACGGCACCCCGGCCGAACTGCTCGCCGAATCCGCGCTCTACCGGGATCTGACCGGCCACTGGTCGCCCGCGTCCCCGGCCGCCCCGCCGTCCCCCTGACTCCGGCCGGGGCCGCCCGCCCTCCGCCGCGCGCCCCGGCCGCGGGCGCGCTCACCCGGAGGGTGCCGCGCGGCGGCTCACAGCCAGCCGAACTCCTTCGACAGCCGTATCGCGTCCATCCGGTTCCTGCCGCCGGTCTTTCGTATCGCCGCCGCCAGATAGTTCCGCACCGTGCCGCTCGCCAGATGCAGCACATTGGCTATCGACGACACCGACTCGCCCTCCGCCGCCAGCGCCAGTACCCGTAATTCACGCGGCGACAGCGGAACCTCGCTCGCCTGTAAGAGACCGAAGGCGAGTGACTGATCGATGTGCCGGCCCCCGTCCGCCACCTTCCGCACCACTTCGCAGACATTGTCCACGGGGCCGAATTTGTCGATGTATCCCCGGGCTCCCGCGTCGGAGGCTCTGCGGAGATCCCCGGCCCGGTCACCGCGGGCGAGGACGACGAGCGATGTGCCGCAGTCGGCGGGCGCGGCCATCGACTCCATCAGCGTCAGGACCTCCACGGAGTCCGGACAGTCGAGGTCGGTGAGAAGTATGTCGGCCGGACACTCCTGCATGGCCGCGCGTACCCCGCCCTTGTCGGTGGTCTGTACGCGAAGCCCCTGGTCCCTGCTGAGCAGGCAGGCCAGGGAGGCGCGCCACAGTGACACCGCATGTACCAAGAGAACTGTCGTCATGGTCTGCTCCTCAGCCTTCTCCACAAGGTTTCTCAACGGGCTGTCTCCATGGGCCGTGCGTCGTGAGGGTTCTGCGTGTACCTGTCACCAGTTCACCGCAGTCGCCCCGGGTATCACTGACGAACTGCCTAATACCCGCGATCGAGTGACGCGAGAGGGGCGTGAGAGCGCATGGAGCCGGAGAATGTGCGCCCCTGACGGCCATGGAGAACCCCGCGTCAAGCCATCGCGGGCCGGCCCGACGCGGGCACGCTGGACCGCCCGGGCGCGCCGACCGGTGAACTCCTTCCCCGGGATGGCCGATACAGGCGGGATGTTCCCGGCCAAACCCGGCAGTGGCCGGGTCTTCCCGGAGGGCGCGCGAACCGCCGCCGGGCGGGCCGCCGGCGACCCGGCCGCGCGCGGGGCGCACGGCCTCGGACCCGGCCGGCCGGTCCGCTCCGGCGCGTCGGGGAGACCTCCCCCGTCCAGCGCCTTCACCGGATGTCCGGTACGGCACCGGCGGTCTCCGGCCGGTCCCCGCCGGGCCGGTGCGGGCATGTCCGGTACGCGGAAGAGGAGTCCCCAACTCCCTTGTGACAATGTTCAGTTCAGGCCATCTCGTACGCCGGTCGCGCCCGTGGGAGGTCCGATCGGCCCGCCGGGAGCGCCGCCGGAGCCGTTCCGGAGGCCGGAGCGGAATGGCCCGGCCGCCCCACCGGGCCCGGATCGGCACAGCCGGGGACCGCTTTCCCGGCACGGAGGACGCCGGCAACGGAACGCTCGTACGGGAATGGCCGCGGGAGCGCGGCGGTACCGCCGCGCTGGTTCCCGGGCGGTCTGTCGGACAGTTGTCCGGGGGCGCTCGCCGCGTGTGCGCCGGGGTTCCCCGCCCGCCGCCGCACCGGAGCCGCGGCCGGCTCCCGCCCGCCGCCCGGAGGGGGGCCGCCGGTCACCCGGGCGTGCGCGGGGATCCCTCGGGGGGTGCGGCATGGGCCGGCCCCCCGGCACGGTCACCCGGGCGTGCGCGGGGATCCCTCACCCCGGCCGCGCGTCTCGCGGTGGGCGGCCGGCGCGCGGCACTCTGCTGTCCATGCAGGATCCCTTTCACTACGCGCTCGTCTTCCCCGTGCGGTGCGACCGGTGCGCCCGGCGCCCGGAGCCCGTACCGCCCGAGGACCCCCCGGACCCCCGCCCGCCCGTCCCAGGCCCGCCCCCGCCGGCCCGCCGGCCGAAGTGTCACCGGGGCCGGGCTCAGCCGGCCGCCTCCGCCCGGATCAGCAGGGGAGCCGCCGCCGGATAGTGACGGTGCGGCTGGAGGGCCCGGCGCATGGCGGTCAGCCGCCGGGCGGCCCGGACCGAGTCGAGCGCCGCGTAGTCGTCGAGGAAGGCCCGCCAGTGGGGGAGGGCCGCGTCGAGATGCCCGAGCCGCAGCCGGGTCTCGGCG
The DNA here is from genome assembly GCF_039888735.1 of Streptomyces sp. CAU 1734. Lineage (NCBI taxonomy): Bacteria > Bacillati > Actinomycetota > Actinomycetes > Kitasatosporales > Streptomycetaceae > Streptomyces > Streptomyces sp. CAU 1734. The sequence continues at coordinate 186,981 of NZ_JBDQQP010000005.1, forward strand.
AGCCGGGCATGGGTCAGCGCCCTGGCATGGCTCTCGCCGGGACCGCGCGCCCGGAGGGAGGCGGTCAGCGCGCCCACGCTCCCCGCGTGGTCCCCGAGCGCCCCGAGGGTCTGCGCCCGCTGGTAGTGGAGCGCGCCCAGCGAGTAGGTGCCGAAGGGTCCGGCCGAGGCCGGGCCGGCCGCCGAGTACAGCCGCTCGGCCCGTGTCAGCGCGGTGAGCGCCGCCCGCCGGTCGTGGTGGGCCAGGGTCACCGCCAGCTGTGCCTGGGCGTAGGTCTGGACGACGGGCGGCGCGTACCGTGCGTGATCGCAGGCCCGGTCGGCGAGTTGCAGCACCCGGGTACCGGTGTGCCCCAGATCGTGGGCGTGGGTGGCCATGGCCCGCAGTGCTATCGCGATGGTCGCGTGGTCCCCGGCGTCGGCGGCCAGCCGTACGGCGATGCCGTGATAGCGCTGGGCCACCGCGTCGTCGCCGCCGTCCGCGCAGATCCGGCCGAGGAGCAGGGTCAGCTGCGCGGTCTTGCCGAGCAGCCGCCCGTGCACCCGCTCCGGGGCGGGCGCGTGGAGCCTGGCCGTGACCTCCCGGGCCAGATACGCGGCCAGCGCGGCCCGTACCGGCCCGCCGCCGAAGCGATCGGCCGCCGCGGCGAATACCCCGGCCATCGCCTCCATCCGCTCGGCGTCCAGCTCACCCGCCCGCCGGTCGCCGGATTCCGCCGGACCGTCCGGCATGCCGGAGACCGTACGGGGCGGTCGCGGCCGGGGCAGCGGCTCCGGTACGGCGAAGGCCAGCGGACTGAAGGGCTCCGCACCGAGCAGCGCCCTTCTGGCGGGGTCTAGTTCGGTCTCGGTGAGCCGGGTCAGCGCCGTCAGCGGGGCGGCGCCCTCCCAGTCGAGCGCCGGAGCGGGCAGCGGTGCCCGGGTCAGCCCGGCCTGCTGTGCCGTGACCCGCCGGCCCAGCCTGCGGGAGAGCGCTTCCAGCAGATACGCCGGCGCGGGCGGGCGGGGCTGGGCACCGGCGAGCCAGCGCGACACCGACGAGCGGTCGCAGGCCAGTTGCCTTCCGTGCTCCCCGGCCACCCGGCGGGTCGCCTGCGCCAGCTGGGTCCCGGTCCAGCCCGCGTCCGCGAGCAGCAGCCGGAGCCGGGAGTTCGGCGTGAGCGGCACGATCTCTCCTCCACGAGTCCATCAGTCCGCGCGCCGGTGATCCGGCGCGCCGCTGAACCGGCGAGGCCGGCGCGCGCACGGATCAGCGTCTTCGCAGACATCGGACCGGTGCGGATTCACAACCGCACGAACTAGCACGGTGTGCCTCACAGTCGTGGCGCCGGTCCCTTGTCCGGCCCCGGTCGGGGACGGTGGAATGTGCATACCCGGCAGCCGCGCCAGCCCACCAGATGAGAGCCGGTCATTGTCCGTCCGGGTACTCGCGAAGGGGCAGACCCCGATGGCAGAGCCCTCCGCCGCGCCGCCGGCCGGGACCCGCGCGTCCATGACCACGGCCCCGGCGTGCGCCTCGCGGAGAGAGCGGGGAGATCGCAGAGATCGGAGCGGTGCCCCGCCGGTCCGTCCGCGCCGCCCCCGCTGGTGGCCGCCGGCCGCGCGCCCCTACTGAATCCCCCCGTCACCAGGGACGTTGAGTCGGTGAGGAGACCGGGCCAGTCTGTCCGGAATCAGACGGGGAATGCGATGCACCAGGACGCACAGCACGAGACCGGTGTTCCCTTCGGGGGTACGGGCGCGGACGGCTCCCGTACCGGGCGGTGGGCGGACGGCCACCGCCCGCCGGCCGGAAGCGAGCCCTGGGCGCGCACCGTTCTCGCCGAGCGCTGGGGGATGGAGCCGGACCGCACCGGTCCGGCCCTTCTGGCGCCCGGCGCCGCGCCGCCGGGCCGGGCCGTGGTGTCCTGGCGGGTGGAGTACGGCGGGACGGCGCGGGTCCTCAGGGTGCGGCCGTCCCAGGAGTCCCTGCGCGCACCGTACTTCCACCTTCTCCGGGGGGAGATCGGCGCCCACTGCCGGCGCCACGGAGTGCCGGTCGCCGCCGTACTGCCCGCGCTCGACGGCTCCACCGCCGTCCGGCGCGACGGCGCGCTCTGCGAGCTGAGTCCCTGGTACGGGGGAGAGCCCGCCGACCCCGCCGACCCCGCGCGGGCGGCGGCGGTGGCCGCGTGCGGACTGCGGCTGCGCGATGCCCCGGACAGCCTGCCCGCGGGGGTGCGCGACCGGCTCGCCTCGGTCGACCCGCCGCTGCCGCCGGAGGAGGAGAACTGGCGGGCCGCCCTCACCGACGCGCGGCACCGGCCGCCGCCGCCGGCGGAGAGCTCGGACGACGACTGGTCGCGGATGGCCGCGGCGGCCCTGCGCGCCCTGGTCGCGGCAGGGCCCCTGTCGCACGAGACGCTGCGCGGAAACCGTACGGCCCTGCTCGACCCGTCCGTGATCCACAGCGATCTGCATGCCCGGCACTTCCTGCTCGCTCCGGCCGCCGGCCCGGAACCGGGGGCCGGCCGGGCCGCTCCGTACATCCCGGGCGGGAGTACGGGCACCATCGCCTCCGGCACCCTGGAGACCGGCCCGTCCGTCCCCGGGCCGGCCGCCGCGCCCCCGCCGGTCCCGTACGACCGGAGCCGGCTCGCCCGCCGCGCCCGCCGCGGACGCGGGTCGCCCCGGCAGCCCGCCGCCGCTCATCCCGTGCCGCCTCCCACCCCGCCGGCTCCGGCTCCCGGCACCGGCGGGCGGCGGACCGTCGTCGCCGTACTCGGCTTCGACGAACTGCACACCGGTGACCGGCTGCTGGACATCGCCCGGCTCGCGGAGGCCGCCGGATACGCCGCCGACCCCGCGGAACGCCACCGGTCCCTGGCCGGCTTCCTGCGCGCGGCGTACCGGACCGGACAGCTCCGTCCCGGCGAGGAGGCCCTGCTGATGCCCGTACTGCCGGCGCACTCGCTGCCCGCCGTGGTGGACATCGCCAGGGACATTCTCGGACGCGGCCGTCCCGGACCGCGCTCGCCGGAACGTCTCGCCCTGCTCTCCCCGGCCCGCGGGCCCGATGTGCACCGCGCCCTCGGTGCCGCCGCGGACCGCTCCCTCTGACGCCGGGCCGCCTCCGCCGTGCCTCATCCCTCTCCGTTCGCACACGGCCCATCAGACCCGCCGAACCCACCGGAAACACGGCAAACAGGTTCCGGCGGTCCCGGGAAGCCGGGGAGCGGGAGCTCCGGGACCGCCGGACTCCAGTCCGAATCCAGCCGGAATCCAGTCCCGGCACCCCGGCCCGGGTTGAATCCAGGGCAAGCCGCCATCGCACACCCACCACGGAGACGAGTCAGTCATGTTCACATGTGAGACGGCCTTCTCACCACGGCCCACAGCCCGGCACACGCCGTCCACACCGCCCGGACCGGCCGCTCTCCCGGGGACATCCGAACCACCCGGCCCGGCCGCCGCCGAGCCGGCCGCCGCCGAGCCGGCCGGAGCCGTCGCTGCGGCGGCCCGCCGGACCGCCGGCGGCCGGCTCCGCGGGCCGGCGCGACCGAAGGAGGTCCTCCCCCGGTTCGCCGGTGAGGGCCACCTGCGGAAGAACGGGCGGGTCGCCTGTCCGGGAGAAGCCGGGCAGGAGGCCGATGGTGCGTCTGTACGCGCATGACCACCGCACCGCGTCCGCCCGGGGCAGCGCCGACGGTCCGGCCCTGATGCACCGGGAGGCGGCCGGCCTGCTGGCCGCATCGGGGCTGCCGGTCGTCTGGCACGACCTCGCCATGGGCCCCTCCGGTGTCGCCGGGGCCGGGCCGGGGGACACCGTGTACGCGGGCGCCGGGCCGTATGCCTACCTCCACCATCTGTGGCGGCGCCGGGCCGGCGCCGGCTACCGGATCGTGCGCGAGGTGAACACCGCCCTCTGGTCCGGGCACTGGGCCCAGGAGGAACTCTGCGGCCCCCTGGTCCAACCCGGTGACCTGGTGCTCTTCCCGACCGAGTACGCCCGCCGGCTCTACATGCGGCACTTCCCCGCCTCCGTGACCGAGGAGACCTCGGCCGTCGCCCGCCCGATGCTCGACCTCCTCCCGGCCCGCCGCCCCGCCCGGCGGGTGCCCCCGCCGGACCGGCCGCTCTGCATCGGCTATCTGGGCGCGCTCCACGAGGCGGAGAACTTCGACCAGGTGCTCTCCGTCTTCGCCCGCTGCCACCGGGAGAGCGGTGGCCGCACCACACTCCGGTACGCGGGCGGCGGGCCCGGCGGGCCGCGCTGGGAACCCGGCCGGATAGCTGCGGAGGCGGCCGGGGCCGGGGTCGACCCGGCGGCCGTCCGCCCGGCCGGGGTGCTCGGACGCGACCGGCTCACCGAGTTCTTCGCCGAGATCGACGTGCTGCTCTTCCCGAGCACCTCCTCCCGGGAATCCCTCGGCCGGGCGGTGGTCGAGGCCCTGGCGCACGGTGTGCCCGTACTCGCCGCGGACATCGGCCCGGCCGCCGAACTGCTGCCCGCGCGGAATCTGGTCCCGGCCGCGCTCGACACCGCCGGCCGTTTCACCATGGACCGGGCGGTACCGATGGCCCGGGTCGACGAGCTCGCGCTCACCGCGAAACTGCTGGCCCGGGACTTCGACCCGGCCGTACTCGCCGAGCCGGAGCGGTACACCACGGGCACCTTCCTCCGGACGCTGACGGGCAGCCCGGTCCGCCGTCCGGCGCCCGGGCCGTCGGCGGTACGGGACCGGCTCACCGTCGCTCCGCGGGCCGGCGCGCCGCCGATCCCCGCCCCGGCCGCGGCGAGAGCGGCGACCTGGCCGGCCGGCCCCGAGCGGGCCCTGGCGAGAGCCCTGGAGCGGGCCGAGGCGTTCTTCACCGCCTACTTCACCCGGCTCGACCACCGTGTCCTGCTGACGGCCATCGAGAACACCCCCGGTCTGCCGGACCCCGCGGCACTGCGCGATCTGGTCCGCCGCCCGCACCGCGACCTCGCCGACCACCGGGCCTTTCCCCGGCTGCTGGACGCCCTTGTGCTGCCGCCGCTGAGTTACGGCTTCGAGCCCGGACCGGCCGGGAACCGCCGGCCGGGCGGTACGGGGGGATGACCGGGCCGAACGGCTGAGTGGGCCGGCCGTTCGGCGGGAGCCGCCCGCTGACCGGAGGGAGGCCGCTCACCGGGAGCCGCCCGTCCAGCGGAAGGAGGCCGTCCAGCGGCAGCCGGCCGTCCACCGGAGGGAGGCCGCCCACCGGGAGCTGCCCACCCGGGAGGCCGCCCACCGGAGCGCGGCCGTTCTCCCGAACCGCACCGCCCGGCGGGCCGATTCCGGGCGCGTCATCGAGAATCCGGCCATTCGGCCGGGCCGAGACGGGCCGTGCCCCGACGCCTGCCGGGGCACTCACCCGGCTTCCGCGCAGGCCAGAGTGGTGTCATGGCGACCGGCCGCGGATCTCCGGGGCCGGCTCCGGCGCATCGGCGTCTCGACTTTTCGGCCACACTCCCCAGCACGTGACCGATCGGTCTTGTCCCGTCCCGTGCACAGGTGTCTACTCATGATCGTGCGAGCGCGGGGTCCGGCCCGCCGGCGCGAGCGCCGGCGACAGCCATGCGACGGCCCGGACACTCCGCCCCGCCCATCACCCCGCGATATCCGCCCCGCGCCCCCGGCGCCGAAGACCCCACCGCCGTCCGGCGGCCCGCCGGCTTCCCCGGCGCACCGACCTCCCCCCACGGAGAGACGTTCCCCCTCACCATCGGACAGGTGAGGGGGAACGCTTCCACGCCCCTCGCGGACAGAAACTGTCCGCAAGTCTCAGTAGCGTGTGATCCATGGCGACCAAGGCGGCCAGAACCGCGCACCCCGTACTCGGCACCCGCGCCCTCAACCGGGCCACCCTCGAACGGCAGCTCCTGCTCAGCCGCGCACCCCGGTCCGCCATGTCCGTCGCCGGAGCCGTCCGGCATCTGATCGGCCTTCAGGCGCAGAACGTCAAACCGCCGTACTACGCGCTCGCCGCCCGGCTCGACGGCTTCGACCCGGCCGAACTCTCCGCCCTGATGGCCTCCCGGGAGGCCGCCCGGCTGGTCACCATGCGCTCCACCATCCACACCCACACCGCGGAGGACGCGCTCACGCTCCGCGCGCTGATGCAGTCCGGCGGCCCCGACCGCGAGCTGAGGATGTTCCGGCGCGGCCTCACCGGAGTCGATCCCGACCGGCTCCGCGAGCTCACCCGTGAGCTGGTGGAGGAACGGCCGCGCACCATGAAGGAGATCCGGGAGGCACTGCTCGTCCCCTGGCCGGACGCCGACCCCCGCGCTCTCTCTGTCGCCGCCCGCTGCGTACTGCCGCTGGTGCAGATCACCCCGCGCGGGCTCTGGGGCAGCGGCGGCCAGGTGGTGCTCACAACGGCCGAGCACTGGTTCGGCCGCGCGGCGGAGGGCCCCGCCCGGGCCGACGACACCGTACTGCGGTATCTGGCCGCCTTCGGCCCCGCCTCGGTGAAGGACATGCAGACCTGGTCCGGACTGACCCGGATGCGCGAGGTCTTCGAACGGCTCCGGCCCCGGCTCGCCCTCTTCCGGGATGAGAAGGGCACCGAGCTCTTCGACCTCCCCGACGCGCCCCGGCCCGACCAGGACACCCCGGCGCCGCCGCGGTTCCTGCCGGAGTTCGACAATGTGCTGCTCTCCCACGCGGATCGCGGCCGGGTGGTACCGCGTGACGAGTACCGGGCCCTCACCTGGCGGGGCAACCAGTCCCACCCCACACTCCTCGTCGACGGCTTTCTCGCCGGCGTCTGGCGGCTGACCGAGGAGACGGCGGGGACCGCGCTGCTGACCGTGCAGCCCTTCGCCGAACTGACCGCGGCGGAGCGGAGCGCGGTGGCGGACGAAGGGGAACGCATGCTCACGGCGATGTCCTCGGCCGGCTCGTACGACATCCGCTTCGGCCGCCTCCCGGACACCCCGCCCCGGTGAGCGCGACCGGCCCCGGACCGGGGATCAGGCCCGCACGCGGAGACCGTCCGTGTGCGTGTCCGTGTACGCGCCGTCGCCGTCGCCGTCCAGCGGCGCACGGCGCGCGCACAGCGGCCCTGCCGTGCCGCCCGTCCGGCCGCCGCGCGCCCCGCCGGAGACGGGCGGCGCGGCGGCGAACCGCGGATCGACCGTCACCGCCGTCACCCCGAGAGGTTCGGCGAGGGTCCGCAGCATCGGCTCGGCGAGCCGGATCCACCGCTGCCGCGCGCCGAGCACCGAGGCGAGCCGCCCCCGGGTGGTGAATCCCACGGCGGTGCGCACCCCCAGCGGGGTCCGCATGAAGCAGAGCTGATGCCCTCCGGCGGACCCGAGCCGGACCGGCACGTAAAGGGGGCCCGCCGGGCCGCGTTCGTCGGGGTCCGCGCTGTCCGTTTCCTCGGGGGCGAGGGTGTTCATGGTGGTGTCCTCCACTGGGAGCGGTGCCGGTCTCGGTGCCGGCCACTCGAAGCTATGCCCCGGATCCCGCCGCCCGGCGCCCCCCTGACGCGCCGCTGACTGCGGGCGGCCGGTTATTGACGCCGCCCTGTCGCGGCGGAGGCCGCCCGGGGCCTCACGGCAGCAGCCCCGCCCGCCGCGCCGCCACCACGGCCTCCAGCCGGGTGTGCGCCCCCAGCTTCCGCATCGCGTCCCGCAGATACCCCTTCACGGTCTCCGGCCGCAGCCCCAGCCGCTCCGCCGCGACCGCGTTGGTCGACCCCGCCGCCACACAGGCCAGTACATCCACCTCGCGCGGCGCCAGCGCCACGGCCCGGGCATCCGGCCCGGAGCCGCCGGCCGACTCGGTGCCCGCCGCCGCCAGCCGTCCGCAGACCGTCAGCAACTGCTGCCGCAGCAGCGGATCGGAGACCTGCGGCACCAGCGCCCGCAGCGCGCCGTGCACCTCGCGCACCTCCTCCCACGCCCCGGGCCCGGCCACCGGCTCCCGGGCGATGGCCAGCAGCCCCTGCACCTCGTCCCGGACCACCAGCGCCTGCTCCAGATCCCGCGCCGCCGCGAGCGCCGCGTCGAAGGTCCGGTCCCCCAGCGGAACCGGTCGCCGCAGGGCCCCGTAGAGCACGCCCCGCACCTTGCGCCGCACCACCACCGGCACCGCGAGGACCGCGCGCAGCCCCTCCGCCATGACCGGTACGTCGTACTCATGACTGATGTGCCGGGCCTCGCGGTAGTCGGTCACCGCGCACGGCCGGGAGAGCGCCATCGACTTTCCGCCGAGGCCATTGCCCGTACAGATCGCCAGTCCGTGGAGGGCGTTCGACTGCGCTCCGCTGATCTGCGCGATACGCAGCCGCTGGGCGTCGTGCAGCATTCCCCCGAACGCGATCGGAATACCCGTCGCACGGCGCAGCCGCACCAGCGCAGCCCGCATCTCCACCGCCTCGGCCGGCTCGGACACCGCTTCACTCCTCCGCTTCTCCCGCCGCGGTGCTCCCGCCGGGGGGTCACCCCCCGATCGGGGGTGGTGAGACGTACGTCACTGATTACACGATGCTACTGACTGGCGAGGCACTGAGGAGGGCGCATGGCGTCGAGCGGTACGACCGAGGAGTTCCGGGCGGCCAGGGATTTCCTGCTGCGGCACCGGGAGGATTACCAGGGTGCGTACGACGGTTTCGCCTGGCCCCGGCCCGACCGGTTCAACTGGGCGCTGGACTGGTTCGATGTCATCGCGGACGGCAACCACCGCACCGCTCTGCACATTGTGGAGGAGGACGGATCGGAGGTCCGGCTCTCCTTCGCGGAGCTTTCCACCCGCTCCGACCGGCTCGCCAACTGGCTGCGCGAACAGGGCGTACGGGCCGGGGACCGGATGCTCGTCATGCTCGGTAACCAGCGGGAACTCTGGGAGACCGCCCTCGCGGCGATGAAACTGCGGGCCGTGGTGATCCCCGCGACCCCGCTGCTGGGCCCGCCGGATCTGCGCGACCGGGTCGAGAGGGGCCGCGTCTCACACGTCCTGGTGCGCTCGGCGGACACCGGAAAATTCACCGGGGTACCCGGCGATTACACCCGGATCGCCGTCGGCGAGGAGGTGGAGGGGTGGCTTCCGTTCGCTGCGGCGGAACGTTCCGACCCCGATTTCCGGCCCGGCGGTATCACCCGATCCGATGACCCCCTGATGCTCTACTTCACCTCCGGAACCACCGATCGCCCCAAACTTGTCGAGCACACCCACACCTCTTACCCCATCGGTCATCTCGCCACGATGTACTGGATCGGCCTCCAGCCCGGCGATGTACACCTCAATATCTCCTCACCCGGCTGGGCGAAGCACGCCTGGTCCAATCTCTTCGCCCCCTGGAACGCCGAGGCGACCGTCTTCATCCACCATTACCGCCGGTTCGACGCGGCCCGGCTGATGGCGGAGATGGACCGCGCGGGGGTGACCACCTTCTGTGCCCCGCCCACCGTCTGGCGGATGCTGATCCAGTCGGACCTCTCCCAGCTCCGCCTGCCGCCGCGCGAGGTGGTCGCCGCGGGTGAACCGCTCAACCCCGAGGTCATCGAGACCGTCCGCCGGGAGTGGGGGGTCACCGTGAGAGACGGTTTCGGCCAGACGGAGACCGCCGTTCAGGTCGCCAACACCCCCGGCCGGCTGGTGAAGGCCGGGTCGATGGGCCGCCCCAGCCCCGGCTACCGGGTCGCCCTGCTGGATCCCGTCAGCGGTGAACCGGGCGGGGACGAGGGGGAGATCGCCCTCGATCTCAGCGCCCGCCCGGTCGGCCTGATGACCGGCTACCACGGCGATCCCGGGCGCACGGCGGAGGCGATGGCGGACGGCTGGTACCGCACCGGCGACATCGGCTCCCGCGACGCGGACGGCTACATCACCTACATCGGCCGCTCGGACGACGTGTTCAAGGCGTCCGACTACAAGATCTCCCCCTTCGAGCTGGAGAGCGCCCTGCTGGAACACCCGGCGGTCGCCGAGGCGGCCGTGGTCCCCGCCCCCGACGCGCTGCGGCTCGCCGTGCCCAAGGCGTACATCGCCCTGGCGGACGGCTGGGAGCCGGGCCCCGAGACGGCCAGGATCCTCTTCGACCACTCCCGGTCCGTGCTCGCCCCGTACAAGCGGATCCGCCGGCTGGAATTCGCGGAGCTGCCCAAAACCGTCTCCGGCAAGATCCGCCGGGTCGAGCTGCGCGAGCGCACGGCCGGCGGATCCGCCGGTGAATACGGCGAAGGAGACTTCCGATGACCGACTCGTACGCCCATGGCACCGGCACCACCCCGCTGCTCGGCGACACCATCGGACGGAATCTGGACCGCGCGACAGCCGCACACCCCGGCCGCGAGGCCCTGGTGGCCGTCGGCGGCCCGCGCTGGACCTATGCCGAGTTCGGCGCCGAGGTCGACCGGCTGGCCCGCGGATTCATGGGCATCGGCGTCGCCAGGGGCGACCGGGTCGGCATCTGGGCCGTCAACTGCGCGGAGTGGGTACTGGTGCAGTACGCCACCGCCAGGATCGGCGCCATCCTGGTCAACATCAACCCCGCCTACCGCGCCCACGAGCTGGCCTATGTGCTCAATCAGGCCGGCGTCTCGGTGCTCTGCGCCTCCACCGGGCACAGGACCGCCGACTACCGCGCCCTGGTGGCGGAGGTCCGGGCGGACTGCCCGGGGCTCCGCTCGGTCCACTACATCGGCGATCCGGGCTGGGAGGTGCTGCACACCGCAGCCGAGTCCGTCACCGCGGCCGAACTGGCCGCCAGAGAAGCGGCTCTGACCTGTGACGACCCGATCAATATCCAGTACACATCGGGCACCACCGGCTTCCCCAAGGGCGCCACCCTCTCCCACCACAACATCCTCAACAACGGTTACGCGGTGGGCCGGACACTGGGCTACACCGAGCACGACCGGATATGCATACCCGTGCCCTTCTACCACTGCTTCGGCATGGTGATGGGCAATCTCGCGGCCACCTCGCACGGCGCCTGCATGGTGATCCCGGCACCGTCCTTCGACCCGGCGGCCACCCTGCGCGCGGTCGCCGCCGAACGGTGCACCTCGCTGTACGGGGTGCCCACGATGTTCATCGCCGAACTGGAGCTGCCGGACTTCGCCTCGTACGACCTGACCTCGCTGCGCACCGGCATCATGGCGGGCTCGCCCTGCCCGGTGGAGGTGATGAAACGGGTTGTCACCGAGATGCACATGGCGGAGGTGTCGATCTGCTACGGCATGACGGAGACCTCCCCGGTCTCCACCCAGACCCGGCGCGAGGACGACCTGGAGCGCCGCACCGGCACGGTGGGCCGGGTGATGCCCCATGTGGAGGTGAAGGTCGTCGACCCGGACTCCGGCGTGGTCCTCCCGCGCGGCCGGGCCGGTGAACTCTGCACCCGCGGATACGGGGTGATGCTCGGCTACTGGGGCGAGCCGGAACGCACCGCCGAGGCGGTCGACCCCGGCCGCTGGATGCACACCGGCGATCTGGCACTGATGCGCGAGGATGGCTATGTCCAGATTGTCGGCCGGATCAAAGACATGATCATCAGGGGTGGCGAGAATGTCTACCCCCGTGAGATCGAGGAGTTCCTCCACACCCACCCCAAGGTCTCCGATGTCCAGGTGGTCGGAGTCCCCGACGAGCGTTACGGGGAGGAGATCCTGGCCTGCGTCATCGCCCGCGACCCCGCCGACCCGCCGACCCTGGACGACATCGCCGCCTTCTGCCGCGACCGGCTCGCCCACTACAAGATCCCGCGCCGGCTGCGGGTGCTGGACGGCTTCCCGATGACGGTGAGCGGGAAGGTGCGGAAGGTGGAACTGCGCGAGAGATACGGGGCGACGGGCTGACCGGCCGGGGGACTTCGGGCCCCCGGCCGGGGGTGGCCCGGAGCCCCCGGCCCACCCCCGGCCGCGGGGCCCGGTGGCGGGCCGCTGTTCCTTGTGCCCGGAGCCCGTGCCGTGCCCGCAGGCCTGCGGCACCCGGCGCCGCGCGGCCGGCTCCCCGCTCGCCGGCCGCTTCCATCGCCCGGCGCTCCCGGGAGAACGGGAGCGCCGGGCGATGGGGCAGCCGAGGGCGGAATCCGCGCCGTACACGCGGGCCGGCCGGGCCAGGGCCGTCAGCCGGTGCGGCGCCCGGATTCGCGGAGACGTTCGCGCAGTGCGGCGGTGCCGGATTCGGCGAGCCAGTCCGCGAGGGTACGGAGCCCGGGGTGGATGACGCGCAGCACCTCGATATCGGCATGCCAGCGGGATCCGGCCTCCCAGTCCTCCCGGACCCGGGCGATCTCGGGGTGGAGCGCGGCGGCCCCGGCTCGGGTGATCCGCTCATAGCGCACCGGCACACCCGTGGCCTCGCTGATCGCGGCAGCCGCCTCGGCCGGGGTGAGGGCGTCCCCGGCCAGCTCCAGACTTCTCCCCGCGAACAGGTCCGACCGGTCGAGCGCGAGCGCGGCGAACTCCGCGATGTCCTCCACCGCGATGATCTGGACAGGTTCGTCCGCCGGGAAGATGTGCCGGTGCACGCCGTCGACGATGCCGTCGAGACCGGTGAGCGCCGAGCCGAGATAGTTCGACATGAAGCGCACCGGGCGCAGCACGGTCACCGACCGGATCCGCTCGCGCAGACGCTCCTCGATGCGTCTCTTGCTCTCGGAGCCACCCGGTTGACCCGGTGTGGAGGCGACGCCCGTGAACACGACATGCCCGATTCCGGCGGCGGACGCGGCATCGGCCAGTGCCCGTCCCCGGGTGAGTTCCCGCTCCGTGTCCAAACCGTCCGGCCCGAACGCCACCGGGGGTACGGCGAAGAGTGCCGCCGCTCCCTCCAGCGCCGCCGGCAGACTCGCCGGGTCGTCGAAGTCGCCCCGCACCAGCTCGGCCCCGGCGCGCTCAAGCGCTGCGGCGGCGGGCGCGGCCGTGTCCCGTACCAGCGCGCGCACCGGCCTGCCTGCCGCCAGCAGCCGGCGGGCGGTGGCGCCGCCCTGCCGGCCGGTCGCACCGGTCACGACGACCGTTCGGTCAGTGGTCATGTCGTCCTCCACCCCGGATGGTCGGTGGGCTCGGTCTGGTTGGGCCCGGGGTGATGTGGAATGCTCCACCCGGTTGAGTCCGACGGACAAGGGGTTACGTGACATGGCCGCAGCTCCCCGGGACACCGGCCGCACCTCCCCGCGCACCGGTGGGGCCTCCGGGGACATGGCCCGCGCTTCCGCCGACACCGGCCGGGCCGACGCCCGCCGCAACCGCGCGAAGGTGCTCGCCGCGGCTTCGCGGGCGTTCGACGAGGACGGCCCGGACATCTCCCTCGGTGCGGTCGCCCGGCGGGCGGGGGTGGGCGCCGGCACCGTGTACCGGCACTTCCCCGGCAAGGAGATCCTGCTGGAGGCCGTACTCGCCCGGCGGGTCGACGAACAGGTGGACGCCGCCCGGCGGTGGGCGGCCCGTACCGACCCGGTCGCGGCGTTCTTCGGCTTTCTGCTGGAAGTGATCGACACGTCCCAGGGCCGCCGTCATGTGTGCGACGCCCTGACGGCGGAGGCCAACTGGCCGCGCCCGAGCCTGACCGCGTCGGCGCGGCGGTTCCACCAGGCGCTCGGTGAACTGCTCGACGCCGCCCAGCGGACGGGCGGGGTCCGCACCGATATCGGCGCCGACGATGTCGCCGCGCTCACGGTCGGCTGCGCGGCGGTGCGCTCCGCCCACCGCGACCCGGACGGCGGCACCCGCATGGTCCGACTGGCGCTGGAGAGCCTGCGGAGTCCCGCACCCGTCACGGAAGTCCGGGGGTTTCGTGACGCGCCCGGCGCACTCCACACGGCACCGCGCTGCGAGGAGTGCGGTGCCGGGATCGAGCCCCGGCCCACTGGCCGCCCGGCCCGCTACTGCGGCGCGACCTGCCGCCAGCGAGCCCATCGCCGTCGCCCCTGACCCGCAGAATCGTCCGGGCGGAGAGCGCGTCGCCGGCGCCGGGGAGTGCCGCGCACCGGGCGGCCGGTCGCCACGGGCGGTGCCCCGCCGTACCGGTCAGTGCTCTGTTGTCCCGCGCGGCGCGCTCACAGCTCCCGGCGCATGGCGACCCGGCACCGGCGGTCGAGTCCGATCTCCCGCTCGTGGTTCCGGATGTGCCGCAGTCCCTCGGTGAGCTCGTCATCGGCGAGGACCCGGAAGCCGAGCCGGGTGTAGTAGGGGGCGTTCCACGGGACCTCGGCGAAGGTGGTCAGGGTCAGCGCGGTCAGGCCGCGGGCGGTGGCGCGCGCCGCCAGGTGGTCGATGAGGCCCCGGCCCAGACCGCGGTGGGCGGCGGAGGGGTGTACCGAGACCTGTTCGACATGGGCCGCGCCGTCCACCTCGTCGTGGAGCAGATATCCGAGCGGCCGGTCCGCGCCGTCCGTCGAGACCCATGCCCGGCCGTCCCGGCGGTACCCCTCCAGGACCTCCGTCGCCGGCGGCTCGTCATCGGCGATCTCCGGCATGCTGAGCGCGCGGAACAGTTCTCCGGCGGCGCGTTCGATGTCCTGGAGCAGGGGAAGTTCGGCCGCGGTGGCCTCGCGGATGATCTGGGCGGTCATCCGGCGATTATCCCCGTCCGTCCCCGCCGGCCGGGGGCGGGGGGCCGGGTCACGCGCCGGCCGAGACGAGCTGCGAGGCACGGTCGTTGGCCGGCTGCGGGCTGCCCGCGAGATCCATGGTGAAGAGCGGGATCCCCAGCTCGTCCGCGCGGAGCCGGGCGTCGTCGGCGTACCCGGCCAGTGAGAAGAAGACGGCCGACTCGGACGACACCAGTCCCTTGAGCCAGACACACTCGATGTCGCGCGCGGTCGCGGGCAGCATCGACGCGTCGACCCGCGCGATCAGTCCGGGCCCGGACAGCTCCGCGGCCGGCACGGCCGGTGCCCGCTCCGGCGGGGGCTCCCGGCGCACATCGCGGAACCCGAGCCAGTCCAGATACAGCTCCGCCGCGGCCACGGCGTCCCGTGCGGTGCGGATGGCGACCGGCTGGAAGGACGGCCGGGCCGGGACGGGGGGATCGGCACGGCCGGCCGAGTCGGCCCGGTCGCGCGGCGGCTGTTCCGGCGGCTCGGCGGGCGCGCCCGGCCCGGCCGGGGCCGACGGCACCACCGGAATCCGCAGCAGGGTGCCGCAGGGGCAGCCCAGCTCGGGCTGCGGCCAGTGGCTGTGGATCCCGCACTCCGGGCAGCGGACCTCCACCCACTCCTCGTCCCAGGTCCGGTGGACGATCAGCTCGGGCGCGGCGGCGGGCACCAGCGGCGGGGCCACGGGCGCGCCGCACACACAGGGGTGGACGGGAGAGGTGAAACGGTGATCGCGCCGACAGGACGGACACCGCACCGATACGGAATCGGCCATCGCTCACCCACTCTGTTCCGGCCTGAGCCCATCATCGTCCACCGGGAGCGGTGCTCCGGAGTGCCGGGGTGTCCCGGACCTCCCCGGTGTCCCGCCCCGGCCTGTCCGCACATCAGCTTGTCGTATCCGGAATGTGCCCGTGCCATCAGGGCGGTGAGTGAGGTGCGGGCGGCGCGGATCCGGTACTGTGCGCGGGCTCCGCCCCAGAGGGCCGGTGCGTGGCCGGCCGTTCCGGTCCGGCGCTAGGTTGTGCGCGTGCGATTGCGAGTGGAGTTCACAACCGAGCCCTTCGACCTGGACGAGACACCGGACCATGCGGTGGTCGCCCGTGAGGTGATACGGACCGCCGGCCTCGAAGCGGTGGACGTCGGCCCGTTCGGCAACACGGCGGAAGGCGGCGCGGAGACCGTCATCGCCGCCGTCGGCGCGCTGCTGCGGCGTACGCTGGAATCCGGGGCGACCAGGGTGACCCTCCAGGTCAATGTGGTTGACGAACCGGCCGGAGAGGCCGCCCGATGACTCATCCGGAAGCTCCGGCCGGCCAACCTCCCGGCCGCCCGGACCACCCCGGGCATCCGCTGGCCCGCGCCGTCCTGCCCCTGGTGGAGGCCATGGGCGCGGAGCTCCTGGACCCGGCCGAGGCGTCCCCCGACGACATCGTCCTCAGCTGGGAGGGCCGCGAGATCGTGGCCGTCCGGCTGCCGCGCCTCGCCGACTCGCTGGACAACATCCTCACGGGACTGGAGCGCCGGCACGGCATGCCCCTCGCCGAACTGGACCGCAGGGCCAAACAGGAGGTGGTCCGCGGTCTGGAGGCCCGGGGCGCCTTCTCCGTACGCCACGGTGTGGAGACGGTCGCCGCGGCGCTCGGGGTCAGCCGCTTCACCGTCTACAACTACCTGAACAGGGAGAACGCCTCCCGCGAGGGGTGACATCGGCAATGGCCCCGGCCATGCGCCGTGCTCCGGCGCGGAGTTGGCGCGGCCGGGGCTCGACACCCCGAATTTCAACAAAGTGTTGACGCTCGGGGCGGGGAGGGCGTTAGCTGGCCGCAGCCCGCCCCAAGCCGTGCGCACCCTCGCGGAGGCCCTGTGACGAGTCCGTACCCGCTGCCGGGAGCGCCCGGCGCGCGTCCCGGCCACGACGGTCTGCGCCGCTTCAACACCGCCGGCGACCACGGGACCGCCGCCGCGCTCCACCGGGTGTGCGCCTCGTCCGCCTGGGGGCGCGCACTGCTCGCCGGACGCCCGTACGCCTCCCTCGCCGCACTGCTCGCCGCGAGCGACGCGGCCGTGACGGAGCTGTCGGCGGCGGAGCTCGACGCCGCGATCGGGGCTCATCCACCGATCGGCCGCCCCCCTCCGGGGGACCCGGTGTCCGCCCGGGAACAGCGCGGAATGGCCGGCGCGCCCGCCCGCCTCGCGGCCGAGATGCTCGAACTGAACCTCGCCTACCAGGAGCGGTTCGGGCAGGTCTTCCTGATCTGCGCCACCGGTCTCACCGCCGGACAGCTGCGGGACGCGATACGCGCCCGGCTCGGCAATCCGCCCGGTATCGAGCGCGAGACCGTCCGTACGGAACTGGGCAAGATCAATCGGATTCGTCTCACCCGGCTGGTGACGGACTCACCGGACGGATGAACCGCGACCCCCTGCCCCACGGCCCCTACTGAGGTGGCGAACACATGAGCAGTGCGCATGAGCGGCCGGAAACCACCGCACCGGCCTCCACGGCACCGGCCTTCTCCCCGTCGGCGTCCTCTCCATCGGCGTCCTCCGCTTCGGTCTCCACGCATGTCCTCGACACCGGCATCGGCAGCCCGGCCCGGGGAATCGCCGTCACCCTGTCCGTCCGTCGCGGCCCGGACGGCGGCGGATGGACGGAGCTCGGCGGCTCCGTGACGGACGGGGACGGCCGGTGCGCGGATCTCCCGGCGCTGCCCGAGGGCACGGACCGGGTACGGCTGGCCTTCGGCACGGAGGCGTATCACGCGGCCCGGGAACCGGCCGGGGGTCCCGTCCCCGAACCGGCCGGGGAAGCGTCCCGCGCGCCCGGCGCTCCCGCCCCCCGCGCCGCGTTCTTCCCCGAAGTGGCGGTGACCTTCTCCGTCGCCCCGGGCGAGCACCACCATGTGCCCCTGCTGCTCAGCCCATTCGGATACTCCGTATACCGAGGGAGTTAGCCTTCGATGACCCCCGCTTCCCATGACACCGCCCATACGGTGACGCTCGGCCAGAATCAGTACGGAAAGGCGGAGAATCGCGTCGTCAGAATCACCAGGGACGGCGCGACGCATCACATCAAGGATCTGACCGTCTCGATCGCGCTCTCCGGCGACATGGACGAAGTGCACCGTTCCGGATCCAACGCTCATGTTCTGCCGACCGACACCGCCAAGAACACGGTGTACGCATTCGCCCAGGAGTACGGAATCGCATCGGCGGAGGCGTTCGGAATCGAGCTGGCCCGCCATTTCGTGACCTCCCAGAAGACCATCCACCGGGCCCGCGTCCGGGTGGAGGAGCACTCCTGGCAGCGGATCGGGATCGACAGGGGCCGGCCGGGCGGACACTCCTTCGTCCGCTCCGGACAGGAGACCCGGGTCGGCCAGATCACCTATGACGGCGAGTCCTGGCAGGTCATATCCGGCCTCAGGGATCTGTCCGTGCTGAATTCCACGGACTCCGAGTTCCACGGCTACATCAAGGACCGCTACACCACCCTCGAAGAGGCGTACGACCGGGTTCTCGCGACCGACATATCCGCACGATGGCGGTACCACTGGAGCTCCGACACGGCCCCGGCTCCCGACTGGGACACCTCGTACCGGCAGGCCCGGGAGGACATCCTCGGCGCTTTCGCCGAGACCTACTCGCTCTCGCTCCAACAGACCCTGCACCGGATGGGCGCACGCGTCATCGAGAACAACCCGGCGGTGGACGAGATCCGCCTCTCACTGCCGAACAATCACCATTTCCTGGTGGATCTGGAGCCGTTCGGGCAGCCCAATGAGAACGAGGTCTATTTCGCGGCGGACCGCCCCTACGGACTCATCGAGGCGACCCTTCTGCGCACCGGCGCGGAGCCGGGGATTCCGGTCGATCTGACCAGTCTCTGAGCCGGTCGATCCGACCAGCCTCCGAGAACCACCCGGGCGCGACACGAGCGGAGAATCGAGAATCAGCCATGGTGACCACCCGTACCGTCATCGAGAACTGTGCCGTCGCGACCGTCGACGCCCATGACACCGAACACCCCACCGGTCATCTCGTCATCGCCGGCAACCGGATCGAATCGGTCGGCCCGGGACCGGCGCCGGCGGGGGTGGAGAATGTCACCCGGCGGATCGACGCCACCGGGCATCTCGCCACCCCGGGGCTGATCAATACCCACCACCATTTCTATCAGTGGCTGACCCGGGGGCTCGCGACCGATCACCACCTCTTCGACTGGCTGGTCGCCCTGTATCCGACCTGGGCACGGCTGGACGAGGAGATGGTCCGTGCCGCGGCACACGGCTCACTCGCCATGATGGTGCGGGGCGGGGTCACCACCGCCATGGACCACCACTACGTCCATCCGCGGGGCGCCGGCGATCTCTCCGGGGCGATCATCGAAGCGGCGCGCGAGACCGGCGTGCGGTTCACCCTCGCCCGCGGCTCCATGGACCGGGGCGTGTCGGACGGCGGTCTGCCGCCGGACTTCGCCGTCGAAACCCTGGAGGGCGCGCTGGCCGCGACCGAGGAGACCATAGACCGCCACCACGATCCGTCGCCCGACTCCATGACACAGATCGCGGTGGCTCCCTGCTCGCCCTTCTCGGTCTCCACCCAACTCCTCACCCAGGGAGCCGAACTGGCCCGCCGCAAGGGCGTACGGCTGCACACCCACGGCTCGGAGACCACCGAGGAGGAACGCTTCTGCAGGGAGTTGTTCGGCATGGGCCCGACCGACTACTTCGCGTCCACCGGCTGGCTGGGCCCGGATGTGTGGATGGCGCACTGCGTCCACATGAACGACACGGACATCGCCGCCTTCGCCCGCACCGGCACGGGAGTGGCGCACTGCCCGTCGTCCAACGCCCGGCTCGCGGCCGGTATCGCACGCGTTCCCGACCTGCTGAAGGCGGGCGTCCCGGTCGGACTCGGAGTCGACGGCACCGCCTCCAACGAGACCGGTGAACTCCACACCGAACTCCGCAACGCCCTGCTCATCAATCGTCTCGGCGCGCACCGCGAAGCCGCGCTCACCACCCGCCGGGCCCTCCGGCTGGCCACCCACGGCGGGGCCCGGGTGCTGGGCCGGGCGGCGGACACCGGCTCACTGGAACCGGGGAAACTCGCCGATGTGGTGCTCTGGCGCATGGACACCCTCGCCCATGCCTCCATCGCCGATCCGGTGGCGGCACTGGTCCTCGGCGCGCCCGCGCCCGTGACGCTCTCACTGGTCGGCGGCGTGCCCGTGGTCGAGAACGGCAGGCTGACCCGGGTCGACGAGGACGATGTCGCCCGCTCCACCCGCCGGGAGGCCCGGCGGCTGGCGGAGCTCGCGGCCCGCGGCTGAGCGCCTCCGGGCCCTGCTCCCGGCTCTGTCCGGCTCTGCGCTCAAGGAGTTGAAGCCGCAGCTCAGAGGCGTTGTCAGACCCTCGTGCCATGCTCTGCGACATGGAACTCGATCAGGTTTTCGTGGACTTGGACAGCGTGCGCTGGGCCGAGGTCGAACATGCCTATGGCGAAGCCGAGGACCTGCCCGGGATACTGCGTTCGCTCGCCGGTGACGAGGACCAGGCGCGCGAGGCGCTGGACGAATTGTGGAGCAGCGTCCTGCACCAGGGCACGGTGTACACGGCCACGGCGGAGGCGGTGCCGTTCCTGGCCCGGATCGCCGCGGCCGGGGTGCGCACCGCCGAGATGCTGGTGCTGCTCGGCGGAATCGCCGAGAGCGACGACGAGTTCGAACTGCCGGTGCCCGGGGCCTGCCGTGCCGCGGTCCGGGAGCAACTGCCGCTGATACTGCCCCTGATCGGAGCGGGGGAGGCCGAGGTGCGCAGAGCCGCGGTCTGGGCGGCCGGGCGCACCGGCGCGGCCGGCGCCCTGCCCGCGCTGCGCCGCCGCTGGGGCCACCGGCCCGAGACACCGGGCGTCCGGGCCGAACTGCTCGCCGCCCTCACTCATGTCGACCCGGCGGGCACCACCGGCATCGCGGCGGCGGCGATGGCCCCCGGTGAGCCGCCCGAGGTACGCCTGATCGCGGTCATGGCCCAGCTGGACGCCCGGGTGCCCTGGTCCGCCGCCCACCACGACACCATGGTGGAGCTGCTGCCGGCCGCTCCCCGGGTGGCGGGCCGCTTCAGCATGCGCCGCAGCGAGCCGCTGCACTACGCGGTCGACGCGCTGCTGTGGCGCGACACCGACGAGGACCGCACGGCCGCCCACCGGCTGCTGGAGGCCGCCCTGCGGCTCCCCGACCCCGAAGCGCGCGGTGAGGCGCTCTGGGTGGCCGAGCACGCCTGCACCATCTCCCGCAGCGCCCCCGCCCGGCTGGCCCCCGCGGTCCTCGCCCTGCTGGCCGACCCCTCCTTCACCCCCGACGCGGCACTGCTGCCGCTCCTCGACGAGCTGGGACCGCATGCCCTCCCGGCGGCTCCCGCGCTGGCCCGTCTCGCGGCACAGGGCGGGGACTTCGCCGACCGGCTGCTCGGGGCACTCGCCCGGATCGCCCCCGAGCAGCTCATTCCCCTGCTCGCCCGCGACCCGGCGGACCGCGACCGCGCCCTGGCCGCCCTGACCCGCCTCCCGGGCCGCCCCGGCACCGCCGTCCCGGTGCCGTACGCCCCGGAGCTGCTCAACGCCATCCGTATCCGGCTCACCGAGATCGTCCACACCGAGGAGGCCGATCCGTCCGAGATCGTCCGGCTGGCCGCGCTCCCCGCCGCGTGGGGACACCGGGCGGCGGCCGCCCTGCCCGAACTGACCGCGGCCTTCCACCGCTTCCCGGCCCAGGTCGCCCGGGTGCTTGCCGAGGTCTGCCCGCCCGAGTCCCGGGAGGACATCGCACGGGCGCTGCGCGGGGCCGCCGGATCGGGTGAGCCGGCCGCCCGGTTCGCCGCCGCCGGGGCGCTGCACACCCTCACCGGTGAGCCGGACCCGCTGGTGCGTGTGGTTCAGGACGTACTGCGGGACCGGGTGGACACGGAGCCGGAGATGCTCACCGCCGCAGGCGAGCTCGGCCCCCGGGGCATGGTGCTGGTCCCGGCGCTGCGCGCCGCCCTGACCCCGCCGGGCACCTGGCGGAGCAATCCCGTGATGGAGACGGACACCGCCGCGGCGCTGGCCCTCTGGCGGCTGACCGGCGACGCCGAGGAGCCCGTGCGGGTGCTCGCGGGTGTCCTGGCCGAGGCGGCGGAGGGGAGATATCGCGACGGCCCGATCGCCGGTGCGGTCCGTGCGGCGGCCCGGATCGGTCCCGCCGCCCGGCCGCTCGCCCCCGCACTGGAGTCCCTGCTGGATCGGCCCGACCACGCGCCGGCCGCGATCCTCGCCCTCCGTGACATCGGCCGGGCCCTCGATCCGTCCCGCGCGGCCGGTCTGCTGCTGCTGTCGGCGGAGTGCCAGGCGGATCCGATCACCGCGCTGGAGGCCCTTCGGGGGCTCGGGCCGGGCGTGCTGACCCGGGAGCATCTCGGACGCCTCGCCGTCCTGGCCGAGAGCGATCTGCGGGTGGTGACCAGGCCGCTGCTCGGCCCGCCCGGCGGGATATCCCCCGATGAGCGGCTCCGCGCACGGGCGCGGGAAGTTCTCGACTCCGAGGGTGCGGGGGAAGCGGCGGCACCGGCCGGCGCGCCCTGAGCGGCTCGGTACGCCCCGGGCCCGCCCCGTATCGGCGCGGGGGCGGGCCCGGGGAGTGGCACCGCTACAGGTCCGTACGGCCGGCGCGCATGCCGTCATGGGCCGGCCGGCGACTCCTCCGTACCCCGGTGAGAGGCCGTGCGGAGTGCGGACGGCCGGGTGTCACCGTGCCGCGAAGTGCTCTTTCCGCACTTCGGAGAGGCTGCCCTCGGCCACATCGAAAATGAATCCGCGGATGTCTTCCTTGTGAGGGATGAACGGATCGACCTCGATGCGTCGGATCGACTGGCAGATGTCGTCCTGAAGACTCTTGAACGCTTCCGGTGCCCATCGCGGGCGGATTCCGGTCTCGTCCTCGATCTGCCGCTTGAAGGCGTCGTCGGTGAAGGTCTGCATTCCGCAGTCCGTGTGGTGGATCAGCATGATCCGGCGGGTGCCCAGCAGCCGCTGACTGATCGCCAGGGAGCGGATGGTGTCCTCGGTGACCGCACCGCCCGCATTGCGGATGACGTGCGCGTCTCCTTCCTGAAGGCCCAGCATCGCGTAGACGTTCAGCCGGGCGTCCATGCAGGCGACGATGGCGAGTCGCCGATGGGGCGGCATGGCGAGCGGCCCGGCGAAGGCCGCCGCGTAGGCGGCGTTGTTGGTCAAGTATTCATCGGTTACGGACATGGGTTTCCTCGGGTTTGAATGCGCCGGTGCTACCCGGATTTCCGTACCGCAAGATAGCCATCAGAAATTCGAACGCGGAAGTTACGCGCCTCCGTGCGCCATGGGACTGTAATAAATGGGGAGGTGGGGGTTCGAAGATGGAATACCCGTGCGATGGATGATTCCGGAGTTCTTCCGGATGCGCGGGAGGGCCGGCGGGTTGGGCGGTGGCCCGCGGGCCCGTCCGCTCGGACCGGCCCGCCCCGTACCGCCGGTTCGGGGGCACCCGCCCCGTACGGCGGACCGTGTCAACCCGTGCCGTACGGCGGGACCGTGTCGACCCTCCCCGTACCGCCGGACCGTGCCGATCCGTTCCCGGCGGATCCGGCCGGCCGTCATGGGTGAGGTCATCGTCCGGCCCATCCCGGGAGAACCCGCCCGTCCGGCCCGGCGAATCCTCCGGTTCCGGGCTCCGATCGCAGGTGGGGGCTTGCTGTCCGGCCTCACATGTGCCAGAAAGGTCTGGACCATTCCCGTCCGCTTGCGGAGGTCCCGCCAGTGCAACGTCCCCCCACCCTCACCGCGTTGGCCGTACTGGCCGCGCTCACCGCCCTCACCGCCTGCGGAGCAGGTGACGACAAGGACACCGAGGCCCCCACCACGCCGTCCGATGTCACCGCGCAGGCGGGCAGTGCCACATCGGTCCATGTGATGTGGCAACAGGCGACCGACAACGAGGCCGTCACCGGCTACGAGGTCTTCCAGAAGGGCAAGAAGGTCAAGACCCTGCCCGCCGGCAAATCCATGGTCGACATCAACCAGCTCAGCCCCGAGACCGCGTACAGCTTCACCGTACGAGCCCGGGACGCGGCCGGGAATCTGTCGAAACCGAGCCCCGAGATAGCGGTCACCACCCCCGCGCCGACGCCCGACGACGAGAAGCCCCCCACCTCGCCGGTCAAACTGCGGGGCAAGCTGGACGGCAACGCCGTGGAGCTGAGCTGGGGCGGTGCCACCGACAACACCGGAGTGACCTCCTACGACATCTACCAGGAGGACTCCCGCATCCACAGCGTCCCCGGCACGGGCACGACCGCCCGGGTCACCGGATTGCGCCCCGGCACCGTCTACACCTTCACCGTGCGCGCCCGGGACGCGGCCGAGAACTCCTCGGCCGACAGCAACGCCGTGGATCTGACCACCCCCGCCGCCGCGGGGGAGGGTCCCAGCACCGCGCCCACCGGTCTGCGGGCCACCGCGCGCAAGGGCAACATCGATCTGACCTGGACGCCGCCGAAGAGCGACGAGCCCATCGAGTCCCATGAGCTCTATCTCAACGGCAAGCTCGCCACCACCATCGTCTGGGGCGCCCTCCCGGCCGACGGCAAGGCCGCGTACACGCTCACGGTCTCCGACCCGCCGGGCACCCGCTACAGCATCAAGCTCCGGGCCAAGCTCCCCGACGGGAAGTGGGGTGACTTCTCGGCCCAGCGGACGGTGGTGGTCCGCTGACCCGTCCGGCGCGCCCCGGGGCATGAGGAGCCCATGCCCCGGGGGTGACCGGGCGCGGCACGCGTCCCGGAGGCCGCCGAGCGCACCTCGCGTGCACTCTTTTGTCCGACATTCACAACAACTGCATATCGTCTCCGGTTTCCCGGGCGTGTCGCGCCATCAGGGCTGATAAGCAGATGACACCCGGGGGCCTGTCGATGTGGATACCCCTGTGCGCCCTGTCCAGGAGGTACCCCCCGTATGGCCCAGCAGCACCCCACCGTGCCCGCCCCCGCCGCCGACCCCGGTCTCGACCGGCTCAGGACCGTCCTCGACGGCTGGCGGAACTCCCTGCTCGACCTGGGGGGACGGAACCGGCTGCTGAACTTCCGCCACACCAGAACCGCCACACTCGAAGTCACCTCCCCGGACGCCGCCGCCCTGCTCTCCGGCCTCACCCGGGGCTGGGACTTCGCCCCCGTCGCCCCCGAGGCCGACACCGACACCGGCCATGACCCGGGGGACGGGGACACCGGCCGCCCCGCCACCGCCCGTTCCCGGCGCGCCGGCACCCCCGGCCTGATCACCCAGAAGACCAGCCAGGCGGGGCTCGACAGCTCCCTCCACCAGCTCCGCCAGAAGTCCGGCCTGATGTTCAACGACTACGGCCTGTGGACCCTCTGGCTCGGTGTCGGCATGGTGGACTGGCGCGAGCCCGGCGCCCAGGAGAGCAGTTCGGCCCCGCTCCTGCTGGTCCCCGTGGAACTGCGCCGGGACGCGAACCGCCGCTACCGCCTGCACCCCGCCGACGGCCAGGACCGCGCCCACAATCCCGCACTCGCCGTCAGACTGGACCACCTCGGAGTCGACTGGACCCCGGTCACCGACACGGATGTCACCGACCTGCCCGCCGTGCTCGCCGCCGCCCGCCGCATCGCCGCCGAACAGAAGGGCTGGCGCGTCGAGGACCGGGTGGTCCTCGGACTCTTCGCCTCGCACCGGGAGGCCATGTACCAGGACCTCCAGCAGAACGAGGACCGCATCCTCGCCCACCCCCTGGTGCGCGCCGTCGCCCTCGGCCCCGACGCCGGGCTCCCCGACGACCTGATCGGCTTCGAACCCCCGGAGCTGGACCGCATCGACGAACTCCAGCTCCCCGAGCGCACCCCGCTCGTCCTGGACGCCGACGCCTCCCAGCGCCAGTGCATCGCCGCCGCCCTCGACAAGCGCTCCTTCGTGATGAGCGGCCCGCCCGGCACCGGCAAGAGCCAGACCATCACCAATATGATCGCCGCCCTGATGCACGCGGGCCGCAGCGTCCTCTTCGTCAGCGAGAAGGCCGCGGCCCTCGATGTCGTGCGCAACCGGCTCCGCGGCGTCGGCCTCGGCGACTCCGTACTCGCCCTGCACAGCGGTACCACCGGCAAGAAGGCCGTCGCGACCGAACTCGCCCGGGTCCTCACCACCGAGGCCAGGGTCACCGGAGCGGCCGAGCACGAACTGGAGCGCGCCCGCACCCTCCGCGAGGAGCTCTCCGCGTACGCCGCCGCGATGAACACCGTGCGGGAGCCGATCGAGCGCACCCTTCACGACGTCCTGGGCAGGCTGGTCCGGCTGGATCTCGACGGCACCCCGCACATTCCGCTCTCCGCCGCGCACACCGCCACCGTCCGCACCCTCAGCGCGGGCGCCCTCCAGGAACTCGACGCCGCCGCCCGCGCCATCAGCCGGGCCTGGCGCCCCGCCGCCGAGGGCGACTCCTTCCCCTGGCGCGGCCTCACCGGAACCGCCGCGCTCCAGGCCGCCGCCGAGGCCCGGGAAGCCCTGGACGCCCTCCGCACCGCCGCCGCCCGCCGCCCCTTCCCCGGCCACGGCACGGCGCCCCGCTCCGCCCGCGAGATCCAGCAGACCGTACGCGCCGCCGGCGCCGCCCTCCCCGGTCACACCACCGCCCCCGACGCCGTGCTCCCCGACGATGTCACCCCGCACCTCGGCCGGCTCGCCGACCTCTTCGGACTCCCCGCCCCCGCCACCCCCGAAGCGGCCTCCGCCCTCTGCGAACTCGCCGATCTCACCGCATCCGGCCACCGCCCGCCGCCGGGCTGGTTCGACGCCGACACCCTCCGCCAGGCCCAGCTCGCCGCCCAGGAGCTCCGCCACGCCCTCGACACCGAGACCGCGGCCCGCGCCGCCGCCGGGGACGTCTTCGGCGAGCAGGTCCTCACCGCCGCCGATCTGCCCGGCCTCGCGGAGCGGTTCGCCGGGCCGCACCGCGGCATGCTGGCCCGCTTCTCCGCCGCCTTCAAGGCGGACCGGGCCGCCGTCACCGCCCTCACCCGTAACGGAGCCTGGGACAAGTCCCTCCCCGGCCGGCTGCCCGAGGCCCTCGCCTGGCAGACCGCGGCCGCCGAGGTCACCCGGCTCGCAGACCGGCACACCGGACTGCTCGGCCGCTGGACCCCGCGCACCCCGGATGACATCGCCCCGCTGCGCCAAGCCCTCGCCACCGCCGACCGGATAGCCGTCCTGGGCCGGGACAGCACCCGGCCCGAGGCCCTGGCGGACCAGCTCGCCGACCACGGCACCACCGACACCGACAGCCTTCCCGGACTCCTCGCCGACACCGTCCGCCGCTCACTCGGCGACTGGTGCGCGATCACCACCCGCCGCGCGGAGCGCTGGACCGCCGCCCTCGACGCCCTGCTCGGGCTCTTCGACACCCCGCGCCGGGCCCAGCTCTCCGCAGCCCTCCTCGGCCCCCTCGACGAGGCGGGCGAGACCATCGGCGTCCTCCTCGCCGACCCGCACGGCCCCGACGAATGGCGCACCCACCGCGACGGCGTCGCCGTCCTCGCCCGCCACGGCGCCGCCGAGCTGGTCACCACCGCCGCCGAGCGCGGAATCGCCCCGCGTCTCCTCGCCGACGTCGTCGAACAGTCCGTGCTCCGCTCCTGGGCCGACGGCGTCCTCGCCGCCGACACCCGGCTGCGCCACACCCGCTCCGACGATCTCGACGCCCGGGTCACCGACTTCCGCGAGGCCGACCGCCGACTGGTCGCCGCCGCGAGCGGGGCCGTCATCGAAGCCTGCAACCAGCGCCGCCCGCGCCGGTTCGGCAGCGGCGGCGGCGCCCTGATCACCAAGGAGGCCGAGAAGAAGACCCGCCACCTCCCGGTGCGCGAACTCCTCGGCCGGACCCGGGAGATCGTCCAGGCGATCAAGCCGTGCTTCATGATGAGCCCGCTCACCGTGAGCCAGTTCCTCCCCGCCGACTACCACTTCGACGTGGTCGTCTTCGACGAGGCGTCCCAGGTGCGCCCCGGCGACGCCGTCAACTGCATCTACCGGGCGGGCAGCCTGATCGTCGCCGGTGACGACAAGCAGCTCCCGCCCACCTCGTTCTTCGACTCCTCCGTCGAGGACACCTCCGACGAGTACGACGAGGACGTCCCCGACTCCTTCGAATCGCTCCTCCACGCCTGCAAGGCCGGCGCCATGCGGGAGCTCTCCCTCCGCTGGCACTACCGCAGCCGCCACGAGGACCTGATCACCTTCAGCAACCGCGAGTTCTACCGCAACTCGATGATCACCTTCCCCGGCGCACTCGACCAGGGGAATGACGTCGGGGTGGCCTTCCTCAAGGCCGACGGGGTGTACGACAAGGGCGGGCGCCGCGACAACCGCGCCGAGGCCGAGTACGTCGCCCGGCGCGTCATCCACCACTTCGACACCCGCCCGGGCATGACCCTGGGTGTCGTCGCCCTCTCCCAGGCGCAGGCGTCCGCGATCGACCAGGCCGTCCAGCAGGCCCGGATCGACCGCCCCGACCTCGAACACCGCTTCACCGAGGACCGTCTCGACGGCTTCTTCGTCAAGAACCTGGAGTCGGTCCAGGGTGATGAACGCGATGTGATGATCATGTCCATCGGCTACGGCCCCGATGAACACGGCGTCCTCGGACTGAACTTCGGCCCCATCAACAAGAGCGGCGGCTGGCGCCGTCTCAATGTCGCAGTCACCCGCGCCCGCCACCGCATGGAGGTCGTCGCCTCCTTCTCCGGCGCGAGCCTCGCCGACAGCCCCAATGAGTCGATCCAGTATCTGAAGCGCTATCTGGAGTACGCGGAGCACGGCCCCGCCGTGCTCGCCCGCGATGTGATCCAGTCCGACGCGGAGCCGGACAGCCCCTTCGAGGAGTCCGTGCTCGCCGTCCTGGAGAGCTGGGGCCACAAGGTGCAGCCCCAGGTCGGGGTGGCCGGTTACCGTATCGACCTCGGTCTGCGCCATCCCGAACTGCCCGGTTCCTATGCCCTCGGCATCGAGTGCGACGGTGCCATGTACCACTCGTCCAAGACCGCCCGGGACCGCGACCGGCTGCGTGAACAGGTGCTGAACGGCCTCGGCTGGCGGCTCCACCGCATCTGGGGCACCGACTGGTACCGGGGCCGGGCGGCGGCCGAGCTCCGGCTGCGCGAGGCGGTCGACCGGGCCATCGCCCGCGGACCGCTCAACGGCTCCGCGGCCGGTCCCGCGGAGCCCGCCGCGCCCGCCGAGACGCCGGAGATCGCCTATGAGCGGGTCCCGGTCGACACCGCCGCCCCGCCGGAGTGGAGCGCTCCGTACCGCTCCGCCGCCCCGGTCGCCGAATCCGGGTACGAACTCCACACCCCCGAGGCCCGCCCGGAGCTGCGGCGGGTGCTCACCGAGATCATCACGGCCGAGGGCCCCATCCATGAGGAACTCCTGGTGACCCGGGCCCGCGAGGCATGGGGCGTGGGCCGCGCCGGAGCCCGGATCAGGGAGAACGTCGCCACGGCCGCGGCGGGCCTGGTCCGCAGGGGGGTCGCGGTCAATGACGGCGAGTTCTACGATCTGGCCGGCCGGCCCGAGCTGAGGGCCCGCCGCCCGGAGGGCGACGCCGGAGTGCGGAAGATCCACCAGATCGCCCCCGCCGAGCGCCGGCTCGCCCTGTGCCAACTGGCGGCGGAGTGCCCGGGGATGTCACAGGACGAGCTGATCCGGCAGGCGGTCGAGTTCTTCGGCTGGCGCCGGGCGGGCAAGGACATCCGGGACGGGCTGGTGTCGGACATCGCCGCTCTCCAGCGGGAACGCCGTCTCGGCGGCGGCCCGGGCCGGATCACCGCGGTCGTCTGAACGGACTCCCGGTCATTGGAAGGGACCGGCTGTGTGAACGGACTCCCGGTCGTTTGAAGGGCCCCCGGGCTGTGCGAACGGGCTCCCGGTCGTTTGGACGCGCCGCCGGACCGCCCGGTCCGGCGGCCGGGGGGCCGCCGTCACTCCCGTCCGAGCCGTTTTCCCCCGAAGGTTCCCGCCGCGTCCGCCCGCTTCCACCAGGCGTCGAGACCGCCGCGGTCCAGTGCCGACCACCGCGGGGTGTGCTCCACCAGCCCGCTGCCCAGCCGCCGGCCGAGCTCCACCATGGCGCGTCCCGCGGTCTCCCGCGCGGCGCCATATCCGGCCAGCGCTTCCGGAATGCCGGTGTCCGAGGCCGTGCGCAGGGCGGATTCCAGCAGAGCCGCGTCCTGGAGGGCCTTGACCGCCCCGGCACCGGTGTGCGGGCGGGCGACCGCCGCCGCGTCGCCCACCAGGGCCAGCCGGGCGGTGACCCCGGGGCTCGCGGCGAAGTCGTACATCGGCTGGACGAGGAGCTCACCGGGGGCCGTCAGCCCGGTCAGCTCGGCCCAGAAGGGCGGAAGGTGTTCTTCCGTCAGCCGGGCCAGATGGGAGTGGAGCGCTTCGCCGAGGGTCCCGGGCGGCAGACTCGTCGGCGTCGCGAGGGGGATGCCGAGCCCCGGCGGCGGGGCCGAGTAGAGCACCCAGTTGACCCGGTGGCCGCCGGAGCCGTCCGGAATGCGGTAGATCACCACATGCCCGCCCCGGAACACCACATACGCGACCGTCGTCTTCTCCCAGAGCCCCGGATCGGGCAGCCGCCGCTCCGGATAGGCGCCGCGCCAGGCCAGATATCCGGCGTACTCCGGGCGCACCGCCGGACAGACCGCCGCCCGGACGGCCGAGCGATAGCCGTCCGCCCCGATCACCAGGCCGTAGTGGTCGGCGCCGGCCGCCGTACGGAGCTCCGCGCCCGTCCGGGTCCCGACGACTCCGGTCACCTCCGAAGACGTCCGGAAGGCCACCTCCGCCGGCAGCCGGGAGCGCAACTCGCGCCACAGCGGGCCCCAGTTGTACGAGCGGAACGGAAACGCGTCCGAGCCGATGAGCCGGCCCAGCGGATCGCCGCCGCCCCCGGGCGCACGGGTGTACCAGCACCGTTCGGCCAGCCGGGACCACTCCATCGCCGAGTCGAGATATCCGGCGGCCTCCAGTTCGGCGTACCGCCCCTCGTGGACCGCGATCCCGACACCCCGGTCGGCGAGATCGCCCGAAGTGCGTTCATACACGGTGATGTCGGTGAGACCCGCGCGGTGTGCGGCGAGAGCCGCCGCACAGCCGCCGATGCTGCCGCCCACGATGCCGACGCGCACTCTGCTCATGCACGCATCATGGCAGCGCGCGCCGTCCGGGGCGCCGTCCTTACGGGGGCGTGTCGGCCGCGATCAGCCGGCCAGCACCTCATAGGCGCCCAGGGTCAGAAACTCCTCGTACTCCTCGTCCAGCGCGACCTTCAGGAACAGGTCGTGCGCCTGCCGCCACCGGCCCGCGCCGAAGGCATCCGCTCCCAACTCCTTCCGTACGGAGTCCAGTTCGGCGGCGGCCAGGGAGCGGACCAGCTCCGGGGTGGCCCGCTCGCCGTTCTCGAAGACGACACCGGCGTTGATCCACTGCCAGACCTGGGAGCGCGAGATCTCGGCGGTGGCGGCGTCCTCCATCAGGTTCAGGATCGCGACCGCGCCGGTGCCCCGCAGCCATGCCTCGATATAGCGGATGCCCACCTGAACGGCGTTGCGCAGACCGGCGAATGTCGGCTTCGCCTCCAGCGATCCGAGATCGATCAGCTCACCGGCCGAGACCGAGACATCCTCGCGGAGCCGGTCCTTCTGGTTCGGCTTCGCGCCCAGGACCGCGTCGAAGGAGGCCATGGCGATCGGCACCAGATCCGGGTGCGCGACCCAGGAGCCGTCGAAGCCGTCGGCGGCCTCCCGGTCCTTGTCCGCCCGCACCTTCTCGAAGGCCACCCGGTTGACCTCCGCGTCGCGCCGCGAGGGGATGAAGGCCGCCATGCCGCCGATGGCATGCGCGCCGCGCCGGTGGCAGGTGCGCACCAGGAGTTCGGTGTACGCGCGCATGAAGGGCGCCGTCATGGTGACCGCGTTGCGGTCCGGGAGCACGAACGCGGGCCCCGCGTCGCGGAAGTTCTTGATGATCGAGAAGAGATAGTCCCAGCGCCCGGCATTGAGCCCGGACGCGTGGTCGCGCAGCTCGTACAGGATCTCGTCCATCTCGTACGCGGCGGTGATGGTCTCGATCAGGACCGTGGCGCGGATGGTGCCCCGGGGGATGCCGAGCCGGTCCTGGGCGAAGACGAAGATGTCGTTCCAGAGGCGGGCCTCCAGATGCGACTCGGTCTTCGGGAGATAGAAGTAGGGCCCCTTGCCGAGATCGAGCAGGCGCCGGGCGTTGTGGAAGAAGTAGAGGCCGAAGTCGACCAGCGCGCCGGGGATCCGGCTGCCGTCGGCCGCCCTGAGATGGCGCTCCGTCAGATGCCAGCCGCGCGGGCGCACCACGGCGGTGGCCAGCTCGGCGGCGGGGCGCAGGGCGTACCGCTTTCCGGTGCGCTCATCGGTGAAGTCGATCCGGCGCTCGTACGCGTCCATCAGATTCAGCTGGCCCAGGACGACGTTCTCCCAGGTGGGGGCGGAGGCGTCCTCGAAATCCGCGAGCCAGACCCGGGCACCGGAGTTGAGGGCGTTGACGGTCATCTTGCGGTCGGTGGGGCCGGTGATCTCGACCCGGCGGTCGGTCAGGGCCTCGGGCGCGGGGGCGACCCGCCAGGAGCCGTCCGCGCGGATGGCGGCGGTCTCGGGAAGGAAGTCCAGGGTGCCGCTCCGGGCAATCCCGGCGCGGCGCACGGCCCGCCGGGCGAGCAGCTCGTCCCGGCGCGGGGTGAAACAGCGGTGCAGCTCGGCCACGAAGGCGAGGGCGGCTTCCGAGAGTACCTCCGCCTGCCGGGGCAGGGGCTCGGCGTCGATCACGACGGGATGCGGCGACGGGGACGGCGCTGGTGCGGACATGAGCGTTCACTTCCTTCGGCGGACCCGGCAGGGACGGTACTTCTGTGCTGTCTTTCTGTTCTGCGGATTTTAGATTCCTCATAGTGGAAGAACAAGGCCGTGCCGGTGGGGTGGGCCCGCCGTCATTCCTCCAGCCGGCCGAGGTCGTCCGGGGTGTCGATGTCATACGCGTCGGCGATGTCACCGCACTCCACCAGGACCAGCGACGCCGCGTGGGCCGCCAGATGGGCCCGGGCTCCCCGGTCGCCGCCGGCGCTCTCGGCGACCGCCGGCCAGCGGTCCGCGCCAATGAGCACGGGATGGCCCCGCTCGCCTCGGTAGACCGCTGTGACCAGGGAGTTCCGGGAGGTGTACGCGGCACGCACCCGCGCCACGGCCGGGGCTCCGATGCCCGGCTGGTCCACCAGGCAGACCAGCACCGCATCGCCGGCCCGGCCGAGGGACCGGAGCCCGGCGCGCAGGGAGGAGCCCATGCCCAGGGCCCACTCCGGGTTGTCGATGAGCACACAGCCGGAGAGATCGGCCTCCGCGCGGACTCTCTCCGCCTCGGCGCCCAGCACGATGTGGACCGGGTCGCAGCCGCCCGCGCGCAGGGCCCGTACGGCGTGTTCGACAAGCGGCCGGCCCCGGTGCCGCAGCAGCGCCTTCGGGAATCCGCCGAGCCGCCGCCCGCCGCCGGCCGCGAGCAGCAGACCGGCGACGGCGCCCCGCGGTTCCGCCGTCCGGTCGTGGTCTGAAGATGTCATGGGGATTCCCTATCCCATTCCACCGTGCTCATGACGTTCGCGGCGGGGGAGTGCCTGTCACCCTCGGTGACCGGTGCCCGCGGGGGTGTCGGCCGCTGCTCCGGCTCCGGCCCAGTCGGTGCGGGGGCGGATGCGGTCGGCGCGGGAATGGCCGGAATCCCTGTGATGACGGGTGGTGGGGGCCGTTGGGCGTCATGTCCTGAAAACGACTGTACGAATGCCGCTCATCCGTGCGATCACGGCGTGATGGCGCCCAATGGGCGCGGTGTTTCTCTGCTTCTGCCCCGCTTTACGAGCGTAATGGCAGGTGGCGCCGTGAATTCTCGCGGTTGGGGAGGACCGCAGAATCGTCACTTTTGAGATGACCGTTTGGCGCAATAGGAGAGAAGTCTTGCAGCCGTCGTTCTGAATTCGGTCGGTTGAGTGGCGCGTACCGTACCTCATGGCGTTAACTTGCCCGCAACTCTGGGTGGTTGACTGTCGACTGACCGTCGTGGAACCGGCTCCAGGGGTGTGCGAGGGGGGAGAGCTTTGTTGCGGAGCGTGGGGCAGGCGCCGGTGACAGGCAGCGGAGAGGATCCGAGGGCTTCGGCGCTCGGAAACGCGGTGGCCCGGCTGCGCCGGGAACTCGCCGGGCATCCGGGCAAGTTCTCCGACCGTGGCATCGCGGAGGACGAACTGGCCGTACTCGCGGGGATGGCGGCGAGCGGGGCGATCGAGGTGCCCAGGATGCGGCGGTCACTGCTGCTGATCGCGGGCGCGATCGGCTCGGTGAGCGCACTGGTGCCCGCGCTGATGCAGGTCCGGAAGGCGGTGGACCTCTTCGGGGGCGTTCCGCGCTAGCCATCCGGGGCGGTGACCCTCTCCGGGCCGGCTGTGGCGGGTGGCCCGTCCCGGGTGGATCCGGCCTCCCGGCCGGCCTTCGCGGGCGCCGGCATGCTCCGGGACGGTGGTCTCCGGCGGTGGATCCCGGCGGCGGTGGATCCCGCGTGGGCGGGCCGGCCGGTCAGCCCGCCGCTGTGCCGTTGTCCGCCAGGGCGGCCGAGAGCTCGCGGGCTACCTGCTGAAGTACCGGGACGATGCGCTCGGTGGCCGAGTCCGTCACCCGGCCCGCCGGTCCCGAGATCGAAATCGCCGCCGCCGTGGGCGAATCGGGCACCGGGACGGCCAGACAGCGGACTCCGATCTCCTGCTCGTTGTCGTCCACCGCGTACCCCGTGCGCCGCACCTCCTCCAGTGCGCGCAGAAACTCCTCAGGGGTGGTGATCGTCTTCTCGGTGGCGGCTGGCATGCCCGTCCTGGCCAGCAGTGCCCGCACCTCGTGGGGCGGGGTGTTCGCCAGCAGGGCCTTGCCGACGCCGGTGGAATGGGGCAGCACCCGCCGCCCCACCTCGGTGAACATCCGCATCGAGTGCTTCGACGGCACCTGCGCCACATAGACGATCTCGTCGCCGTCGAGCAGGGCCATGTTCGCCGTCTCGCCGGTCGCCTCCACCAGCTTGGCCAGTGAGGGCCGGGCCCAGGTGCCGAGCAGCCGCGAAGCCGATTCGCCGAGCCGGATCAGCCGCGGCCCGAGCGCGTACCGGCGGTTGGGCTGCTGGCGCGCGTAACCGCATCCCACCAGCGTCCGCATCAGCCGGTGAATGGTCGGCAGCGGCAGCCCGCTGCTCGCCGCCAGCTCGCTCAGCCCGACCTCGCCGCCCGCGTCGGCCATTCTCT
The DNA here is from genome assembly GCF_039888735.1 of Streptomyces sp. CAU 1734. Classification (NCBI taxonomy): domain Bacteria; kingdom Bacillati; phylum Actinomycetota; class Actinomycetes; order Kitasatosporales; family Streptomycetaceae; genus Streptomyces; species Streptomyces sp. CAU 1734. Next base: position 221,982 of record NZ_JBDQQP010000005.1, read on the forward strand.
CCAGCAGATCGAAGGCGCGCTCCAGGGACTGGACACCGCCGCTCTGCGCGGATCTGGCGGCGCCGGAGGTGCTGGAGCTGGACGTCGGCACGGGGGACGGGTCCTTTCGGGCGGGCGGAACAGGTCAGCAGCCTACCCGGGTGCCCCCGCCACCCGTCCTCCGCGCGGAGCCCGCCGGGCGGAGGTGACCTTGACGGACCGGGCGGGCCCATGAACACTCCTTCAACAGTTCGTTGAAATTCGGATATATGTCTGAAGGGAGAACGAATGGCCGGAGACGGGGTGCGTCTGATGCTGCGCTCCACCCGGGTGGTCACCCCGGACGGGATCCGGGCCGCCACGATCGCCGTCGCGGACGGGCGCATAGCGGCACTGCTGCCGTACGACACCCGAATACCGTCCTCCGCGCGGCTGGAGGACATGGGGGACGACGCCGTACTCCCCGGCCTCGTCGACACCCATGTCCATGTGAACGACCCCGGCCGCACCGCCTGGGAAGGATTCCCGGCCGCCACCCGCGCCGCGGCGGCCGGTGGTGTCACCACCCTGCTCGACATGCCCCTCAACTCGCTCCCGCCGACCACCACCGTTGCCGGCCTGCGGGCCAAACAGCGGGCCGCCCGCGACCGGGTCCATGTCGACACCGGCTTCTGGGGCGGGGCGATACCGGGGAACCTGCCGGATCTGCGTCCGCTCCACGACGCCGGTGTCTTCGGCTTCAAATGCTTTCTGTCGCCCTCCGGGGTGGAGGAGTTCCCGGAACTCGACGCGGACCGACTCACCCGCGCGCTCACGGAACTCACCGGATTCGGCGAACCCGGCGGCTCCGGTTCCGCCGGTGCGGCGGCCGGCCCCGGGGCGCTGCTGATCGTGCACGCCGAAGACCCGGGCCGGCTCACCCCGCAGCGCCCCGGGCCCCGGTACGCCGACTTCCTCGCCTCCCGGCCCCGCGACTCCGAGAACACCGCGATCGCGCTGCTCATCGAGCGCGCCCGGCGGCTGAACGCCCGGATCCATGTCCTCCATCTCTCCTCCGGAGACGCCCTGCCGCTGATCGCCGCGGCGAGGGCCGGCGGAGTGCGCGTCACCGCCGAGACCTGTCCGCACTTCCTCACCCTCACCGCCGAGGAGATTCCGGACGGGGCGACCGAGTTCAAGTGCTGCCCGCCCATCCGGGAGGCCGCCAACCGGGACGCGCTCTGGGCCGGTCTCGCCGACGGCACCATCGACTGCGTGGTCTCCGACCACTCACCCTGCACGGCCGATCTGAAGACCGCCGACTTCGACTCCGCCTGGGGCGGCATCTCCTCGCTCCAGCTCGGCCTCCCCATCGTCTGGACCGAGGCCCGGCGGCGCGGCCACACCGTGGCGGACGTGGCCCGCTGGATGTCCACGGCCCCCGCCCGGCTGGCCGGACTCCATCGCAAGGGCGCGATCGAGCCGGGCCGCGACGCCGACTTCGCCGTGCTCGCGCCCGGCGCCGGTTTCACCGTCGACCCGGCCCGGCTCCACCACCGCAACCCGATCACCGCCTACGCGGGCCGGACACTGCACGGAGTGGTCCGCTCGACCTGGCTGCGCGGCACCCGTGTCGCCGTGAACGGCACCGTCTCCGCACCGATCGGCCGACTGCTCGAAAGGGACAACTGAACATGTCCATTCCCTCCTTCACCGGTGCCGCCCGGCCCTATGCCGGCGGCGACCCCTATGCCGACTACCGCACCGCCGGCTTTCCCTTCACCCACCACACCGATCTCGCCGCCCGAGGGCTCGGCGGGGCGGTCATCGCGGCGAACGACGAGTTCTTCGCCGAACGCGAGAATCTGCTGAAACCCGGGCGCGCCCACTTCGACCCGGAGCACTTCGGCCACAAGGGAAAGATCATGGACGGCTGGGAGACCCGCCGGCGGCGAGGCGTCTCGGCCGGCCGTCCGCACCCCGCCGAGGATGACCACGACTGGGCGCTGATACGGCTGGGGGCGCCCGGTGTGGTCCACGGCATCGTCGTCGACACCGCGCACTTCCGGGGCAATCACCCCCGGGCCGTGTCGATCGAGGCCACCGCCCTGCCGGGGACCCCCTCCCCGGAGGAACTGCTCGCGGCCGGCGTGGTCTGGACAGCACTCGTCCCCCTCGCGGTCATCGGCGGTCACGCGGCCAACGGCTTTCCGGTCGGCGTCCGGCGCCGCTTCACCCATCTGCGGCTCAATCAGCACCCCGACGGCGGCATCGCCCGCCTCCGGGTGCACGGAGAGGTGGTCGCCGACCCCGCCTGGCTCGAAGTGCTGCGCACCTTCGACCTGGTGGCGCTGGAGAACGGCGGGCAGGTGACGGACGCCTCCGACCGCTTCTACTCACCGGCCGAGAACACCATCCGGCCCGGCCGCTCCCGGCGGATGGACGAGGGCTGGGAGACCCGCCGGCGCCGGGACCCCGGCAACGACTGGATCCAGTACCGCCTGGCCGAACGCTCCCTGATCCGCGCGGTGGAGATCGACACCGCCTGCCTCAAGGGAAACAGCGCCGGATGGGCCGCCGTCTCCGTCCGGGACGGCGGGAGCGGCGGCTGGAACCGGATCGTCCCGACGGCCCGGCTCCAGCCCGACACCAACCACCGCTTCACCCTGGCGGAGCCCGTCACCGGCAGCGAGGCGCGGATCGACATCCACCCCGACGGCGGCATCTCCCGGCTGCGAATCCTCGGCTCCCTGACCGGCGACGGCACCCGCCGCCTGCGGAGCCGCTACCGCGAACTGGGCGGCGGCACAACCGAACCGCCGCGCTGATCCGCCCCGCGCCGGCCGTCCCGCCTCGCGCCGCGCCGGCCGTCCCGCCTCGCGCCGCGTCGGCCGGTCCTGTGCCGCGCCGGCCGTCTCGCCTCGTGCCATGTCGGCCGGTCCCGTGCCGCGCCGGCCGGGACCGCCCGGCGCGGGACGGGACCGGGTGCGGACCGACGCGGTCCGGGTGAGGACCGGCGGCTGAGGCGTCACGGCGCCGCCGGTTCCCGCGTCACGCCGCGTGGCCGCCGTCCACGCGGAGCTCCGCTCCCGTCACCTCCGCCGACTCGCTCCCCGCCGGACACGCCACCGGCGAATGCCATCTCCTCCGTCCTTCCGGCTTCTCCGTCCCTCCGTACCGCCCCCGTGCCGTCCTCGCCCGCAGACCGTCCGCCCGGGGACTGTCCGCCGGATGCCTGCCGGTGTCGACCGGGGCCCGGGCGGACCCGGTTCACGGTGATGCCCCGGGGCCGCCTCGCGGGCCAGTGCCTCGGCCGGTCCCGCCGGCGCGGACTTGATCCCCCGCCCGTCACCGGACAGCGGAGCTGTCCCGGCCGTCTGTCTCCCCCTGTCATCCGGCTGATGAGCGGGGGAAACCCGCGCCCGGAGCCCCGTGCCGGCGGCAACCGGACACGTCATCCGCCCCGGCCGATGACTTTCGCGCCCGCCCGGAGTCTCAGCTGTTGACACCCGGGCACCACACACCCCGTGTCCGACTTCGGAACCATCACCATCATTGGCATCATTCGCACCACTGACACAGCACCCATACCGCTGATCTCAGGGGAAGCAGGGAACGATCATGGCTCAGCTCTCCATCACCACTTTCGTCACGCTCGACGGCGTCATGCAGGCACCCGGCGGACCCGAGGAGGACACCAGCGGCGGCTTCGCCCTCGGCGGCTGGTCGGTCCCGTACGGGGACGAGGACTTCGGCCGGTTCATGACGGAGGTCTTCGACCGCGCGGGTGCCTTTCTGCTCGGCCGCCGCACGTATGACATTTTCGCCGGTTACTGGCCGAAGATGACCGACCCGGACGATCCGATCGCCTCACGGCTCAACTCCCTCCCGAAATACGTCGCCTCCAGGACGCTCAAGGACCCCGAATGGGCGGGCACCACCGTCATCGGGGGTGACCTCGCGCGGGAGGTGGCCGAGGTGAAGGAGGGTCTCTCCGACGGCGAGCTCCAGGTGCACGGCAGCGGCAGACTGGCCCACGCGCTCATGGCCCACGATCTGGTCGACACCCTTCACCTCCTGGTCTTCCCGGTCGTCCTCGGCACCGGTCTGCGCCTCTTCGCCGACGGCGCCGTGCCCGCCGCCTACCGGCACAAGTCCGCGCGCACCACGGCGGCGGGCGTCGCCATCCACACCTATGAGGCCGCGGGCCGTCCCGAATTCGGCAGTTACTGAGCCACGGCCGCACGGCCCGCCGGGATCGCGGCCCCATCGCACCCGTTACCGGCCCCGGTTGGCGATCATCACGGTGCCGAAGCCCGCTACGGTCATGACTATGTAGGTGAACAGGGCCCTGTCCGCGAGAAAATCCACCTGCTCCGTAAGGAAGCGGGTGAAGCCCATAAAGCTGAACCAGCCGTCCGTCAGCTCGCGGAGCACTCCGCAGCCGCCGATGAACACCAGCAGCCCGCCAAATCCCTCAAGGGTCCTCTTCGTCATGCACCGATCGTCCGGCCCGGCCGTCCGCCCGCACATCGGTCCTCGGGATATGCCGCGGAGCCGAAAGTCTCCGGTGCTCCAACTTTGGTAGCTTCCCGGGTTCCCGGGCCACCGGAACCCGTCACGGCTGCGTAGTTTTGCCTCCATGACGCGTACGGAATACCGCTGGCTGCTGCCCTCCGCGATGGCGGACCCCTCCGCCGCCGAGCTGCCCGGTGCCGGATCGGCCGGGGCGGAGTCCGGGGCCGGGTCCGGTGCCCCGGGCCGGGGCAGGGCCCGGCGGACCGTGCGGGACTGGATCGTGGACACCGTCGCCTTCGTGCTCGCCGCCGTCGTCGGCGTGCTCGGCGCCGAGTCGAGCGAGCAGCTGAACGGCCCCGGGGCCGTGGTCTTCCTCGATCAGCTGATGGGTGCCGCGGCCTGCTGCGCGCTCTGGCTGCGGCGGCGCGGGCCGGTGAAGCTGGTGGTGATCCTGGCCGTGCTGACCGTGCTCTCCCCGATAGCGTCCGGCGCTTTTGTCGTCAGTCTCTTCAGCGTGGCCGTGCACCGGCCCTTCCGGCCGGTCGCCCTGCTCACCGGGCTGGGGCTGCTGGTCGCCTGTGTCCAGCCCTTCGTGCGCAGGGACCCGAGCCTGAGCGTGGCGGGGGCCATCTGGGGCGGAATCGTCGTCACTCTCCTGGTGATCGCCTGGGGCATGCTGGTGCGCTCCCGCCGGCAACTGGTCGTCGTGCTGCGCGAGCGCGCCCACCGGGCCGAGGCGGAGGCCGAGCTCCGGGCCGAGCAGGCGCAGCGCCTCGCGCGGGAGGCCATCGCCCGTGAGATGCACGATGTCCTCGCCCACCGGCTGACGCTGCTGAGTGTCCACGCCGGTGCGCTGGAGTTCCGGCCCGACGCGCCGCCCGCCGAGGTCGCCCGGGCCGCCGGGGTGATCCGTGACAGCGCCCATGAGGCGCTTCAGGACCTCCGGGAGATCATCGGCGTACTGCGCACACCCGGCGAGAGCGACGGCGCGGACCGGCCGCAGCCCACCCTCGCCACCCTGGAGGCACTGGTGACCGAATCCCGGGAGGCCGGTATGAGCGTTCTGCTCGACAATCGCATCGACGCCCCCTCCGCCGTGCCCGCCGCCACCGGAAGGACCGTCTACCGCATAGCGCAGGAGGCGCTGACCAATGCCCGCAAGCATGCCCCCGGGGCGGCCGTGACCGTGGTGGTGCGGGGCCGGCCGGGCGACGGTGTCGTCGTGGAGGTGGACAACCCGGCGCCGGTGGGAAGGACGGGCGAAGTGCCGGGCTCCGGCCAGGGGCTGATAGGGCTCACCGAGCGGGCGACCCTCGCCGGCGGCAGCCTCCGGCACGGAAGGACGGGTGGCGGCGGATTCCATGTCCGGGCCTGGCTACCTTGGGCGGCATGACTATCCGGTTGCTCGTTGTCGATGATGATCCCCTGGTGCGCGCCGGTCTGGCCTTCATGCTCGGCGGTGCGGCGGACCTGGAGATCGTGGGGGAGGGGGCGGACGGTTCCGAAGTGCCCTCCCTGGTCGACCGGCTGGCCCCCGATGTGGTGCTGATGGACATCCGGATGCCGACGGTGGACGGCCTCACCGCCACGGAGGAGCTGCGGAGCAGGCCGGGCGCCCCCGAGGTCGTCGTCCTGACCACCTTCCACGCCGATGAACAGGTGCTCCGGGCACTGCGGGCCGGTGCGGCCGGATTCGTGCTGAAGGACACGCCACCCGCCGAGATCGTCGCGGCGGTGCGCCGAGTGGCCTCGGGTGATCCGGTGCTCTCACCCGTGGTGACCAGGCAGTTGATGACCCATGTCGCCGATCCGGCCCATGACCGTGCCTCCGATCCGCGGCGCCGCCGCGCCCTGGCCCGGCTCGGGGAGCTGGCGGAGCGGGAGCGCGAGGTGGTGCTGGCCGTGGGCCGGGGCAGGTCCAATGCGGAGATCGCGGCGACGCTCTACATGAGCGTGCCGACCGTGAAGACCCATGTCTCCCGCATCCTTGCCAAGCTGAGCCTGAACAACCGTGTGCAGATCGCCCTGCTGGCGCATGACGCGGGCCTGCTGGACGAGGAGACCTGAGCGCAGACCCCGGGTGCGGGGGCATCCGCACCGGGGAGCCGCCGCACCACCACCGGGGAGTTCGGGCGCCCTCGCCCTCATCCGGCGGGGATCTCCTCCAGCGACACCCGCCTGCGCTCGCGCCGGGAGAGCTCACACGCCTCCGCGATCCGCAGCGCGGTCAGCGCCTCCCGCCCGTCGCAGGGGTTCTCCGCCTCCCCCCGCACCACCCGGATGAAGGCGTCCAGCTCCGCCTCGTACGCGGGCGCGAACCGTTCCAGGAATCCCGGCCACGGCCTCCGCGCGGGCGGCGGGCCGTCCGGTTCGGTCGAGGTGATCGGTGTGCGGTCGCTCAGCCCCACCGAGATCTGGTCCAGCTCGCCCGCGAACTCCATCCGGACGTCGTATCCGGCGCCGTTCAGCCGGGCCGCGGTCGCCGTCGCGAGCGCGCCGCCGTCCAGGGTGAGCACCGCGGCGGCCGTGTCCACATCACCCGCCTCGCGGAACATCGGGGGACCCGCGTCCGAGCCGGTCGCGTACACCTCCACGATCTCCTGCCCGGTCACCCACCGCAGCATGTCGAAGTCATGGACCAGACAGTCGCGGAAGAGGCCCCCCGAAAGGGGCAGATACTCCGCCGGCGGCGGCGCCGGGTCCGCGGTGATCGCCCGTACGGTGTGCAGCCGTCCGAGGAGTCCCGAGCGCAGCCGCGCACGGGCGGCGGTGTACCCGGCGTCGAACCGGCGCATGAATCCGATCTGGAGCGGGGTGCCCGCCGCTTCGGCCTCCCGGAGCGCGGCGAGGGTGCCGGCCAGATCGGCCGCGACGGGTTTCTCGCAGAAGGCCGGCAGCCCCGCCCGGGCCGCGCGGCCGATGAGTCCGGAGTGGGAGGCGGTCGCCGAGGCGATCACCACCGCGTCCACCCCCGTGCGGAAGATCTCCCCGGTGCCGGGCACCGCGGTGGCCCCGGTGCGCTCGGCCACCGAGGCCGCCCGCGCCGGGTCCGCGTCCGCGACGACCAGCGACGTGACCTCCGCATGACGGCTGAGGGCCTCCGCGTGGAAGGCGCCGATACGTCCCGTCCCGATCAGTCCGATGCGCATGGGCCAAAAATGGTGCCGAGCCGGTCACGATGTCAAGACTTTGTCCTGACAACCTGACCTCATGACTTCCCGGCCAACATGTGCGGCGACTAGGCTCAACGCGTGCCCAAGCAGCCCAGACATGCGACGGAACCACCCCTGTCTCTTCAGCTCGCCGTGGACCGCACCAGCCCGGTCCCGCTCTACTTCCAGCTCGCTCAGCAGCTGGAAGCGGCCATCGAGCGAGGGGTGCTCACGCCCGGCAGCCTGCTCGGCAATGAGATAGATCTGGCCGGACGTCTCGGCCTCTCCCGCCCGACCGTGCGCCAGGCCATTCAGTCCCTGGTCGACAAGGGTCTCCTGGTGCGCCGCCGGGGCGTCGGTACCCAGGTCGTGCACAGTCAGGTCAAGCGCCCGCTGGAGCTGAGCAGCCTCTACGACGATCTGGAGGCGGCCGGCCGCCGCCCCGCCACCGTGGTGCTCGGCAATGTCTCCGAACCGGCGAATGCCCAGGTCGCGGCAGCCCTGGGCATCGCCGAGGGCAGCGAGGTGCGGCTGGTCAGGCGACTCCGTTACGCCCATGGTGAGCCGATGGCCCTGCTCACCAACCATCTGCCGGCCGGGCTGCTGGTCTGTGACACCGAGCGGCTGGAGGCCACCGGCCTCTACCGGATGATGCGGGCCGCCGGGATCACCCTGCACAGTGCCCGGCAGTCGGTCGGCGCGCGGGCGGCCACGGCCCCGGAGGCCGAGCTGCTCACCGAGGAGCGGGGCGGCCCGGTGCTGACGATGACCCGCACCACCTTCGACGACACCGGACGGGCCGTCGAATTCGGCTCGCACATCTACCGCGCCTCGCGGTACGCCTTCGAGTTCCAGCTGCTCGCACGCCCGTAGGCGGCGCGCCCCGCCCGCCACCCGCCTGCCGCGCCCACTGCCCGCCCGCCGCCCGCGCCCGCCCCGCCCGGATCCGCCGCACCACGTCATCGATCGCGCCGGAATGTCCCCTGCGTAAGAATGTCCGGACAAAATCTTGACCTCGGCGCCCGGCCGCCGTAAAAACTCACCCAGCCGCAACCCGGCGGCCGGGAGAGAAGGCGGACCCACCATGCGTACCCCTCGCACGGCAGCAACCCCGCTCACCGGGAAGGGCGGGCCCGCCCCGGAGAAGCTCACGGCCGGCGGCACCCGATGACCACCACCGCCCCGGGCCCGGGAGGAAGCGGCCGGCCGCACCCGCGAGCCCGCGTCGGACCGGATGCGGCAGGCCGTCCGGCAGGCCCTCCGCCCCGCCCCGGCAGGCGCCCCGCGGCGGACCCGGCGCACCCGATGCCGAACCTCCGACCTGCCGTGACCCATACTTGGGCGGCTGGGGCGCGACAATTCGCCCCCCGGTCGCACGGAGAAGTGGTACGGCAAGAAGGGCACGGCGTCGTGGCAAGGGCAAGGACAGGGGTACGCGCACTCGGCGCGGTGCTGGCGGCGGTGCTCGGATTTTCCCTGGCGGGATGCAGCAGCACCGGCGGCAAGCGGGCGGAGGACGCCCGCAAGGCGAGCGCCGCGGCCGGGAAGGCCGTGGTCGACACGCCCCGCTGGACCTTCGCCATGGTCACCCACTCCGGTGACGGCGACACCTTCTGGGACATCGTCCAGAAGGGCGCCGAGGAGGCCGCGGCCAAGGACAACATCAACTTCCTCTACGCCAAGAGCGACGAGGGCCAGCAGCAGGCCCAGCTGGTTCAGACATATGTCGACAAGAAGGTCGACGGGCTGATCGTCACCCTCGCCAAGCCGGACGCGATGAAGGCCGCCGTCGAGAAGGCGGTGGCCGCGGGCATTCCCGTGATCACCGTCAACTCCGGATCCGCGCAGTCCAAGGCGTACGGGGCACTCACCCACATCGGCCAGGACGAGACCGTCGCCGGTGAGGCGGTCGGCGACGAGCTGGACGAGCGCGGCCGGAAGAAGGCCCTGTGCGTACTCCACGAACAGGGCAATGTCGGCCATGAGCAGCGCTGTGCCGGAGCGAAGAAGACCTTCGGCGGCGACCTGGTCAATCTCTATGTCGACGGCACCAACATGCCCGACGTCCAGGCGACCATCGAGGCCAAGCTCCAGACCGACCCCTCCATCGACGCCGTGGTCACCCTCGGCGCCCCCTTCGCCGACACCGCCGTGAAGGCGAAGCGCGCCGCGGGCAGCAAGGCCGAGATCGACACCTTCGACCTCAATGCCAAGGTCGCGGCCTCCCTCAAGGACGGCACCCTCGGCTTCGCCGTCGACCAGCAGCCCTACCTCCAGGGGTACGAGGCGGTCGACCTGCTCTGGCTTTACCGGTACAACGCCGATGTGCTCGGCGGCGGGAAGCCCGTGCTCACCGGGCCCCAGATCATCACCCGGGACGACGCCGGCGAGCTGGAGGACTACACCAAGCGGGGGACTCGATGACCGCGACCGCACCACCCGCCGGGACCGGCCGCCCGGCGCCCCCCGACGAGCGGCTGCTCCGCACCTCCCCGCTGCGCAGACTGCTGGGCCGCCCCGAGCTCGGCTCGGTCGTCGGCGCGCTGGCGGTCTTCATCTTCTTCGCGGTCGTCGCGGACTCCTTCCTGCGCGCGGCCAGCTTCTCCACCGTGATGTACGCGGCCTCCACGATCGGGATCATGGCCGTACCCGTCGCCCTGCTGATGATCGGCGGCGAGTTCGATCTCTCGGCGGGTGTGCTGGTCACCAGCTCCGCGCTGATCTCGTCGATGTTCAGCTACCAGATGACGGCGAATGTCTGGGTCGGTGTGCTGGTCTCGCTGCTGGTCACCCTGGCGGTGGGGGTCTTCAACGGGGTCCTGCTCACCCGGACCAATCTGCCGAGTTTCATCATCACCCTCGGCACCTTCCTCATGCTGACCGGGCTCAATCTCGGCTTCACCAAGCTGATCAGCGGCACGGTCTCCACCAAGTCCATCGCCGACATGGAGGGCTTCGACTCGGCGAAGGCGGTCTTCGCCTCCGAATTCACCCTCGGCGAGGTCACCGTCAAGGTGACCGTCCTCTGGTGGATCGCCCTGGTCGCGGTGGCCACCTGGATTCTGCTGCGCACCCGGTTCGGCAACTGGATCTTCGCGGTGGGCGGCGGCCCGCATGCCGCCCGCGCTGTCGGTGTGCCCGTCACCAGGACCCGGATCGGCCTCTACATGGGTGTCGCGTTCGCCGCCTGGATCTCCGGTCAGCATCTGCTCTTCTCCTTCGACGTGGTCCAGTCCGGCGAAGGCGTGGGCAATGAGCTCATCTACATCATCGCGGCCGTCATCGGCGGCTGTCTGATCACCGGCGGCTACGGCTCCGCGATCGGCTCGGCGGTCGGCGCCTTCATCTTCGGCATGACCAGCAAGGGCATCGTCTACGCGGAGTGGAACCCGGACTGGTTCAAGTTCTTCCTCGGGGCGATGCTGCTTCTGGCCACCCTGCTCAACGCATGGGTACGCAAGCGGGCGGAGGCGACACGATGACGGAGCGGCAGGAGCGGCCCGGGAACGAACCCGGCGGCACCGGTGAAGGCGGCGAATCCGGCGGGGCAGCCGGGGCGCCGGCCCTGATCGAGCTCGAATCGGTCAGCAAGTACTACGGCAACATCCGCGCGCTGGAGGGCGTCTCGCTGGAGGTCCGCGCCGGCGAGATCACCTGTGTCCTCGGCGACAACGGCGCCGGCAAGTCCACCCTCATCAAGATCATCGCCGGGCTGCACCACCACGACGCGGGCACCTTCCGCATCGAGGGCGGGGAGACCCGCCTCTCCAACCCCCGCGACGCCCTCGACCGGGGCATCGCCACCGTCTACCAGGACCTGGCGGTCGTCCCGCTGATGCCGGTCTGGCGGAATTTCTTCCTCGGCTCGGAACCGACGAAGGGCGCCGGCCCCTTCAAACGCCTCGATGTCCGCGCGATGCGCGAGACGACCAGGTCCGAGCTGCTGCGGATGGGCATCGACCTCCGCGACGTCGACCAGCCCATCGGAACCCTGTCGGGCGGCGAGCGGCAGTGTGTCGCCATCGCCCGGGCCGTGTACTTCGGCGCGAAGGTGCTGGTGCTGGACGAGCCGACGGCCGCGCTCGGCGTCAAGCAGTCCGGTGTGGTGCTGAAGTATGTGGCGGCGGCCCGGGACGCCGGTCTCGGGGTCGTGCTGATCACCCACAATCCGCACCACGCCTATCTGGTGGGCAACCGGTTCGTGCTGCTCAAGCGGGGCACCATGTCGGCGAGCCACACCAGGGACTCCGTCACCCTGGACGAACTGACCCGGCAGATGGCCGGCGGCAGCGAGCTGGACGATCTCCGCCATGAGCTGGAGAGCGCCCCGCCCCCCGCCCACCCGGGCGGCCACGGCTGAGCACCCGGTGCCGGCACCGGCCCGCCGAAGCCCCGCGCCGGTGCGCCGGAGCGGGGCTCGGGCCTCCCGTCCGCCGCAAGGCCGGGGGCCGCGCTCCGGCGCCCCGGATGGCAGAATCAGGCACCCGTGGGCACCCCGCGTACCCATGGGACGCCCCCCGCCCCCGACACCCCGCAGGGACATGAGCACCTATCGCGATTTCGCGCACCGCGGCTCCGCCCGCGCCACCGTCCTGCGCACCGTCGGCACCCGCGAGCGGCGTTCGCATCTGACCGCGCCCCGGGTTCCCACCGTCGGCATCGACATCGGCGGTACGAAGGTGATGGCGGGCGTCGTGGACGCCGACGGGGTCATCCTGGAGAAGCTCCGCACCGAGACCCCCGACAAGTCGAAGAGCCCCAAGGTGGTCGAGGACACCATCTGCGAGCTGGTGCTCGATCTCTCCGACCGCCACGATGTGCACGCGGTCGGCATCGGCGCGGCCGGCTGGGTCGACGCGGACCGCTCGAAGGTGCTCTTCGCACCCCATCTGGCCTGGCGCAATGAACCGCTCAGGGACGCCCTCTCGGCCCGCCTCGCCGTGCCCGTACTCGTCGACAACGACGCCAACACCGCCGCCTGGGCGGAGTGGCGTTTCGGCGCCGGCCGCGGCGAGGACCATCTGGTGATGATCACCCTGGGCACCGGGATCGGCGGCGCGATTCTGGAGGACGGCCAGGTCAAGCGGGGGAAGTACGGAGTTGCCGGCGAATTCGGCCATATGCAGGTCGTGCCGGGTGGCCACCGCTGCCCGTGCGGCAATCGGGGCTGCTGGGAGCAGTACAGCTCCGGCAACGCGCTGGTGCGCGAGGCCCGCGAGCTGGCGGCGGCCGATTCCCCCGTGGCGCACAGCCTGATCGACCGGGTCGGCGGCAATGTCGGCGACATCACCGGCCCGCTGATCACCGAGCTCGCCCGCGAGGGCGACGCGATGTGCGTGGAGCTCTTCCAGGACATCGGACAGTGGCTCGGCGTCGGCATCGCCAATCTGGCCGCCGCGCTCGACCCGTCCTGCTTCGTCATCGGCGGCGGTGTCAGCGCGGCCGACGACCTTCTCATCGGCCCGGCCCGGGACGCCTTCCGCCGCCATCTCACCGGCCGCGGCTACCGCCCGGAGGCCCGGATCACCAAGGCCCAGCTCGGCCCGGAGGCCGGCATGGTCGGAGCGGCCGATCTGGCCCGGCTGGTGGCCCGCCGATTCCGGCGCGCGAACCGCCGGCGGGTGGAACGCCACGAGCGGTACGAGCGGTACGCGCAGGCCCTGCGCAATTCGACCTCGCCCCGCACGGCACAGGAGCCCTGACCCCGGGCCCCGCCCGCCCGGCGCGGGAGCCCTCACCTCCGGACCTCCCGCCGCGCGGCGCCCCGCCACCGGCCCCTCCCGCCCCGCCCGCCGGGCATCCCGAGGTCGCCCGTACGGCCCCGTCCGCCGGGCCCGCTCCCGGCCGGCCGATCACGCCGCGCGCCGTCCACCGCCCGCCGGACCGTAGACTCGACCCCGTCCGCCTCCGCCGCAGCATCTCAGGAACGCCCTCGTCATGACCGTGCCCCGCCAGCTCACCTCCCCGGATCAGAGCTTCCGTCCCCCCGAGGGGCGGCGGCACATGATCCTCCGCCGCTGGCTGACCGCGATCATCATCGTCCTGCTCGTGGGCATCCCGGCCGGATATCTGGTGATCTCCGCCGAGCAGAGCCGCGAGAGCGGCCGGAAGAAGGCCGCCGAGGCGTCCGCGAGCGGGCTGCGGGACAGCTGGCCCTCCCAGACGAAGCGCAGCATCTTCGAGGTGCCCATCCCGCGCAAGTCGACCAAGGTCGCCTACTTCGAGACCAGCAACTGGAAGACCAGCAGGCTGTACGTCCAGTTCACCACCACCTCCGCCGGTCTCGACCGCTTCCTCGACGGCGTGGGCACCAGCCGCGGGGCCTTGGAGGAGGGCGTCGGCATCGCCCCCCGGGACGCCGCCACGGTCGGCTGGGACTTCCGCGACGGAATGCCCTGGACGAGTACGCGCAAGGAGAAGGAGCGCCCGCGCCCCTCCCAGGACATCACCGTCGACCTGTCCGACGCGGACCGTCCCAGGGTGTACGTCGTCTCCACGGCCAACCCCTGACGGGTGCCCCGGCACCCGGCTGACAGGGCCGCCGCGCGGACAGTACGTTGACCCGATGGATCTGCTCAGACCAGTCCTCCAGCCGTACGCCTGGGGCTCCCGGCATGTGATCGCCGACTTCCAGGGACGCCCGGTGCCGTCCGCCGGCCCCGAGGCGGAACTGTGGATGGGGGCCCACCCCTCGGCCCCGTCCGGGGTGACGCGGGACGGGCGGGAGACAACCCTGGACGCCGTGGTGGCGGCCGATCCGGTACGCGAGCTGGGAGCCGTGTGCCGGGACCGCTTCGGGGGCCGGCTGCCGTTTCTGCTGAAGATCCTGGCCGCCGAGAAGGCGCTCTCCATCCAGGTCCACCCCGGCCGGGCACAGGCCGAGGCCGGTTTCGCCGCGGAGCGGGGGGACAGGGGCGCCCGCACCTATGTGGACGACTGGCCGAAGCCGGAGATCCTCTGCGCGCTGACACCCTTCGAGGTACTGGCCGGTTTCCGGGAGGCCGCCGAGGCGGCCGAGGTGCTCGGCGCGCTGGGCCTGCCGGAGCTGCGCCCGGTGAGCCGCGCACTGCGCGCCGACGGCGGTCCGGAGCGTCTGACCGAGGCACTGCGGCTGGTGCTGACCTGGCCCGCGCACAACCGGGCCCGGCTGCTCGGCGCCGCCGGGTCCGCATGCGAGCGGCTGATCGCGGAGGGCGGCGCGCACCGGGGAGCGTACGACGCGTTCGTACGGATGTCGGCGGACCATCCCGGCGACATCGGCCTGCTGGCCTCGCTGCTCCTGCGCCACATGGTCCTGGAACCGGGGGAGGCGCTCTTCATGCCCGCCGGGGGGCCGCACGCCTACATCAAGGGCGTCGGAGTGGAGCTCCTCGCCAATTCGGACAATGTGCTGCGCGCCGGGCTGACCGCGAAACATCTGGACGTCCCCGAACTGCTCCGGGTCGTCGATCCGGCCGTCGAGGTGCCCGTACTGCTGCCGCGGCCGCTGCCCGGGTCGGACGCGGTGAGCGTGTACGACTCCACCGCACCGGAGTTCCGGCTGCACCGGTTCGGCATCGACGGCGACCCGGTCGGGGTCCTCGCCGGCGGGCCGAGGATCGTGCTGTGCGTGGAGGGTGCCGCGGTGCTGCGGGACGGCGAGGGCGAGCTCGGACTCTCCCGCGGCGAATCGTGTTTCCTCTCCGCGGCGGACGGCCCGGTGACGGCCGAGGGCAAGGCGACGCTCTTCGTCGCCGCCGTCGGCTGAGCGGCACTCCGCCGCCCCGGGGGCGCGCGCGGCAGGCGGTATCCGCACATGCCCGCATACGGAACCCCGGACGGGTCTCCCGCCGCGGCGGACAACTGGGGAGGTCTTGCGAGTGTCCCGACCCCCTCCCGTGGGACGTGATGAGATATGGGAGCGTGAGCGGGTGAGTGAGACGACGACCAAGACCCTGCAATACCGCGTTGACGGGCCGGAGGACGCGCCGGTCCTGATCCTGGGCCCCTCTCTCGGCACGACATGGCACATGTGGGACCGGCAGATCGCGGACCTCTCCCGCGAGTGGCGGGTCCTCCGCTACGACCTGCCGGGGCACGGCGGCGCCCCCGCCCACCCGGCCATCGCCGTCGCGGACCTCGCCGACCGGCTGCTCGCCACCGTCGACGAGCTGGGCATCCAGCGCTTCGGCTACGCGGGCTGTTCGATCGGCGGGGCGATCGGCATCGACCTGGCGCTGCGCCATCCCCATCGCATCGCCTCCCTCGCGCTGGTGGCCGCGTCACCGCGGTTCGGGACCGCCGACGAATTCCGCCGTCAGGGCGTGGTGGTCCGCACCAACGGTCTCGACCCCATCGCCCGCAGCGCTCCCGAGCACTGGTTCACCCTCGGCTTCGCCGCCGCCCAGCCCGCCATCGTCGACTGGGCCGTCCAGATGGTGCGCACCACCGACCCCGGCTGCTACATCGCCGCCTGCGAGGCGCTGGCCGCCTTCGACGCACGGGCCGATCTGGGCCGGGTCGGCGTCCCCACCCTCGTACTCGTCGGCTCGGAGGACCAGGTCACGGGCCCCGCGGAGGCGCGCACCCTGGTCGCCGGGATACCGGACGCCCGGCTCGCCCTGGTGCCCGGCGCCTCCCATCTGGCGCCCGTGGAACAGCCCGGCGCGGTCACCGATCTGCTCGTGCGCCACTTCGCGGGCGTCGCCCAGGACACCCTGTCGGCCATCCCGGTGCAGCAGCCGGTGCCGGTGGTCTCCGCGCCGGTGACCCCCGTGGCGGAGATCGCCCCCGCGGTCCCGGCCGGTGACCCCGCCGAGCTCTCCGGCGAGGAGCCCGCGGCCGGCCGCCCCGACCCCCTCGGGGCGGGGACACGGATCCGCCGGGAGGTCCTGGGCAACACCCATGTGGACCGGGTCACGGCGGCGGACGGATTCACCGGCGACTTCCAGGAGCTCGTCACCCGGTACGCGTGGGGCGAGGTGTGGGCCCGCGAGGGGCTCGACCGGCGCACCCGCAGTGTCGTCACCCTGACGGCGCTGATCGCCGGCGGTCACCGGGAGGAGCTGGCCACCCACACCCGCGCCGCGCTGCGGAACGGACTCACCCCCGACGAGATCCGGGAAATCCTCCTCCACACCGCCCTGTACTGCGGAATTCCGGCGGCCAACGCCGCCTTCGCGGTGGCGCGTGAGGTCATCCGGGAGGAGACGGCCCCCAAGGCATAGCACCATGGGCCCATGAAGCTCATCAAGCGGAAGCATTCCTGTGTGCGGCTGGAGAAGGACGGGGCGGTGCTGGTCATCGACCCCGGCGCCTTCAGCGAGGAGGACGCCGCCGCCGGCGCGGACGCGATCCTGGTCACCCATGAGCATCCGGACCACTTCGACGAGGGCCGTCTGCGGGCGGCCCTCGCCGCCGGGGCCGAGGTGTGGGCGCCGCGGAGCGTGGCCGCGGAGTTGTCGGCGGCCTTCCCCGGGCGGGTGCACACCGTGGGCGGCGGCGACACCTTCACCGCGGCCGGCCTCGGCGTCGAGGTCCACGGCGAACTGCATGCCGTGATCCACCCGGATCTGCCGCGCGTCACCAATGTGGGCTTCCTCGTGGACGGCTCCGTCTTCCACCCGGGCGACGCGCTGACCGTGCCGGGCCGGCCGGTCGAGACCCTGCTCCTGCCGGTCCAGGCGCCGTGGAGCAAGATCTCCGAGGTCATCGACTATGTGCGCGAGGTGCGGCCGGGCCGGGTCATCGATGTCCACGACGCGCTGCTGACCGATCTGGCCAGACCGCTCTACGACGCCCACCTGCGCAATCTCGGCGGCGCGCCGCATGCCATGCCCGCCCCGGGGGACAGCGTGGACCTGTGACTGTCAGAGCCCGGTACTAGGCTTCACCCCATGCGAATCGCCACCTGGAACGTCAACTCGATCACCGCCCGGCTGCCCCGGCTGCTGGCCTGGCTGGAGGCCAGCGGTACGGATGTGCTCTGTATCCAGGAGACGAAGTGCACCGCGGAGCAGTTCCCCGCCGAGCAGCTCCGGGAGATCGGGTACGAATCAGAGGTCCACGCCGACGGCCGGTGGAACGGCGTCGCGCTGGTCTCCCGGGTGGGGCTCACCGATGTGGTCAAGGGTCTGCCCGGCGGGCCGGAGTACGGAGCCGCGCAGGAGCCGCGGGCCATCTCGGCGACCTGTGGCCCGGTCCGGCTCTGGTCGGTCTATGTGCCCAATGGCCGGGAGGTCACCCATGACCACTACACCTACAAGCTGGCCTGGCTCGGGGCGCTGAAGGAGGCCGTGGCGGCGGACGCGGCGGGGGAGCGGCCCTTCGCCGTCCTCGGCGATTTCAACATCGCCCCGGCCGACGACGACGTCTGGGACCGTTCCGTCTTCGAGGGCAGCACCCATGTCACCGAGCCCGAGCGGGCGGCGCTGGCCGCGCTGCGGGAGACCGGCCTCTCCGATGTGGTGCCGCGCCCCCTCAAGTACACCCATCCCTTCACCTACTGGGACTACCGCCAGCTCGCCTTTCCGAAGAACCGGGGCATGCGCATCGACCTGGTCTACGGCAACGCCCCCTTCGCGGCGGCGGTGAAGGACGGCTATGTCGACCGCGAGGAGCGCAAGGGCAAGGGCGCGTCCGACCATGCCCCGGTGGTGGTGGATCTGACCGTCTGACTCCCCGGCCCGTACCGCCGCGCCCCCGTCCGGCGGGGCGCGGTGATGACATCCGGTAACGGTTGACGCGCGCCCTGTGGTGCCCCCCGCCGTGAGGATGCGACGCTGAGTGGTATGAACATCCCTTTCTTGGACAACTGGCTGAGGCGCCACGGCGACGAGCGGCGGACCGGTGATCCCGCCGCCGACACCGACCCGGAGCGGGCGGCGGCCATCGCCGAGCTGCTCTCGGAGTGCGAGCTGCTGCGTGTCCGAGCAGAGCGGCTGGGTCTGGTCCTGGACGACTCCCCGGAGTCCCTGGCCGCGCTGGACCAGCTTCCGCCGCGCTGGCGCGATGATCCGGAGGAGCTGCCCTGGCTGGGCAATGACGCCGGGCTCTATCTGGGCACGGTCATCGTCCGTACGGTGCCGGGCGCGAGCTGGCACATCTGGCCGGCCGGTCATCCGGTGGTGCGGCTCGCCTCCGGCCGGGAGATCGGTGTGGTCGAGGCGGGGCTGGAATGGGCCGTCAACGGGGCGCCCGAGCTGTCGCAGGTCTACGCGGAGGCGGCCGAGGCCTGACCCGTACGAGCCCCGCCCGGCCCCGTACCCGTACGAGCTCCGCCCGGCCCCGTACCCCGCACCCGTCTCACCGGCCCCGCCCGGCCGCGCGCCTCACCCGTTCCGCACCCGTTCCGCACCCGCCCGGGGTCCGCCCCGGATCCGAACGGACGCCCGAACCTCCTCCGAACTGCCGCATCAATAAATACGGCTTATGCCCTATTTATGCGTGTCGTGTGTGAAGTCCCTTATCGGGCTGGATAGTTTGCGCTGACCTCGACAAGCGATGAGTGGGGCAGGGCAGCGTATGGCCGTCGTCGATCCGTTGATCGAGCTGCGGGACGTCAACAAACACTACGGGCAGTTGCACGTTCTCCAGGACATCAATCTCGCCGTCGGACGCGGGGAGGTGGTGGTGGTCATCGGGCCGTCCGGCTCCGGCAAGTCGACGCTCTGCCGGACCATGAACCGGCTGGAGACCATCGAGTCCGGCACGATCACCATCGACGGCGAACCGCTTCCGGCGGAGGGAAAAGGACTCGCCCGGCTCCGGGCCGATGTCGGGATGGTCTTCCAGTCCTTCAATCTCTTCGCCCACAAAACCGTCCTCGCCAATGTCTCGCTCGCCCAGGTCAAGGTCCGGGGCCGCAAGAAGGACGAGGCCGACCGGCGCTCCCGGGAACTCCTCGACCGGGTGGGCCTCGCCGACCAGGCGGACAAGTACCCGGCCCAGCTCTCCGGCGGACAGCAGCAGCGGGTGGCCATCGCCCGCGCGCTCGCCATGGACCCGAAGGTCATGCTCTTCGACGAGCCGACCTCCGCCCTCGACCCCGAGATGATCAACGAGGTCCTGGAGGTGATGCAGCAGCTCGCCCGGGACGGCATGACCATGGTCGTCGTCACCCATGAGATGGGCTTCGCCCGCTCCGCCGCCAACCGTGTGGTGTTCATGGCCGACGGCCGCTGTCTGGAGGACCGCACCCCGGACGAGTTCTTCACCAACCCGCGCACCGACCGGGCCAAGGACTTCCTCTCCAAGATCCTCAAGCACTGAGGGGGTGCACGGACCGATGCCACACACACCACACCCCCGCCCGGCCGCGCGCCGGATCCGCGGCGCCCTGCTGCGCACCGCGCTCGCGCTGGTGCTGCTGCTCGCAGCGGCGGCCTGCGGCAAGGAGGGCAGCCCCCCGGTCAAGGGACCGGAACCGGGGAAGCTGCCGCAGTACGCGGTGAACACCGGCTTCGAGCTGAACGATTCACCGACCTGGCGCAAGGCGAGGAAGCGCGGTCACTTCAATGTCGGGGTGAAGGAGGACCAGCCGTACCTCGGCGAGAAGGACCCCGCCACCGGCCTCTACTCGGGCTTCGACATCGAGATCGCCCGCATGGTCTCCGCCTCCCTCGGTCTCGACCCGGCGCGGATCGACTTCCGCACCATCGCCTCCGCCAACCGCGAAACCGCCCTCCAGAACGGCCAGATCGACTACTACGTCGGCACCTACACCATCAACGACAACCGCAAGAAGCTCGTCGGCTTCGCCGGCCCCTACTACCTCGCCGGACAGTCCCTTCTGGTCCGGGCCGACGAGGACGACATCAAGGGCCCGCGGGACCTCGACGGCAAACGCGTCTGCTCCGCCACCGGCTCCACCCCCTACCAGCGCATCCAGCAGGACTACCCCAAGGCGGAGCTGGTCGCCTACGACACCTACTCCATCTGCGTCGACAACCTCCTCACCTACCAGGTCGACGCCGTCACCACCGACGACGCCATCCTCATCGGCTACGCCGCCAAGGCCCCCGACGAACTGAAGGTCGTCGGCAAGCCCTTCTCCGAGGAGCCCTACGGCATCGGCGTCCCGCGCGACGACAACGCCCTGCGTTTCGCCATCGACGACGCCCTGGAGGCCAATGAGAAGAACGGCAACTGGAAGAAGGCCTACGACGCCACCCTCGGTCTCTCCGGAGTCCCGGCGCCCGAGCCGCCCCCGATCGACCGCTACCCGGCGAGCTGAGGAAACACGGTGCCGGCATGAAGGTACTGACCGACAACTTCTCCCTGTACGCCGAGGGCTTCCTCGGCACCGTCGAGCTGACCGTCTACTCCTCGCTGCTCGCCCTGGCCCTCGGCTTCCTGATGGCCGCCTTCCGGGTCGCTCCCGTCGGCTCGCTGCGGACGATCGGCGCGGTCTGGGTGAACGTGCTCCGCAACACCCCGCTGACCCTGCTCTTCTTCGCCGTGCTCCTCGGACTGCCCCGCTTCGGGCTGGTCCTGCCCTTCAAGGTCTTCGCGGTGCTCGCGCTGGGCTGCTACACCTCCGCCTTCATCTGCGAAGCCCTGCGCTCCGGCATCAACACGGTCCCCAAGGGCCAGGGGGAGGCCGCGCGCAGCCTCGGCATGACCTTCGGCCAGACCCTGAACAATGTGGTGCTGCCGCAGGCGTTCCGCACCGTGATCTCCCCGGTCGGCTCCACGCTCATCGCCCTCGCCAAGAACTCCGCCATCGCCGGGGCGTTCAGCGTCACCGAACTGCTCGGCACCTACAAGACCCTCAGCGAACTGGGCTACAACATCATCTGGACCTTCGTCTGGATCGCCGTCGGATATCTGATCATCACCCTCACCATCAGTGCGCTGTTCAACGTGCTGGAGAAGCGCTACGGAGTCGCCCGATGACCGATTCCACCGCCCTCTATGACATCCCCGGTCCCAGAACCCGCAGACGTCACCGGATCTACGGCGTCATCTCCACCGTCGCGATCCTCGCGCTCATCGGCTGGGTGCTGTATCTCCTCTTCGACACCGGTCAGTTCACCGCCGAGAAATGGAGCCCCTTCGAGTACAAGGGAATCCAGGAGCTGCTGCTGCGCGGTCTCGGCAACACCCTCAAGGCATTCGCCTACGCGGCCGTGCTCTCCCTCGTCCTCGGCGGGATCCTGGCCTGCGGCAGACTCTCCGACCACCGGCCGGTGCGCTGGGTCGCCACCCTGGTCGTGGAGTTCTTCCGGGCCATGCCGGTACTGGTGATGATCTTCTTCATCTTCGTGGCGCTGAAAGTGCAGCCACTGCCCGCACTGGTCGCCGGACTCACCCTCTACAACGGCTCCGTGCTCGCCGAGGTGTTCCGTGCCGGGGTCAATTCGGTGGACCGCGGCCAGCGCGAGGCCGCGTACGCGCTGGGCATGCGCAAAACACAGGTCATGACCCATGTCCTGGCGCCGCAGGCGGTGCGCGCCATGCTGCCCGCCATCATCAGCCAGCTCGTGGTGGCACTGAAGGACACCTCGCTCGGCTATCTCATCACCTATGAGGAATTCCTCCACGCCGGAAAGCTGATCGCGTCGAACCTCGACTACGATCTGCCGTTCATCCCCGTGGTGATGGTCATCTCGCCGATCTACATCGGGATGTGCATGCTGCTCTCCTGGTTCGCCAACTGGATCGCCAGAAGGCAGCGCCGCAATCCGAAAACCGAGGCCGCGGAGATCGCCCCGGCCGAACCAGGGACGCTGCTGCCCAAAGGACCCAACGCGCCCGGAAGGACGTAGCGGGCCGGGCAGTGGCTCATGGGGTGCGAACCGGGTCCCCGACGGGACCGGGCGGCAGCCGGTGATCACTTCTGGCGTGACCGGACCGACTGAGCGCACGGGCCGGCCGCGAACGAGGAGAAGGTCAGCTGTGTGCCCAGCGGATCGTGCCCGATGGAGAGCGGGTCGACAGTGCCGACAGCCATGGCGAGACGCCGGCCTGCCGGGATGTCACAGGCGGTGGAGAAGAGCTCCGGGCCGGCGGCGAACGGCCGGCCGGACGTCCGGCCGTGGCGGAGCCGCGGAGCGCTGCCGGCCGGCTTGCCGAGGCCGAGCGGGCCCGCGTCGCAGAGAACCGGCGACGCGGGTGCCGCTCTCCTTGGTACGGCGGCGGTGACGGCAACGGCATCCGGGCCCCCGAGGCCCGTCCGCCGTACCGGAGGAGCCCGCTCAGCCCGTCGCCCGGTGCGAGGCGGGAGCCGGAGCGGGCAGCGGCTCCCGTGCCGTACGGGTCACATCCGCCACCAGCTCGACCACATCCGGCCCGTACGCCTGTGAATTGACCACCTTCAGCAGCAGGACGAACGATTCGCCGCGGTACTTGCGCGCCAGCTTCTCGTGGTGCCGGGCGAGATACCGGGTCGCCGCCTGATTGGTGATGGCACGCTGCCCGCAGAAGAGGAAGACCGGCCGCCCGGCCTCCCCGGCCGTCAGCCGCGCCAGCAGGACGTACTCCGCCACCCCCGGATCGACCCGGTACCGCTCCGGCCCGATCCGGAACGCCCCCTGATCCGGGCCCCGCTCCGGACTGGTGTTCACCCGGACGCCCGGCAGGAGTGAGTGAAGATGTGCCGCCATCCGCCGGTTGGAGAAGGGCCCGCCGAGACAGAACTCGGTGCGTTCGCCGAACCCCTGCCCCGCCGTGTCGTGCCAGAGGATCTGCGTGTGCGCCCCGCACTCCTTGATGAGCGCGGAGAGCTCTATCAGCGCGAAGACGTCGAAGCGGTGCACCGAGCCGTCGCGTCCCGCCTCGCGGTTGACGACCAGCAGCGACTCCGCGTTCCCCGGCAGTCCGAGGAACGCCTGCTTGCGGCGGAGCCGGCGCCGCCACAGATGGGTGCGGGTGAGCCAGCCGAGCGAGGCGCTGATGCCCGCCGCCATCACACCGAGCACGATATTGCGTACATCGTCGTTCATGGCCGGGCATGGTATGGGGGCGGTCGCAACCGCGTTCGACGCGGTCCTGACGGACGGTGTCCCCGGCGGCTAGAGTGCGCCGACACTCGCTCATTCGGAGGTACGGATGCGTCGCACCACCTTAAGGACCGTCCCGGTTCTGGCCGTTGCCGTGGCACTGATCTCGTCGATCGGCGCGGCGGCACCGCCCGGCCGCGCCCCGCTGCCGCCCGCGAAGACACCGGTCGCGGTCGGATACGGCGGAGCGGTCGCGAGTGTCGACGCGGACGCCTCCGCCGTCGGGATCGAGGTGCTCCGCAAGGGCGGGAACGCCGCCGACGCGGCCGTGGCGACCGCCGCGGCCCTCGGCGTCACCGAGCCGTACTCCGCGGGCATCGGCGGCGGCGGCTTCTTCGTCCACTACAACGCCCGCACGGGCGCCGTCCGCACCATCGACGGCCGGGAGACCGCCCCGCGCTCGGCCGGGCCGGGGCTCTTCGTGGAGAACGGCAGACCGATTCCGTTCGAGGAGGGACAGACCAGCGGTCTCGGTGTGGGTGTCCCCGGCACCCCGGCGACCTGGGCGGCGGCGCTCGACGCCTGGGGGAGTAAACCCCTCGCCAAGCTGCTGAGGCCGGCGGAACGGCTGGCCCGCGGCGGCTTCACGGTGGACGCCACCTTCCGCGCGCAGACCGAGGCCAACCGCGCCCGGTTCGCCGACTTCCCCGACACGGCCGAACTCTTCCTGCCCGGCGGGGAGCTGCCTGCCGTCGGCTCCGTCTTCAAGAACCCCGATCTGGCCCGCACCTATCGGGAACTCGGCCGCGAGGGCACCCGCGCCCTCTACCGGGGCGACATCGCGCGCGACATCGTCCGCACCGTCCGCAACCCGCCGGTGCGCGAGGGCGCCACCCGCACCGTCCGCCCCGGCGATCTCACCACCCGGGACCTGCGGGCGTACGAGACGATCCGGCGCGCCCCCACCAAGATTTCCTACCGGGGCCTGGACGTCTACGGAATGGCTCCCTCCTCGTCGGGCGGCACCAGCGTGGGCCAGGCGCTCAACATGCTGGAGCGCACCGATCTGTCCAAGGCGACCCAGGCCCGTTATCTGCACCGCTTCATCGAGGCCAGCCGGATCGCCTTCGCCGACCGGGGCCGTTGGGTCGGCGACCCCGCCTTCGAGGACGTGCCGGTGCGCGAACTCCTCTCCCAGCGGTACGCCGACTCGCGCGCCTGCCTGATCCGGGACGACGCGGTGCTCACCAGCCCGCTCACGCCGGGCGACCCGCGCAGGCCGGCGGCGTGCGGTGCGGGCGGCACGGCCGCGCCGACCACCCATGAGGGCGAGCACACCACCCATCTGACCGTCGCCGACAAGTGGGGCAATGTCGTCGCGTACACCCTGACCATCGAATCCACCGGCGGCAGCGGGATCACCGTGCCCGGCCGCGGCTTCCTGCTCAACAACGAGCTCACCGACTTCTCCTTCGCCCCGGCGAATCCGGCGGTCCACGACCCCAATCTGCCTGGGCCCGGCAAGCGGCCCCGCTCGTCCATCTCACCGACGATCGTGCTCGACGACGGACGGCCCCGGCTCGCCCTCGGCTCACCGGGCGGCGCGACCATCATCACCACGGTCCTCCAGACCCTGACGGGCCGTCTGGACCGGGGCCTGCCGCTGGTGGAGGCGATCGCCGCGCCGCGCGCCAGTCAGCGCAACCAGGCGACGACCGAGCTGGAGCCGGCCCTCTGGAACAGCCCGCTCCGGGCCGAACTGGAGCGGATCGGGCACGGCTTCCGCCTCAACCCCGAGATCGGCGCGGCCACCGGTGTGGAGCGGCTGCCCGACGGGCGCTGGGTCGCGGCGGCCGAGAAGGTGCGCAGGGGCGGCGGCTCGGCCATGGTCGTCCACCCGAGCGGCACCCCGTAGAACCCGGCACGGGGCACGGTCATCCGTCCGGCCCTGTGCCCGCGCGGCCCGTCCGGAGGCAACTGCCGGGCGGGCCGCGCGCGTTGCGCGCGAGGCGGCGATTGACGAGTGCATGAAGAGGTATCAGTTGTGGCTATTAGTGGGTAAGTACGCTTTTCCTCATGGAAAGGTGACTTGTCCCATGGTCCGCACCCGTACCCTCGTCATCGCCGCCGTCTCCGGAGCCGCTCTGCTCAGCGCCGCGGCCCTGCCCGCCAAGGCGAACACCGTTCCGCGTGTCGTGGTGCCCCCGCCACCGCCCCCGCCGCTCTCCCGCCCGCAGATCCCCTCGGCCGTGCTCGGTGCCGCGGATCCCTCCCCGCCCGCCGGGCGGGCGGAGACGGCCGCGCCCCCCGATCCGCGGAAGGCTGCCGGTGTCCGGAAGAAACCCGCCGATACGGCAGAGGAGCCGGCCGCACCGGTCTCGGCCGCCGAGCTGCTGGCCGAGGTGACGGAGTGCCGGCAGATCTCCCGGGGGAGATACCGCAGGGACATGCACCGGAAGGCCGACGTCCCCGTCTGCGGGAAGAACGGCGCGGTCTTCTGGAAGGCCGATCTGGACATCGACTGCGACGGCCGGCCGGGCATCCGGTGCAATGCCGCCACCGATCCGTACTTCGGCTCCAGCACGGCGTACACCCAGTCCGACGGGAGACCGCTCAAGGCGGAGAAGCTGCCCTTCATCGTGGTGCCGAGCCCCAGCCGGATCTGGCGGTACCCCGAATCGGGCATCAGGGGCGGGGGAGTGGTCGCCGTCGTCCACGGCGGCCGGGTCCGGTACGGAGTGGTCGGCGACACCGGCCCCGCCGGGGTGATCGGTGAGGCGTCGTACGCCATGGCCGAGTCCCTGGGCATCGACCCCGACCCCAGAACCGGGGGCGCGGCATCCGGTGTCACCTACATCCTCTTCCGCGACTCCCGGGTCAGACCGATCGAGAGCCATGCGACGGCGGTCGCCCTCGGCGAGCGGCTGGCCCGGAAATTCCTCCGGGAGAACTGAGCGCGGGGCCTTCCCGGAACGCCGGGCCCTCCCGGGGCGAGGGGGCCTCCCCCATGCCAGGGGGCGCTCCCGGGGCGAGGGGCGCTCCCGGAGTGCGGGTCCTTCCCGGAGCGCGGGGCGCGGGAGGGCCCCGCACTCCCGCCCGCCGGACTCTCAGAGCGCCGTGAGGACGCGCGGGCCGTCCCGGGTGATCGCCACCGTGTGCTCCGCGTGCGCGGCGCGGCTGCCGTCCAGGGTGCGGATGGTCCAGCCGTCCCGCGCCGTCCAGTGGCCGTCGCCGCCGCCCCCGATCACCATCGGCTCGATGGCCAGCACCATGCCGTGCCGCAGCGGAACCCCGCGCCCCGGCCGGCCCTCATTGGGCACCCCCGGGTCCTCGTGCATCTCGCGGCCGATGCCGTGGCCGCCGAATCCGTCGGGGATCCCGGTGCCCGCCTCGCGGCAGACCCGCCCGATCGCATGGGCTATGTCGCCGATGCGATTGCCCACCACCGCCGCGGCGATCCCGGCGGCCAGGGCCTGCTCCGCCGTGTCGATCAGCCGGGTGTTCTCCGGGCGGGCCCGGCCCACGGTGAAGCTGACCGCGGCGTCGCCCGCCCAGCCGTCCAGCACCGCCCCGCAGTCCAGGCTCACCAGATCGCCGTCGCGCAGCCGGCCGGCGTCGGGGATGCCGTGCACGATCGCGTCATTGACCGAGGTGCAGAGCACCGCCGGGAAGGGAACCGGCGCCCAGCTGGGCCGGTAGCCGAGAAAGGGGGACCGCGCCCCGGCCCCGTCGAGCACCGCGCGGGCGGCGCGGTCCAGGTCCAGCAGGCTCACCCCGGGGGAAGCGGCCTCCCGGGCGGCGGTGAGTGCCTGTGCCACGACCCGGCCCGCTTCACGCATCGCCTCGATCGCCGTATCGGTCTTGATCTCCATCATGCCAATTACTATACCGGTCGCACCGTTATTCTCATACCGGTCGATGCGGCATTAGAATAACGGCATGGTCCGAACCCCTCTCACCCCCGAAGAGCGCGAGCGCGGCGAACGTCTGGGCCGGCTGCTCCGCACCGCACGCGGCGAACGCAGCATGGTGGAGATCGCCGGAGTCGCCGGGATCTCCGCCGAGACCCTGCGCAAGATCGAGACCGGCCGCGCCCCGACCCCCGCCTTCTTCACCGTGGCCGCCCTCGCCGGGGCCCTCGGGCTCTCCATGGACGAGCTCGCCACCCTCTGCGTACCGGCGCCCGCCTGAGCTCCCCGCCCCGCGCGGGGCGTGCCGACGGCGGCGGTGAGGCGTACTCTCGCGGCGTGACAGCCGAGGATTTCGCCACCGCCCAGTACATCAGCCTGACCACCTTCCGGAAGAACGGAACAGGGGTCGCCACACCCGTCTGGTTCGCCGAGGACGGCGGACGGCTCCATGTGTGGACCCGCTCCGACTCGTGGAAGGTCCGGCGGCTGCGCAACGACAGCCGGGTCGAGGTCGCCGTCTGCGACATGCGCGGCAACATCGCGCCGGACGCGCTCCGCGCCGAGGGCACCGCGGAGCTTCTCGACGACACCGGCCGGGTCCGCAAACTGCTGGTCCGCAAGTACTCCTGGCGGTTCTGGCTCATCGACGTGCCCGCGACCGTGGTGCGGCGCGGAAAGCGGCCGCATACGGCGATTGCCGTAACTCTCTCGGAAAAGACCCGGTAACACCGCACATGGTTGGGGCCCAACACCGCTAAGGTGCGATGCCACCGGATCCACGGATTTTCCGGACAGGAGCGGCGGCGATGGCGGTGCATCAATCACCGGTGGAAACAGGCGTATTCGCGCGGTATATGGTCGAATTGACCGCGCTGTTGGACCGGAAACGGGGTTGGTACGCCGTTTTCTGGCAGCGGGACCCGGACGGGATGCAGGAATGCCTGGACGGGGTCGAGGTACCGCCCTGGGACGTGGTCGCGGCCCTGCTCCAGGACCTCGCGGCGGTGCACGGACCGCAGTTCGCGGCGCATGAGGAGCTCCGCGCGCGGCGGCTCCACGCGTCGTCGGCCGCCGCCTACGACCGGCGCCCGGGCGGGCGCGGTGTGCTGGCGGACCGGGTGGAGCTGATGCGCCAGGAGCTCATCCGCTCGACCGTCCGCGCCGAGGAGCTGATACGCGAGCGAGACGCCTGCGAGGCCGGTTCGGCCGAGGCCGAGCGGCTGGCGGGCGAGCTGGAGTGGATACGCGACGACCAGGCGCGGGCGACCGCGAGACTGGCGGAGCTCCGCACCCGGCTCGCGGCCCTCCCCGCGTCACCGGCCCCGGAGACCGCGGACGCGGCCGCCGCGGAGGCGCCCGCTCCGGCCGGCGGCGGGGGTCCCGAGAAGACCACCCATGAACACGCCCCGGAGCAGGGCCGCGAACCGGACCGCGAACGGACCGCCGAGCGCGGCCCCGCACCCGCCTGGTTCCGTCCCGGAGACGGAGGACCCGGCCCCGGGGAATCCGGCGGAAGCCGGCAGACGCGCCCCGCGCCCGGCCGCAGCGGGGCCGAGACCCCCGCACAGCGCCCGGCGGGACCCGCGCAGCGCACCCGTAAATGGGCCGCGGCCGGCCGGCCGGACACCCCAGCCCCGGTGGACCGGGATCCCTCCCCCTGGCCCGGCGGTGAGGGGAATCCCTCGCGCGGACGCCGCCCCGGGGGAGCGCGCTTCGCCGGTGAGGCCCCGGCCGGCCGGGAGGACGCCCACCCCTTCGGGGAGAGCCGTGCGGAGAATCCCGTACCCCCCTCGTCCGATGCCCCGGACGCGCCCAGGGGTGCCCGCTACGGAGCCTCCGAACCGCTCCCCGGCGGAGCGGACGGCGCCGGTGGGAGCGGTACCGGCGCCGGTGACGCGGGGTCCGCGGCCCGCCGGATCGCCGGGGATCTCGCCCGGCTGAGATCCGCCCAGCGCGGCGGCGAGGCGTACGCGGTGCTCTGCGAGGCCGCCGCCCTGCCCGCCGAGTGGCTGCCGGCGCTCGCCGGGGAACTGGAGCGCGCCGGGCTCGACGCCGACTGGGCCACCCTGCTCTGGGAGGCGTCCACCCAGCCGGTGATCCGGGTCGCCGCGATCGCCGGCGCCCTCGCCGCCGAGGGCCGCGACCGGGACAGCGCGCAACTGCTGCGGCAGTGTGTGGCCCGCCCCGCGCGGGAGATCGCCGAGGCGGTGCTCGCCCTGGAGGACCAGGGGCAGCGCACGGAGGCACAGGCGGTGCTCGCCGCCTGCGTACAGCTCCACTCGGCGTCCGACGCCGCCCGGATCGCCGCCCTGGATCCGCGCCGGCTGGTGACCCCCCTGCTGGAGGCCGCCCGGTCCCAGTCGGCCGACCACGAGCAGCACCTGGTGCACGCGCTGAGGGTGGCGGGGCATCTGCGCGGCTGACCCGTATCGACCGCCCGGGTGAATCAAGATCGACTCCGCTGGTTCACGGCGATGGTCTTGCACCGCTCTGTGACGGGGCTTACGTTCTCCCTCTACGCACCGCGTCTACGTGCGTAGAGGCTCGCTGACGCCCTGCCGAAGGAGCTGTTCATGGCCCATGTCGTACGTGCCGCCCTCGTCCAGGCGACCTGGACCGGCGACACCGAATCCATGATCTCCAAGCATGAGGAACACGCCCGCGAGGCGGCCCGCCGAGGCGCCCGGGTGATCGGATTCCAAGAGGTCTTCAACGCGCCCTACTTCTGCCAGGTCCAGGAGCCCGAGCACTACCGCTGGGCCGAGCCGGTGCCGGACGGTCCCACCGTCGTCCGGATGCGGGAACTCGCCCGGGAGACCGGCCTCGTCATCGTCGTCCCCGTCTTCGAGACCGAGGGCCCGGGCCTCTACTACAACACCGCCGCCGTGATCGACGCCGACGGCTCCTATCTCGGCAAGTACCGCAAGCACCACATTCCGCAGGTGAAGGGCTTCTGGGAGAAGTACTACTTCAGGCCGGGGAACGCCGGCTGGCCGGTCTTCGAGACCGCCGCCGGCCGGATCGGCGTCTACATCTGCTACGACCGCCACTTCCCGGAGGGCTGGCGCCAACTCGGCCTGGGCGGAGCCCAGCTCGTCTACAACCCCTCCGCCACCTCACGCGGTCTCTCCGCCCATCTCTGGCAGCTCGAACAGCCCGCCGCGGCCGTCGCCAACGAGTACTTCGTCGCCGCCATCAACCGGGTCGGCCGGGAGGAGTACGGCGACAACGACTTCTACGGCACCAGCTACTTCGTCGACCCGCGCGGCCAGTTCGTGGGCGAGGTCGCCGACGACAAGTCCGAGGAACTCCTGGTGCGCGACCTCGACTTCGGCCTCATCGACGAGGTGCGCCGGCAGTGGGCCTTCTACCGGGACCGCAGGCCGGACGCGTACGAGGGGCTGGTGCGGCCGTGAGCAGCCTTCACGACCGGCACCGGGCCGTCATCCCCGACTGGGTGTCCCTCTACTACCGCCGGCCCATCGAGATCACCCACGGCGAGGGCCGCCATGTGTGGGACGCCGACGGCAACCGCTATCTCGACTTCTTCGGCGGCATCCTCACCACCATGACCGCCCACGCGCTGCCCGAGGTCACCAAGGCGGTCGCCGAACAGGCCGGGCGGATCATCCACACCTCCACCCTCTATCTCAACCGGCCGATGATCGAGCTGGCGGAGCGGATCGCCGCGCTCTCCGGCATCCCCGACGCCCGGGTCTTCTTCACCACATCGGGCACCGAGGCCAATGACACCGCGCTGCTGCTCGCCACCGCGCACCGGCGCTCCAACCAGGTGCTGGCGATGCGCAACAGCTACCACGGCCGGTCCTTCTCGGCCGTCTCGATCACCGGCAACAGAGCCTGGTCACCCACGAGCCTGTCACCGCTCCAGACGCTGTACGTGCACGGCGCGGTCCGCACCCGGGGCCCGTACGCCCAGCTCTCCGACGAGCGGTTCATCCGGGCCTGCGTCGCCGACCTGGAGGATCTGCTCGGCCACACCCGCGATGTCGCCGCGCTGATCGCCGAACCCGTCCAGGGCGTCGGCGGCTTCACCGCCCCGCCGGACGGTCTGTACGCGGCCTTCCGGGAAGTGCTCGCCCGGCACGGCATCCTCTGGATCTCCGACGAGGTGCAGACCGGCTGGGGCCGCACCGGCGACCACTTCTGGGGCTGGCAGGCCCACGCGGAGAACGGCCCGCCGGACATCCTCACCTTCGCCAAGGGCATCGGCAACGGCATGTCCATCGGCGGGGTGGTCGCCCCGGCCGAGATCATGAACGGTCTGGACGCCAACTCCATCTCGACCTTCGGCGGCTCGCCGATCACCATGGCCGCCGGTCTCGCCAACCTCACCCATCTGCTGGAACACGACCTCCAGGGCAATGCCCGGCGGGTCGGCGGACTGCTGATCGAACGGCTGCGGGCCATCGGCGCGGGTGTTCCGCTCGTCCGCGAGGTGCGCGGCCGGGGGCTGATGATCGGCATCGAACTGGCCGACCCGGAGACCGGGGAGGCCCGCCCGGAGCAGGCCGCTGCGGTCCTGGAGGCCGCCCGCGAGGGCGGAGTGCTCATCGGCAAGGGCGGCGGGCACAACACCAGTGTGCTGCGGATCGCCCCGCCGCTCACCCTGACCGTCGCCGAGGCGGAGGAGGGCGCGGCCGTCCTCGAACGGGCCCTGCGCGAGCTGTAGCCCGTCACGCGCGGGGCCGCTCGCCCGGCCCGGCGCTCCTCACCCCCCGCCCGCCCGCGCACGGCGGTGCCACCGGCGACCGCGCGGGCCACGACAGAAGGGAGCGTCACCGGCAATGAGCGGTACCCGCACACTGATCCGCGGCGGTCTGGTCATCACCGCGGCGGACGAGATCCATGCCGATGTGCTGGCCGAGGACGGCCGGATCGCCGCACTCGCCGCCCATGGATCCGACGTCGCCGCGTCCTGGACCGCCGAC
Source organism: Streptomyces sp. CAU 1734 (assembly GCF_039888735.1). Lineage (NCBI taxonomy): Bacteria > Bacillati > Actinomycetota > Actinomycetes > Kitasatosporales > Streptomycetaceae > Streptomyces > Streptomyces sp. CAU 1734. The sequence goes on from NZ_JBDQQP010000005.1 coordinate 254,393, forward strand.
CGGATCATCGACGCCACCGGGAAGTACGTCATCCCGGGAGGCGTCGACGCCCACACCCACATGGAGATGCCCTTCGGCGGCACCTTCGCCTCCGACACCTTCGAGACCGGTACCCGCGCCGCCGCCTGGGGCGGCACCACCACCATCGTCGACTTCGCCGTCCAGACCGTGGGGCGCTCGCTGCGGGAGGGTCTGGACGCCTGGTACGCCAAGGCCGACGGCAACTGCGCCGTCGACTACGGCTTCCACATGATCCTCTCCGATGTGCACCAGTCGTCGCTGAAGGAGATGGACCGGCTGGTGGAGGAGGGCATCACCTCCTTCAAGCTCTTCATGGCCTACCCCGGTGTCTTCTACAGCGACGACGGGCAGATCCTGCGCGCCATGCAGCGCGGCGCGGGGAACGGCGGGCTGATCATGATGCACGCCGAGAACGGGATCGCCATCGATGTCCTGGTGGAACAGGCCCTCGCCGCAGGACACACCGATCCGCGCCACCACGGCGAGGTCCGCAAGGTGCTGCTGGAGGCGGAGGCCACCCACCGCGCCATCCAGCTCGCCCGGGTCGCGGGAGCCCCGCTCTATGTCGTCCATGTCTCCGCCGAGGAGTCGGTCGCCGAACTGGCAGCGGCCCGCGACAAGGGGCTGCCCGTCTTCGGCGAGACCTGTCCGCAGTATCTGTTCCTCTCCACCGACAATCTCGCCGAGCCGGATTTCGAGGGCGCGAAGTATGTGTGCAGCACCCCGCTGAGGCCCCGCGAACACCAGGCCGCGCTCTGGCGCGGACTGCGGACCAATGACCTCCAGGTCGTCTCCACCGACCACTGCCCCTTCTGTTTCAAGGGCCAGAAGGAGCTGGGCCGGGGCGACTTCTCCGCGATCCCCAACGGCCTGCCGGGAGTGGAGAACCGGATGGACCTCCTCCATCAGGCCGTTCTGGACGGGCACATCAGCCGGCGCCGCTGGATCGAGATCGCCTGCGCCAGCCCGGCCCGGATGTTCGGCCTCTATCCGAGGAAGGGCACCATCGCCCCCGGCGCCGACGCCGATGTGGTGATCTACGACCCGCGGGCCGAACAGACCATCTCGGCCGCGACCCACCACATGAATGTCGACTACTCCGTCTATGAGGGCCGGCGGATCACCGGACAGGTCGAGACCGTGCTCTCGCGCGGCGAGATCGTCATCGACCAGCGGGAATTCACCGGCCGCGCCGGGCACGGCCGCTACACCCCGCGTTCCATCTGCCAGTACATCGACTGAACAGCACAGGGAGAAGCCAGGCCCATGGACTTCGGACTCGTCCTCCAGACCGACCCGCCCGCCTCCACCGTCGTCGAACTGATGCGGCGTGCCGAGGGCCAGGGCTTCCGCTACGGCTGGACCTTCGACTCGGCGGTTCTCTGGCAGGAGCCGTTCGTCGTCCACAGCCGCATCCTGGACCACACCGAACGGCTGATCGTCGGGCCGATGGTGACCAATCCGGGGACCCGGACCTGGGAGGTGACCGCCTCCACCTTCGCCACCCTCAACGACATGTACGGCAACCGCACGGTCTGCGGCATCGGCCGCGGCGACTCGGCGATGCGGGTCGCCGGGCGCAAGCCCAACACCCTGGCCCGGCTGGGCGAGGCGATGGGAGTCATCCGGGACCTGGCGGAGGGCCGGGAGGCCGTGGTCGGCGGGCAGCCGCTGCGACTGCCCTGGGTACGGGACGGGAAACTGCCGGTCTGGATGGCCGCCTACGGCCCCCGCGCACTCGCGCTCGCGGGCCGCGCGGCCGACGGGCTCATCCTCCAGCTCGCCGACCCGTATCTGGTCAAGTCCATGATCGAGGCGGTGCGCACGGCCGCCTCCGACGCCGGGCGCGACCCGGACGCCGTCACCATCTGTGTCGCGGCCCCCGCCTATGTGAGCGGCGATCTCGTCCACGCCCGGGACCAGTGCCGCTGGTTCGGCGGCATGGTCGGCAACCATGTCGCCGACCTCGTCGCGCGCTACGGGGAGCACTCCGCACTGGTGCCCGAGGCGCTCACCTCGTACATCACGTCCCGTGAGGGGTACGACTACAGCCACCACGGCCGTGCCGGGAACCCCTCCGCCGACTTCGTGCCGGACGAGATCGTCGACCGCTTCTGTGTACTGGGTCCGGTGGAGGCCCATGTGGAGAAGCTGACGGCACTGCGCGAGCTGGGTGTCGATCAGTTCGCCGTCTACAACATGCACGACGCCAGGGAGGACCTCATCGACGCGTACGGCGCCGCGGTCATCCCCGCGCTGAACAGCTGAACAGCTGAACAGCCGGCCCGGCGGGCGGCCCGCCCGCCGGGTCCCGGCGCCGGAACGGGCGGGGAGCCGGCGGAACCACCCGTGTCACGGCACCCGCGCGGTCCACTCCGGTGCGCCGAACTTGACCGCAGCCAGCTCCCGCGCCCGCGCCAGCTCCCGGTCCGAGATCTTCCCGTCCGTCAGTCCGTACCGGCCGCGGAAGGAGTCGATCATGCGCTCGATCACGGCCTCCCGCGCCAGCCCGGTCTGCCGCCGCAGCGGATCCACCCGCTTCTTCGCGCTCCTGGTGCCCTTGTCGGAGAGCTTCTCCCGCCCGATCCGCAGCACTTCGAGCATTTTGTCGGCGTCGATGTCGTACGCCATCGTCACATGGTGGAGCACGGCACCCCCGCCGCTGCCCACCACCCGCTTCTGCGCGGCACCGGCGATCTTCCCGGCCTCCGTGGCGATGTCGTTGAGGGGCTGATACCAGGCTTTGACCCCCATCTCGCCGAGCGCGCCGAGGACCCAGTCGTCCAGATAGGCGTAACTGTCCGCGAACGACAGCCCCGAGACCAGCGCGTCGGGCACGGAGAGCGAGTACGTGATGGTGTTGCCCGGCTCGATGAACATCGCCCCGCCGCCGCTGATCCGGCGGACCACGCCGATGCCGTGCCGCTCGGCCGCGGCCGGGTCCACCTCATTGCGCAGCGACTGGAAGCTGCCGATCACCACCGCCGGGGCGCCCCACTCCCACACCCGCAGGGTCGGCGGGCGGTGCCCGGCGGCGACCTCCGCCGTGATGACCTCGTCGAGCGCCATGTGGAGCGCGGGCGACTGGGGGCCCTCGTGCACGAGCTGCCAGTCGTAGTCCGTCCAGTCGGTGGCATGGGCCAGCGCACGGCGCACGGCGACTCCGACACCCTCCGACGTCAGGCCGAACATCTCGGTGCCCGGCGGCAGCGCGGCGTCGATCCGGGCCGCCAGCCCCGAGGCGTCCGTGTCGGCCGGGGCGCCCTCCAGCGCGCCGTCGATCGCGGCGATCGCCTCGTCCGGCTCCAGGAAGAAGTCCCCGGCGACCCGCACATCGCGCAGCACCCCGTCCCGAACATCGAGATCGACGACCACGAGCTTGCCGCCCGGGACCTTGTACTCGCCATGCATCCCTGAGTCCTCCGGTTCGACCTGCCGCCCGCACACCTGCGGTGAACAGGCAAATCGTACTCCGGGGCCCCGGGCCGCCCGCCGTGGCCGACTTCTCGCCGTTTCCCGGCGGGCGGGAATCGGTCATGGCCGTTCGCTGTTCGCACGACTGTCATCCCGCGGGCGTCCGGCGGGCCACAATTCGGTGCCGGAGAGTTGCACGGGCGTGCTTAGCTGGTCATATGATCGATGACTTTCTGGCCGGGGACCTGTCCACTGTGGAGGAGGCGATCCGCAAGGCGGCCGCCGCCGAGATCATGCCGCGCCACCGGCAGCTCGCCGAACACGAGATCGTGGTGAAGAGCGGACCGCACGACCTGGTGACGACGGCCGACCGGCTCGCCGAGGAACACCTCACCGCCTCACTGACCGCCCTGCTGCCCGGTTCGGTGGTGGTGGGCGAGGAAGCGGTGCACGCGGATCCGTCCGTGTACGAGGCGCTGCGCGGCGCGGACCCCGTCTGGATCGTCGATCCGGTCGACGGCACCCGGCAGTTCGTCCGCGGCGAGGTCGGATTCTGCACCCTGGTCGCGCTCGCCCACCGCGGCGAGGTGCTGGCCTCCTGGACCTACGCCCCCGTGCTCGACGAGATGGCCACCGCGGTACGGGGCGGGGGCGCCCGGCTCGACGGTGTGGTGCTGCGGGCGGGCTCGCCCGCTCCCGGCGCCGATCTGCGGATCGCGACCTCCCACCCCGACTACACGACCCCCGAGCAGAAGCGGGCGCTGCTCGGCCTCGATGTGCCCGGAGTCCGGCCGCGCCCCTGCGGCTCGGCGGGGCTGGAGTATCTCTCCGTCGCCCGGGGCGAACTGGACGCCGTGGCCTTCTCCTGGGAGAACGCCTGGGACCACGCGGCGGGCCTGCTCCTGGTGGAGGAGGCGGGCGGTGCGCAGCTCACCGTGGCGGGCGAGAGGTTCCGGACGGCCGGCGGGAACGCCCTGCCCTTCACCGCGGCGAGGTCGGCGGCCACGGCGGAGAGGGTGCGCGCGCTGCTCACCGCGGGCTGACCGGCGGCGTGCGGAGGGGTGCTTCAAAGCCCCCTCCGCGCACCGGGTCACTCCCACGGACTCCGCACATTTCCGCGCACCGGGTCACTCCCACAGGCTCCGCACCTCCCGGACCACCTCCAGCGCCGACCGCACCGCCTCCGCGTCCGCTCCCCGGAGGGCCGCGGCCACCCTCGCCGCGAACCCCTCCGGGGTGTCCGGCATCGCGGCGACCGCCGCCAGCGCGCCCTTCTCGTTCACACACCACCGCCGGTGATGGGCGTACAGGGACTGGGCCAGTACGCCGAACGCCCGGGACAGACAGAGCGACACATGCAGCGGATCGCCCGCCGGACCCGCCGCCCGGCCGCGCCCGGCGCCCGCCGGCCCGGCTCCCGCCGACTTGGCCGCCGCGCCGACCGAGAACTCCGCCTCCCACGAGGCAGCGATCAGCGCCTCGCGCAGGGCCTCGGGATAGCTGCCCGCCGCCTTCCGCAGCGCCGTCAGCCCGCCCTCCGGATCGGCGAGCACCCGGCAGTGCGCCACTTCGCCGGGGTACGCCGGCGACCAGAAGCCGAGCGGATGCCCGGCCTGGATCCCCACCTCGTACCGGCCCGCCAGGCACTCCTCCCAGACGGACTCCACCCGGTCCAGATCCCGCAGGATCCAGTCCACCCGCACACCGTCCACCAGCAGCCACGCCCCGCCGTTCACCCAGGGGCCCCAGCCGCCCGGCGCGGCGACCTCCACCCGTGCCCCGGTGACCTCGGCGGCGAGTCTCTCCAGCGCCCCGATGTCCGGCCGGCCCCGGTAGTAGACCCCCAGATCCCAGTCCGAATCGGGCCGGTGGGTGCCGCGGGCCCGGCTGCCGCCCAGCGCCACCGCGCGCACTCCGCCGACCGCCGCCAGCCGCTCCGCCATGGCCGCCACCGCCGCCTCGGCCATGGCCGTACGGGAAGGGGCGGGGGAATTCGTGTTCATGTCGCTCATCGCGCCGGAGAGTACCCGGCGCCGCGCTGTCGGTGCGCGGGAATATCCTGGGTGCTCCGGCCGTCGGCTGACAAAGGAGTCCGCGAGTGCCATCGATGCTCGATGCCGTGGTGGTGGGGGCGGGTCCCAACGGGCTGACGGCCGCCGTCGAACTCGCCCGCAGAGGTCTTTCCGTCGAGGTCTTCGAGGCGAGGGACACCGTCGGCGGGGGCGCGCGGACCGAGGAGCTGACCCTCCCCGGCTTCCGCCACGACCCGTGCTCGGCCGTCCATCCGCTGGGCATCGGCTCCCCGGCCTTCGGCCGGATGCCCCTGGCGCGATACGGGCTGGAGTGGCTCCACCCCGAACTGCCCATGGCGCACCCCTTCGACGACGGCAGCGCCGCGGTGCTCGCGCGTTCCGTCGCCGAGACGGCCGCCTCGCTCGGCCCGCGCGACGCGGGCACCTACCGCCGGCTGCTCGCCCCGCACCTCGGCACCTGGGACGTCCTCGCCAGGGACTTCATGTCCCTGCCGCTCACCGCCCTGCCGCGCGACCCGGTGGGGCTGGCCCGGTTCGGCGGCGTGGGCCTCCCCCCGTACACCTGGCTGATGCGCCGCTTCCGCGACGACCGGGCGCGGGCCATGCTCGCCGGGCTCGTCGCCCATGTGATCGCCCCGCTCAACGGCATCGCCACCAGCGGTGTCGGGCTGCTCTTCGCGCTCGCCGCGCATGAGAACGGCTGGCCGATGCCGCGCGGCGGATCCCAGTCGATCTCGGACGCCCTCACCGCGTACCTCCGGGACCTCGGCGGCACCGTCCACACCGATTTCGAGGTCAAGCGGCTGGACGACCTGCCCCCCGCCCGCGCCTATGTCTTCGACACCTCGCCCACCGCGCTCGCCCGGATCGCCGGGCTGGGCCGCGCCTACGAGGGGTACCGGTACGGCGCCGCCGCCTTCAAGATCGATTACGCGCTCGACGGCCCCGTCCCCTGGACGGCCCGGGAACCGCGGGTCGCGGGCACCGTCCAGATCGGCCCGTCCAGCCGGGAGATCGGCGCCGCGCTCGACCAGGCCACCGGCGGCACCGCCCCCCGGACCCCCTTCCTCATCACGGCCCAGCCGAGCCTGGTCGACCCCTCCCGGGCCCCCGAGGGCAAACACGTTTTCTGGGCGTACGGCCATGTCCCCCACGCCTGGCAGGGCGACCTCACCGACGCCGTCGAGCGGCAGATCGAGCGCTTCGCCCCCGGCTTCCGCGACCGGGTCCTCGCCCGCGCGACGGCCGGGCCCCCGCAGCTCGCCGCCCGCAACGCCAACTACGTCGGAGGGGACATCGCCTGCGGCGCCGCCTCCGGTCTCCAGCTCCTCCTCCGCCCGAAGATCTCCCTCTTCCCCTACACGACCCGCCACCCGTCGGTGTTCCTCTGCTCCTCCGCCACCTGGCCCGGCCCCGGGGTGCACGGCATGTCCGGCCACAATGCCGCCAAGGCGGTGTGGCGCTCGCTGCGGAAGGCGGACAGCCGCTGAGCCGCGCCGGCCGGGCGCGTGACCCAGGGTTACCACCGCCCTGGGTGACACGGAGAAGGGCAGGCAGTCGAAGGCTGATGTCGTTTTCCCGCCAGCGACACCCCGCACCGGTGCAGGATGCTTGAACCATGCACACCGAAACCGAGCGCTGTGTCCGAGCGGTCCAGTCCAAGGACGCCCGATTCGACGGCTGGTTCTTCACCGCCGTCCTCACCACCCGGATCTACTGCCGCCCCAGCTGCCCGGTCGTGCCCCCCAAGCCCGAGAACATGACCTTCTATCCCAGCGCCGCCGCCTGCCAGCAGGCCGGATTCCGGGCCTGCAAGCGGTGCCGCCCCGACACCAGCCCCGGCTCACCCGAGTGGAACGCCCGGGCCGACACCGTGGCCCGGGCGATGCGGCTGATCGGCGACGGCGTCGTCGACCGCGAGGGAGTGCCGGGCCTGGCCGCGCGCCTCGGCTACTCCACCCGCCAGATCGAGCGCCAGCTCCTCGCCGAACTGGGCGCGGGACCACTCGCCCTCGCCCGCGCCCAGCGGGCCCAGACCGCCCGCATCCTCATCGAGACCACCACCCTCCCGATGGCCGAGATCGCCTTCGCGGCCGGATTCTCCGCCATCCGCACCTTCAACGACACCGTCCGCGAGGTCTTCGCCCTCACCCCGGTCGAACTCCGCGCCCGCGCCGCCCGGGGCGCCGCCGCACCCGTACGGACCCCCGGCGTCATCACCCTGCGGCTGCCGTACCGCGCCCCGCTCAACCCGGACAATCTCTTCGGACATCTCGCCGCGACCGGGGTACCCGGGGTCGAGGAGTGGCGGGACGGCGCGTACCGGCGCACCCTGAGCCTCCCGTACGGACACGGCATCGCCGCCCTCGCGCCCCGGCCCGACCACATCGCCTGCCGGCTCTCCCTCACCGACGCGCGCGATCTCACCATCGCGATCAGCCGGTGCCGCTGGATGCTCGATCTCGACGCCGACCCGGTCGCCGTCGACGGTCTGCTGCGCACCGACCCCCTGCTGCGGCCACTGGTCGACGCCGCCCCCGGCCGCCGGGTGCCGCGCACCGTGGACGCGGCCGAATTCGCCGTACGGGCCGTGCTCGGCCAGCAGGTCTCCACCGCCGCCGCCCGTACCCACGCCGCCCGGCTGGTCACCGCCCACGGCGAGCCCGTCACGGACCCGGAGGGCGGACTCACCCATCTCTTCCCGTCCTCGGAGGCACTCGCCGCCCTCGACCCCGAGACCCTCGCCCTGCCCCGCAGCCGCCGCACCACCCTGACCACCCTCGTGGCCGCCCTCGCCGGCGGATCCCTGCGGCTGGGCATCGACAGCGACTGGGTCGAGGCCCGCGCCCGGCTCGCCGCGCTGCCGGGCTTCGGCCCCTGGACGGTCGAGGTCATCGCCATGCGCGCGCTCGGCGACCCCGACGCCTTCCTCCCCACCGACCTCGGCATCCGCCGCGCGGCGGCCGGGCTCGGCCTGCCCGCCACCCCCGCCGCCCTCACCGGGCACGCGGCGGCCTGGCGGCCCTGGCGGGCCTACGCGGTCCAGTACCTGTGGGCCACCGACACCCACCCGATCAACCACCTCCCCGCAGAACAGGAAGTCCGGTCATGACCAGGCAGCACACCGTCGTCGACAGCCCCTATGGCGCGCTCACCCTCGTCGCCACCGACTCCGTGCTGAGCGGCGTCTACATGACCGACCAGCGCCACCGCCCCGACGAGGAGACCTTCGGCATCCCGGACCCGGCCCCCTTCGGCGAGACGATCCGCCAGCTGGAGGCGTACTTCGCCCGCGAGCTGACCGCGTTCGACCTCCCCCTCCGCTTGGAGGGCACCGCCTTCCAGCGCACCGTGTGGGAGAGGCTGCTGGCGATCCCCTACGGCGAGACCCGCACCTACGGCGAACTGGCCGAGGAGCTCGGCAATCCGAACGCCTCCCGCGCCGTCGGCCTCGCCAACGGCAAGAACCCGGTGTCGATCATCGTGCCCTGCCACCGGGTCATCGGCTCGTCCGGAAAGCTGATCGGCTACGGGGGAGGGCTGGACCGCAAGCAGCGGCTGCTCGCCTTCGAGTCGGGCGCGGCGCCGGACTCGCTCTTCTGAGAGGTGTCGCGGAAGGGTCCGATTGCCCGGCGCGCCATCCGTGAGACCGACCGGCTCAAGCACACCGGCCGCACCGGCCGCTCCGGAAGCGGGCGGAAGTGCCCTGCCGGGTCGCGGGATCGTGGTGGGCATGAAGGCGCCTCCCAGGCGCTGCCGGCGCGTCCGTCCGCCGGGGTCACTCCCGCGACGCAGGCGGCGGGGGAGAGGACACCGACCGGGCGCCGTCCGCCGGCCCCGGTCCGGCGGACACCGCCGGGCCTCCCGTGCCCGGAGCGGTGCGCGGGAGCCGCCCGCGCCGGCGGAGCTCGCCGTCGTGCCACTCGCCGGTGGGCCGCAGCCCCGCCGCCGCGGCGACGGCCGCGGAGGCCCGGTGTCCCGGATGGACATGGGCGACAACGGCCGCCACCGAGTGCCGCCCGAGCCAGTCGACGAGCGCGCGGGCGGCCTCGGTCGCGATCCCCCGCCGCTGCCAGGGGGTTCCCACCACCCAGGCGATCTCGGCGGCCGGCCCGTCGCCGGACGGGCCGATGGTGGCCTGGACCGTACCGGCCGCGCGGGACTCGGCCCGGAGCCGGATCACCCAGTTGAGCCAGGTCACGGCGGGGTCGGGCGAGCCGGCGGTCATCCGCAGGTACCGCGCCCGCGGCTCGGGCAGGGGGTCCGGGGTGCCGCCGGTGAAGGTGCGCGGGGCGGGATCGGAGAGGACCGGGAACATCTCCCCGGCGTCCGCGGCGCGCAGCGGCACCGGATCCAGCCGCCCGGTGGTAATGGTCCCGGCCGGGACGGTGTCCACTACCGCAGCCGGGCCAGCAGCTTCGGCAGCGCCGTGCCGATGGGCTCGCGAATGATCTCCGCGGCCAGTTCGTCGTACGGGGTCGGCTCCGCGTTCACCACGATCAGCCGGGCGCCGTGCTCCGCGGCCAGCCCCGCCAGGGAGGCGGCGGGCTGCACCTGGAGGGTCGTACCGACGGCGATGAAGACCTCACTCGCCTTGGCGATGGCCACGGCCTTCGCCAGCACCCCCGGATCCAGCCGCTGACCGAACATCACCGTGGCGGACTTGAGCACGCCCCCGCACGTCTCGCACGGGGGATCCGCCTCACCCGCCTCCACCCGGGCCAGCGCGTCGGCCATCGGGGTCCGGGCGCCGCACCCGGTGCAGACCACGGTCCGGGCGGTGCCGTGGAGCTCCAGCACCTTCCGCTCCGGGGTGCCGGCCAGCTGATGCAGACCGTCGACATTCTGAGTGATCACCCGCACCGCGAACCCGGGCCGCTTGTCCAGCGCGGCGACCGCGCGGTGCGCCGTGTTCGGCCGGGCGTTCCAGATCTCGCCGGCGCGCCGCAGCCGCCAGGCGCGGCGGCGGATCTCCGGATCGGCCATGTAGTACGCGTAGGTCGCGAGCTTCTCGGCCTCCGGGTCGCGCCGCCACAGCCCCCGGGGGCCCCGATAGTCGGGGATGCCGGAGTCCGTGGACACACCGGCGCCGCTGAGGATCGCGACGAGAGTCATACGGCGAGAGTACGCAGCCGCCCGCCGCCCCCGCGAACGATTTGCGCGGCGCGGACGGGCCGCGCCGCGGCGGCCGGCGGCCGTCCGGTTCCGGATGATCCGGCGCCATGAGCCCGGGCCCGCCCCGCGGGGGTGGCAGCCCCCGCGACACGGCGGATAGGGTCCACATCGCGTGACCGCCCGTCCGCCGGGACCGCGGGACACCCTCCCGGAGGGCCCGGCACGGAGAACGGGGACGGCCGGGGCGGAACGAAGGGCATGATGTGACGGACGGAGCGGCGGCGCGGCCCGCGCGCGTGCTGATCGCGGTGGACAAGTTCAAGGGCTCGCTCACCGCCGTGGAGGCCGCCGCCCGGCTCACCGCCGGGCTGCGGAGCGCCGTGCCCGGCCTGGCGACCGAGGCGATGCCCGTCGCGGACGGCGGCGACGGCACGGTCGCCGCCATGACCGCCGCCGGATTCGAACGCCGGACGGTACGGGTGACCGGACCGCTGGGCTCGCCGGTGACCGCGGCGTACGCCCTGCGCGACCGTACCGCGGTGGTGGAGACGGCGGAGGCGTCCGGCCTCCGGCTGCTGCCCGCCGGGGTCCTCGCACCGCTGACGGCGACCAGCCGCGGCTCCGGTGAACTGATCCGCGCCGCGCTCGACGCCGGCGCCCGGAAGATCATCCTGGGCGCGGGCGGCAGCGCCACCACCGACGGCGGCGCGGGCATGCTCACCGCCCTCGGCGCCCGCCTCCTCGACGGCCGGGACAGACCGGTCGGACCCGGCGGCGGCGGGCTGCGCGATCTCGCGCGGGTGGATCTCTCCGGACTCGACCCCCGTCTCGGCACGGTCGAACTGACCCTCGCCACCGATGTCGCCAACCCGCTGACGGGTCCACTCGGCGCCGCGGCCGTCTACGGCCCGCAGAAGGGCGCGGGCCCCGCCGAAGTGGCCGTACTGGACGCCGCCCTCACCCGCTGGGCCGCCCTGCTCGCCCCCGGCTCCGGCGCGTCGGCCGACACCCCGGGCGCCGGAGCGGCGGGCGGCCTCGGCTTCGGCGCCCTGGCCGCGCTCGGCGCCGCCGTCCGGCCCGGAATCGAGCTGGTCCTCGACACGCTCGGCTTCCCCGCCGCGCTCTCCCGGGCCGGTCTCGTCATCACCGGCGAGGGCTCACTCGACGAACAGACCCTCCAGGGCAAGGCCCCGGCCGGAGTGGCGCGGGCCGCGCGGGCGGCCGGCGTCCCGGTGGTCGCGGTCTGCGGCCGGCTGGCCCTGGGGCCCGAGGCCCTGCGCGGCCTCGGCATCCTGCGCGCCTACTCCCTCCTGGAGCGGGAACCCGACCCGCGCCGCTCCATGTCCGGCGCGGGACGGCTGCTGGAGGAGGTGGCGGCGGAGATCGCCCGGGACCTCGCCCTCGGCCCGCCCCGCTGAAGCCGGGCGGCCCCCACCTCCTCCCACCCCGCTGAGGTCACCCCGTGTGGTTACGCCCCGCCCTTCCCGCCGAGGCCCCGGAGATCACCCGGCTCGTCCTGCGCTCCAAGGCCCACTGGGGCTACGGACCCGCCATCCTCGCCGCCGGCGCGGAGGCGCTGACCCTGCGCCCGGACGAGATCGTCCCGCGCCGGGTCACCGTCGCGGAGGACGACACCGGACTCCTGGGCGTCGTCTGTCTCGACGGCGCCCCGCCGCGCGGCGCGGTGGGACTCCTCTTCGTCGAACCGGCCGTCATCCGCCGGGGGATCGGCCGGACCCTCTACGCCCATGTCCTCGACACCGCCCGCGGGCTCGGGTTCCGGCGGCTCACCATCGACCCCGATCCGCACGCCGAGCCCTTCTACCTGGCGCAGGGCGCCCGCCCCGCACCCGCCGGCCCGGCCGGGCTGGAAGCGGTCGTCCGTCCCCGCTCGCCCTGGGCACAGGCGTGGACCGGCGGGCGCCGCTCCGTCCACCTCGGCAACGCCGGCGAATTCCAGGCCCAGTTCGGCGGCGCGGCGGGCCCCGCGACCCGCCGCGCCGCCGCCCACTACTCCTGCCTGGCCGCCCTGGCGGGCCCGCACCCCGCCGCGGTCGTGCTGCCCGCCGCCGTGCCCGCCGGATGGATCGACATGGTCGCCCGCCGGCTCGGCTGGGCCCGGGTGGAGGTGTACGACGGCCTCACCGAGTCGGAGCTGCTCGACCGGCCCGCCCTGGTCCGGCGGCTGCGGTCGGCCGGGCCCCTGCTGCCCTGGGGGCACACCCCCGCCTCACAGCGGCTCACCGGGCACCGCCTCCCGCCCGGCGCGCTGCTGCCCGAGTCGAAGGCCGTCTCCCACGAGCTCTTCCGCCGGCTGGCCCCCGCCCACCCGGAGATCGCCGTACCCGGCCGATGGCCCGCCGCCACCCGCCGTGCCGCCGCCCGGATCATCGCCGCCAGAGCCCGTACCGGCGCCGCCACGGTCCTCAAGTCCGAGCACGGAGCCGGCGGCTCCGGCACGTCGGTCCTCACCCGGCGGCCCCGGATCCGCGCCCTGCCCCGGGGGCCGCTGCTGCTGGAGGAGTACGTCTCCGGCGACGGCACCCACCCGAGCTACGACGGCCTGATCGACGCCCGGGGCACGGTCCACGCGGTGGGGGTGGCCGCCATGACCATCGACGGCACCGCCTACCGGGGCGCCACGGTGGGCCCCGGAGCCGTACCGCCCGAGTCGGCCGGGCCCGCCCTCCGGTTCGGCCGCGCCGTGGGGCGGGAACTCGCGGCGGCCGGTTACCGGGGCTGGTACGACGTGGACTTCGTGACCGGCCCGGACGGCCGCCTCGCCCCCACCGAGACCAATCTCCGGCTGACCGGCCCCGCCGCCGCGTTCATGGTCAAGGACCGGCTCGACGAGATTCGCGGCGGGGACCACCTGGTCCGCTCCGTCGACCGCGTACCACTCGGTGCCCGGCTGCCGGGCGCCGAACTGATGGCACTGCTCCACCGCCTCACGGCGGGCTGCGCCGGCATCGACGCCGTACTCGTCCCCTCCATCCCGTCCGCCTCCTACGACCCCGACCCCTATCTGGGTGTCATCCTCGCCGCCCGCACCCCCGAACGCCTGGACGCGGCCGAGGCCGTCGTCCTGCTGGCCTGCCGAAGACTCGGCGGCCTCTTCGCGTGACGCTTCCATCGCGTCCGCTCCGGGGCACCGGGGCACCGACCCCCGCCTCCGGCCCGCCCGCGGCCCGGCCGAACGCGGCGACCGGCGCCCCCGCGCCGGTGGACGCGACGGGTGCCGGACCGGTGGGGTCGGCCGGGCCCGTCGCCCGGTGGCCACCCCGCGCCGGTGGACGCGTCAGGTGCGACCGGCCGAGGCCGCTCCGTCCTCCCGCCCGTGCCCGCCGCAGGCGACCCCGCCCGGCCGGGTCAGCCGCGCCCGCCCGTGCCCGGGGACGGACCCGGGCCCGTGCGGACCGCCCATACCGCCACCACCGCCGCCGCGATCATCAGCGGAATGTTGAAGGCGTAGACGAGGGCGGCCTGCCGCTCCCAGTCCTGCTTCGCGGCCAGCCGGTACAGATTGTCCTGCGGCCACCAGGAGACCAGCAGCCAGCCGATGCCCGCGAACGCCGCCGCGGTCAGCGGGCGCGGCCCGCCCCGTCTGGCCATCGGGTACCAGCCGCCGGCCAGGAAGGCGAGCCCCGCGCCCAGGGCCAGGCACTCGAAGGCGTACAGCACCCGGAAGAGCCCCGCCCACGGGCTCGGCACCGCCGAGAGATCGGTCGAGCCCGGCCAGATCTCGTCGGTGATCACGAAGGCCACGAGCGCGAGGGGGAGCGCTATCGCGGCGCCCAGCCCGATGCCCGCCTCTCCCGGGGCGAGTGATCCGCCGCCCTTGCCCGAGTACCGGCGGGTGCCGCCCGGTGTCCCGGGCGGGCGGACCGGCGGGCGGATCAGCGCGCCGCGGTCCACCCTCCCGGCACTGTTGCGGGGGAGGGAGGCGATCGGCACGACCCGCCCCGGGAGGTCCGCGTCGGGCACGGTGCCCCGCAGATGACTCCGTACGGAGTTCTCCCCGGGTCCGGCCGTCCCGGGGGCGGGGACCACATAGGCGATGAGTTCGCCGCCGTCCTCGCCGACGGCGCTCTCCCGGACCTGCGGGTGCGACGCGAGCGCCGACTCGATCCGGAAGGTGTCGACGGTCCGGCCGCCGGCCCTCACCCGGTGCGCGAGCCGGCCCCGGAACTCCAGCGGTCCCGTCCCCTCCCGGCGGCCCAGGTCCCCGGTGGGCACCCAGCCGCCGCCACCCGGCGGCGACAGCCAGATCCGCCCCTTGCGGATCTGTACGGCGCACCCGGGGAAGGGTTCCCCGAGGCAGACCCGGCCCACCGGGTTCCGGACCGGGCGCCGGAGCCGGCCGGTCTCGAACCAGGTGCCGCAGCCGGCGGCCTCGGTGGGCCCGTAGACGCTGATGAGCCGCGCGCCGGGGGTGAGCCGCCGTTCCAGCAGCACATGCCGGTCCAGCGGCAGCGGCTCCCCGCCGACCGCCAGCAGCCGCAGCCCCGGGTGTTCGCCGGCGCCGTCCAGCAGCGAGACGGCGGTCTCCGGGTCCGTGTCGGCGACGGTGTACCGCTCGCCCGCCGAGAGCACCAGGGCCGCCCCGGAACAGAGCGCCCGTATCCACCCGGCCGTGAAGCCGGTGAGATCGGGCGCGGCCGTCACCAGGACCCGGTCCTCGGGCTCGATGCCGAAGACCCCCGACCAGGAGTCGTACGCGGCCCGCAGCCGGTTGTGGGTGACGGGCACGGCCCGGCGCGGGCCCGTGGTGCCCGCGGTGAAGAGAACCGCGGCTCCGGCGCCCGCGGCGGGCAGCGGTTCGGCGGAGTGCGCGTCGATGGCGGCGGCGTCCCCGTCCAGCAGGATGACGGGCCGGTCCCGCGCCCCCTCGACCAGCCCCAGATGGACCCGGTGGCTGATCACGGCCCGCGCCTCGGCGAGGCCCGGCGGCTCGGGCGCGTACGGGCCGATGATCCCGTACACGCCGCCCGCCTTGAGCACACCCAGGACGGCGACCAGGACATCGGGTGTGCGCAGGGTGCGGATGGCGACGAGGCCGCCGGGCGGCAGGCCGGCGGTTTCGATCAGATGCCGGGCCAGCCGGTTGGCCCGTTCGTCCAGCCCGCGATAGCTCAGCCGGGCGCGGTCGGTGATCACGGCGGTACGGTCCGGAGCGGTCCGTACCCTGTCCTCGAACAGCTGATGCAGCGTTCCCCCTGACATGACCGCTGATGCTCCCAGAACTCCGGGCGCCTGACGAGAGGCCGTACGGTCCGGCGCGGGCACGGCGAAGGGCCCGGGTGCGCATCGCACCCGGGCCCTTCGCGTCATCTGTCGTACGTCGTCCCGCGCACCCCGTGCGGGGCGGTCGCGGTCAGGGCAGCTGCGCCGCCCGTGCCTCCCGCCGATTGCCCCGGAAGGTGTTGACCCGCCGTGCCGTGGCGAAGAGCGGGATGACCGCTCCCAGCACCACCTGGAGCGCACAGCCGGTCTGGAGCAGCAGATGCCCGCCGGGGGCGTCGAACGCCCAGGCGGCCAGCAGCCCCATCGCCGAGACGATCCAGCCGAGCATCGCCACCGCGAGGACACCGCGCGGCTTCGGGTACTCGACCCGGCTCACCATCAGCCACGCCGTGCCGATGATCGCCAGCAGGGTCGGGATGAACGGCAGCTCCAGCAGCACGATGGAGACCACCGTCAGAGCGCCGAACGGGCTCGGCATGCCCTGGAACATGCCGTCCTTCATCGTCACACAGGAGAATCTGGCGAGCCGCAGCACCACGGCCAGCAGCACCACGATCGCCGCCACCGCCGAGACCTGCGGGTGCGCGTCCTCCGCGACCATCCCGTAGACCAGGACGAAATAGGCCGGGGCGAGTCCGAAGCTGATCAGATCGGAGAGATTGTCCAGCTCCGCACCCATCGGCGAGCTGCGCAGCTTGCGCGCCACGAGCCCGTCGAAGAGGTCGAAGATCGCCGCGAGCAGCATCAGGATCACCGCGGTCGCGGCGCTGTGCCGCGCCATACCGCTCTCCGGGCTGCCCATGACATGTGGCATGAGGATTCCGGTGGTGGTGAAGTACACCGCCATGAATCCACAGGTCGCGTTACCGAGCGTGAGCGTGTCCGCTATCGACAGCCGGAGCGAGAGCGGCATTTCCTCCGCGTCGTCCTCGGCGTCCGCCTCTGTCTCGGTGACCCAGCCGGTCTGTGTGTCGGGATCAATCACGGTCAATGCGAGTCACCCCCGCGGTCGTGGTCTGACCGACCTCGACCGCGACCTCGACACCTTCCGGAAGGTAGATGTCGACGCGCGAGCCGAAGCGGATCAGACCGATGCGATCGCCCTGCTCGACCTTGGTGCCCTGGGGCAGGTAGGGCACGATGCGGCGGGCGACGGCACCTGCGATCTGCACCATCTCGATGTCGCCGAGCTCGGTGTCGAAGTGCCAGACAACGCGCTCGTTGTTCTCGCTCTCCTTGTTGAACGCCGGTACGAAGCCGCCGGGGATGTGCTCCACGGAGGTCACCGTGCCCGCGAGGGGAGCTCGGTTGACATGGACATTCAGCGGGCTCATGAAGATCGCGACGCGGGTGCGCCCGTCCTTCCACGGCATGATGCTCTGCACCACACCGTCGGCGGGCGAGATGACCCTGCCCTGGGTGATCTCGCGCTCGGGGTCGCGGAAGAACCACAACATGCCCGCCGCGAGCGCGGTGGTGGGCACGGCGATGACGGCGGCGCTCCGGGAACGGCGCGCACGGGCCAGGCTGAGTGCTGCGGTGGCGACGGTCGGCAGAAGCCACGGCGATGCTCCGCGCGCGAGGCGGACACGGCCGCGAGGTGCAGAGGTTTGGCTGTGGGGCATGGATGACCTTCGTGGCGGACGGTGCCGCGCTGGTAGCGGGGACGGCGGCTTTCCGTCGATGCTATCCGGTGGGAGGCGCAACTGGGAAAGCCAGAACCCGAGTCGGCGGCCGGGAAGGGATGACAGGGTGTGATCTTCTTCGCGGTCCAACCGTCTCAAAAGCGACAATCAACCCTGGAGTCGGTACTCCTCCAGCAGTCGGCGGCCGATGATCATTTTCTGGATTTCGGCGGTACCTTCACCGATCAACAGCATCGGCGCCTCGCGGTAGAGGCGCTCGATCTCGTACTCCTTGGAGAAGCCGTAGCCGCCGTGGATCCGGAAGGCGTCCTCGACGACTTCCTTGCAGTACTCGGAGGCGAGGTACTTCGCCATCCCTGCCTCCAGGTCGTTTCGTTCCCCGGAGTCCTTTTTGCGTGCCGCATTCACCATCATTGCATGGGCCGCCTCGACCTTGGTGGCCATTTCGGCGAGCTTGAACTGAATCGCCTGGTGGCCGGCGATCGGCCGGCCGAACGCATGGCGCTGCTGGGCATAGGAAACACCCAGCTCGAAGGCGCGCTGGGCGACCCCGCAGCCACGGGCCGCGACATTGACCCGCCCCACCTCCACGCCGTCCATCATTTGGTAAAACCCGCGCCCGGTGACACCGCCGAGGACCCGATTGCCGGGAATGCGCACCTCGTCCATGATCATTTCGGTGGTGTCCACCCCCTTGTATCCCATCTTGTCGATCTTTCCGGGGATGGTCAGCCCCGGCCTGACCTCGCCGAAGCCGGGCTCCTTCTCGATCAGGAAGGTGGTCATCGACTTGTGCGGGGGAGTGCCGGCGGGGTGTCCTTCGTCACTGCGCACCAGAACGGCGACGAGCGAGGACGTGCCACCGTTCGTCAGCCACATCTTCTGGCCGGTCAGGAGATGATCGTCACCTTCCCGCACCGCCTTCGATGTGATCGCCGACACATCCGAGCCCAGTCCCGGCTCCGACATCGAGAAGGCGCCGCGCACCTCGCCGAGGGCCATCCGGGGCAGAAATGTCTCCCGCTGCTCCCGGGTGCCGTGGCGATCGATCATGTACGCCACGATGAAGTGGGTGTTGATGATGCCCGAGACCGACATCCAGCCCCGGGCGATCTCCTCCACACACAGGGCGTAGGTGAGCAGTGACTCGCCCAGCCCGCCGTACTCCTCCGGAATCATCAGCCCGAAGAGCCCGAGCTCCCGCAGGCCGTCCACGATCGCCTGCGGGTACTCGTCGCGGTGCTCCAGTTCGGTAGCGACCGGCAGAATCTCCTTGTCGACGAAATCCCTGACGGTCGCCAGGATCTCCCGCTGGACATCGGTCAGCCCGTGCGTCTGGGCGAGTCGGCTCATCGCGTCACTTCTCCTGTGGCTTCGTCTCGTCCCGGTCGGCCCGGTGCCGCTTCGCCTCGTACGGCCTCGGCTCGGGGCGGCCGGGCTGCTCGCCGCCGCGTTCGGCGACATGACTCTCCGTCGGCACCATCACCCTGCGCCGGAACACACAGACCAGCGTTCCGTCCTGCTTGTGGCCCCTGGTCTCCACGTGCACGATGCCCCGGTCCGGCTTCGACCGTGAGGGCGATTTGCCGAGCACCGTCGTCTCGCCGTAAATCGTGTCGCCGTGGAAGGTCGGCGCCACATGCCGCAGCGACTCGACCTCCAGATTGGCGATCGCCTTGCCCGACACATCGGGAACGGACATTCCCAGAAGCAGCGAGTAGATGTAGTTGCCGACGACCACATTCTTTCCGAATTCGGTACTCGTGCCGGCGTAGTTGGCGTCCAGATGGAGCGGATGGTGGTTCATCGTGAGCAGGCAGAAGAGGTGGTCGTCGTACTCCGTGACCGTCTTCCCGGGCCAGTGCTTGTAGACGTCACCGACCGTGAACTCCTCATAGGTGCGGCCGAACTGCATGCTCCCTCACCCCTCCGGGATCTCGAAGGACGAGGTGCGTGTCATTCCGGCCGCCCGGCCCTTGCCGGAGATCACCAGCGCCATTTTCCGGCTCGCCTCGTCGATCATCTCGTCGCCGAGCATCGCCGACCCCTTTCTCCCGCCGGCCTCGGAGGTGTAGTGGTCGTACGCGTCCAGAATCAGCTCGGCGCGGTCGAAGTCGGCCTGCGCGGGTGAGAACACCTCATTGGCGGCCTCGATCTGCCCCGGGTGCAGCACCCATTTGCCGTCGTAGCCCAGCGCCGCCGCCCGCCCCGCGACCTCCCGGAAGCCGTCCACATTCCGGATTTGCAGATAGGGGCCGTCGATCGCCTGGAGGCCGTGTGTCCGGGCGGCCATCAGAATCCGCATCAGAATGTAGTGGTACGCGTCCGCCGGATAGCCCGGCGGCTGCTCGCCCACGACCAGGGTCCGCATATTGATGGACGCCATGAAATCCGCCGGGCCGAAGATGATGGTCTCGATACGCGGCGAAGCGCCCGCGATCGCGTCCACATTCACCAGGCCCCGGGCGTTCTCGATCTGCGCCTCGATGCCGATCCGGCCGACCTCCAGGCCCATCGTCCGCTCGATCTGGGTGAGCAGCAGATCGAGCGCCACGATCTGCTGCGCGTCCTGCACCTTCGGCAGCATGACGCAGTCCAGATTCGGGCCCGCGCCCTCCACCACCGTGATCACATCGCGGTAGGTCCACTCGGTGGTCCAGTCATTGACCCGCACCGCGCGGATCCTGTCGCCCCAGTCGCCCTCATTGAGGAACTTCACGATGGTGTGCCGCGCGTCCGGCTTGGCGAGCGGGGCACAGGCGTCCTCCAGATCCAGGAACACCTGGTCGGAGGCGAGCCCCTGGGCCTTCTCCAGGAAGCGCGGGCTGGATCCGGGGACCGCCAGACAGGAGCGGCGCGGACGCAGCCGGCGCGCGGCCCCGTCCCCGCCGGCCGCCGCCGTACGGGACGGAGCCCCGGCGGCGGCGCGCGAGCGGCCGGCACCGGACGTGTTCTCACCGGACTCGTTCTCGCCGGGCTGGGTCATGCGGAAACCTCCAGAGGGTCGAGCTCGTTCGCTGTGCGGATCTCCTCGACGATACGGCCGATGATCTCCGTGATTCCGAAATCCTTCGGGGTGAAGACGGCGGCCACACCCGCCGCCCGCAGCGCGCGGGCGTCGGCGCCGGGGATGATCCCGCCGACGATCACCGGAAGGTCCCCGGCGCCGGCCGCGCGCAGCCGTTCCAGTACATCGGGGACCAGTTCGGCGTGGGAGCCCGAGAGGATCGACAGCCCCACGCAGTGCACGTCCTCGGCGAGCGCGGCGGACACGATCTGCTCGGGCGTGAGCCGGATGCCCTGGTAGACGACCTCGAATCCGGCGTCCCTGGCCCGTACCGCGATCTGCTCCGCGCCATTGGAGTGACCGTCCAGACCGGGCTTGCCGACCAGCAGCCGCAGCCTCCCGCAGCCCAGCTCCGCGGCGGTCAGGGCCGCCATCCGGCGCACCCGCGCCATCGGGGCGCCGGCCCGTTCGGTGACCGCGACCGGGGCGCCCGACACCCCGGTGGGTGCCCGGAACTCGCCGAACACCTCGCGCAGCGCCCCCGCCCACTCGCCGGTGGTGACCCCGGCCCGCGCGCACTCCACGGTGGCCGCCATCAGATTCCCGGTCCCGGCCGCCGCCTTCCTCAGCGCGGCCAGGGTGTCCGCCGCCCGCTCCCCGTCCCGGCCGGCCCGCCAGGCGCGCAGTTCCGCCACCACCCGGGCCTCGTTCGCCGGATCCACCGTCATGATCGCGGCGTCCAGGTCGGCGGTGAGCGGATTCTCCTCCGTCGACTCGAAGACGTTGACCCCGACGATCTTCTCCTCGCCGGCCTCGATCCGCGCCCGGCGTTCCGCATGCGAGGCGACCAGCCGCGACTTCAGATACCCGGACTCGACGGCCGCCATCGCGCCGCCCATCCCCGCGATCCGCTCCATCTCGGCCAGTGCCTCGCCGGTCAGGGCGGCCACCTTGGCCTCGATCACACGGGAGCCGGCGAAGATGTCCTCGTACTCCAGGAGATCCGACTCGTGCGCCAGCACCTGCTGGATCCGCAGCGACCACTGCTGGTCCCAGGGCCGGGGCAGCCCGAGCGCCTCATTCCACGCCGGGAGCTGCACGGCACGGGCCCGCGCGTCCTTGGAGAGGGTGACCGCGAGCATCTCCAGCACGATCCGCTGGACATTGTTCTCCGGCTGGGCCTCGGTCAGTCCGAGGGAATTGACCTGGACCCCGTAGCGGAAGCGCCGCTGCTTCGGGTCGTCGACCCCGTACCGCTCCCGGGTCACCTGCTCCCAGATCCGGGCGAACGCCCGCATCTTGCACATCTCCTCGATGAACCGGACGCCCGCGTTCACGAAGAAGGAGATCCGGCCGACCACCTCGCCCCTGCGCTCGTCGGGGATCCGCCCCGAGGCGAAGACCGCGTCCAGCACCGCGATGGCGGTGGACATGGCGTACGAGATCTCCTGAACCGGGGTCGCCCCGGCCTCCTGGAGGTGGTAACTGCAGATGTTGATCGGATTCCACCGGGGGAGGTGGTTCACCGTGTGGGTGATCATGTCGGTGGTGAGCCGGAGCGACGGTCCGGGCGGGAAGACATGGGTGCCCCGGGACAGATACTCCTTCACGATGTCGTTCTGTGTGGTCCCCTGGAGCCGGGTGAGATCCGCGCCCTGTTCCTCCGCGACCACCTGATAGAGCGCCAGCAGCCACATGGCGGTGGCGTTGATGGTCATCGAGGTGTTCATCCGCTCCAGCGGGATGTCCCGGAAGAGCCCGCGCATGTCACCCAGGTGCGAGACGGGGACCCCGACCCGCCCCACCTCGCCCCGGGCGAGGACGTGATCGGGGTCGTAGCCGGTCTGGGTCGGCAGATCGAAGGCGACCGACAGACCCGTCTGCCCCTTGGCGAGATTGCGCCGGTAGAGCTCATTGGACGCCTCGGCGGTGGAGTGCCCGGCATAGGTCCGCATCAGCCACGGCCGGTCCCTGTGGCGTTCGGTCGTGTTCACGGCCCGGCCGCTCAGACGCCGCGGAAGCGGTTGATGGCGTCGAGATGCCGGGCGCGCATCTCCTCGTCGCGGACTCCCATCCCCTCCCGCGGGGCCAGCGCGAGCACACCGACCTTCCCCTGGTGGAGATTGCGGTGCACGTCGTACGCGGCCTGGCCGGTCTCCTCCAGGGAGTAGACCCGGGAGAGGGTGGGATGGATCCTCCCCTTGGCGATCAGCCGGTTGGCCTCCCACGCCTCGCGGTAGTTGGCGAAGTGCGAGCCGATGATCCGCTTGAGCGACATCCACAGATAGCGGTTGTCGTACTCATGGGTGTAGCCGGTGGTCGAGGCGCAGGTGACCACGGTGCCGCCCTTGCGGGTGACATAGACGGAGGCGCCGAAGGTCTCCCGGCCCGGGTGCTCGAAGACGATGTCGACGTCCTCGCCGCCGGTGAGCTCACGGATCCGCTTGCCGAACCGCTTCCACTCGCGCGGGTCCTGGGTCCGCTCGTCCTTCCAGAACCGGTACCCCTCGGCGCTGCGGTCGATGACGGCCCGCGCGCCCATCGCCCGGCAGAGCTCCGCCTTGCGCTCGCTGGAGACCACACAGACGGGATTCGCCCCGCCGGCGAGCGCGAACTGGGTCGCGTAGGAACCGAGCCCGCCGCTCGCACCCCAGATCAGCACATTGTCGCCCTGCTTCATCCCGGCGCCGTTGCGGGAGACGAGCTGGCGGTACGCGGTGGAGTTCACCAGTCCGGGCGCCGCCGCCTCCTCCCAGCTCAGATGGTCCGGCTTGGGCATCAGCTGGTTGGACTTGACGAGGGCGAGCTCGGCGAGGCCGCCGAAGTTGGTCTCGAAACCCCAGATCCGCTGTTCGGGGTCGAGCATGGTGTCGTTGTGCCCGTCGGACGACTCCAGTTCGACGGAGAGGCAGTGGGCGACGACCTCGTCGCCCGGCCGCCAGGCATTGACCCCGGGGCCGGTGCGCAGCACCACGCCCGCCAGGTCGGAGCCGATGACGTGGTAGGGCAGATCGTGCCGCCGGGTCAGCTCGGAGACCTTTCCGTACCG
Source organism: Streptomyces sp. CAU 1734 (assembly GCF_039888735.1). Classification (NCBI taxonomy): domain Bacteria; kingdom Bacillati; phylum Actinomycetota; class Actinomycetes; order Kitasatosporales; family Streptomycetaceae; genus Streptomyces; species Streptomyces sp. CAU 1734. Next base: position 277,922 of record NZ_JBDQQP010000005.1, read on the forward strand.
CTCCAGGAAGCCGAAGGTGGAGAGCGGCTCGAAGATCGAGGTCCAGACCGAGTTGTAATTCACCGAACTGGCCATGACGGCCACCAGCGCCTCGCCGGGGCCGAGTTCGGGCACCGCCACGTCGTCGAGATGGAGTGACTTGCGGGGATCCTTGTCCCGGCTCTCCTGTCCGGCGAACATCTCGGTCTCGTCCTTGTGCACGGTGACGGCACGGTACGACTCGGGGATGGGCAGCGCGGCGAAGTCGGCGGAGGTGCTCTCGGCCGACTGGATCGCGTCCAGGATGTCCTTCACGGTGTTGCCTCCGGCAAAGCGCGTCGAGGGAGCCCGGCGGGGGTGCGGGGATCCGTCGAGGGAAGTGAGGGTCAGTGCTTGCTGCTGTGGAGGTGTGCCGTCGGTTCGGCGGGGTGGAGCGGTGCCGGCGGCGCGGGTGGGCGCGGCCGGGGGCCTGTGACGCAGGCGTCCGGGCGCGTGAGCCGGGGTCTCGCGATGGCTCACGGGGACAGTCGGTGTGCGCAGGGTCCATGCACACCGGCCGCCCGGACGCCCTCAACGTATGGCACTCCGTGTCAGGTGACAAGACACTGCGTGCCAAAACTTTCTCTCAAGTGTCGACCCGGTGGCACGGATGAGCAACCGAGGGCGGTGGGTCCTCGGTGGGTCTTCATTGGAGGGCCGGGCGTGGTGGCCCGCGAAGGGCCGCCGGGGGTACGGGCGGCGCGCACGGGTCGACGGGGGGGCGTGTCCCCGGGGTCAGCCCCGGTGCTCCCGCAGCGCCCGCTCGATCGTGCGCATCACATCGTCCAGGGGCGCGTCCGTGCGGGCCACGGCGACCAGCACCCCGTCCCCGCCGCCGTCCGCGACCGGCGAAACCCGCGCCTCCGCCGCCTCCGGCACCTTCTCCGGGCCGCGCGAACGGCCCGCCCCGATGCCCGTGCCGAAGGTTTCCCGGACGATCGCGAAGGCATGGTCCAGCCGGCTCTCCACATCGCCCTCGCCGCCCGCCCGCAGCCATCGCCGCAGCACATGGTTGTGCGCGGTGACCACGGCCGACGCCGCCACCTCCGCCAGCAGCGGATCGCCGTTGCCGTCGTGGTGGTCGCGCTCGTCGAAGTGGCCCAGCAGATAGCGGGTGAAGAGCCGCTCATAGCGGGCCACCGAGGCGATCTCCCGCTCCCGGAGCGTGGGCACCTCGCGGGTCAGCCGGTAGCGGGCCACGGAGACGGCGGGGGAGGCCGCGTACATCCGCATGACCTCTTTGATGCCCCGGCACACGGTGTCCAGCGGATGCTCATGGGCCGGTGCGGCATTGAGCACCGCCTCGGCCCGGACCAGGGTGTCGTCGTGGTCCGGGAAGATCGCCTCTTCCTTGGAGCGGAAATGCCGGAAGAAGGTCCGCCGCGCCACCCCGGCCGCGGCCGCGATCTCGTCCACGGTCGTCGCTTCGTACCCCTTGGTGGAGAAAAGTTCCATGGCCGCCGTCGCCAGCTCGCGGCGCATCTTGAGGCGCTGTGCGGCGGCACGGCTGCCCGCGGCGCTCTCGGGCGCGCCGGCGGTGTTCCTCGGGCGGGGGGACTTGGCGGGCTGGGACATGAGCTGAACGTACTGCATCCGCGCAGGAGAGCGCGCCTGCGGGTGGGGAGCGGCAAGGCGCCCGGGCGGCCCGCCGGCCGCGCCGGGCGCCGTCCCCGGGGGACGGCCGCGATCACCCCCGCCGGGTATGTTCGCGGAAGCCGCGCCCCGTCTTCCGGCCGAGACAGCCGGCCGCGACCAGATGTTCCAGCAGCGGCGCGGGCGCCAGCCCGGGGTCGCGGAACTCCCTGTGCAGCCCCCGTTCGATCGCCAGCGACACATCGAGCCCCACGACATCGAGCAGCTCGAACGGGCCCATCGGATAGCCGCCGCCCAGCCTCATGGCGGCGTCGATGTCGTCCGGCGACGCGTAGTGCTCCCCGACCAGCTTGATCGCGTTGTTCAGATAGGGGAAGAGCAGCGCGTTGACGATGAATCCGGCCCGGTCGCCGCAGTCCACCGGGTGTTTTCCGATGGCCGCGGTGACCGCGGTGACCGTGGCGTGCGCCTCGTCGGAGGTCAGCACCGTACGGACGATCTCGACCAGCCGCATCGCCGGCGCGGGGTTGAAGAAGTGCATCCCGACGACGTCCCCGGGACGGGAGGTGGCGCGTGCGCAGGCCACCACCGGCAGCGACGAGGTGGTGGTGGCCAGCACCGCGCCCGGCTTGCAGACCCGGTCGAGCTCCGCGAACAGCCGCCGCTTGACCGCCAGATCCTCGGCGACCGCCTCCACGGCCAGATCCACCCCGGAGAGGGCGTCGGGGGACCCGGCCGCAGTGATGCGTTCCAGAGCGCTCTGCCGGGCCTCGGCCGTCATCCGGCCCTTCGCCACCGAGCGGTCCAGGGAGGCCGCGACCCGCTCCCCGGCGACCCGTGCCTTCTCGGCGGAGCGCGCGGCGATCACCACGGCGTGGCCGCTCCTCGCGAAGACCTCCGCGATCCCGCTCGCCATGGTCCCGGATCCGGCCACCCCGACGGACCGCACCTCGCGCCCGGCCGCCGCTGCCCCGGCCGGCCGCGGGGTCAGCGCGTCCGGCAGCACCTCGGGGCTGCCGGGAGCCGCGTACGCGTAGAAGCCGCGACCGGCCTTCCGCCCGGTGAGGCCGGCCCCGCCGAGCTGCCCGAGGATCGGCGCCGGGGCGTGCAGCCGGTCGCCGGACTCGGCGTACAGCGCCTCCAGTACGGTACGGGCGGTGTCGATGCCGATCAGATCGAGCAGCGCCAGCGGCCCCATCGGGAGGCCGCAGCCGAGCCTCATCGCGGCGTCGATGTCCTCCCGGGACGCGTATTTGGACTCGTACATCGCCGCGGCCCGGTTGAGATAGCCGAAGAGCAGCCCGTCCGCGACGAATCCGGGCCGGTCGCCGGCGTGGACGGGCTCCTTGCCGAGTTCGCGGGCGAGCGCGGTGACGGCCGCGACCGCGGCGGGGGAGGTGAGGACGGAGGAGACGATCTCGACCAGCTTCATCGCGGGGGCCGGGTTGAAGAAGTGCATCCCCAGCACCCTCTCGGGGTGTGCCGAGCCCGCGGCCAGCCGGGTCACGGACAGTGCGTTGGTCCCGGTGGCGAGCAGCGCGTCCGGCCGGACGACGGTGTCGAGTTCGGCCAGGACCCGCTGTTTGACCTCGTAGGACTCGGGGACGGCCTCGATCACGAGATCGGCGCCGGCGGCGGACGCGAGGCCGGTGCGGGTGCGGAACCGGGCGAGGATCCCGCTCCGTTCCGCCCCGGTGATCCGGGACAGGGCCACCGACCGGGCGGTGGCGGCCTCCAGCGAGGCCACGGCGCGGGCGGCGGCCTCCTCGCTGATGTCGATGCCGATGACCTCGCGGCCGGCCCGGGCGAGCACCTCGGCGATCTGACTGCCCATGGTGCCGAGGCCGACGACGGCGATGGTGCGGAGAGAGGTGTCCATCGGGACTCCAGAGTGAGTGACGGCTGGGGACGGAACGCGCCCGGGAGCCGCGCGGCGAGCGCCGGAGCGGCGTACGGAGGTACGGGCACGGGAGCGCGATCGGCTGCCCGCGGCTCCGGATCCCCGGGGCGCGCACGGCGGGCGAGTACGGCCGCACGGGGGCCGGAAAAGGGGCCGGAACCGGCTGGGGAGGGCGGAACCCGCCGGGGTGCGAGGCGGGTCCCGGTGTGAACCGGCGGACTCTGTCCCGGAGTCGTCGCCGTACAGGGGTGCGCGGCGCGCGACCGACATGCGCGCGCCGATGATTGCCGAACCGACTGCACTCACGCCGGCTGCGTCACCAGGCCGCCGTGAGAAATGCGGGGGTTGCCCGCTCACTTGAGGTTAACTCGCGGGTAATGAGCGCGCCAGACCCGTGCGGGTGTGATCTGGATCGCGCCCTGTCGCCCGGCGAATGCGTCGTTAGGCTGATCGCATGGAGGACGAGCTGTGGGCGCTGGGCCGCCGGCTGCGCCGCGAGTCGGGCGGGTCGGCCGCATATGAACACCTGCTCGCGACGGAGGACCGGGAGGAGCTGGCGAGTGTCCTCACCGCACCGGAACAGCCCTTGTGGGCAAGGGAGACGGCGGCCTTCCGGCTGGGGTGCGCGGGCGACCGCAGAGCGTTCGAGCCGCTGGTGCTGCTGCTCAACCACCGCGATCCCGAACGCTGTGTCTCCGCCGCCCACGCCCTGGTCGAGCTCGCCGACCCCCGTACGGCACGCGCCGCCGCCGCGCTCGCCACCAATGAACTCCGGGTCACCTACGCCCTGGTACCGGTCCGGCTGCTCGCCAGGCTGCGCGCCCCCGAGTCCGTACCGGCCCTGATCACCGTCCTCCGCCGCCGCCTGGCGCCGGGCGACCCGCACTGGCGGCTGGCGCTGGCCTGTGTGGAGGGACTGGGAGCGCTCGGGGATCCCCGCTCCCGCGACGCGCTCCTCGCCGCGCGCACCCATCCCCGTCTCGCCGCGGCGGCGGAGGCCGCCCTGGCACGGGCGGCCCCGCCGGGCTGAGACCGTTCCGCGCCCAAGCCGCCGCGGGCTCCGGGGCGGCGCCGCCCCGGAGTCCGCGGCTCCCCCGATGTGACCGCCGTTGCCGGCGAAGGTGTGCCCGGCCGCGGTCAGTACAGCTTTGCGACCGCGGTGCGCGTGGTCTTCTGGAAGCCCTTCAGCGGCGCGTGGACGAGGTCGCCCATCTGACCCCAGCCGACGACCGTCACGGTGCGGCCGTCCCGGCCGATCGAGAAGAGCGAGATGTCGGTCGACCCGACCTCGGGGTCATGGGTGTCGATGCTGTAGACGTGGGCGCCTTCCTCGATGTCGATCCTGCCGTGGTGGCGGGTGGTGCCCTCGAGGTCCGGGTACTGCCGCTGGATCCGGGCCAGGCAGCCCGCGACCGAGGTGCGGAGCTTGGTGACGAGGGCCTTCGCCTTGGCCTCGGTGGGCAGGACGGTGATCGTCTGATGTGCCCCCGTGTCGGCCTCGGTACGGAAGACGCGGTGCTTGCTCGACGCCTTCGGCGCGACCTTGGCGTTGCAGAAGTCCTCCTTCGCGGTACCCGCCTGGACCGGGCCGGCCGTCCACGGAGTGGGCGCGGCGGGCAGCTGCTTCGCGGTGAGGAACTTCGGAGCGGGCGCGGCGGTGGCCGCGGAGAACGAGCCGGCGGTCAGACCGACGACAACGGCGGTCACGGCGGCGGTGCGGAACATCTTCATGGAATTGCTTCCCCCTGCTGGTGGTCCTGCTCAACGATCACCAGCTTCGGCACCCCGCGGCCCGACGGCAAGCATCCCGGGCACCCCTGGAAGGGTGGAACCATTCCACCCCCATTGACGTGGGAATACTCGGCAGGGGTGGAATGCCGTCCCGGGACGGCGGGCGGGGGACGGGGAGTTGCGAGGGTGAGTACGCGAGAGTCCGACCCGGAGGTGTTCGCCCGGCGGCTGAGCGAGCTGCGCGAGGCGTCGGGCCGCAGTTACGGCGCGCTGTCGCGCCGGATGGGGGTGAGCGCCTCGACGCTCCACCGGTACTGCTCGGGGCACACGGTCCCGATGGAGTTCGCGCCGGTCGAACGCCTGGCGCGGCTCTGTGGCTGCCGGGGCGAGGAGCTCGTGGGGCTGCACCGGCTGTGGGTGCGCGCCGACGCGGACCGCCGCAGACGGCAGGAGACCGCCGGCTCCGCGAACCGGGCCGCGGCGCGTGGACCGGAAGGGGCCGCCGGGGCCGGTGGAGTTACCGATTCCGCCGGGGCTGCTGATTCCGCAGGGGCCGGTGATTCCGCCGAGGCCGCGGATTCCGGCGCGGACGGCCCCGGCTCGCCCGCCGTCGATGACCGTGCCGCGGCGCACGTACTCCTGTCCCCGGACCCCGTACCCCCGGTCTCTCCTCCCGTGAGTACGCCGGATCCGGCCGGCCGCCCGGAGGTGACCGTCGTTCCGGGGGAGGGGCCGCCGCCCGCGGCGCGTGTCACCCGTCTCACCCGGCTCATCCGTGTCGCCGGCCGTGCGGGCGCCGGGCGCCGCAGGGCCGCGTATGTCACGGCCGCGGTGCTCACCACCGTGCTCACCCTGGTGCTTCTCCCGGCCTTCGACCGCTCCCCGCTCTCCCCGCTCTCGCCGGCGGACCGGCAGCGCGCGCTCGCCACCGAGCCCGTACGGGAGGGGGCGGCCGGCACGCCGTCCGGCTCGCCCGGCCCGGCGCGCTCACCCGGTGCCGCGGGAACCCCGCCGCCCGGGAAACCGCAGGCTTCTCCCGGCGGCGGTGCCAGGACGGGCCCGGTGTCCTCCGGGAAGCCGTCCGGCGGCGTGAAACCGGGCGCGGCGACCGGTGTTCCGTTCACGTGGAGCGTCAACCAGCATGTCTGGGAGAACGCCTGCGGCCACACCTATCTTGTCAACCGTGAGCCCGACGCGGTCCCGCCGCCGCCGGGGGAGCCGGACGCGGAGCCCTGGGCGCGTTCCCTCGGCGCGGTGCACGGCGGGGAGACGATGGTGCGCATCACCGCCCAGGGCAGAAAGAGCGAGGCGGTCGTCCTCCAGGCGCTCCATGTCCGGGTGGCCGCCAGACGGACCCCGCCGGAGCGGAACGCCTTCCGGATGGACGCCGGCTGCGGCGGCTCGCTCACTCCCCGGATGTTCAAGGTGAATCTGGATAAATCACGTCCGGTGGCCCGCTCCGTGGCGGGCAATGACGCGGGGGAGGAGATTCCCGCGGTCTCCCTCCCCTACTGGGTCTCGGCGAAGGAGCCGGAGGTCCTGCTGGTCACCGGCCGCACGGTGACCTGCGACTGCGATTGGTATCTGGAGCTGGAGTGGAGTGCCGGGGGGCGGACCGGGACCGTGCGGATCGATGACAACGGGCGGCCGTTCCGTACGAGTGGTGTCCGCGAGGGACGGGTCTTCGACTACGACACCACCGCCCGGCGCTGGATCCCCGCCGGCCCCGCGACCCCCGACGGCACCGGCACGGAATCCGCGGGCGACGGATTCGGCACGGCTCCTGAGCCCTCCGCCGTGCCGTCCCGGTAGCCGCGCCACCGGGGCCGGGGCCGCCGCCCGCTTCAGAGCAGGGTCAGCTGGGTCGGCCGGTCCGGCCCGGCCGGGGGCCGATCCGTGTCCGTCCCGCGCGGCGATTCCGCCCGGCGGATCTGCCCGGCGGATCCGCCGGGGCAGACCGCGGTCGGCCGGGCCGATCCCGTACTCCGCCGCCAGTTCGTGAACCCGGCGGGTGATGCGCCGCTGGTACCACGTCGGCGCGTACGCCCCTTCCTCGTAGAGCCGTTCATACCGCCGCACGAGATGCGGATGGTGCTCCGCCGGCCAGGCCATGAACCATTCGCGCGCCGGGCCGCAGATGGAGGACGAGCGGTGTCACCGAGGTGGCCCCGGAGGCGGCGACAGCGCGTACCGTCGCGCGCAGCTGGTCGGGGTGGTCGCCGAGGAAGGGGACGACCGGGGCCATCAGCACCCGCAGCCGATGCCGTGCCGGGTGAGGGTGCGCACCACATCGAGGCGGCGCTCGGGGGAGAGGGTCCCCGGCTCGATGGTGCGCCACAGCTCCCGGTCGGTGAATCCGACCGATACGGCGATGCCCACCTCCGTGATCTCGGCGGCCCGGCACAGCAGATCCAGATCGCGCAGGATCAGCGTGCCCTTGGTGAGGATGGAGAAGGGATTGGCCCGCTCGCGCAGGGCGTCGATGATCCCCGGCATCAGCCGGTACCGTCCCTCCGCCCGCTGATATCAGTCGACATTCGTGCCCATCGCGATGTGCGCGCCCTCCCAGCCGGGATCGGCGAGCCGCCGCCGCAGCAGCTCCGGGGCGTTGATCTTCACCACGATCTGGGAGTCGAAGCCGAGGCCGGTGTCGAGGTCCGGATAGGAGTGGGTCTTGCGGGCGAAGCAGCCGAGATCGTTGAGCTGCTGCGTGCCGAGGACGAATCACTGGCTGAGGTGGTCGCTGACCTGCCCTATCACGGACCGTGTACCTGTACCGCAACGTGTATCAACCTGCTGACCGCGCCGTTTGGCTCGTCGGGTTCCACGATGATGCAACTCGAACGGGACGGCATGGATGTCATCTGGCTGAGCTTGGATCCATGCCGGACGACCATCACCGACATTGAGGTTCTGGACGGCCGTGATCTCGGCCCATACGCCCAGCGATCTGATTGACCATGTATCAGTTCACTGTCCGCCAGGTGTCCAAGGGGCGAGGGCTGACTACTTGATGGCTCGAACGGCTCCGAACGTGAACACCCGTACGGGGATTCCCGGGACGTGAACACGGCCTTCGTCTGATCACGTGCTCCGACCAAGGGGCACCGATCAAGACGAAGGCCGCCCCCACGTCCGGCGAACACCCAGGTGAGCCGATCAGTTCGAGGCTCCATTCGACCTCAGGCCCAAAGAACAAAGCAGAGCCGGGTGGGAGAGTGCGGAAGTCAGCGAGCGTCTTTCACCGGGGTGCTGCTGCGTCCACGGCGCCGGCCGCTGAGCTCGGCGTCCAGCGTCTGCTGGGCGGCGCGCATGGCCTCGGCGTACACGGGATCCCGCAACCGCTCCCACATCTGACTTTCCGAGAGGTTCTCCACGTGGCTGGTGATCCACCAGATGTTGTCGAAGGGGTCCTTGACGCGTCCGCCTCGCTGCCCGAACGCGTCATCGGCCGGGGAAGTGACGAGCCGGCCTCCGGCTTCGAGGGCCTGCGCGAGCGTCTTGTCCACGTCGGCCACGAACACGTTCAGCAGACTCGGCATGGCGGGCCAGTCGGTGTGCCGGTCGAAGGCCATCAGCACGGTGTCACCGACCCGGATCTCGGCGTGCCCGATCAAGCCGTCCTCGGTCGTCACCCGTGACAGTTCCTCCCCGCCGAACACCTGGGTGACGAAGTCGAGGAACCCTCCTGTGTCATCGGTGACCACCCAGGGCGCGATGGTCGTGTAGCCCTGCGGGGCGGCGTTGGTGGTGGTCGGCTCAGGCATCTGGGTCCCTTCGAAAGTGTCTGCTGCCAGCAACCTAGAGGCCATCTAGGCCAATGTTTGGCCCAGAACCAAAGCCCTCTCAGCCAGGTCAGCTTGGGACCACACAGACCGACTCGCACCCCTCGGGGCAGGGTCGTGGTCCGAGCGGCGAGCGAGCGGGGCGAGTGGTTCTGCGCGGTCGCGGCCGTCCGGGAGCTGTGCGCGGCGGGTGATCACGAGCGGGCCGGCGCCGGTGTCTTCGCCGCCGTCGGCGGCTGGTGCGGCGGCACGGCGCTGGAGGCGCTGCTCTCCTGCGACTACCGCGTCGCCGCGCCCGATCTCCGGCTCGCGCCCCTCGCCGCCTCCGGCGAACCCTGGCCCGGCATGGTCGTCCACCGGCTGACCGCCCAGCTCGGCGCGGTGCGCGCACGACGGCTGGCGCTCCACGACGGCGGGGTGAGCGGCCGGCGGGCCCTGGAGGCCGGGCTCGTCGACGAGATCAGCGACGACACCGCGCGCGCCCTCGCCTCCGCGATTCGCGCTCGCCCGCCGCCTGGACGGCTCGCCCTTCGCCGTCCAGGCGGCGGATCCTTCTGGAGGCCACCGCCTCGTCCGGCTTCGAGGAGGCCTTCGGCATCCGGCCGGCCGGCGGAGCGCGGCCCCCGGAACCGCGGCCCGGACCCGCCCTCCCCTGACCGCCCGAGGCCGTCGACAGCCTCGGTGGGTACGGGAGTTCGCGACCGCCGCCCGGCGCGTGTCAGCCCTCCGGCGCCGCCGGACGGGCCCGCAGGGCCTCGTTCTCCGCTTCCAGCCGGGCGATGTGGTCACGGACGGGAGCCAGCGCGTCGCTCAGCTCGTCCTCGCTGAAGCGCGGGGTGATGTGCTGCGGGCAGTTCCAGCTCAGCCCCTCCACCTTGATGACGAACAGCCGCTCCACCCGGCCGTCGGTACGCGGCTCGGAGAGGCGCTCGGTCAGCTCGGGGGACTCGTCGAGCGCCGTCTCGGCGGCGTGGCCGAGGATCTTGAGCCGGGTGCGGCGGGCGTAGTCCATGAGGAACAGCGCCACCCGGTCGTTCCGGCGGAGATTGCCCGCGCTGATGTACTGGCGGTTGCCGCGTACGTCGGCGAAGGCGAGGGTGTGGGCGTCGAGGACGTGGAGAAAGCCGGGCGGGCCGCCCCGGTACTGGAGATAGGGCCATCCGGTGTCGCCCACGCTGGCCATGTAGAAGCCGTCGCGTGAGGAGATGAACTCCGTCTCGTTCGGCCCGAGCGGGTCCGGCTCGTCACCGGCGGCCAGCTGCCGCGAGGCCGCGAGCGCGCTGCCGTTCTCCCGCTGGGCCGCTTGGACGGACTCGGTGTAGGCGATACGGGCGAATCTGGTCATGGCGTGTCCTTGGCGAGCGTGGGTTCGAGTTCCAAGAGCCGTGGGAGGTACGCGTTCTCGTGCCGCCGCCCGACCGCCGCGACCCCGCGCCCCCGGCCGCCCGGCCGAGGGCCCGCCGGTACGGAACCTCGCGGTACGAGGAGTGCGTACGGGATGTGCGGTACGAGGGGCGCGGGCGGTGCGGGTCGCGGTCGGGGTGCGTGCCGGTCGTGCGGTGCGGCGCCGGGCCCTCGGGGGCGGGCGCGGGGTCCTCGTCCGTGCGCGGGTCATGACAGCAGCCCCGCCGCGATCGACCTGGCGCAGCGGATCGGCTCCGCGCTGCGCTCGCGCGCGACCGTGACGGTCGCCCCGTCCATCAGCAGGACGAACTTCCGGGCCAGCGCCGTACCGTCGCGATGGCCGGCGTCCGTCAGCAGCCGGGCGACGAAGGCGATGACGGCCTGCTTGTGCTCGGACGCGAGCCGGCGGACCGGACCTTCGGCGTCCGAGAACTCCGTCATCGCGTTGATGAAGGCGCAGCCTCGGAAATTCCCCCGCTCACAGTCCTGTTCGAGAGCGTCGAAGACGGTCAGCGGCCCGCGGCCCCGGGCCGTCACCTCATTTTCCAGCCACTGTCGCCAACGCTCTCCGCGCTCCGAGAGGACCGCCACGACCAGCTCGTCCTTGCTCGCGAAGTGGCGGTAGAACGAGGCGCGCCCGACGCCCGAGGCGGCCAGCAGGCGTTCGACGCCCACCGCGCGGATGCCTTCCGCGAAGAAGAGTTCCTTGGCTGCCTCGATGAGCCGCTCGCGAGCGTGTGTGGCCATGCGGTCACCGTAATCGACCTTGACGCGAAACGGAACCGATCGGTACTGTCCAGCTCGATGGTACCGATCGGTACCGAGCGATCGACTCCCGTACGGCCCGGCCCTCCGGACCCCTCGCCCCTCCGCCGGCCTTGACGGCATATCGCCCTACACCTGCGAAACACATGACTGGATGGTTATGACGAGCGATTTCCCTGGTGAATCCACGGCGTTATCCGCGACTTCAGGGGGTGGAGGTGAGCGTCGGGCTCCCCGTGGCAGCGTCCTCGTGCTGGGCTTCGCCACCTTCGCCATCGGCACGGACGAGTTCGTGCTCGCCGGAGTCCTCCCCGAACTCGGCGAGGACCTCGGCGTCTCCGTCGCCACCGCCGGTCAGGTGGTGACCGTGTTCGCGCTGACCTGCGCGGTGCTCGCGCCGATCCTGGCGACCGTCACCGCCCGGCGGCCCCGGCGCGGGATCCTGCTCCTGGCTGTTGCCGTCTATCTGGCGGGCAATGTCGCCACCGCGCTCGCCCCGACCTTCGCCACCGTGCTCCTCGCCCAGATGGTCGCGGCCGCCGGCGCCGGACTCTTCGTGCCGACCGCCGCCGTCACCGCCGCCGCGCTGGTCCCGCCGGACCGGCAGGGCCGCGCCATCGCCGCCGTCACCACGGGATTCACCGCCGCCACCGCCCTCGGCGCGCCCATCGGCACCGCCCTGGGCGGCTCCCTGGGCTGGCGCTCCACGATGTGGTTCGTCGCCGCGCTCGCCGTGCTCGGGCTGATCGGCCTCCGGCTCCTGGTGCCCGCCCGGATCTCGGCCCCGGCGGCGGAGAGTCTCAAGGAACGCGTCGCGCCGCTCAAGGACCGCCGGGTGCTGGCGATTCTGGCGACCACCCTGATCGGCTTCACCGCCGTCTACATGCCGTACACCTACATAGCCGTCGTCTTCGAACCCGCCACCGGCGGCAGCGGCGACCGGCTGGCCGTCCTCATGTTCACCCTCGGAGTGGTCGGCACGCTCGGAAACCTCGCCGCCGGACGGCTCGCCGACCGGATCGGCGGACGCGGTGTGGTCGCCGTCGCGCTGCTGTGGATGACCGTCAGCCTGGCGCTGTTCCCGCTGGCCACCAGCGCGTTCCTGTCCGCGCTGGTGATGATCGTCGTCTACGGCACGGCGGCCTTCGCCATCACCTCGCCCCAGCAGCACCGGCTGATCACGCTCGATCCGCGGTCCGCCTCGGTGCTGGTCTCGCTGAACGCGGCCATCCTCTATCTCGCGATCTCTCTCTCCGGGGCCGTGGGCGCGGTCGGCATCGGCTGGGCCGGGGCCGGTTCGCTGCCGCTCATCGCGGCCGGGCTGGCCGCGATCGCCCTGCTGGTCTCCGAGATCGGGCACCGGATGTCCCGCCGGGCGCCCGCCGGCGGGGCGGTCCTCGCCGAAGCCGCCGGAACAGTTTCCGCCGAAGTCGCCGCCGCCCAACCTCTCGCCGCCGAGGCCGCCCCCGCCGAAACCGCCGCCCTGAACGCCTCCGACGCCTCCGGGACCTCCGACGGCACCGGCACCGGCCCCGCCGAAGCCGAACCTCCCGCCGGATCCACGCCGTTCGGCAAGGGCTGACCGGACACGCGGACGGTCGCCCCCGAGCCCCCGACCGCCCCGCCCGCCCGCCCGCCCGGCGGGCGGGCGGGCGGGCGGGCGGGGCGGATGGTCCGCAGGCTGGTTCCGCGGCAGCCCGTACGGGCCGGTGCAGGACTGCCTCGACGGGCTTCTCGGGCGACCGACGTGTTTCTGAAGCGGCCCCTGCTGGTGCTTCGTTACAGGCGCTTCGCTGTGCGGTCGCGCAGCAGCAGCCACTGACGCGCGTCGGCGTCGTCCGAGCGCGCAGCCGGTTCACGCAGCAGCACGGTGTAAGCCGTCCTCTCCGCCCTGTCGGGGGCGGCATGCCGGCCAGGCGCCTTCGGAGGCGGGAATGACCTCGTCATGCCTTTCCAAGCCTTGTCCGCGTTCGGTGTACTGAGCATCGGCCCTCCCGGGCTCAATGGGGTCACAGAGTGAAGTGCGCACACGCATGCGAACAGCCGCGGTAAGGGTTCACCGTCCAATCGAACGGCATGCGGGAGGCTCCGGGCACCCGGTTCAGAATCGAACGCGCCCGGACCTCGTGGAAGGTGATGCCGCGGAATCCCGGGGTGTCGAACGTCCGTGTGGTGACCGCCGACGTACCGAAGAGTGCGGCTTCCCCGGTGGACGCGGGGTTCTCGGCCAGATGGTTCCAGCGCATGGTTCGCCCTCCTCGGTTGCTCTGGCCACAGAATAGAACAAGTGTTCCCATGATCGCTTGGGGCCGGATCCGACGGGCCCCGGATTTGGGCGGCCGGACCCGAGGTGGTTGGCTAAGCCGGGCCAAGCGGCACCCCCGAACAAACGAGTGCTGGAGGAACAGCAATGGCGCAGGTCGAGGCCACGACGGAACGGATCATCGCGGCGGACGCGGCGACGGTGTTCGACACACTGGCCGACTACGAGAACGCTCGCGCTTCGTTGCTGCCTCCGCAGTTCAGCGAGTACGAGGTCCGTGAGGGCGGCGACGGCGAGGGCACCCTCGTCCACTGGCGGCTCCAGGCGACCAGCAAGCGGGTCCGCGACTGTCTGCTGGAGGTCACCGAGCCCACCGACGGACAGCTGATCGAGAAGGACCGCAACTCCTCCATGGTCACCACCTGGACGGTCACCCCGGCCGGTGAGGGCAGTTGCCGTGCCGTGGTCACCGCGTCGTGGAAGGGTGCGACCGGCATCGGCGGATTCTTCGAACGGACCTTCGCGCCCAAGGGGCTCAACCGCATTCACGATCTCGTGCTGGCCAATCTCGCGGCGGCGACCGAGAAGAAGTAGTCGTCACGACGGGACGACGGGCGGGGTACGGGCGGCCGACGGGTTCGTACCCCCGCGACATCCGCCATCCGGCCCCGGGCGGCGGTGTGGCCAGGGCGGGGGGCGCGGCGGCGCGCTCGGCCGGCGCGCGGGATCCCGTCCGGCCCCGGCTTCGCGCGGGCGCACAACCTATTCCCCGGTTGCCCCGCGCGCTGACTCCGCGGCGCCGTAACGTGGTGCCGAAGCCGCCCGTCCCGGCGGCGGGGAAGGAGCCCTCCATCCATGGACAGTGGCGTTCCGCGACGAGTGCCACAGCGAGTTCCGCAGCGGGTCCCCCAGTGGTGTGCCGGCGCCGGCCGGATTCCGCTCGCCGTGGCGGTCGTGGACGGGCCGGGCCGGGTGTCGCACTGGTCCGCGGGTGCGCGCCGGCTGTTCGGCCCCTCTCGCGAGGAGGCCGTGGGGCAGCCGGCCGCCGATCTCCTCCCGGTTTCCGGTGCGCTGGCCGAGTACGCGGAGCAGGCCGGATACGCCGGGCATGACGCCGGCCGCGGCTCCGGCGCCCCGCCGGCCGGCCGCACCTCCACACCGACCGCGGGCCGCGCCCGGCTCTCCGATTCCGGCCGGGGCCGGATCGATGTGCTGTGGTGGGCCTATCCCATGACCGGACCGGGTGCCGAGCGGCTGCTCGTCCTGGCCGCGGACGCCTCCGGTGTCGGGGACGGGACGGATGAGCGGATCCGGCGGATAGCGCCCGGTTTCGCTCCGCACACCGACTTCCGCACCGCCCGCGAGCTGGTGCGCGGGCTGCCCGGGAGTCTGCCGGGCATGAGCGCGGGGGCGTCGGCCGGAATCGTCTCCCGGGTGCTGGAGCTCGGCTGTCCGGTCCTGGAGTTCAGCCGGTACGTCCGGGTGCCGGTCACCCCCGACTGGGGCATGCGCCGGACCGCCGAACGGTCCGCGCTCCACCGGGACCGCCCTCGCGACCTGCGGCTGCGCGGTTCGCGCCCCGACCCGCGATGAGCGGCTGACGGCGCGTTCCCCTCCCGGTCGGCCCCTTCCCATGTCCCCGTGTCCCTCCCGTACCCCTTCCCTTCCCGCGACGGGTTCGGCTGCGCTTCCGGGGGCGCGGAGCCGGCGGTACGGGGGAGGTCCGCCGCGCGGCCGCGCTCCGGCCGACCCGCCGCGGGTGACGCCCGCTTGTGGTTGGAAGACGCGCACGGTAGACCGCTCTTGACACTCTGTCTCATCCTCGGGAGCTGGTCATGAGCGTGACGAAGAGATATCTGGAGACCTGGGACGGTTTCTGGGGCGAGATCTCCGGTGGCCCCGGTGAGGTGTTCTGGGACGCGGAACCCACCCTCACCGTCGGCAGACATCTGGCCCTCTACGAACCGCACATCGACGACCACCGGCTGCCGCTGGTCGATCTCGGCTGTGGAAACGGCACCCAGACATGTTTTCTCGCGGACCGGTTCCCCCGGGTGCTGGGTGTGGATCTCGCGCCCGCCGCCATAGAGCTGGCCAGGGCCCGGAAGCGGCCGGCGCCGGGCAGAGTCCCCGCAGCGGAGCCGGAGTTCCGCCGGCTCGACGCGGTGGACCCGGAGCAGACCGGTGCGCTCCGGCGGGAGCTGGGGGACTGCAATGTCTATATGCGCGAAGTGCTCCACCAAGCCGATCCCAAGGACCGGCAGCCCCTTGTCGACACGATCGCCGCCCTGGTCGGCGAGCGCGGCCGGGCCTTCGTGGTGGAGCTCGCGGAATCCGCCGGGGTGCGGCTCGGGCAGCTTGCCGAGGCGCCGGCGGGGCCGCCGCCCAAGCTCCTTCCGGTACTCCGGCACGGTGTCACCCCGACCCCCGTCCCCGACGCGGACATGGCCGGATTCTTTGCCGCGGCCGGACTCCCGATCCTCGCGGAGGGGGATATTCCGTTGACCACGGCGGAGTACGAACCGGACGGTTCCCGTATCGAGCTGCCATCGAAATGGCTGGTCGTGGGCCGAAACGGATAGTTGTCGGGGCCGGTTTTGTGAAGTTATCCACAGGGGTGGTCGGTTTGCCGGGCGACGCGTACGGTTCCTGGCATGAAGATCCTCATCAGCGCCGACATGGAAGGCGCCACCGGAGTCACCTGGCCGGCGGATGTGCTGCCGGGCACACCGCAGTGGGAGCGCTGCCGCTCCATGTTCACCTCGGATGTGAACGCGGCCGTGCTCGGCTTCTTCGATGGCGGCGCGGATGACGTACTCATCAACGAGGCGCACTGGAGCATGCGCAATCTGCTGCTCGAACAGCTCGACGAGCGGGTCGAAATGCTCACCGGCCGGCACAAGGCGCTCAGCATGGTCGAGGGCGTCCAGCACGGCGATGTGGACGGCATCGCCTTCATCGGTTATCACACCGGCGCCGGCACCGAGGGAGTCCTGGCCCACACCTACCTCGCCAACCAGCTCACCGGAGTCTGGCTCAACGGCCTCCGGGCGAGCGAGGGGCTGCTCAATGCCCATGTGGTCGCGGAGTACGGAGTGCCGGTCGTCCTGATCACGGGGGACAACCTCACCTGTGTCGACGCTGAGGGATACGCGCCGGAGGCGAAAAAGGTCGCCGTCAAGGACTATGTGTCACGGTATGCGGCGATCTGCCGGCCTCCCGCCCGTACCGCCGCCGACATCCGCTCCGCAGCCAAGGAGGCGACGGCCCTGGCCGCCCGGTACGAACCGGCGCCCGGCGGGCCGTATGTGATGGAGATGGAGTTCGACGCGGAACATCTGGCCGCCGCGGCGACCGTGGTGCCCGGGGTGGCGAGCAGCGGCGAGCGCCGGATCACCTACACCAGCGACACCATGTACCGGGCCATTCGTACGTTCAAGGCGGTCACCACGATCGTTTCCGCCGCCGTGGAGGAGCAGTATGGCTGACCTGACCGCACATCACGACGGGCCGGCGCCGGCCGGGGGCGCGCAGCCGCCCATCGACGCCCTCGCCCTCGACGAGGTGGTCACCTTCACCTCCGAGCTGATCCGCATCGACACCACCAACCGGGGCGGCGGCGACTGCCGGGAGCGCCCGGCCGCCGAGTACACGGCGGAGCGGCTGGCCGATGCCGGACTCGACCCCGTCATGCTGGAGCGCACCGCCGGGCGCACCAATGTCGTCGCCCGGATCCCCGGCACCGACCCCTCCGCCGACGCCCTGCTCGTCCACGGACATCTGGACGTCGTCCCCGCCCAGGCGGCCGACTGGACCGTGCCCCCCTTCTCCGGGGAGATCCGCGACGGAGTCGTCTGGGGCCGCGGCGCCGTCGACATGAAGAACATGGACGCGATGATCCTCGCCGTCGTCCGCGGCTGGGCCCGGGCCGGTGTGCGGCCCCGGCGGGACATCGTCATCGCCTACACCGCCGATGAGGAGGACAGCGCCGCCGACGGCTCCGGCTTTCTGACCGAGCGCCATCCCGGCCTCTTCGACGGCTGCACCGAGGGCATCAGCGAGTCCGGCGCCTACACCTTCCACGCAGGCCCCGGGATGACCATTTACCCGGTCGCGGCGGGCGAGCGCGGCACCGCCTGGCTCAAGCTCACCGCCCACGGCAGGGCCGGTCACGGCTCCAAGGTCAACCGGTCGAACGCGGTCAGCAGACTCGCCGCCGCCGTCGCCAGGATCGGCGACCACGAGTGGCCGGTCCGGCTCACCCCCACCGTCCGCGCCGCCCTCGCGGCACTCGCCGGGCTGCACGGCATCGATGCCGATGTCCACTCCCCCGATTTCGACGCGGACGCCCTCATCGCCAAGCTGGGTCCGGCCGCCGCCCTGGTCGAGTCGACCGTGCGCAACAGCGCCAACCCGACCATGCTCGACGCCGGGTACAAGGTCAATGTCATCCCCGGACAGGCCACGGCCTTCATCGACGGCCGGATGCTGCCCGGCGCCGAGGACGAGTTCCGCGAGACCCTCGACCGGCTCACCGGACCCGATGTGGAGTGGGAGTTCCACCACCGCGAGGTGCCGCTCCAGGCTCCCGTGGATTCCCCCACCTTCGCCAGACTGAGCGCCGCGATCCAGCGCTTCGCACCGGAGGGGCATGTCGTCCCCTACTGCATGGCGGGCGGCACCGACGCCAAGCAGTTCTCCCGCCTGGGGATCACCGGCTACGGCTTCTCGCCGCTGAAGCTGCCCGTCGGCTACGACTACGCCGCCATGTTCCACGGCGTCGACGAGCGGGTTCCCGTCGAAGCGCTCCACTTCGGCGTCCAGGTGCTCGACCACTATCTGCGCTCGGCGTGAAGGGGGACCCGCACATGGCAGCTCAGGCGCCCTACGGCACATGGCCGTCTCCGATCGACGCGGCACTCGCCGCCTCCCACGACGGCCGGCCCGAGTACCCCGGCCTGGTCGGCACGGAGGTCTGGTGGACAGCGCCCCGCCCCGCCGAGGGCGGCAGGCGAGCCCTCATCCGGGGGCGGGCCGACGGCACGGAGGAGTCCGTGCTGCCCGCCCCCTGGAATGTGCGCAGCCGTGTCATCGAGTACGGCGGCCACCCCTGGGCGGGGGCGGTGCGCGACGGCACCGGCCCGCTCGTCGTCTTCGTCCACCACCCCGACCAGCGGCTGTACGCCCATGAGCCGGACGTCCCCGGCGCCGAGCCGCGCCCGCTCACCCCTCTCTCGGCGGTCGGCGACGGCCTGCGCTGGGCGGATCTGCGGATCCATCCGGACCGGGGCGAGGTCTGGTGCGTCCTGGAGGAGTTCACCGGCCCGGCGCCCACCGATGTCCGCCGGGTGATCGCCGCTGTGCCGCTGGACGGCTCGGCCGCCGACGACCGGAGCGCGGTACGGGAGCTCTCCGACGACCGGCACCGCTTCCTCACCGGACCCCGGCTCTCCCCGGACGGACGGCAGGCCGTCTGGATCGCCTGGGATCATCCGCAGATGCCGTGGGACGGCACCGTGGTCAAGCTGGCCGAGGTGACCGGCGACGGCAGGCTGACCGGGGTGCGCTCGGTCCTCGGCTCCGCCGGGGAGTCCATCTGCCAGGCCGACTGGGCGCCGGACGGCTCCCTGCTCTTCGCCTCCGACACCTCGGGCTGGTGGGAGCTGTACCGGAGCGGCCCCGGGGAGCCGGACCGCGCCGGCGGCACCGCGCTCTGCCCGGGGCGCGAGGAGGAGTTCGGCGGCCCGCTCTGGAAGATCGGACTCCAGTGGTTCCACCCGCTGGAGAACGGCCTGATCGCCGTCATCCACGGCAAGGGCTCCACCGCCCTCGGCATTCTCGACCCCGAGACCGGTGAACTGGTCGACGCCGTCGGCCCCTGGACCGAGTGGGCGGCGGGCCTCGCCGTCCACGGGGACCGGGTGTTCGGTGTCGCCGCGTCGCCGCACAGCGGGTACGAGATCGTGGAGCTCGACACCCGCACCGGCCACACCCGGGTGATCGGCTCTCCCCACCGCGACCCGGTGGACCCCGCGTACTACTCACAGCCCCTGACCCGCACCTTCACCGGTCCCGGGGGCCGCGAGATCCATGCGTACGTCCATCCGCCGCACCACCCCGGCCGGAGCGCGCCCGACGGCGAACTGCCGCCCTTCGTGGTGTGGGCCCACGGCGGGCCGACCGGATACGCACCGCTCGTCCTCGATCTGGAGATCGCCTACTTCACCTCGCGCGGAATCGGCGTGGTCGAGGTCAATTACGGCGGCTCCACCGGGTACGGCCGTGAGTACCGCGAGCGCCTCCGGGAGGAGTGGGGGGTGGTCGATGTGGAGGACTGCGCCGCCGTCGCCGGAGCCCTCGCCGCCGAGGGCACCGCGGACCCGGACCGGCTGGCGATCCGCGGCGGCAGCGCCGGCGGCTGGACCACCGCCGCGTCCCTCGCCGGCACCGATGTCTACGCCTGCGGAACCATCCTCTTCCCCGTGCTGGACCTGCTCGCCTGGGCCACCGACGAGACACACGACTTCGAGTCGCAGTACCTCGAATCCCTCATCGGCCCCTTCGACGAGGTCCGTCACCGCTACCGGGACCGCTCCCCGCTCCAGCACAGCGACCGGATCTCCGTGCCCTTCCTGCTGCTCCAGGGACTGGACGACGTGATCTGCCCGCCCGCGCAGAGCGAGCGGTTCCTGGCCCGGATCGCGGGGCGCGGAATCCCGCATGCGTACATCTCCTTCGAGGGCGAGAGCCATGGCTTCCGCAAGGCGGAGACCATGATCCGCGCGCTGGAGTCCGAACTGGCCCTCTACGCGAGGACCTTCGGAATCGACCGTCCCGACATTCCGCCGCTGGAGCTGACGCAGTGACCCGTGACGCAGTGACCCGAGACGAAGGGGCCGTGCTCGCCCCGCTGGTCCGGCCCCGCCGGCTGCGGCCCGGGGCGAGGGTCGCCATCGTCGCCCCCAGCGGCCCGGTCCCCGACGACCGGCTCGACGAGGGCCTGGAGATCCTCCGCTCCTGGGAGCTCGATCCCGTCGTCATGCCGCATGTGCGCGGACGGCACACCCGGTTCGGGTATCTCGCGGCCCATGACGGCGACCGGGCCCGCGATCTGACCGCGGCATGGTGCGATCCATCGGTTTCGGCCGTGATCTGTGCCCGGGGCGGCTATGGCGCACAGCGAATGGTCGACCGGCTCGACTGGACGGCGATCCGGGCCGCCGGGCCCAAGGTGTTCGTGGGCTACAGCGATGTCACCGCCCTGCACGAGGCGTTCGCCGCCCGGGCGGGGCTGGTCACCCTGCACGGCCCGATGATCGGCGCGCTGACCTTCCTCAAGGACGGCGCCACCCGTGAG
The DNA here is from genome assembly GCF_039888735.1 of Streptomyces sp. CAU 1734. Taxonomy (NCBI): domain Bacteria; kingdom Bacillati; phylum Actinomycetota; class Actinomycetes; order Kitasatosporales; family Streptomycetaceae; genus Streptomyces; species Streptomyces sp. CAU 1734. The sequence goes on from NZ_JBDQQP010000005.1 coordinate 298,738, forward strand.
TCGCTGCGGGCGACCCTGCTCGAACCGGAATCGGTGCTGACCCTGGGGGCGGCGACCGCCCGGGCCATGGTCCCGGGCAGGGCGCGCGGCATCACCCTCGGCGGCTGCGCGAGCATGCTCGCCGCCGATCTCAGCAGCCCGGCGGCACGCGTCTCCGCCCGGGGCGGGCTTCTCCTCCTGGAGGACGTGGGCGAACAGGACTACCGCCTCGACCGCATCCTCACCCAGCTCCTCCGGAGCGGACTGCTGGAGGGTGTCACCGGTGTCGCACTCGGCTCCTGGGCCGAGTGCGGACCTTATGAAGAGGTCCGGGAGGTGCTCCGGGACCGGCTCGGCGGGCTCGGGGTGCCGGTCGTGGAGGAGCTCGGCTTCGGCCACGGGGAGACCAATCTGACGATGCCTCTGGGCGTCCCGGCCGTGCTCGACGCGGACGCGGGCACGCTGACCCTGGAGGAGCCCGCGCTGCTCTGACACCCCGCCGTGCCCCGGCCGCTCCGCCCGCCCGCCGGCGTTCCGCCGCCCTGCGGGAGGGGCGGACCGGGGCACGGGGAGTGAAATGGCCGGATCGGGATCAACCGGTGAGCGGTGGATCAACGCCGGAGAGGACTCGCGGGTCCTCTCCGGTGATCACCCCCGCCGAGAGGAACATCCCGATGCAGTCAGCATCCGAGCCGAGAACCCGCACCGTCCTCGGAGCCCTTCTGGCGAGTGCCGTCGCCGGAGCGCTCCTCGCCACTCCCGCCGCCGCACAGCCGCACCGCCCCGGATCACCGCTCACCCCGTCCGCCGCCCCCGCCGCTCCGGCTCCCGCCACCGGCACCGGCACCGGCACGGAAGCCGGCACCCGTGCCGCCACCGCCACCGGAGCCGGCACTCGCCCCGGAGCCGCCGCCCGTGCCGCGATCCAGCGGGCGCTCGACGACATCGCGCGCTCCGGTACCCCCGGTGTCCTCGCCACTCTCGACGACCGGGGCAGCCGCTGGACCGGTGAGGCCGGCGTGGCTGATCTGCGCACCGGCCGGGAGCGGCAGGCCCGGGACCACTTCCGGATCGGCTCCATCACCAAGAGCTATGTGGCCACCGTGATCCTCCAGCTCGAAGCGGAGGGCGTACTCGATCTGGACGACACGGTGGAGCGGTGGCTCCCCGGCGTCGTCACCGGCAACGGCCACGACGGAAGCGCGATCACCGTCCGGCAGCTTCTGAACCACACCAGCGGCGTCAAGTCCTACACCGACGACCCCACTCACCTGCACAACTTCTTCGGCGCGGGGTTCCTCAAGCACCGCTACGACGACTACCGGCCCGCCGATCTCGTCCGGATAGCGATGCGTTACGCCCCGGACTTCGCCCCCGGCACGAGCTGGTACTACTCCAACACCAACTATGTGCTCGCCGGAATGATCATCGAGAAGGCCACCGGCAACTCCTTCGAGCACGAGGTCGACCACCGGCTGCTGCGCCCGCTCGGGCTGCGGAACACCGTGACTCCCCGCTCCACCGTCACCATGCCCCGGCCCGCGGGCCGGGGTTACGCCATGTTCGAGCCCGGGGGGCCGGTCCACGACGTCACGGAGCTCAACGCCACCTTCACCTGGGCCGCCGGTGACATGATCTCCACCACCGGCGACACCGGCCGCTTCCTGCGCGCCCTGATCACCGGCCGGCTGCTGCCGCCCGCGCAGCAGAAGGAGCTGACCACCGCGGTCGCGGCGGACCCCGCCGTGGTGGAGGACGGCGCCTACGCTCTCGGGATCTACCCCCGCACCCTCTCCTGCGGAGTCAAGGTCTGGGGCCACACCGGCGGCACGACGGGATCCGGTTCCGAGGCGTTCATCACCGCGGACGGAAAGCGCTCCCTCGTCACCAATGTCAACGGAAACTGGGGAGGCCCGGCCCCGGACCCCGTGGAGGCGGCCTTCTGCACTCCCTAGGGAATGCCTTCACCGCCTCATCGCGCTCCGGTGGGCCGAACCCACCGGAGCGCCCCCGGCCGGCGGGCCGGGGCCGGGGCGGTTCAGAGCGGTTCGGGGATTACGCGGTCCGCCCGCGCAGGGCCGCGTAGCCCGGGCGGATCACCTCGTCGATCAGCCGGCGGCGCTCCGGCAGCGGCAGGAAGGCCGACTCGGCCGCCGCGACGGTGAACTCCTCGAAGACCTCGGGCCCGTAGCCGAACGCCTCCGTCATGTGTGCGAACTCCCGGCTCATGGTGGTGCCGGAGACCAGCCGGTTGTCCGTGTTGAGGGTGACCCGGAAGCCGAGTCGGCGCAGCAGGTCGATGGGGTGGGTGGCGTACTCCTTCGCCGCACCCGTCTGGAGGTTGGAGGTGGGGCAGACCTCCAGCGCGATCCGGTTGTCACGGACATAGGACGCCAGATGGCCGAGGGTCGCCGAGCCGTCCTCGTGGACCGTGATGTCGTCCGTGATCCGCACGCCGTGCCCGATCCGCTCGGCGCCGCAGACCTGCACCGCCTCATGGATCGACTCGGCGCCCACGGCCTCGCCCGCGTGAATCGTGAAGTGGCAGTTGTGCCGCTTCAGATGCTGGAAGGCGGGCAGATGACGGGCCGGCGGGTTGCCGATCTCGCCGCCCGCGATGTCGAAGCCCGCCACCCCGTGTTCGCGGTGAGCCACCGTCAGCTCCGCTATCTCCAGGGAGCGGTCCGTGTGGCGCATCCCGGTGAGCAGCGCGCGCACCGTGATCCGGCCGCCCGTGCGCTGCTCGCCCGCACGGAATCCGGCGTTCACCGCGTCGACGACCTCATCGAGGGTCAGCCCGCGCTCCAGATGCTGCTCGGGGGCGTACCGCACCTCGGCGTGGACGACACCGTCCGCCGCCAGATCCTCCGCGCACTCCGCCGCGACGCGCTCCAGGGCCGCACGGGTCTGCATCACCGCGCAGGTGTGGGCGAAGGTCTCCAGATAACGCTCCAGGGAACCGGAGTCCGCCGCGTCGCGGAACCAGACCGCCAGTTCCGCCGGGTCCTCGGTCGGAAGATCGCGGTATCCGTGTTCCCGGGCCAGCTCGATGATCGTGGCGGGGCGCAGACCACCGTCGAGGTGGTCGTGAAGTACTACCTTGGGGGCGCTGAGGATGTCAGACAAGTGCATGGCCGAGGAGTGTACGGCACGGCGGTGACCGCCGCCGTGACGCCGGTCTCCCGGAGCCCCGGAACGGGTCCGGCCGGCCGGTCGCGCGGGCCCGGACCCGCGCGGGACCCGCGTCCCCGGGGGTCAGTTCGACTGGAGTACGGGCAGTGCGGGCGCCCCCGTCGGCAGCATGTGCTTGGCCGCGAGCACCGGGGTGTCCCCGACCCGTACCACCTGGGTGACCAGGACGGCGGGGGTCTCGGCCGGGCGGCCGAGCTGTTCGCCCCTGCGCTGCCCCAGCAGGGTCGCGGTCACCCCGCTGTGCCCGGTCAGCGGCACCGCCCGGGAGGCCGCCGCCAGTACGGCGAGCATGGAGCCGGTGTCCGCGCCGGGCGAGCCCAGCGCCGCCGCGAACTCGGGGTGGGCCCGTTCCAGTACGCCGTCGGGCGCCGCCCACTCGTGGCTGAGCGCCACGGCGGACTCCGCGCTCAGCACCGACTCCCAGAACCGCAGCCCGGACCCGGCCGGGGCGTGCAGATGCTGGGTGGTGAAGTCGGTCGGCTCCTCCACAGCGCGCAGCAGCGGGCGCACCCGCAGCGGGGCTCCGGCGGACAGCAGCTCCTCCAGGGGCTGGAGCTGTTCGTGGCCCCGGCGCGGCGGAGCGTCGTTCACGGTCCGGCCGACCCCCCGGCGGACCGAGAGCAGCCCGTCCTCCTGGAGCAGCAGCAGCGCCTCGCGCAGCGCCGGCCTGCTCACCCCCAGTTCGGCCGCGAGCCGGGGCTCGGACGGGAGGGTGGAACCGGGCGGATAGACACCCTCGTGAATGGCGTCCGCGATGCGTTCGTAGAGCACGACCACCGGCCTGCGCTGCTGTCTGGCGACTGCCATGACCCCTCCTCGGCCGACATCCCGTCCGACGGGCTTCCCGGAGAGAGCTTGTCAGACAGGAGAGGTCCGCAGTTGAAGAACTCGCCCATGGGCCCGCAGGTCGCGGACTCACCCGTACGGCCCGCCCCAGCACTCCGCGGGCCCGTGTCGCACCCATTCTGGTGCCATGAGCGCTGAGAGATCACCGAAGGGCGGAGTCGGGAGGAGCGGTTTCCGGGACCGGCTGACCCCCACGCGGGTCGCGGTCGGCGTGCTCGCGATCCTGGCTGTCGTCTTCATCTTCGAGAACACCAAGGACGTCGAGATCCGGCTGCTGATCCCCGTGGTCACCATGCCGCTCTATGTGGCCCTGCTCGCGATGTTCGTCATCGGCGCGGTCTGCGGCGGCTACTTCTTCCGCCGCCGGGCGCGGTGACACACCCCCGCCGCCCGGACCCGCCGCCGGTCACCGGGGCGCGTGTGCCGTCCGCGCGCCGCCGGCCGTCACGACCCGCCGGACGGAGGGTGGACCGCCGCGGTGGCTCGCCGTCCCCACGGCTCACCGCTGCGGTCGCCCTTCTTCCGTACGCCAGAAGACACCGCCCCGATCGAGGCGCGGTGGAGCCCTGCTGAACCCGTACCGGCCCGCCCGCGCACACGGCGGCGGGCCGGCGGATGGACGGATGGACGGACGGGTCGGCGGGTCGGCGGATCGACGGGGCATCCGGGGTCCGGTCCGGACCGCCGGTAGCCTGGGCCGATGTCAGCCCACCACCCCGCCCCCGCCGGCCCGCCGCCCCTCGCCCGCGGCCCCCGGGTGACGATCGGGCCGTACGCGCACGGCGACGCGGAGGAGTTCACCGCGGCGGCCCGCGACTCGGCCGCGCTCCACCGGCCGTGGCTCTTCCCGCCGCGGACGGTCCGGGAGTACCGCGACTGGGCGGCCCGGCTGACCGAGGACCCCGCCCGGACGGGATTCCTCCTCCGCGAGCGCGCCGCGGGCGGCCGGATCGCCGGATTCGTCAACATCAACAACATCGTGGGCGGCGCCTTCCGCTGTGGCGCGCTCGGCTACGGATCCTTCGCGCACGCCGCCGGGCGCGGGCTGATGGCGGAAGGTCTCGCCCTGGTGATCCGGTACGCCTTCGGCCCGATGGAGCTGCACCGGCTGGAGGCCAATGTCCAGCCCGGGAACAGCGCCTCCCTGCGGCTGGTCCGCGCCGCCGGCTTCCGGCTGGAGGGGATGTCGCCCGATTTCCTCTTCATCGACGGAGCCTGGCGCGACCACGAGCGCTGGGCGATCACCAGCGAGATGGTTCCGCAGGACGGCCCCGCGGGCACCGGCACCGCTCCCGCCCCCTGACCTCGCCGTACCCGCCCTGGTTCCCGCGTCTCCGAATCCCCCTTGAGCGCTTACCGCCCCAGGGCCGAGGATGTGTGCCATGCGCAATATCGTGGTGATCGAAGCGCCCTCCAATCTGGGGCTGCGGCCCCCCGCCCCCGGCACCGTCCCCGGCTGTCACAAACTCGCGGGTGCTCTCCGCGAGCAGCGGATCGTGCAGCGCCTGCGGGCCCTCGACGGGGGAGTCGTCGTCCCGCCCCGCTATGACCGGGGCGACTGGCAGGTGGGCGACGGAGTCTTCAACGCCGCCGCCATCGCCGCGTACACCCCCCGCCTCGCCGACCGGATCGAGCACCATGTGCGCGCCGGGGACTTCCCGCTGGTCCTCGGCGGCGACTGCTCGATCCAGCTCGGCGCCTCCCTCGCGCTGCGCAGACTCGGCCGGTACGGACTCGCCGTCCTCGACGCCTCCGCCGACTTCCGGCACCCGGGCAATTCCGACCGTATCGGCGCGGCCGGGGGTGAGGAGGTCGCCCTCGGCACCGGCCGGGGCCAGGACGATCTGACCGATCTGGAGGGGCTGAAGCCCTATCTGCGCGACGAGGACATCCGGTATCTCGGCCTCCGCGACGAGTTCACCGAGGACAACGCCGAGCTCGCGGAGCTGAGGATCCCCCGCGCGACCATCTCCGAACTGCGCGCCCTCGGCCCGGCCGAGACGGTCTCCGCCGTGGTCCGCAGCCTGGAGATCACGGCGCTGGACGGATTCTGGGTCCATCTGGACGCCGATGTCCTCGACCCCGAGGTGATGCCGGCCGTCGACAGCCCCGACCCCGGCGGACTCCTCCCCGCCGAACTCGCCGTACTGCTCGCCGGATTGCTGCGCTCCCCGCGCTGCACCGGCATGAATGTGACCATCTACGACCCCGACCTCGATCCGGACGGCCGGGCGGGCGCCCTGCTCACGGATCTGATCGTCGCAGCCTTCGAGGCCGGCCGCACCGGGACCGCGGGCCCCGACTTTGCTGAAGACTGACCCTCGGCACCCCTGTTCGCCGGCCCGATGACGATGTTCCATGGTCATCGGGCTGCCCCCGGAATCCGGCAGTCCTTCCGAGAGCGAAGCGAGGTTGCCTTGGCCACGACCGTGCGGCGTACCGTACTGACTCTGCCCGCGGCTCCGGTGGGGCCCGCGAATCCGCTGCCCGCGCTGCGGACCCTCGACGGGACACACACCGTCGCGGAGCGGGACCGGCGGGAGCTGCCCCGCGAGATGGCCCGGCAGATCGGCTACGAGCCGCTGCGCACCCTGCTCCCGGTCCGGGTCCTCGACGGCTACGGGCGCGAGCGCACCCCCACCGATCTCGACGCGATCGTCATCGAGAACGACCGGCTGCGCGTCACCGTCCTCCCCGGCCTCGGCGGCCGGATCCACTCCCTCCACCACAAGGCGACCGGACGGGAACTGCTCTACCGGAACCCGGTCTTCCAGCCTGCGGACTTCGCCCTCAACGGCGCCTGGTACTCGGGCGGCGTCGAGTGGAACATCGGCGCCACCGGTCACACCGCCCTCTCCGTCGCACCGCTGCACGCCGGGATCGTGCCCGCCCCCGACGGCGGCGAGATGGTCCGGCTCTGGGAGTGGGAGCGGCTGCGCGACCTCCCGTTCCAGATCGATCTCTGGCTCCCCGCCGACTCGGACTTCCTCCATGTCGGGGTCCGCGTCCGCAATCCGCACGAGCGGCCGGCGCCGGTCTACTGGTGGTCCAACATCGCGGTGGAGGAACATCCCGGCACCCGGGTCGTCGCCCCGGCCGAAGACGCCTGGCACTTCGACTACGAGCGCACCCTGACCCGGGTGCCGGTGCCGGAGCACGACGGAGTGGACCGGACATATCCCCTGCGCAGCGAGTATCCCGCCGACTACTTCTACGAGGTGCCCGCCGGGGCCCGGAAGTGGATCGCGGCCCTCGGCGCGGACGGCAGCGGCCTCGCCCAGACCTCCACCGCGCTGCTGCGCGGGCGGAAGCTCTTTCTGTGGGGCTCCGGGCGCGGCGGGCGCCGCTGGCAGCGCTGGCTGACCGAACCCGGCACACCGGGATACGCGGAGATCCAGGCGGGTCTCGCCCGTACCCAGTTGGAGCATGTCCGCCTGGAGGGCGGGGCGGAGTTCAGCTGGCTGGAGTCGTACGGGCCGCTCACCGCCGACCCCGGCGCGGTGCACGGCGACGACTGGGCGGCGGCCCGCGACGAGGTCGGGTCCCGGCTGGCCGACGCCCTTCCGGCGGAGGCGGTCGACGCCGCGTACGAGGCATGGCTGCCGTGTGCCGACACCGAACCGGTGCGCATGCTCGCCACCGGATCGGGCTGGGGCGCGCTCGAACTGCTGCGCGCCGGTCTCAAGCTTCCGGGCACCCCCTTCCCGGAGTCGACGCTGGGGGAGGAGCAGGCACCCTGGCACGAGCTGCTGACCACCGGTGTGCTGCCCGAACCCCGCAGGGTCGCCCCGCCGGGCCCCTCCCTCGTCGCCCCGCACTGGCGGGACATGCTGGAGACCGCCCCGGCCGATCCGCTCACCGAGTACCACCTCGGCGTCGCGCAGTGGCATGCGGGCGATCTGGCGCAGGCCGTGCGCAGCTGGGAGCGCGGGCTCGCGCTCGCCCCCTCCCGCTGGCCGCTGCTGCGCTGCCTCGCCGTCGCGGACCAGGAGGGCGGCCATTCGGTGCGGGCCGCCGAGCGCTATCTGGAGGCGTTCGAGGATCTCTGCCAGGAGCGCCGCGACAGCGGCGAGAGCTGGACGGCCGCGACCGCGTCCCTCGGGCGCGAGGCCATCGAGGCGCTGCTCTCGGCCGCCCGCGCGGCGGACGCGCGTTCCGTCTGGGCCAGGCTGCGGCCCGAGGTCCAGCGGCGCGGCAGGTTCCGGCTGATCCACGCCCGGCTGCTGCTCGCGGAGGGCCACCGGGAGGAGGCCCGGGCCATCTTCGACGCGGGGTTCGAGGTGGCGGATCTGCGGGAGGGCTCGGAGGCCCTCCGGGAGACCTGGGCGGCGCTCACCGACGACCCGCTGCCGGAGGCGTACGACTACCGGATGCGTCCCCCGGCGGCGCGAGGGTGAGCCGGTGTGTCCGGGGCGCGAGCCGGTCCCGGACAGTGCCGGTCCCGCCCCGCGCCGCGGACGCACCGGGGCCCCGGGCTCACAGGGAGACCCGGGGCCCGCGCATCACCGGCCGGGGTTCTGGACGCCGATCTTCCGGTCGGCGTACTCGAAGACCGAGCCATCGGGGTGAACGGCTATCAGATTCCGCCCCGCCGGGGTGGCGACCGGGCCCGCGACGACCCGCGCGCCGACCTCGGAGAGGGTCGCGCCGGCCTCGTCCACATCCCTGACCGCGATGGTCGCCGTCACCTTGCGGAGCACTTCCAGCTCCGATTCGGGTCCGCTCATCAGCAGAAAGCAGCCGACCGCCGCGACCGATACGCCACCGCGCTCGAACCGCTGCGCGGTGCTGCCGGTGAGCCGTTCGTAGACTGCCGCCGCCGCGTCCAGGTCGGTGACGCAGATGCGCAGCGTGGTTCCGAGGATCTCCATGGCGGAGAGCCTAGTTGGGAGGCGCGGGGCGGCGAAAACACTTGGCGGAACCCGTGCGGAGGAGTCCGCCCCGGCCGCCCGCCGGGGCCTCCCGCGCCGCCCGCCGCCGTGCCGCGGGCCGGTTGTCAGACCCGGCAGAGCACCTCTCCGTGCGGCACCATGAACCAGGCGTCGTCCCGGCCGCCCCACTCCCGCCAGCCCTCCGCGATCCCGGCGAGCCGCTCCGCCGAGGCGTGGCCGCCGTCGACCGCGATCCGCGCGTACCCCGAGGAGACCGTGCGGTCCGCCCAGAGGCCGCTCCACCACTCCCGCTCGTCCGGAGCGGCGAAGCACCAGGCCGAGGCGGAGGAGGTGACCTCGGTGAAGCCCGCGGCACGGACCCAGGACAGCAGCCGCCGCCCGGCGTCCGGCTCGCCGCCATTGGCGCGGGCCACCTGCCGGTAGAGACCCAGCCACTCGTCCAGCACCGGTGAACCGGGAAACCAGGTGAAGGCGCCGTAGTCGGAGTCCCGCGCCGCGACGATGCCGCCGGGGCGGCACACCCGCCGCATCTCGCGCAGCGCCCCCACCGGGTCCCCCAGATGCTGGAGCACCTGATGCGCGTGGACGACGTCGAAGGAATCGTCCGGATACTCCAGCGCGTTGACATCCGCCACCGCGTACTCCGTGTTGGCCAGCCCGCGTCCGGCGGCCACCTCCCGGGCCCGCGCCACGATTCCCGGATCCCGGTCCACCCCGGTCACCCTGCCCTCCGGCACCAGCCCGGCCAGATCGGCGGTGATCGTGCCGGGCCCGCAGCCGATGTCCAGCACGCTCATCGCGGGCGTCAGCTCGCCGATGAGATATCCGGCCGAGTTGGCGGCCGTGCGCCAGGTGTGCGAGCGGAGCACGGACTCATGGTGGCCGTGCGTGTAGACAGCGGTCTCCTGCGGCATGTGTGCCTCCCTTTCCGGGACTTCACCGGTCCCGGAAAGGGTGACATGCCAACCAAATGATGAGACAGAGTGTCTTGCTATCTGGACATCACAGAAGGGATTCCGGGCGGTACACGGTCAGCGCCCCGACCGCCTTGTCCAGAACCAGCGCCGGCGGCGCACCCCGCACCTCCCCGTCGAAGGCCAGCTGGGTGCCCGGTGCCAGACCGCTGACCCGCAGCGTGTGCCGCTGCTCGTTGGCGTGTACGGGGGAGCGGCTCAGCGGGCCCGCGAGCGCCGCCGCCAGCAGCCGCAGCCCCGGCCACCTCCCCCCGTGCACCACCCGCACATCGAGCAGACCGTCCGCCAGATCCTCCCGGTGGCCGGGGGTGGGACCCACCCGCCGGTAGACCCCGTTCCCCGCGAAGAGCAGCCACATCGGCCGCTCCCTGCCCTCCACCTCGGCCCGCAGCGGATGGCCCCGGCGCAGCACCCGCGCCGCCGCGAGCACCCCGGCCGGCCAGCCGCCGATCCGCGGCGACCAGCGCTCCCGGATGTTCACCAGCTCCGGATACACGCCCAGGCTGAAGGTGTTGAGGAAGTACCCCGGCCGCTCATCGGCCGCCGGCTTCCCGCCGCCGGGCGGCACCGGGGTGAACCTGCCCAGATCGACCCGGACCGCCTCCCCGTTCTCCAGCGCCCGGCAGGTGTCGTCGCCGGTCTCGATACCGAGGTCGTACGCGAAATGGTTCAGGGTGCCGCCCGGGAATACCGCCAGCGGCACCCCCGCCTCCACCGCCGCGACCGCCGCACTGTTGATCGTGCCGTCGCCGCCGATGATCCCGAGCGCCCGGCCGCGCCGCGCCGCCTTCTCCAGCGCCTCGGTCAGCTCGCCCGGCTCGCACTCCACGATCTCCGCGAGCGGCAGCAGCTCCCGCACCCGCACCGCCGAATCCGCCGTTCCCGCGCGCTGGTTCACCACGATCACCAGCCCCTCGCCGCCCGGCAGCGCGGGCGCGCCCGCCTGCGGCCGTCCCGGCGACGGCAGCTGCGCGCGCGTCGGCACCAGCGCGCGCACCACGAAGGCCGCACCCACTCCCAGCGCCGCGCCCGCCAGCACATCACTCGGGTAGTGCGCCCCCGTGTAGATCCGGGAGAAGCCCACCGACACCGCCACCGGGGCGATCACCGCGCCCCACCCCCTGGACTCCAGGGCGACACCGGCGGCGAAGGCCGCGGCCGACGCCGAGTGGCCGGAGGGGAAGGAGGTGGTGAACGGCTGCCGCTTCAGCCGCCGCATCACCGGAACCGCGTCCAGCAGCGGCCGGGCCCGGCGCACCGAGCGCTTCCCGACCGTGTTGATCACCGTGGACGCGAGGGCGAGCGACGCCACCCCGCGCACCGCCGCCCGCCGCGACCGGGCGCTTCGCCCCAGTACGGCGATGCCGGCCGCCGCGCCGAACCAGAGCAGTCCGTGATCGGCCGCCCGGCTCAGTCTGGGCAGTACCGGTTCGGCGCCCGGCCAGGAACGGGTGGCGACGGCACGGAACGCCTCCCGGTCCCACTGGCCGAGCAGGGCGCGCACGCCGGCCTGCCGCTGGGCGTCGGGCGGGGTGCGGAGGAAGACGGGCGGGACGCGGAGGAAGGGGAGCGGAAGACCGGGGAGGGAGGACATGGGTCGCGGGTACCCCGGGAAGCGGGGCGGCACGCCAGGCCGCCGCCATTCGGGTCCGTACCGCTCCTCCCGCCCTCGCGAACGCTCCGTGTGACGGTGTGGCCACCGGGAGTGCCGGTGTCGCCCGGGGTTCGGGAGTACGGGCCGGCCGCCCGCGCGGGCGCCGGTGTCCAAACCTCCGTAACCTCCTACCAGGGGACTGGTGACGCGCCCGCGCTCGTGACGGCGGTGAGGTGGTGGTCCGATGCGGCACACGGATTCCGGAGGGCACGGACCCGTCCGGTACGGGCCCGGCGCACCCGACACGGGCCTGCCCGTCCTCCCCGGTCTCGCCGACGTGGTCGCCGCGGCCGCCGCGCACGCGCTGGGGGAGCCGCCCGGCGGCGGGCCGGTGCTGCGGGAGGCGGCGGCGGGCTACTGGTGGCGGCGCGGCCTGCGCGGCCACCCCGAGGACATCGCCGCCGCCCCGGGACCGCAGCCCCTGCTGCTGGCCCTCATCGCCGCGCACGACGGCGATGTGCTGATGCCCCGCCCCTGCCCGGCCTGGTGGACACCGCAGATCAGACTGCTCGGCCGGCGCGCCTACCATGTGCCGACGCCCGCCGAGTGCGGCGGAGTGCCCGACCCGTACGCCCTGCTGGAGACCGTGCGCCGGGTACGGGCCGAGGGCGGCGTGCCGCGGCTGCTGCTGCTCTCCGTGGCCGACGACCCCACGGCGACCGTCGCACCGCCCGAGACCGTGCGGGAGGCGTGTGAGGCGGCCGTGAGCGAGGGGCTGCACATCATCAGCGACGAGACCTGGCGCGACACACTGCACCGGCCGGACGGGACCGTCATGCTGAGCCCCGCCGAGATGTGTCCCGGGGAGGTCACCCTGATCAGTGACCTCGCGGGAGCGCTGCTGCCCGCCGCCTGGCCGGTGGCCGTCGCCCGCTTCCCGCCCGGCGCGGCGGGAGCGGCCCGGCGGGCGAGGACGCTCGACATCCTCACCGCGCTCGGCGCCCTGGTGGCCGAGCCCCTCGCGGCCGCCGCCGCGCATGCCCTCGACGAGCCGCCGCCCGTGGCCGCCCGGACGGCCCGGGCGAACGCGCTGCATGCCGCGGTGGCCGCCGCCGCCCATCACACGGTGCTCGCCGCGGGCGCACTCGCCCGGCCGCCGGCGGCGGGCCGTCATCTCTACGCGGATCTGGGGCCGTTGCGCGGGCCGCTCGGCGAGCGCGGGGTGAGCGATTCGATGGATCTGGAGGAGTATCTGACCGCCCGGCTCGGGAGCGCCGTGCCCGGCGGCCACCGCTTCGACGACGAACTGGGCGCACTGCGGGTCCGGCTGGCGACCGCCCCGCTGCTGGGCGCGACCCCCGGGGAGCGCGCGGAGTCCCTGGAGGCACCGCGGCCGCTGGAATCGCCCCGGGTCGAGCGGGCCCTGGCGAGGCTGCGCACCGTCCTCGACGATCTGACGTGATGTGACGTGCTCCGCCCTTCGCCCGGGAGGGGCGGCGGACCGGACGGGGTGACGGGCCTGCGCGGGTACGGATCACGGAGCCCCTGTCGCGCCCCCGCCCGGGGAATCACGCCTCGCCGGGTGCCTCCGGATGCCGCCGCGGGCGCCGCAGCCGGCGCCAGAGTGCCGGGGCGGAGCTCAGCACCACGGTCAGCACCACCGCCACCATCACACCCTTCCACGCCTCGTCGAAGAGCGAACCGCCCAGAATCCCGATGAGCTGATAGGTCACCGCCCACGCCAGACAGGCCGGGAGATTCCCGCGGATGAAGGTGCGCATCCGCATGCCGGAGAGCAGACAGGCCAGCATCACCGGTATCCGCCCGGCGGGTATCAGCCGGGAGAGCACCAGCACCGTCACCCCGTGGTCCGCCAGCTTCTCCCGGGCCTGCTCCAGCCGTTCCGGCGAGGCGTGCTCGCGCAGCTCCCGCAGCCGGCGGGAGCCGTTCTTGGAGCGGACACCGCGCAGACCGAGCCAGTACAGCGTCACATCGCCCGCGAACGCCGCCGAGGACGCCACCAGAAAGACGAACAGCAGGGAGAGCGGCGCCGTCTGGTGAAAGGCGACCACCGCGGCCGAGCTCACCACCGCGCCCGTGGGCACCACCGGTACCAGCGCCCCCAGGGCCACCAGCAGAAAGAGCGTGGGATAGCCCACGGCCTGCTGGGTCGACTCCGTGGTGATGCCCGCCACCGACTCCGACAGCTGTCCGAGCACATCCGAGGTCAGCAGAGATCTCACCGGGCCGCCTCCGGCCTGAAACGTTCACCGTGGAGCAACCGGTGCACCGAGACATCCGGGGCCAGTCCGGCCGCCTTGCGCACGAACTCCTCCCCCGGGGAGTGGAATTCATGCGGCCGGATCCCGTCCATCCCGATCGGCCAGTAGGTGCCGTAGTGCACCGGCACCGCCGCGCGCGGCGCCAGCGCGGCGAGGGCCTGCGCCGCCCGGCCCGCGTCCAGATGCCCGTGTCCCAGATAGGGGCCCCAGCCGCCGACCGGCAGCAGCGCCACATCCACCTCGCCCACCTCGTCGGCCATCGTGTCGAAGAGCCCGGTGTCCCCCGCGAAGTAGGTCCGCGCCTCGCCGCTCACCACGAAGCCGAGGGCGGGCGACCGGTGCGGGCCGACCGGCAGCCGGCGCCCGTCGTGCAGTGCCGGGACCGCTCGTACCGTCAGGTCCCCGACCCTGGTCTCGTCTCCGGGTGCGACCTCGGTGACCCTGAGTCCCATCCGGGTCAGCCCCGGTACGGAACGCGTCGCTCCGACCGGTGCGATCACCCGGGTGCCCGGGGCCAGCCGGGCGAGTGAGGGCAGATGGAGATGGTCGGAGTGGAGATGGGAGACGATCACCGCGTCGGCCACCGCCGCCTCGGCGGGCGGCAGCTCCCCGCGCCGCCGGCGCAGATGCGCCAGCCTGCGGGCGAACAGGGGGTCGGTCAGGACCCTGACGCCGGAGTCCTCGACCGTACAGGTGGCATGACCCCACCACGTGATCTCCACCGCGGCGCACCCCCTCACTCCTCGACGGCGGACCCGGCGGTCCCGGCCGGCCGTGCCCGCTTCCTCACTCAACTGTGCCAGGTTCCCGCGACCTGCCCGGTCCGATCCTGTCCAGCACCGCTCGACCGGCACTTGAGGCCCGCTCGCGCCGGCGCCCCGGGGGCGGCTTCCCGGATGAGCGCGGGACGCCATCCGGAGTAGGGTCTGCGGCGAACGACGAGAGCAGGGTGAACGATCATGAACGGCTTACGTGTGGCGGCGATTGCCAGCCTGACCCCCCTTGAGGAGCTCGACCAGGACCCCTTCCTGGTGGACACCCGCAGCCAGCAGGCGATGTGCGCGCGCTGGGCGGCCGACCGGGGACACACCGTCACACGGCAGCTCGTCATCTGCGGAATGCGCCACGACGACCGCGGACTCTGGTCCGATGTGAACGAGGGGCAGGTGGATCTCTTCGTCGCACCCAACGAACGGGTGCTGGGCAGGGCGCTCAGCTCGGTGAGCGACTTCATCGCCGAGTGCGGGCGGCGCGGGGTGGCCCTGGAGACGGCCGGGCTCGACGAACCGGTCTACGACGCGGCGATGAAGGCGGATGTGCACCGCAGGCTCTCCATGCCGACCGCCGGCT
Organism: Streptomyces sp. CAU 1734; assembly: GCF_039888735.1. NCBI lineage: Bacteria > Bacillati > Actinomycetota > Actinomycetes > Kitasatosporales > Streptomycetaceae > Streptomyces > Streptomyces sp. CAU 1734. The sequence continues at coordinate 313,847 of NZ_JBDQQP010000005.1, forward strand.
ACGACGGCTGCTGACCCGGGCCGCCGCGACGGCCGGTGGGGCGGTCCGCGCACCGCGGGGGATGGCAGCCCGTGTACGGGGCAGCTGTCACGGACGCCCGCCGTCCGGGTCCGGTGCCCCCGCCACCGGTTCCGGCGAACCCTGATCCAACCCGGAAAGCGGGGACGGACCGCCCGATTGTCCCGGCCCCTGTGCCACGCTGGATGTCTGATCCGAGAGGTGAGGTGGAACGGAGTGGACGAGTCACGTTGGCGCCGGGTGGGCAGTGCCCTGCTGCGGGTGATCGTGGTCTGGGCGGCCTCCACGCTCACCATGCTCGCGCTCGCCGCGCTGCTGCCCGACTTCCGGCTCCAGTCGGCGGACGGCGAGAGCGTCACCCGCACCGCTCTCACCGCGGCCTGGGGCGCCGGCGTCTTCGGTCTGCTCACCGCCCTGGTCTGGCCCTATGTGGTGCGCGCCCTGCTGCTCGTGCCCGCCCTCGTCCTCGGGCTGCTGGTCTTCTTCCTCAACGGCTCCCTGCTGCTGCTCGCCCTGCGGCTGATCCCCGACGGGCGCGGGGACGCCGCTCCCGAGACAGCGGTGGTGGTCGCGGCCGTGATGTCCGCCGTCGCCTCCGCCACCTCCACCGCGTACGCCATGCGCGACAACGATGCCTACCGGTGCAGGCTCTACCGGATCGCCACCCGGCGCCGGCGCCGCGAGGGCACCGCGGACGACGGCTGCTTCCCCACCCCCGGCATGCTCTTCCTCCAGCTCGACGGAGTCGGGCACGAGGTGCTGCTGCGGGCCGCGAAGGACGGCGTGATGCCCACGGTCGCCTGCTGGATGAACAGCAGCCACCGGCTCACCCCCTGGCGCACCGACTGGTCCAGCCAGACCGGCGCCAGCCAGCTCGGCATCCTGCACGGCAGCAATCACGATGTGCCCGCCTTCCGCTGGTACGAGAAGGACAGCGGCCGGTTCATGGTCAGCAACCGGCCCGCCAGCGCGGTGGAGCTCCAGCGGCGCGCCGTCGAGCGGACGGGCGACGCCGGGCTCCTCTCCCTCGACGGCGCCAGCCGGGGCAATCTCTTCAGCGGCGGCGCCGACCAGGCCGCGCTGGTCCTCTCCGTCTCCACCCGGCGCGGCCGGTCCAACCGCTCCCGCGCCGGGTACTTCACCTACTTCTCCGACCCGGCCAACGCGGTCCGCACCGCCCTGTCCTTCGCCGCCGAGGTGGCCCGGGAGATCCGCCAGGCCACCCGGGCGCGGTTGCGCGACGACGCGCCGAGAGTCCCGCGCGGCGGTGTGTATCCCTTCGTCCGGGCCTTCGCCACCGTCATCGAGCGGGATGTCGTGGTCTCCGCCGTCATGGGGGACATGCTCGCCGGGCGCACCGCCGTCTATGCCGACCTCGTGGCCTATGACGAGGTCGCCCACCACTCCGGCCCGCACAGCCCCGACGCGACCCGGATTCTGGCATCGCTGGACCGCTCCCTCGCGATGATCGCCAAGGTCGCCGGACACGCCCCGCGCCCCTACCGGATCGTGCTGCTCTCCGATCACGGCCAGAGCCCGGGAGAGACTTTCGAGCAGGCGTACGGGACCAGCCTCAAGGAGCTGGTCCGGGCGGAGTGCGGCCTCTCCGGGTCCACACCGGCCGACCCGATCGTGCTGGCGTCGGGGAATCTCGGGCTGATCTCCTTTCCCGAGCTGCCCGGACGGGCGAGCCGGGAGCAGATCGAAGCGCGTCACCCCGGCCTGCTGGGCGCCCTCGCCGGGCATCCGGGCATCGGCTTCCTGCTGGTGCGCAGCGAGGAGCACGGCTCGGTGGTGCTCACCGGCGGGACCGAGACACCGCTCTCCGAGCTCACCGACGACGGGCCGCTGGCCGTCTTCGGCAAGGGCACGGCGGACGCCGTGCGCCGCACCGACACCTTCCCCCATGTCGCCGACATCATGGTCAATTCCATGTACGACCCCGGGACCGGCCGGGTGCATGCCTTCGAACAGCAGGTCGGCTCGCACGGCGGTCTGGGCGGGGAGCAGTCGCAGCCCTTCCTGCTCTCGCCCCTCGACATGTCCCCGCCGGTGGAGGGGCCCGGCGCGGAGCTCGTCGGCGCCGAACAGGTGCACCGGGTGCTGCGGGGCTGGCTGCGGGAGTGCGCGGGACCGCAGATCCCCCTCGGCCAGGTCGTCGGCGCGAGCACCGCGCCGGCGGAGCCGCCCGCCCCGGCCGGGGATCGCCCGGATCGCCCCGCACCCGTCGCCGCACGGCTGATCCCGGCCGACGCGCTGACCGCGCGCGCCGCACAGCCCGGGCGGATGGAACCGTACGACAACGTGGACGCCGCCTGACGGCCCCGCGCACCGGGCCGTCGGCCGGCTTGCACACCCCTCCCGGCCTGCGGTGCAACGGCCTCTCCCGGGATCGGAGCCGATCTCCGACCCGGGGGGCCGATGGCCTTCGAGGTCGCTCTGCCGCTCGGCGAGGACGCCGATGCCGATGCCGATGCCGCCAGGCTCGGGTCCTCGCCGAGCGGCAGTAAGCGGAGTTGCCCCCGCCGCCGCAGCCCCGGAGGCACCGCGGCCCGAGCCCTGGAGGCCGGCCGGCATCCGGCGGGTCACCGGCTGCCCGCAGGCCCGGCCGCTCACCGGAATCGGTGAGGTGACCATGGACGGGGAGCGTCCGCGGGCCGACCGCGCGATCGATGTGGAGGGGTTCCGCGCGGTACGGGCCGATGACGGCGGCCGGCATCTCGGCGACCTCGTCTCCGTCTCCGTCTCCGTCTCCGACTCCGGGGACATCCGGTGCCGGTCCAGTCGCGGCCCCGGCCCGGGCGAGACTCCGCGGGCGCTGTGACACGACGCCCCCGGTGCGTGCCGGCGGCCGTGTCGAGCCGGGGGGAACACCCCGGGCCGAGTCCTTCGCATCCGCCGCCGGACCTCCCCTGAGCCGCACCGCTCGCGGAGGCGGACTTCCCTCGTGAACGGGCCGTGGCCCGTACGGCACGACAGCCGTTCGTCCCGGCCGCCGTCCACCCCGCTTCCCGGCCGCCGTCCACCCGTTTCCCGGCCGCCGCTCCGGGCGGTCGGGACGCCGGCGTTGCGGGCGGTCGGGACGGCGGCATTGCGGAATCCGGCTCAACCCGCCTCCCCCGGCGGGGTGGATTCCGCCGCGGTCCGGTCGTACCGGCCGGTGCGGAGGGGAAGGGACGCATGTCCAGGAGGTCCGCCCGATGAAAACGCTTCCGGCCGCCGCCGCGCTCCGCACCCTCGTGGGGCGGAGCGCCTCCCTCGTGCTGCTGGTGCTGCTGTCGGCGCTGCTGGTCATCCGGTCCGAGGCCGCGACACCGGTCACGGGCCCCGGAGAGGCCCGCGCGCCGCTCTCGGCGCCGCTGGACCCGGCGGGGCAGCCGGCCGAGGAGACCGAGACCCATGTGTCCGCCTCGGGCCGCGCGCGGCTCTCGGCCGGGGCTCCCGCACGGGACGGCCGGGATGTGACGCCGGGGAACGCCGGGCCGTGTCCGCGGGGACACACCGCCCCGTACCGCCGGGCCGTCGGCCCGGCGGGGGACCGGGCGGCCGTCGTGCGCGGGGTCGTGCTGCGCTGCTGAGCCTCGCGGCTCCCACCGGCCAGTCAGTCCCGACCAAACCCCGACGAGGTGCACAGCCATGCCCATCGACCCGTTCGCCGCACTCAACGCCATGCTCCGCGCGGAGGCCACCCGTACCGCGGAGCCCGCCGGCGCCGGCCGCCCCGACCGCGACACCGTGACCGCGACCGAGCCGCGCTCACCGGCCGCCGAGGAGCCCGCCGGCCCCCGGGCCGACACCTCCGCGACCTGAACGAACCCGGCCGCACCACCGCCCCGGCCGCCACGAAGCGGCCGGGGCGGTCCGCATTACCCCATGGGTAATCGACCGGAAACCGCCCTGAACGGCAGTCTTCTCCCACCGGAACTCGGGCGGCGCACTCCGTCCGAGCTCCGGCCCAACCGGGCCGACGATCCCCATGGAGGCTGAACCGCCATGTCCGCAACCCTGCTCACCGGCATCGCCCGCACCACCGAACCGCGGACCATGCTGCGCCGCTTCCTCGCCCTCGACGCCGTGGTGACGGGCGTCAACGGGGCGGCGTATCTCGCCGCCTCCGGACCGCTCGGGCGGCTGCTCGGCATGGACCGGGAGTTCCTGCTCGGCGTCGGCGCCTTCATCCTGCTGTACGGGATCGCCGTCGGCGCCCTCGCGGCCCGCCCGGCGCCCGCCCCGCTCGCGGTGAAGGCGGTCATCGAGCTCAATCTCCTCTACGCGGCGCTCAGCATCGCATCCCTCGCGCTCTGGCTCGACCCCTCCGCGGCGGGTGCCGTCTGGGTCCCGCTCCAGGCCGCGACCGTGGCGGGGTTCGCCCTCCTCCAGTGGTCGGCACTGCGCGCCGGCGCCAGGGGCTGACGGGCCGGGGAGGGGTGACCCTAACCGCACACCGACCGCAGATAGTCGACCGTCGCCGGGTCGGCCGGGAGGAAGGTCTCGATGGCCAGCTCGGCGACGGTCACGTCCATCGGCGTGTTGAAGGTGGAGATCGACGACAGGAACGACAGCGTCCGCCCCTGGTGTTCGACCACCATCGGCAGGGCGAAGGCGGGATGGAGCGGCGGCGGGTCCTCCCGGCCCACGCCGTTCGTGCCCGCCGCCACCGGGTAGGCGGCGACCTCCTCGTACAGCTCCCGCAGGGGCTCGGAGCGGGCCAGCGCGATCTGGCGCTCCATCTGGTGGAGCAGGTGGCCGCGCCACTCCGGGAGGTTGCGGACGCGCGGCGCCAGTCCCTCGGGATGGAGGGTGAGCCGCATCGCGTTCAGCGGCGGGACCAGCAGCCGCGGGGCCACATCCGCCAGGAGCATCGTGATGCCGCGGTTGGCCGCGACGACGTTGTAGAGGCCGTCGACGACCAGGGCCGGATAGGGCTCATAGCCCACGAGCAGCCGGTCGATGCCCTCCCGCAGCGCCGCCATGGACGGATCGTCGAGCGCGGTCTCCGAATACCGGGGCGCGTAACCGGCCGCCAGGAGAAGGGAGTTGCGCTCCCGGACCGGCACATCGAGATGTTCCGCGAGCCGCAGCACCATCTCCTCGCTCGGCCGGGAGCGACCGGTCTCGACAAAACTGATGTGCCGCGCCGAGGAGTCCGCGCGCAGCGCGAGCTCCAGCTGGCTCACCCGTCGCCGCTCCCGCCAGCCGCGCAGCAGTGGGCCCACACCCGTGTCGGAGAGAACAGTCGTCATACCGGAGACGGTAGTACGCCCGAGGCCCGCACGGCTCGGCGATTCCCCGGGGTGCGGCCGTCAGTCCTGCCAGTCCTTCGCGCCGCGCAGCAGCACCCGCAGGGCGCCGTCCACGTCGAGCGCGCCGGACTCCAGCTCGGCCGGGACCGTCGCGTAGGTGTGCAGCAGAAAGCGCCGCAGCGGCCCGGTGGCGAACCGGAGCAGGGCCAGCCCCGCCGCCGACCGGAGTTCGACCATGGTGCGGGTCCGGTCGTACGGCCAGATGTGCACATCGCCCCCGCCGGACGGGCCGTGCAGCCCGGAGTCGAGCAGGGAGCGGGCGAACACCCAGGTCACGCTCGTGCCATTGAGCGAGACGGAGGCGGGGAAGACCATGCGCACGGCGAATGGATCGTCGATGCCGTAGGTCAGGGAGACCGTCACGGGAGCGGGGTCCCGTGTGTTGCTGATGAGATGGGCCGGGATCGACTGTTCGACAGTGGGGAACACCGGGCCGCTCCTGAGGGTGGTGATTCGATTCGTCGTGCACTACGACGCAGCCGAAGCCATGCCCACTGCGCACCGGCCTCATTAGATAATGTGACTTACATCACACTAATGCAAGAGTGATGACAGTGGTCAAGTACCTTCGCCCGCCGCGACCTTCAGTTCCCGGACGGTCAGCGGCGGAGCGCCCAGCGGTCTCCGCCCCGGTCCGCGCAGGGCGCCGACCACGACATCGGGGTGCAGCCAGGACGACAGCGGTTCCGAGAGGGTGATCACCCCGATGAAGGCCCGGGTCAGCCGGGCACGGCCGGTCGCCGCGTACGCCAGCCGGTTCACATAGTGATTCATCAGCCCGGAGCCCGGCCGGGGCTGTTCGCCCCGGGCACCCGGGTAGCGGATGTCCAGCGAGGTCGCCAGATCCCAGGCGACACCGACCGGCCGCGCGATCGAGCGCTGCACCCGGCGCGCGAGCCCCGGTTCGTCCAGCGGGTGCGTCCGCAGGGCGTCGCGCAGCTCCACCGCTCCCTGCGCGGCGACGCTCATCCCCTGGCCGTAGACCGGGTTGTAGGTGGCCACCGAGTCGCCCATGGCGATGAAGCCGTCCGGCCACCGGGCCGATCTCTCGAAGTAGCGGCGCCGGTTGACCGTGCTGCGGGAGAGCGTCACCTCCGGCGAGAGCGGTGTGGTGAGCGAGATCAGCTCGCCGACCACCGGGTGCCGGGGTCCCGTCCGGGCGAAGCGCTCGAACTCCGCCGGATCCGCCGGGGGTTCACCGCCCCGGGTGCCCGAGAGCGTGACCATCCACCGCCCGTTCTCGATCGGGACTATCGTCGCGGTCCGCCCCGGCACGGGATTGCCCGGGTCGGACTGGACATTGACCACCGGGAAGTCCTCGCTGCCCGCCGGCGCCCGGTAGATCCGCGTCGCGTACACCAGACCGGAATCGACCTCCCCCTCCTCGATCGCGCCGATGCCGAGCTCCCGCAGCCAGGCCGTCGCCCGCGAACCCCGGCCCGCCGCGTCGATCACCAGATCGGCGCCGAGGGTCAGCTCCGTGCCGTCCGGCGCGTCGAGCCGTACCCCCGTGACCCGGTCGGCGGAGCCCAGGAGCGACCGCACGGTGTGTCCCTCGAGGATCCGGACCGCCGGCCTCCGCAGCAGCTCGGTCCGTACCACCCAGTCCAGCAGATCACGGCTGCACGCGATCATGTGCTGCATCTCCGGCCAGCGCCGGAGCCAGCCCCGGGACGAGAGGGTCACCAGACCGGTCGGCATCGGGATCCGCCGGGCCCCCGCCGCCAGCCACCGGTCGTTGATTCCGGGCAGCAGTTCCTCGAAGGCGCGGGCACCGCCCGACCAGAGCAGATGGGTGTGACGGGCCTGGGGGAGCGACTTGCGGGGTTCCGGGCCGTCCGGCAGCGGGTCGCGTTCCACGACCGTGATCTCCTCGGCGATGCCGTCCAGCGCGGCGGCGGCGAGCATTCCGGCCGCACCGCCTCCGATGACGACGGCCCGCCGGGCGCGGGAGGGGGAGCCGGAGGGTCTGCCGGGGGCGCCGGCCGAATCGTTGGGGGTGGGGCGCGTCATCGCGTACTGGTCTCCGTGTTCTCGGTGTGCGCCCGGGGGCGCCGGATGGGGAGAGGCCGTGCGGGGGTGCGCGCGGACGCCGTTGTCCGCGGGGAGACATGCGTGGTGGTGCCCTGTCCCGTCTCCGAGAGCGCCCGGTTCTCCGGTACCGGTCCGGGTGCGGACGGCGGCTTTGGGGTCCAACCGGGCGCGGGACGCGTTCCGGGCGCCGGAGTGCTCGGGGCTTCTACGGGCCGGGCGAGGGCCGGGAGGCCGGAGTGCCGGGCGGGGGAGCCCCGTCGGGAGAGGCCGGCGGGCCGGGAGGGGGCGCCGAGCCCGCGGAGAGAACCGAGTTCGCTTGTGCCACAGGTGCGGACTGTGCCACGGGCGCCCCCGGGTCCGCATCCGCCCCCTCGGCCATCCGGGTGCCCGCAGCCGGCCGCTCCTCCGAGGTCCCTGAGGCTCCCGAGGCCCCTGGGCCGGCCGGGGCACCCCTCGCCGCCGAGAGCGCCGTCTCCAGCAGGGGCGAACGCAGCGCCCGGGAGAGCAGCACCAGACACTCGCGTCCCGGTGTGAGCGCCGCCGTGAGCGCGTCCGCGCCCGCGGCCTGGTGCTCCGTCTCGTCCGGCTCGGGCCGCCCGGCCGCCCGCGTCCGGGCCGCGCCGATCACCATCCCCGCCACGGCCACCAGCCGGGCCTGCTCGCGCGGCGCCCGGTCCGCGACCGCCGCCGAGTACACCCGCTGCCGCGTCCGGTCGTCCAGATACGGCTGGAGCCTCAGGAGTTCGTCGTGGATCACTGTCTCGCGGACGGTGAGCCGCAGCTCCAGCGGTGCCCACCAGGGAATGCGCGGCACCGGCGGATTCCCCCCGGGGACCGGGCGGAGCCGGCGCCACAGGGCGCCCAGCCGCAGATAGGTGAGCAGGGCCCGCCGTACCGCGCTCACCCGGGGCCCCACCAGCGGCAGCAGAAAGCCCACCGTGATGATCATCCCGCCCATCGCGGCCATCGGCGGGGCCACGGCGGTGCTCAGCGCGTCCCAGTCCCGCCCCGTCCACCGGGCCACCAGGGCGGTCAGCTTGGCCAGCCCGAAGAGGAGGTTGAAGACCAGCCCGATCACCAGCACCACCAGCCCGATCCGCAGCCAGTGCGCCACGGCCCGCGCCCAGCGCAGGCACATCGCGGTGGTCACCACGGCGGCGACGATGTGCGCCGCCAGATAGGTGACGATCATCTCGCGGATGAACGGGGTGTTGGCGTAGTACGTGTCGAGATCGCGCAGCCGCTCCACCGGCGTCTCGCCGAGCGCGAAGAGCACCGGGATGGCGACGATGGCCGCCCCGTACGCCGAGATCCACCGCCGGGAGCTGCGCCGGACACGATCCCGGTGGCCGCCGCGCCAGTTGACGATGAGTACGAGGCAGGCACAGCTGAAGGAGCAGAGGATGCAGTAGACCAGCGGGGCGGAGAAGTTGCGGATGCCGACGAGCCCGTTGATCGCGCTGATGGTGGGCGGGGCGGCGAAGAGGAAACAGAGCGCCGCGGTGAAGAGCAGGAACAGCACGGAACGGATCAGCGGGTCGCGCCAGCCGCGCCGTAACGCCGGCAGCTTCGCCGCGAAGGCGATGGCGAGCGCGATCGCCGGAAGGTAGTAGTCCCCGTTGCTCATGTCGTCAGCTCTGGCGGTGTCCGAGGGACGCCTGGATGCGTTCCGCGACCTCGCTGAGCGGTTCCGGGCCGGGGGTCCGGTCGAGCCAGCCGCGCAGATGGGCCGCCAGCTCCAGGCCGAAGGTCTCCGCCTCGGTCTCCTGCGCCTGCCGGAAGTCCGTGCGTGCCGCGAGATGCTGGACGGCGCTCTCCAGCGGACCGCTCGCGCCGTCCGCGCCGCCGCCCGCCGGCCCGCCGTCCGCACCGCCGGTGCCGTGGGCGCCCTCCGCGACGAGCCGCGCGGCCACGGCCGGTCCGCCCTCGTGGTGGAGGGAGCTGTGCCCGGCCATCATGTGCCAGACCTCGTGACCGAAGATGATCAGCTGATGGAGCGGATGGGTGTTCTCCTGGACGCAGATGACATCCCGGTCGGTCATGTCCAGATAGAGACCGCTCGCCGTCTGCGGGGGGAATTCCACCAGATGCAGGACGACCGGCCTGCCGCGCCGCTCGCTGAGCCGGGCGCAGAGGGCGGCGAACAACTCCTTGGGCTCGGCCGGTTCGGCCTCCTCCAGCGCGCGCGCCAGATCATCGCGGAGCCGGCGCATGGCGCTCCTGGTGCCCACTTCACTCCCCCCGGTCGGTCGTCGGCCGCAGCCTGGCACCACACCGTACCGATGCTTGGCGGAGGCGGCGCGGGCGTGGCGCCGAGGTTGCGAGTTTTCAGGACACGGCCCGGGTCGATCGGAGGTCTACGCGGGGTGCGGACCCATGCCCCCGGGCGGGAGACCGTGCCGGTTGGCGCTGTAATGGTCATGTCGGAACGGTTCCCGGACTCCGGTCCGGGAGGGTGTCCGTTCTCGGGCAGGTACTCGGCAGCTTTGGCGGAATACCGACGTGCAACGGCCTCCCGATGACGCTCCGGCACCCTTTCCGGACGGTCGGGAGCCACCCCGCGGGAGTCTCGGCGGGGCAGCCGGAGCGGGGCTCACCTGTCCGGGAGCGCCGTCGGCAACCGGGACTCCCGGGCCGGTGCGGAGCCGCGCAGCGCCCGGGAGATCTCCACGAGATCGTCCGCGCGGGTGGACGGCTGTGCGCGGGCGCCCTCGTCGGCGAGCCCGGTCCGGCCCGGATCGTTCCTCCTGGCCCGGTCCGCCGCCGTGATCATCGCGGCGTCCGCGAGAATCCCGGCCCGCTCGGGAGAGTGCCCCTGCGCCAGCGCGCGGTCGCGAACGGCGATGTGCACGGCCTCGTCGAACCAGGGGCGGAGGGCGATGATCCCGTCGTGAATGGCCGCCTCCCGCTGGATCAGCCGAAGATCCAGCGGTGCCCACGGCCCGATCGACACCTCCGGCGCCCCCGGCGCGGCGGTGTCGGCCAGCAGCCGGGCGAGCGGCCGGAGCCGGTGATGACGCACCAGGGTGCGCCAGCCGATGGCGACCCGCTGCGTCACCAGCGGAAGGACGAAGCCGCCGCCGATCAGCGGTGCGGCGGCGGCGGCGAGCGGCGGTGCGACATCGGTGCTGAGGGTGTCCCAGTCCCGTCCGGTCCAGCGCGCGGCGACCGCCGTGAGCTTGGCCAGATCGAAGCCGAGATTGAGGATGTAGCCGCTGACGATCAGCAGCAGACCGGCCCGCAGCACTCCGGTCACCCGCCGGGACCAGCGCCGGCACAGCACCGCCATCACCACCGCGGCGGCCGTGTGCGCCAGCAAATAGAGCACGATCATCTCGCGGATGTACGGGGTGTTGGCGTAGTACGTGTCGAAGTCGCGCAGCCGCTCGACGGAGGCGTCCCCGAGAGTGAAGAGGACATTCAGCGCGATGATCACGACGCCGTAGACGATCACACAGAGCAGTGAGGCGCGTTTGGTCCGCCGGGTCACACCGCCCCGCCAGACAACCACCAGAATCAGACAGGCGGCACTGAAGCCGGTGAGCGCGCTGTAGACCAGGGGCGCGGCGAAGTTGGGCACTCCGGTGACCCGGTTGACGGCGGCGATCGTGGGCACCGCCGCGAGCAGAAAGACCAGCCCGGCGCTGAGCAGCAGCGCGCACACCGCCGACAGCAGGATGTCCTGGCGGTTCCGGACGAGGGCGGGCAGTTTCAGCAGCACGGCGCCGAAGAGCAGACAGGCCGGAAGGACCATGCTCGGGTTGTTCAAGGTGTCACCGGTCTTCGTTCTTCGGTCCGCCGCCGACGGGTCGGCGTGTTCGACGGGCCTTTCTCAGCCCACTGCCCCGGGGCGGCCGAGAGACACCCGGATCCGGCCGGCCAGACCGTCGGCGGGCGGGGCGGCTTCCCCGGGCAGCCCCTCCAGCCAGGGGCGGAGTTCGCTGCCCAGCATGATGCCGAACAGCTCGGCGGCGCTCTCCTCCGCCCCGGCGAAGCCCGTCCGCGCGGCCGTGTCGGCGAGGACCTCGCGCAGCGCGGCGGCGGCCGTTCCCGGTGCGCCGGGGCCCTGCGGGGCAAGGGCGGCATCGTTGTCCGGCGGACGGGTCGCCGCCGCGCCGGCGGGGGTGTGCGGCACCGGCGGGAGGAGTCCGAGGGCCCGCCGGCGTCCGCGGGGGTTCCGGGCGGGGGATCCGGGGACCGATGCGCGGGCGGCGGCGGCGCCGGCCGCGTGTCCGCCCCGGTGGCCGGCGTGCATGTGCCAGATCTCGTGTCCGAGGATCACCAGCTGATGCTGTGGCGGCGCGCACTCCTCGACCACGATCAGATCATGATCGCCGCGGTCCGCCCAGAGCCCGGTCACGGTCCCCGGAGGGAAATGGAGGAAGAGAATCCGCACTTCCCGCTCGCGGAGTGCGGTCAGCACCGCCCCGAGAGCGGTGAACAGACGGTCCGGCTCACTCGGAATGGGCAGTCGCAGATTTCCGGCCACATGAGCGCACAATCGGCGCATTTCTCTGGTTCTCACGCACACAGCACCCCACCCCGTTCGAGCCCCGTCCCCGACGCCGGGCCAGTGGAACCCCGCGTCCTGCAATCACCCTCCGTGCACATCGCGCCCCGGGTGAGTGCCCCCGTGCAACCGTACTTCGTACACGTGTGCTCCGTGTACGACGGTCTCCCAACACCGCACGGCGCCAACAGCCTCAGGCTCAGGGGATGAAAGAGCCTGAGGGGGGTGCGTATGCCCCCGAAATGTTGTACCCATGTGCAAACGGGACGTCATGTGCGGTGTGCGGGTGCGCCGACCGGTGCCGCCGTCGTCCGGATCCGGCCGGCCCGGGACGCCCGGACGCCGCCGGCTCCACCGCGCGCCCGGCCGCCGCCCCGGCCGTGCGCGGGTGCGATGACCGGACGCCGCCCGGCCGTCCCGCGGGTGCGGCCCCCGCCGTCCCGGGGCACGATGGCGGCATGCTGCTGGCCCGACTCGCCGAGGTGTCCCGGGAGGTCGCCGCCGCCTCCGCGCGCTCGCGGAAGACCGAACTCCTCGCCGAGGTGTTCACCGGCGCCGACCCGGACGAGGCCGCGCTGGTGATCTCCTATCTCGCCGGGCGCCTTCCGCAGGGCCGGATCGGAGTCGGCCACCGCCTGCTCGCCGACCCGCCGCCCGCCGCCGCCGTCCCCGCTCTCACCGTCACCGCCACGGACGCGGCCCTCACCGCACTCGCCGGGCTCTCCGGCCCCGGCTCCAGGGCGGGGCGGAAACGGCTGCTGGACGAGTTGCTGGCCGCCGCCACCGAGGGGGAACAGCGGTTTCTCATCCGCCTGCTGACCGGCGAGGTGCGCCAGGGAGCGCTGGACGCGATCGCCCTGGAGGCCGTGGCCCGGGCCGCCGGCACCCCCGCCGACGCGGTGCGCCGCGCGGTCATGCTCAAGGGGTCACTGCCGCCCGTCGCCAGAACCCTGCTGGCCGAGGGCCCGGCCGCGCTCGGACGATTCCGGCTGACCATCGGCACCCCCGTCCAGCCCATGCTCGCGCACACCGCGAAATCGGTCACGGAGGCGGTGCGCACCCTGGCCGCGGCCTGCGCGGTGGAGGAGAAACTGGACGGAATCCGTGTCCAGGTCCACCGCGACGGCGACGCCGTGCGGGTCTTCACCCGCTCGCTCGACGACATCACCGCCCGGCTCCCCGAAGTGACCGAGGCGGCCCGGCTCCTGCCGGACACTCACTTCATCCTGGACGGCGAGCTGATCGCCCTGACCCCGGACGGGCGGCCCGTTCCGTTCCAGGACACCGCCGCCCGCGCCGGCTCCCGCGCCGATGTCGCCGCGGCCCGGGCCGCCCGGCCCGTCTCCCCGGTCTGGTTCGATGTGCTCGCCGCCGGCGGCGAGAGCACCCTCGATCTCCCCGGCGCGCGGCGCCACGCCGTCCTCGCGGCGCTGGTGCCCGAGTCCCTGCGGGTCCGCCGGACGGTGGTCACCGACCCCGGGGACCCCGCCCAGCTCGCCGCGGCGGAGGAGTTCCTCGCCGCCACCCTGCGCCGGGGCCATGAGGGCGTCCTGGTCAAGGCGCTCGACGCGCCCTACGCGGCCGGCCGCCGGGGCCGCTCCTGGCTGAAGGTGAAACCCGTCCACACCCTCGATCTGGTCATCCTCGCCGCCGAGTGGGGCCACGGCCGGCGCACCGGACTGCTCTCCAATCTCCACCTCGGCGCCCGGGCGGCGGACGGCACCTTCGTCATGCTGGGAAAGACCTTCAAGGGCCTCACCGACGCGATGCTCCGGGAGCAGACCGTACGGCTGCGGGAACTGGCCGTGGAGGACGACGGCTTCACCGTACGGGTCCGTCCCGAACTGGTCGTGGAGATCGCCCACGACGGACTCCAGCGTTCCCCGCGCTATCCGGCCGGGGTCACCCTCCGGTTCGCCCGGGTGGTGCGCCACCGGCCCGACAAGGCGGCGGGGGAGGCCGACACCGTCGAACGGGTCCTGGCGGAGGGCGGCTGACCCCGCGGCCCCGCCGCGCGGGCCCTGCCGCGAGCGCGCCGAGGGGGCCGCCGCCCCGCCCGGCGGCCCCCGGCCCCCCGCCCCGGGCTCACACCGCCCAGACCCCCGTGGCCGCGGCCTCGCGGGCGTACTCCGTGAAGTCCTTCGGCTCCCGGCCCAGCACCTCCCGGACCGTGTCCGTGGTGAAGGAGTTGTGGCCGTCCAGCAGCATCGTGAAGACCCCCGCCAGCCACCCGGCCTCCTCCTCCGAGAGCCCGACCGTCGGCAGCATCTCCCGGAACTCGGCCTCCGAGAGATTCACGTACCGCACCTCACGGCCGGACGCCCGGGTCAGCTCCGTCGCCACTTCGCCGAAGGTCAGCAGCCGGGGGCCGGTCAGCTCCAGGGTCCGCCCCGCGTATCCGTCCCGGGTGAGCGCCGCCACCGCCACCTCGGCGATGTCGTCGGCGTCGATGAAGGGCTCCGTCGTCTGTCCCGCCGGCATCGGGATCGCACCGTGCCGCACGCCCTCCGCGAGCAGCCCCTCGTCGAAGTTCTGGGTGAAGAACGCGGCCCGGACGAGTGTCAGGTCGACCCCGCACTCCCGCAGCGCGTCCTCCGCCGCTTCCGCCTGGGGCTCGCCCCGTCCGCAGAGCAGTACCAGCCGCCGCACTCCGTTCTCCCGGGCCGCGCGGCCGAACTCCCGCATCGCGTCCGCCGCCCCCGGGACGGCCAGGTCCGGATAGAACGCCACAAAGGCCGCGTCCACGCCGTTCAGTGCGGGACCCCAGGTCGACGGGTCCTCCCAGTCCAGCACGGTCTCGACGACCCCGGCCGATCCTGCCCCGGCCGTGTCCGGGGCCGCCGCCTTGCGGGAGCCCGCCCGTACTCGTGTTCCCTGCTCCGCCAGGAGCTTCGCCACCCGGCGCCCGGTCTTCCCCGTGGCCGAGGTCACCAGGACTGTTTCCCGCTTCGTGTTCGCTGTCATGAGGAAAGCTTCGATCAACGGTTCTGGACTCTCCATGCTCCAGAGGCTCATGACCATGCGCATGCGTCCAGTCTTCCTGCCTCTACGCTTGCCGCATGGACGCTCTCGCCGGACTGCTGGACGGGCCGCGCGCCCGGGGTGCCTTCCTTCTCCGGATGGTGATGGAGCCACCCTGGTCGGTACGGGTGGAGGACCGGGCGCCGCTCGCCCTGATGTGCATGACCGAGGGCACGGCGTGGATCGTTCCCGACAGCGCCGAACCCGTGCCGCTGCGGGCCGGTGATCTCGCGATCGTGCGCGGCCCCGCCCCGTACACCATCGCCGACAGCCCGGAGACCGAGCCGCAGGCGGTCGCCGGACCGGGCGGCACCTGTCACAGCCTGCGCGGCCAACCGCTGATGCGGTCCATGCTGATGGGCGTACGGAGCTGGGGGAACGACCCCGACGGCTCCGACGTGATGCAGATCGGCACCTATCAGATGTCCGGCGAGGTCGGCGGGCGGCTGCTCGGCGCGCTGCCCCCGCTGATCCATCTGCCGGCCGACGCCCTGGAGTGCCCGCTGCTGCCGATTCTGGACGAGGAGCTGCGGCGGGACGAGCCCGGCCAGAGCGTGATGCTGGACCGGATGCTGGATCTGGTCCTCGTCTCGGCACTGCGCTCCTGGCTCGCCCGGCCGGAGGCGCGGGCACCCGGCTGGTACCGGGCCATGGGCGATCCGGTGGTCGGCGCCGCGCTCCGGCTGATGCAGCGGGAGCCCGCCCATCCGTGGACGGTCGCCGCCCTGGCGGCGAGGTGCGGGGTCTCCCGGGCGCAGTTCGCCCGCCGCTTCCACGAGCTGGTCGGGGTGCCGCCGATGACCCATCTCACCGGTCTCCGGCTCGATCTCGCGGCCGATCTGCTGCGTTCCTCGGACGCCACCATCGAGGCGGTGGCCAGAAAGGTCGGCTACAGCGGCTCCTTCGCGCTCTCCGCCGCCTTCAAGCGGGTGCGCGGCATCAGCCCCCGGGAACACCGCGGCGGGAACGGCGGCCCGCCGGATCCGCCGCGGTTGCCGGAACAGCAACAAATCTCGCCATGAACCGGGAGCCGGTGGAGGCTGTCACCATGAGCCATCACGATCATTCGACGAGCCGCCACGACCATTCCCCGACCGCGTTCGACTGGGACGAGATCGCTCCGATCCTGGAGCGCGGCGCCGAGGTCGAGAGCCCGCTGTATCTCAGCGCCATGAACTGGATCGCCGGCATGGTCACCCCGGCCGGGATCCGCCGGGTCCTGGACGTCGGCAGCGGCCCGGGGGTGCTGGCGCCCCTCTTCGCCGGGGTCTTCCCGCATGCCGAGGTGACCGCGGTGGACGCGTCCGCGCGACTGCTGGAGCGGGCGGCGGCACGGGCCGGCCGGGCGGGCCTGGGCGACAGATTCCGGACCATCCACGCCGAACTCCCGGGCGATCTGGAGACACTGGGCGAGGCGGATCTGATCTGGGCGGGCAATTCCCTGCACCATCTCGGAGATCAGGGCGCCGCGCTGGCCGGTTTCGCCGGGCTGCTGCGTCCCGGCGGAGTGATCGCCCTGGTGGAGGGCGGGCTGCCGCTGCGCTCGCTGCCCCGGGACATCGGCCTGGGCGAGCCCGGCCTGGAGAGCCGGCTGGAGGTCGCCAACAGCCGGGCCTTCAACCGGATGCGGACGGAGCTCCCGGACGCGAAGGCTGAGGTGGAGGACTGGCGGGCGCTGCTCGCCGCCGCCGGGCTGGTCCCGAGCGGGAGCCGTACCTTCCTGCTGGATCTGCCGGCCCCGCTGCCGATGACCGTGCGCGAACATCTCGCCGATGTCTTCGGACGGCACCACGACAAGCTGAGCGACGAGATCTCCGCCGCCGATCTGGCCGTGCTGGACCGGCTGCTGGATCCCGAGGACCCGCTGGGGCTGCTGCGGCGCGGGGACACCCATCTGCTGGTGGCGCGTACGGTGCACACCGCCCGCCGTCCCTGAGGGCCCGGCGCCGGGCCCGGGGCGGGCGGCCGGACGGCGGTCTGACCGGTGGCCGTCGCGGGCCCGCCGGCCCCGGGCCGTACCGCACCGGGAGCGGTCCGGGACCGCCCCGGCTCAGTCGCAGGGTTCGAGGAGCCATTGCTGAGCCGGGGAGTCGGTGTCCTCCCACTGCTGGATCCGGGCGCCCTCCGCGGTGCTGCCGTCGGCGACCTCCAGCGGCAGTCCGCTGATGAAGCTGACGATGGAGTGGACCCCGGGGGCGTCCAGATGCCGCTCGATGATCCACTCCTGCGCGCCGAAGTTGTTGGCGCGCCACTGCTGCACCCGGGCGCCGTTCTCCGTGGAGGCGTTCGCGACATCGAGGCGTTTGCCACTGGCGACGCTCACGAAGTGGTGGAGCCCGCTGCCGTTGGGCACGGGCTCGATCCGCCACCGCTGTGCCGGGGCTCCGCTCTCCTTCGCCTGCTGGACGACCGCCCCGCTGCCCTTCGCCCCGCCGTACACCTCCAGGAGCAGTCCACTGCGGACGTTCCGCACCAGATAGCGGCCCGCTTCGAAAGCCCCGCTCACAACTCTCGCTCCTCGTTCGGCGGTGAAACCCGGCATGCGGCCCGGCCCGGTGACCGGTCCCCGCACCCGCTTCGAACTATTGTACGAGAAAGGTGATCACCGCGTCCGCCGTCGCCGGGCCGGGCCCCCGCCGGTCAGGCTTCGTTGAAGGACGCCGGGTCGGGGCCCAGCCGTCTCCCCTCGTCGAGCGCGCCGAGCGCGGCCAGGTCGTCCGCGTCCAGCTCGAAGCCGAAGACATCGAGATTCTCCCGGATCCGGGACGGGGTGACCGACTTGGGGATCACCACATGGCCGAGCCGGAGATGCCAGCGCAGTACCACCTGGGCCGGGGTCGCACCGTGCTTGTGGCCGATGGCCGCCACCGCGGGGACCTCCAGCAGGCCCCGGCCCTGGCCCAGCGGCGACCACGCCTCGGTGGTGATGCCGTGCCGGCGGTGGAACTCGCGCGCCGGCGACTGCTGGAACTGCGGGTGCAGTTCGATCTGATTGACCGCCGGGACCACGGAGGCGGTCCCGAGCAGCCGGTCCAGATGCTCCGGCAGGAAATTCGACACGCCGATCGCCTTCGCCCGGCCGTCCGCCAGGATTTTCTCCAGGGCCCGGTAGGTGTCGGTGGCGAGGTCCCGCGCCGGTGTCGGCCAGTGGATCAGATACAGATCGACATAGTCGAGACCGAGCCGGCCGAGCGAGGCGTCGAAGGCGCGCAGCGCGCGGTCGTATCCCTGATCGCTGTTCCAGAGCTTGGTGGTGATGAAGAGATCGCCGCGGGGCACGCCCGAAGCGGCGACGGCACGGCCGGTCCCCGCCTCGTTGCCGTAGACGGCCGCGGTGTCGACGCTGCGGTAGCCCGCGTCCAGGGCGGTGGCGACCGCCTTCGCCGCCTCGTCGTCGGGCACCTGCCACACGCCGAAGCCGAGCTGCGGCATGGCCACGCCGTTGTTGAGGGTGATGGAGGGAACCTGGCTCACGAGGGGGGAGTCCTTACGTCGTCCGGGGGTGGGTCTTCTCCGTCTGTCCCGGTGATCGGCGCCGGACACGGATTCCCGGCCGCTGAACTCGGCGGGGCACCGGCTGCCGTCATCGGTACGGCCCATAGGCCGCATTTCATCAAGAAGCAACCCTAGGGCACATGACTGAACATCAGTCATGGACATGAACAGGTGTCCCGCCGGACTCACCCGTGCGGACCGGGACGGGTGCGAACGGGCCCGCCGCCCGGCCGCCGCCCCCCGGCCGCCGCCCCGGTTCGTACCCGTCCCGGTTCGCACCCGCCGGGCCCGGCCTGCGAGGATTTCCCCGGCGGTGACCGTCCGCGCCCCACCCGCCGCACTCCGCCCGCACCGCCGCTGTCCCCGAGGAGCCGGCCCATGCACCCGTACCGCGCCGGAATCTCCCCCGCCCCGGCTCCCGAGTGGCGGCTGCGCTGGTCCCCCTCCCCGGCCCGGGACGGACTGCGCGCCTTCGAGACCGTGGAGGACGACCGGGCCGGATCCCACCCCGCCGCCGCCCCGCACATCCGTCCCGAGGGCGACGCCTTCCGCTTCTCCCTGCACACCGCCGACCGCGACACCGCCACCGACCGCCAGCGCCAGGAGGTCACCGGCTGCCGCGACGGCGACTCCTTCCTCCGGTGGCGGGCCGGGGAGACCTGGCGGGTCACCTACTCGATGCTCATCCCCGCCTCCCTGCGGGCCACCACCACCTTCACCCACATCATGCAGATGAAGCAGCCGGGCACCGGATCACCCCCGATCGCCGTCCAGTCGCTGCGCCGGGTGAACGGCGTCCAGACCATCGAGCTCAAGGTCTTCACCTCCAACACCCTCGTCGGCCGGACCCCTCTCGAACCCCTCCACGGCCACTGGGTCGATGTCGATTTCCGGATCGCGATCGGCAGCGGGAGCTCGGGCTCCGTCCGCTGGATCCTCAGCCGGGCCGGCCGCACCGTGATCGACGAGTCGAGAACGGGTGTCGCCACCTTCCTCGCCGACCGGGTGCGTCCCAAGTGGGGCATCTACCGATCGCTGGGGGACACTTCCGGTTCCCTGCGCGACTGCCATCTCCTCCTCGGCAATCTGCGCTGCCACCAACTCGTCCGCTGAGTGCGGGCCCCCGGCCCGCTCACCGGTACAGCGCGTCGATCTCCGCCGCGTACGCCCGCTCGATCGCCGCCCGCTTCGGCTTCAGCGACGGGGTGAGCAGCCCCTGCTCCTCCGTGAAGGGATGCGCGAGGATCCGGAAGGTACGGATGGACTCCGCCCGCGACACCAGAGTGTTCGCGGTGATCACCGCGCGGCGGATCTGGGCCTCGATGCCCGGATCCCGCACCATCCCGGCGGCGGCGAGCGGCGGCCGGTCCCGCATGGCCAGCCAGTGCTCCACGGCCTCCTGGTCCAGGGTGACCAGCGCCGCGATGAAAGGGCGGTCATCGCCGACCACGAGACACTGCGCCACCAGCGGATGCGACCGCACCCGCTCCTCCAGCGCCAGTGGCGACACACTCTTGCCCGCCGAGGTCACCAGCACCTCCTTCTTCCGGCCGGTGATCGTCAGATGGCCCTCGTCGTCGAGCGATCCGAGGTCGCCGGTCGCCAGCCAGCCGTCATGGAGCACGGCCTCGGTGGCCCCCGGGTCGTTGAGATACCCCGAGAACACATGCGGCCCGCGCAGCCACACCTCACCGTCCGCCGCGATGTGCACCGCGGTCCCCGGCAGCGGCCGGCCGACCGTGCCGAACCGGGGCCGCTCCGGCGGGTTCGCGGTCGCCGCCGCGGTCGACTCGGTGAGCCCGTACCCCTCGAAGATCCGCACCCCCGCGCCCTCGAAGAAGAGCGCCAGCCGCCGGTCCATGCCGGAGCCGCCCGACATCGCGTACCGCACCCGCCCGCCCAGCGCCTCGCGCAGCTTCGCGTACACGGCCTGCTCGAAGAAGCGGTGCCGCATCCGCAGGCCCGCCGACGGCCCGGGGCCGAGCCCGAACGCCCGCTCCTCCTTCGCCTCCGCGTACCGGACCGCCACCTCCGCGGCCCGCTCGAACGGGCCGCCGCGCCCCTCGGCCTCCGCGCGGCGCCGCGCCACCTGGAAGATCTTCTCGAAGACACAGGGAACGGCGAGGAAGAAGGTCGGGCGGAACGACACCAGATCGGGGAGGAGCGTGTCCGGCCGGAGCACCGGCTGATGACCGAACCTCATCCCGCCGCGGACCGCCGCCACCTCGACCACCCGCCCGAGGACATGGGCCAGCGGCAGAAAGAGCAGGGTCGCGGGCGGAGCACCGGGCCGGGCCCGGAAGAGCGACTTCCACCGTCCCATGAGCGTATCCGTCTCGAACATCAGATTGGCGTGGGTGATCACGCACCCGCGCGGGCGGCCCGTGGTGCCCGAGGTGTAGATCACCGTGGCGGTCGAATCCGGGGTCACCGCCAGCCGGTGCCGGTGCACCACCTCGTCGTCCATCCGCGCACCGGACGCCGTCAGTTCGCCGACCGCGCCCGCGTCGAGCTGCCACAGCCGCTTGAGCATCGGCAGCCGGCCGATCACCGAACCCACCGTCATCACTTGGTCCTCGTGCTCCACCACACAGGCGGTGGCCCCCGAGTCGTGGAGTATCCAGCGGACCTGCTCGGCCGACGACGTCGGATAGACGGGAACGGACTGCGCGCCCACCGTCCAGATCGCGAAGTCGAAGAGCGTCCACTCGTACCGCGTACGGCACATCAGCGCCACCCGGTCGCCGAACCGGACGCCTCCCGCGAGCAGCCCCTTGGCCAGGGCGAGCACTTCCGAACAGAACTGGGCGGCGCTCACATCCCGCCAGTGGCCCGCTCCGTCCTTGCGGCCGAGGACGATCCGTCCCGGTTCGCGCTCGGCGCGTTCGAAGACCGTGTCGGCCAGACCGCCGACCTGAGGCGCCGCGTCGAGGGGACGGACGGTGAACTCGCGCAAGGGGCCGCTCCTTGTGGTGCTCCGCACAGCGCCGCGACGGTACCCCACGCCAATGACCGGTGACAGGGCGTCGCGGAAGGTGTGGACGAATGGCATCACCACCGGTCAGACGGAGAAATCCGGTCACACGGGGAAGTCCCGGACAGATTTCTGCGTGCGGAGTAAGCGAGCCGGGGTGGAATCTCCACACCATTCGTACGGTGAGCACACCGCCGCTTTACGGACTTTTGGTCATCGCGCAGGCATGGCGCCGGGCCGTGTCCGGCACCGCGGCCCGGCCTCCCGGGGCCGCCCGGGGTGTCGCGCACGGCCGGCCCGGGGCCGGTTTCCCGCCGCACCGCTGCCGCCACCTGGAACGACGCCGGGGACGGCTGAGACGATCACCCCATGAGCACCCCGCCGATACGTTCCTTCCGCACCCGCCCGTGCACCCTCGTCGTCTGCCGGGGCTGCTGCTGCGGCAGTGCCCGCAAGCACCCGGGCACCGACCACGAGGGCCAGTTGGCCCGGCTGCGCACCGCCGCCGCGGCCTCCGGCGGACGGCTGGAGGTGCGCGAGAGCGACTGCCTCGGCCCCTGCGGTCAGGCCAATGTGATCGTGGTCCAGCCCTCGGCGGAGGCCCGTCGCCGGGGTGCGCGCGCCGCCTGGATCGGCTGGGTGCTCGACGACGGAGCCGTGGACGACATCCTCGCCTGGGTGCGCGCCGGCGGGCCCGGAGTCGCCGAACCCCCGGCCACACTGGAGCTCCAGACCATTCCGGCACCCGCCAACCGTCCCTGAGCCGGCCGGGACCGGGACCGGGCGCCGCCGTACGCGTACCGTCGCCGGGCCGGGAGGGCCGCCCAACCCGCCCGCCGCGACGGGACGTTCCGCACACCTTGTGGCGAATGCCTACCGCCGGTGATCGCGATCTGCTGAGATGTGGACACCGATGGTGACGCGCGGGACGACTGACGCGGCAGCCACCCGGGCACCCGACGGGTCCGCCGCCCCCGTACCGGCGCCGCGCCATTCCGCCCGGCCCCGGGCCCGACACCGCACAGCCCGAAGAACGCCCGCACGAACGATTGGTGGCGCGCTGACGTGACGACCGTGACCCGCCCCCTCCGCCCCGCCCGTGCGACCGCCCGCTCCCGGCCGCGACGCCGTCCGGCTGCCCGCACCGGGTTACGCGCCGGCCCCGCCCGCCGTGAGCTCGGGGGAGGCCGCGCGTGAACTCCCCGGCCGGCCCGCCCGAGGGCCTTCCCCAGCTCCACCACGTCTCCGACGCCTCCGGACCCCGCTTCACCTCGGTCGACCCCCGCATACCCGCCGGTCTCCTCCCCGAGATCGGGGAACTCCTCGGCTGCGAACCGCCCCGGGAGACCCCCGGCCGCCCCGCCCCCGGCGAACTCCCCGCCGCCCTCGGCCACGCCACCCTCTCCGACGGCAGCCGGCTGCTCTGCCACACCGTTCACACCGAAGGGCACGGCTTCCACGCCCACGCGCTCTGGCTCCCCGCCGACGACTCCTTACCCGCCGGTCTGCTGCCCGTCGAACTCTGGGGCTCACCGCACTGGTCGGCCCGCACCCCGCAACACCGCGCACCCGATCCGCTCACCGAGCCCGTGCCCGGCCGCCGCATCAACCGCGCCGGTCTCACCGCCTTCGCGGGCGCCCGCGCCGAACTGCTCCCCGGCTTCCTCGCCGATGTGCGCGCGCTCTTCACCGACCCGGCCGCACCCCGGCTGATCCTCGCCGAACGCGACACCCACGACACCATCCAGTGGATCGCCCTGGCCGCCGCCGCCCTGCCCCGCAAGGACGCGGAGCGGCTCACCTTCATCTCGTACACCCGCCACCCCGGCCGGGCACCGCACCACCTCGTCGGCACCCTCCCCGACACGGCGGCGGGCACCGGCACCGGCCGGCACCGGATCCACGGCGCGGCGGGGCCGCCGCCCGCGGCCCCCGCGGACGATCTCTGGGCCCGGGTCGCCGCCCGGATCTGGCTCGCCGGGGAACCCCGGCTCTTCTCCGCCGCCCGGCGGCTCCCCGGCGAACACGAGAATCCGGACCCCGGCACCGGACCCCGTCCGCCCCGCGACCCCTATGACCCCGCCCGGCTCGCCGTCCTCGCGGCCACCACCGGGGTCCCCCTCGACTCCGCGGGGCGCGCCGCGGCGGCCCGCTGGGCACGGCGTCACGGACACGGCAGAGGCGCCGAATTCTGGACCCCGCTCCTGGCCGGACTCGCCGAGGGCGGCGACCCCCGGTCCCCCGGGGAGTGGCTCGCCCTCGCCGCCGTCGCGGACCGGATCGCCGCCGGCCCGGCCGGGGCACTCGCCGACGAACTCCTCGCCGCCCTCGCGGCGGTCGCCACCGCCCCGCCCGCACTCGTCCTCGCCCTGCTCGACCTGGCCGCCGCGCTCTCGGTCGAGACCATGGGCATCCACCCACTCCTCGCCGACCGCGTCACCGCCGCCCTCCTCGAAGCGGCCGCCGGCCCGGAGCCCGCTCCGCCCGCGCCCATCGCCGCCGTGCTCGACCGCCGCCCCGAACTCCGCGCACCCGTCCTCGCCGAACTCGACCGCGCCGCGGCGGAGGCGCCCGGGGGCCCCGCCCGTGTCGCCGCCGCCGTGCGGGCCGCCCTGCCGGCCGCCGACCTCGCCCCCACCCCCCACCTCCACCTCGGCGAAGCCGCCGGCCTGCGGCATGTTCCCGGCGACCCGGTACGCACCTTCCACACCCTGCTGGATCTCGCCGGGCCCGCCCACCGCGCCGACCCCGCCGTCCAGCGCACCGCCTTCCGCCTCGCCTGGCCCGGCCGCACCCCCGCCCCCGCCGAGGCCGGCCTTCTCGTCAACGAACTCGCCCAGGAGTGGCTCCAGAGCTCCGGAATCGGCGCCGAACTCACCCGTACCGCCCTCACCGCACCCGCCGGGGACCCCGACGCGCCCGCCCTCGCCGCCGATCTGCTCCGCTATGCCGGCCACGCCCTCGACCCCCGCACCCGGAGCGCCCTCTCGCTGCTCGCCCTCGCCGGGCACATCACCGGAGGCACCGCGGGGCCGGGTTTCATCCGGGAGGCGGGCACCCTCGCCCGTACCGCCCTGCCGCTCGAACCGGCCGTCGCCGAGCGCGCCGCCGCCGTGATCGCCCGAGTCCTCCTCTCCGACACCCCGCCGCCCGGAGAGCTGGAGGAACTGGCCCGCTCCGGCGATCCGGTGCTGCTCCAGGGGTACGAGACGGCCGCGCGCGGCGACCTGGACCGCGGCCGGCCGCATGCCCCGCCCGGCCGGATCGCCGCCCGCTTCATCGACTGGACCCGCGAGCCGGGCGCCAGCCCGGCCTGGGAACAGACCCGTACCGCGCTGCTCGCCGAGGTGCTGCGGCCCGCCGTCCGCCTGCTGCCGCCCGAGGGCATGGCCGAGGTCACGGCGGAGCTGGCACGCGCCGGGGACGGCCTGTCCGCCGCCTTCCAGGAGTGGAACCGGCCGGGCCGGCTCGCCCGGATCCGCGACCGGTTCCGGTGACCGCGGCGGCGGCCGGCTCACACCTCGGGGTGCAGCGCGACGCGCTCCTCGCCCGCGTACACATTCATGTTCGCGCCCCGCAGGAAGCCGACCAGGGTCAGCCCCGACCCGGCGGCCAGATCCACCGCGAGTGACGACGGGGCGGAGACCGCGGCGAGCACCGGCACGCCCGCCATCACCGCCTTCTGCGCGAGTTCGAACGAGGCCCGCCCGGACACCAGCAGAATCACCCGGGACAGCGGCAGCGAGCCCTCCTGGAGCGCCCGGCCGATCAGCTTGTCGACGGCGTTGTGCCGGCCGACGTCCTCGCGGACATCGAGCAGGTCGCCCTCCTCCGAGAAGAGCGCCGCCGCATGCAGCCCCCCGGTCCGGTCGAAGACCCGCTGCGCCGCCCGCAGCCGGTCCGGCAGCTCCGAGAGCAGCGCCGGCTCGATCCGGAGCCGGGGGATGTCCGCGATCGGCAGCCGTGCCGTGGTCCGCACCGCGTCCAGACTCGCCTTGCCGCAGAGCCCGCACGAGGACGTGGTGTACACATGGCGCTTCAGGGAGATGTCCGGCAGGGGTACGCCGGGGGCGAGTTTCACATCCACCACGTTGTAGGTGTTCACGCCGTCCGCCGTCGCGCCCGCGCAGTAGACGATCGACCGCACCTCGTCCGCCGCCGCGAGCACTCCCTCGCTCACCAGGAAGCCGGCCGCGAGCGCGAAATCGTCGCCGGGTGTGCGCATGGTCACGGCGAGTGGTTCGCCATTGAGCCGGATCTCCAGCGGTTCCTCGGCCACCAGGGTGTCGGGGCGGGCGGAGACCACACCGTCTCTGATACGGATGGTGCGGCGGCGTTCGGTGACCCGTCCCATGGCGATCGGTTCCCATTCGGCGAGGTGACCTGGACCGGCCCATTGTCCCTTACACCGGCCGGGGCGGTCCGGCACGCGCACCGGGATGGTCCGGGAGGCACACGAAGGAGGTCCGGCACGCATGCCGGGGCGGTTCCGGGGGCACCCGCCGGGGCGGCCC
Organism: Streptomyces sp. CAU 1734; assembly: GCF_039888735.1. Lineage (NCBI taxonomy): Bacteria > Bacillati > Actinomycetota > Actinomycetes > Kitasatosporales > Streptomycetaceae > Streptomyces > Streptomyces sp. CAU 1734. The sequence continues at coordinate 339,716 of NZ_JBDQQP010000005.1, forward strand.
GGGAAGCACGGCCGGGCGGCTCCGAAGGCCCCCGGAGCAGGCGCGGGGCCCGGCGGACCCTCGGGAAGCTCCAAATTCCGGGGGCCGAATCCTGTCGGGTCACCTGCCGTCGTACCGGTTGGTAGCAGCGAAGACTGGGGCATTCCACTGCCCGCACGGAGGGGACTCCTTATGACCGGCTCACGTATCGCCGCGCTCGGGCACTACCAGCCCGCCGGCGTGCTCACCAATGAGGATCTGGCAGCGCTCGTCGACACCAGTGACGAGTGGATCCGCACCCGGGTCGGTATCCGGACCAGGCACCGCGCCGCGGACGACGAACCCGTCGACGAGCTGGCCGCCCATGCCGGTGCCAAGGCGCTCGCGGCGGCCGGACTGACCCCGCAGGACATCGGGCTGGTGCTGGTCGCCACCTCCACCGCGATCGACCGCTCGCCGAACACGGCGGCCCGGGTCGCCGCCCGGCTCGGCATGGAATCGCCCGCCGTGATGGACCTCAATGTGGTCTGTGCCGGCTTCACCCACGCCCTGGCCACCGCCGATCACGCGGTGCGGGCCGGATCCGCCGACCGGGTCCTGGTGATCGGCGCGGACAAGATGACGGCCGTCACCGACTGGAGCGACCGCACCACCTGTGTCCTGGTCGGCGACGGCGCGGGGGCGGCGATCGTCGAGGCGGCGCCGGAGGGCGAGGAGCCCGGTATCGGCCCGGTGCTGTGGGGATCGGTTCCGGCCATGGGCCACGCCGTGCGGATCGAGGGCACCCCGCCCGTGTTCGCGCAGGAGGGGCAGGCCGTCTACCGGTGGGCCACCACCCAGCTGCCGCCCATCGCCCGCAAGGTCTGCGAGCGCGGCGGGGTGCTCCCGGAGGAGCTGGCCGCCGTCGTGCTCCACCAGGCCAATCTGCGGATCATCGAGCCGGTGGCGCAGAAGATCGGCGCGGTGAACGCGGTGATCGCCCGCGATGTGATCGAGTCCGGCAACACCTCGGCGGCCTCCATTCCGCTGGCCCTCGCCAAGCTGGTCGAGCGCGGCGAGATCTCCTCCGGGGACCCGGTGCTGCTCTTCGGCTTCGGCGGCAATCTCTCGTACGCCGGCCAGATCATCCGCTGCCCCTGACCCGCGCGGGCGCGGGCGGCGGAGGGTCGCGGAGGGGCAGACTGAGCGCCATGGTCGCTGTGAGAAGTGCGGGACTGATGCTGTTCCGCGACCGCGAGGGGACCCTGGAGGTTCTCATCGGTCACATGGGCGGGCCCTTCTGGGAGGACCGCGACGAGCAGGCGTGGTCCGTGCCCAAGGGGCAGTACACCTCGGATGAGGAGCCGGCCGCCGCGGCCCGCCGGGAATTCGAGGAGGAACTCGGTCTCGCGCCGCCGCCGGGGGAGTGGCTGCCGCTGGGCGAGGCCCGGCAGCCCAACGGCAAGATCGTCACCATCTGGGCGCTGGAGGGCGAACTCGACACCGCCCTCGTGGTGCCGGGCACCTTCACCATGGAGTGGCCGCCCCGCTCGGGGGTCCGGGCCGAGTTCCCGGAGATCGACCGGGCCGGGTGGTTCCCGCTGGAGGAGGCGCGTCCCCGGCTGGTCGCGGGTCAGCGGGTCTTTCTCGACCGGCTGGCGGAGCTGCTCGACACCCGCCGGGACTGACACCCGCCCGCACCGTCGCCCGGCGGGATGCCCGCAGGCGGGGGCGGTACGGCGCTCCGGAGCGCACGGCGGCCGTCCTCGGCCGCCGTATCGCCCCTCGCGCGTCCGCCCGGGCGTCGACCGGCACCGCCCACCCGGCGACGGGCGCGATCGTCCGGTACACCCGCGGCCTCCACGGCCGTCCCGACCGGCGCACCGGCCCGCTTCCCGGCAGCCGGAGCAACGAGACCACACCCGTCCCGCGCGAGGCCGATTTCCCGGCCCTCCCCTGAACGCACCGGCCCTGGAGACTTTGTCCCGCGTGGGGAGGAACCGGCGCGGAAGCCCGCGCGACTTCTTCCCACTCGGAAAGGGCGCTGCTACTTTCCCCTCGAAAGCCGTATCACCCAGCGCCCCATGGGATTTGCCATGCCGAAGGCCGGGGGAGGGGAGGGCAGTGAGGCGCTTGACCGCACGGCCCGCCAACGCACACCAGGCGCGACTGCTGAGACTGCTGCGCGACGGCGGCCCCAACTCCCGCGCCCGGCTCGGTGATCTGGTCGACCTCTCCCGCTCCAGACTGGCCGTCGAGGTCGACCGGCTGCTGGGGACCGGGCTGATCGTCGCCGACGGCCTCGCCGCCTCGCGCGGCGGGCGCCGCTCCCACAACATCCGCCTCGCCCCCCGCCTCCGCTTCCTCGCCGCCGACATCGGCGCCACCTCCGTCAATGTCGCGGTCACCAACGCGGAACTGGAAGTACTGGGCCACCTCAGCCATCCCATGGACGTACGGGAAGGGCCCGTCGCGGTCTTCGAGCAGGTGCTGTCCATGGCGGCGAAACTGAAGGCGACCGGCCTCGCCGAGGGCTTCGACGGCGCCGGTATCGGCGTACCCGGGCCGGTCCGCTTCCCCGAGGGCACACCGGTCGCGCCCCCGATCATGCCCGGCTGGGACGGTTTCCCCGTCCGGCAGGCGCTCAGCCAGGATCTCGGCTGCCCGGTCATGGTCGACAACGATGTGAATCTGATGGCGATGGGCGAACAGCACGCGGGCGTCGCCCGGTCCGCCGCCGACTACCTCTGCGTCAAGATCGGCACCGGCATCGGCTGCGGAATCGTCGTCGGGGGAGAGGTCTACCGGGGCGCGACCGGCAGCGCCGGCGACATAGGCCATATCCAGGTCGACCCCTGCGGACGCCCCTGCCCCTGTGGCAACAGAGGCTGTCTGGAGGCCCACTTCAGCGGTGCCGCACTCGCCCGGGACGCCGAGGAGGCGGCCCGCTCCGGCCGCTCGCCCCGGCTCGCCGAACGGCTGGCCGCGAACGGCCGGCTCACCGCCGCCGATGTGGCGGCGGCCGCCTCGGCGGGCGACACCGCCGCACTCGAACTCATCCGCGAGGGCGGCGACCGGGTCGGCCAGGTCATCGCCGGACTCGTCAGCTTCTTCAACCCCGGCTTGGTGGTGATCGGCGGCGGGGTGACCGGCCTCGGCCACACCCTGCTGGCGAGCATACGGACCCAGGTCTACCGCCGGTCGCTGCCGCTGGCGACCGGGAATCTCCCCATCGTCCTCGGCGGGCTGGGCCGGATCGCCGGGGTGACCGGCGCGGCCCGCCTCATCAGCGACCATCTGTTCTCGCCGGTCTGACCCGGCACCGGCCCCACCGCCCCGTACGCCTCCGCGCGCCCGCTGCCCGCGCTGTGGAACGCCGCCCGTCCGTGAGCCGTACCCGCGGGCCGGCCCGCCCTCACCGCCGGACCGAAAAAGCAAAGGCAAGGAGAAAGCGCTCTCCTTGCCGTGCTCAACTTATAGCGCACCGGGGGGCTTGCCACAAGGCCCCGGTCGCGCCGGAGAATCGTCGCTCGACGCCACCACCAGGTGGTTCGACGGAGTGGGAGGCGCCGGCAGCGATGGCGGAGACGTATGTGCTGGATCTTCGGGAGGTCGACGAGACGCGGACAGCGGTCGTCGGCGGCAAGGGCGCGCAGTTGGGCGGGCTGTCGCGGATCGACGGTGTCCGTGTGCCGGACGGTTTCTGTGTGACGACGGATGCCTTCCGGCGGGTGATGGAGGATGTCCCGTCGATCGGTGACCGGCTCGACCGGTTGTCGCGGGTGGACCCGGACGACGGGGAGGCGATCCGCACGCTCGGCGCGGAGATCCGCCGGGCCGTCGAGGGGACCGCCGTCCCGGACGATCTCGTGGCGGCGGTCACGGGCGCGCTCGCCCGGCACGGCGACGGGGCCGCCGCCTATGCCGTGCGGTCCAGCGCGACCGCGGAGGATCTGCCGACGGCCTCCTTCGCCGGTCAGCAGGACACCTATCTGAACGTGGTGGGAGCGGAATCGGTGCTCCGGCACATCAGCCGCTGCTGGGCCTCGCTGTTCACCGAACGGGCCGTGGTCTACCGGCGGCGGAACGGCATCGACCACCGCACGGTCCACATGGCCGTGGTCGTGCAGCGGATGGTGTTCCCGGACGCGTCCGGCGTCCTGTTCACGGCCGATCCCGTCACGGGCAACCGGAAGGTCGCCACCGTGGACGCCGGCTTCGGCCTCGGGGAGGCGCTGGTCTCCGGTCTCGTGAACCCTGATGTCTTCGCGGTGCGGGACGGTGAGATCGTCGCCAGGACCATCGCCGCCAAACAGCGGGCCGTGCACGCCCTGCCGGGCGGCGGCACCCGGGAGGCGGCGGTCGACCCGCGGCGGCAGAGGCAGCCGGCGCTGACCGATGCCCAGGCAGTGGCGCTCGTGCGGCTCGGGCGGCGGATCGAGGCGCACTTCGGCCGCCCGCAGGACATCGAGTGGTGTCTGGCCGAGGACGGTTTCCGGATCGTTCAGAGCCGGCCGGTCACCACCCTGTTCCCCGTTCCCGCCGCCGAGCCCGGCGACCCGGAGAACCGTGTCTATGTCTCGGTCGGCCATCAGCAGATGATGACCGACCCCATGAAACCCCTGGGCCTGTCCGTGTGGCGGATGCTGGCCATGGCACCGATGCGGGAGGCCGGCGGGCGGCTGTTCGTCGACGCCACCGGGCGTCTGACCTCACCCGCGGGCCGCGCCGGTCTCCTGGACCTCATCGGCAGAGAGGACCCGCTGACCAGGGACGCGCTGGAGACCGTGCTGGACCGCGACGACTTCGTCCCCCTGCTGCCCGACCCGGCTCCGGCCCCCGGCCCGGACTCGGACCCGGGCGGGCCGCCCGCCCGGATCCCGACCGATCCGGCCGTCGTCACCGGGCTGATCGAACGCGGCCGGGCCTCCGTCGCGGCCCTGGAGCGCGATATCCGGACGAAGACCGGACCGGCGCTGTTCGACTTCCTGCTGGAGGCGATCCAGGAGCACAAGCGGGCGCTCGCCGATCCGCTGAGCCATCAGGCGATCATGGCGGGAATCGAAGCCACCTGGTGGCTCAACGACCGCCTCCGGGAGTGGCTGGGCGAGAAGAACGCGGCCGACACACTCACCCTGTCCGCCCCCGGCAACATCACCTCCGAGATGGGACTGGAGCTGCTCGACGTCGCGGACGCCGTCCGCCCGCACCCGGAAGTGGTGGAATTCCTGCGGGCCGTCGGAGACCGGCACGGGCCGGACTGGCTGGACGGGCTGGCGGAGCTGCCGGGCGGAGCCGGGGCGCGCGAGGCCCTGGAGGGCTACCTCGGCCGCTACGGCATGCGCTGCGTCGGCGAGATCGACATCACCCGGCCGCGCTGGTGCGAGCGGCCCGCCGCACTCGTTCCGGCGATCCTCGACAATGTCAGGAACTTCCCTCCGGGCGCCGCCGGGCGGCGCTTCGAGGAAGGGCGGCGGAAGGCGCTGGCCAAGGAAGCCGACGTGCTGTCACGGCTGCGGGCCCTGCCGGACGGGGACCGCAGGGCCGGCGAGACCAAGCGGATGATCGACCGGGTGCGGACCTTCATCGGCTACCGGGAGTACCCGAAGTACGACATCGTCAGCCGCCTGCTCGTCTACCGGCGCGCCCTGCTGGCGGAGGCCGGGCGCCTGGTGCGGGCCGGCGTGCTGACCCGGCGGGAGGACGTCTTCTTCCTCACCTTCGGGGAATTCCGGGAGGCCGTGCGCACGCGGCGGGTGGACGGCGGGCTGATCCGCCGGCGCGAGGCGGAGTTCCGGTCGTACGCCGCGCTCACCCCGCCCCGGGTGCTCACCTCGGACGGCGAGGCCGTCACCGGGGCGTACCGGCGCGAGGGCGTGCCGGCCGGTGCCCTGACCGGCCTGCCGGTCTCCGCCGGAACCGTCGAGGGAAGGGCCCGGGTCGTCCTCGACATCGCGAAGGCCGATCTCGAACCGGGCGACATCCTGGTCACCACCTTCACCGACCCCAGCTGGTCGCCGCTCTTCGTCGGGATCGCGGGCCTGGTGACGGAGGTCGGCGGCCTGATGACCCACGGCGCCGTGATCGCCCGGGAGTACGGCCTCCCCGCCGTGGTGGGCGTGGACCGCGCCACCCGGCTGATCCGGGACGGACAGCGGATCCGCCTGCACGGAACCGACGGCTGCGTCGAGCTCCTGTCCTGACCGGCGGCGGAGCCCGGCCGGGTCGCGCTTCCGCGGGGCTCCGGAGAGGACCGCCTCCGCGGAGGCCGCCGGCCGCCGGGCCGGCGTCCCCGCCCACCCGGCATCCCGGATCCTCAGCCGATCCCCTGCCGGTCCGGGCGGAGCGCGAACTCCCGGTCGGCCGCCTCGGGCACGGCCCGTACCACCGCCTGCACCAGCAGCGCCCGGTGCCTGAGCAGCGGGGCGCCCCGCTCCGGCGGCACGAGCAGCAGCAGATCGTCGATCGCCGCCAGCAGCCGGCGGGTGACCTGCGGCTGTTCGGCCGCCGCCGTGCGGATCTCGGTGAGCCCCAGGTCCACCAGATGCTCCCAGGCGGGCACCGGCTGGATGAGCCGTACGGTGCCCGAGCGGTCCCGGTGATGGACCGCGCCGAGCGCGTCCCCCGCCACCGCCGAGAGCAGTTCGACCATCCTGTCCAGACACTGCACGGCGGTCGTCGGATCATTGACGGCCGGTGACAGCGCCCGCAGCGCGATGTCCGAGAGCTGCCGCAGCCCGAGCCCGAGATCCTGGTGGAAGGTGCGCTCCGTGCCCACGGACACGGTGTACGGCGGCACTCTCACCCGTACCGGCCCGTCGGCGTGGACGGCCAGTACCGGAGTGCCGGCGACCACGAAGTCCCCGATCCGGGGCAGCAGCCGCAGCACCACTCCGCGCCGCCGTGCCAGTCGCACCAGCCGGGCCACATGCACATCCCGCAGTACACCGGCCCGCCCCCGGTGAGGGATCCGGCCGATCTCCGCGGCGAGCGCCACCGGCTCCCCGGCGCCCGCCGGCTGCCGCGCCGCCATCCGCAGCGACTCCCGGGTGATCCGGTCGACCACCGGCCCCACCTGCATCAGCCGCAGCGTGGACGACACGTAGGCGATGAAGAGCAGCAGACTGAGCCCCACCAGCGCCATCGTCGCCAGGCTCTGCACCACCGGTACGGAGGTGACCTGCCGCGCGTCGGTCTCGCTCTCGTACGACGTCAGCACCAGCAGCGAGAAGAGAAACGTCGCCAGGAACACCGTCAGCGTCGCCTTGCTGATCCGGCTGCGCACAAAGATCCGCACCACCCGGGGCGTGAGCTGTCCGCTCGCCATTTGCACGGCCACCAGCGAAATGCTGAAGACGACACCGATGAAGGTCATCATCGCCGAGCTGATCGTGGTCACGATCGTCTTGGCGTCCTCGGCGATCGAGATCAGCGCCCGCAGTTCCGCGTACGCGCCCTCCTCGCGAAGCACCGTCACGATCCGGTCGTCCAGGGCACCCGCCGCCCACCACAGCAGAACGGCGCCGGCGAGTCCGGCCGTGGGAGCGAACCACAGGGTGTCGCGGAGATGCTCGCGCAGCGGCGAGAGCGGGCGGGGCCGTCGATGGCTGCGATCAGTCACGCAGGTGAAGGTAGCGTCACCGAGGGTGAAGAGGCGGGTACTCGCCGCGACAACACTCCGCAGCGTGGCCCGCCACCCCCGTTTGAGTCGCCGCACCGCACTGACCACGGGATATGTGGGTGAAAGGCACCCCGAAGCCCTGGTATTGTTGTCCATGTCGCCGCGGGAAACCGGGGCGGTCACCTGGTCCGGGTGGCGGAATGGCAGACGCGCTAGCTTGAGGTGCTAGTGCCCTTTATCGGGCGTGGGGGTTCAAGTCCCCCCTCGGACACCAGTAGAGACCCCAGTTGATCTGGGGTCTTTCTGTTTCTCCGGCAGTGGCGTAACCAACAGCCGAGCGAATCTCCTGGTCGGACCAGCCGCAGGAGTGCGGGCGCACCGCGCGACGGCACGTGCTTGCTCGCGTGGTCGGCCCACCTCAAGGCCGTGGCCCATCACCTGATCGAGCAGTCCGCCCCCGGCGAGGCACGCGCCGCCCACGTGGCCGGGCCGCTGTACCGGCGTCGGCCGACCGGGCTGCGCTCCCTGAACGTGCCCCAGCACGTCTGGCGAGATCCAAAACGCCCCGTCCGTGCGCCGCCCCGCGGCCGTGCGGGTGGGGCGTCCGGCTCGACGGAGCGGAACGGTTCGGGCCTCGTCCGGGGAAGGGTCCGGTCGACGGGCGGGGTCGGCTCGGTGACGCATGACCAACAGAGGCCCGGAACGGCGGGAAGCAGCAGGGGGAAAGGGGCAAGTGCCCGGTGAAATCCGGCTTGCCGGAGGGTGTTTCCCCAGGTCGGAGCCTTTGAGGGCTGGCGCCCGAGAGGAGAGTTCAAGTCCCCCTCGGACGCCATGGGTATTCCATGCGCACACCCTGGTCGGCTTCACGGAACTCCCAGCACGGATTCGTCCGCGCCGGGAGTTCTTTTTCGTTGGTGCGGGTGTGCGGGCGAGGGACCCCGGCGGCCGAGGTACCCGCGCGGTCAGTCCAGGGTGCCGAGCGGGATGTCGATACAGGACTCGGCGCCCTGCGGGGAGGAGATCTCGACGGTGGTCAGCGGGGTGTTGGCGTCGGCGAAGAGCGGGTCGTGGGTGTCGATGATCAGCTGGAGCCGGCGGCCCCTGGCCAGGACGTAGTGGGCGGGCTGGAGGGTGAAGGCCACGGTGGTGGCCCGGCCGGCCTGTTCGCCGGTGATGGTGAAGGGGGCGTGGGTGATGATGGCCGCCTTGCCGGTGGCCGGGTCGCTGTCCATCAGATACGCCACGATCGTGGCGTCCTTCTCCTGCGGCTTCACGGTGACCCGCACTTCCGGGTCGCCCTGCACACGCATGGCCCGCGCCAGCGGTGCGCCGGTCCAGATCGCCGCGAGGCCGCGGTCGATGTCGGCGGTCCGGTACACATGGGGCAGGCCCATGCGTTCGGCCAGGCCGGTCTGGACCAGCTTCGGGGCGACGACCGCCTCGGTGCTCTCGCCGGTGGCCTTGACCGAGCGGCTCCAGCCCGGCTGCGGCCCGTCCTCGGTCAGCTCCGCGTCGAGCTGTCCGGCGGACGCGCCGGCGAGGTGGAAACGCTTCCGGGGGAGGGCGTAGCTCGCCCAGTCGGGGTGGTGCAGGTCCGACAGCAGATTGTGCATGTACTCGGAGCGGATGCCGAACCGCGGTTCGCGTCCGTCGCCGGCGCTGCCGCCGATGTGATGGTCCAGCCAGCGGTAGGCCATCTCGGTGGGCTTGGAGAGCAGCCCGGCCAGGCCGCCGAGCTCGCCGTTGCCGTGGTCGCCCACCTGGACGAGGAGCGACTTGGGGCCCTCCAGGCCGGTGAACAGGTCGATGACGGCGGGTACCGAGAAGATCGTCTCGTGCCAGGCGGTGGTCAGCAGGATCGGCGTCCGGTTGGCGTTGTACGCCGGCAGCCGGTGCCGGGGGGACCGGTCCCGGGCGAAGCCGATGACCTGCTCGTCGATGACGTCGGCGCGGATCTTCTGGATGACCTCGCGGAATTCGGGTGAGCACCGGTCCTCGCCGAAGAGCTGGACGAGGGTCTCGAACGCCTTGAGGTGGCGGGTGCCGTTCTGGTACAGCGAGGTGAACAGGTCGCCCCAGGCGCTGGTGCCGGCCACGGCCCTGACCCGGGGGTCCTCCGCGGCCAGCAGCAGGCTCGTCCCCGCGCCGTAGGAGGAGCCGAAGCAGCCGATGCGTTCCGGGTCCACGGCCTCGTGGCCGATCAGCCAGTCGACGATCTCGACGGCGTCGGCCACGTCCTGCGGTCCCGCGACATGGATCTCGCCCCCGGAGTCGGCCAGGCCGCGCTGGCTGTAGGCGAGGACGGCGTAACCGCCGAGGGCCCAGCGCGGGAACATGCCGAGGTAGGCCCGCCGGCCGATCGAGATCAGCGGGGCGGGCATGACGACCGCGGGACAGGTTTGGCCGGGCGCGAGATCGCGCGGCACGCTCAGCGCCGCGTCGATCAGTGTCCCGTCCGACATGGTGATCGAGACCTCGGTGTACGCGGCGGTCTGCGCGTACGTCTCGTAGGTGTCGGCCAGGCCCCATTGGTCCAGGCGGCCGATGGCGCGCGGCGACGGGTTCACCAGCGCCTCGCGGATCGCCTCCAGCCTGGCGAGTTCATCGGTACTGGGCGTGAACGGGTTCCCCGGGGTGCTCTCAACCGGCATGACTGTGCCCGCCTTCCCTGGCAGTGGCGCTGACGGAGGTTCGGAGACATGGTCACCCCGCCGTGATCACCGCGGGAGGCCGTCCCGGGGTGATCACCCGGAAGGGTGGCCGGCGCCGGTTAAACGCCCGGGCGCGGAAGAGACCGGATCTCGCGCCGGGGGTGCTCGGCTTCTCCCGGGGCGGCGGGGGAGCGGCCCGGATCCTCCGGCCGGGTGGCGAATGTGGGGGCCATGGCGGCCAAAGATACCGGAGGGGGGTATATTGGCGATCCGAAACGCATACCCCCCTCCGGTATAGGAGTCAGTTATGTCAACCCCGGCCGCCCCTCCAAGCCCGCGCCGCTGGACGGCGCTCGTCCTCATAGCCCTGGCCCAGTTCACGGTCATCATGGACACGTCGATCATTGGTGTGGCCCTCCCCAAAATGCAGGTTGACCTGGGCTTCTCGCCGGAGGGCCTGTCCTGGGTGTTCAACGCCTATGTCGTCGCCTTCGGCGGGCTCCTGCTGCTCGGCGGGCGGCTCTCCGACCTCTTCGGCGCCAAGCGGATCTTCGTCGCCGGCTGGTCCGTGATGGCCGCGGGCTCCCTGGTCGCCGGCCTCGCCTCCACGGTCTGGGTCGAACTGACCGGCCGCGCCCTGCAAGGCGTCGGTGCCGCGCTGATCGCCCCGTCCGCGCTGACGCTGCTGATGATGCTCTTCGGCGCCCGGCCCAAGGAGCTGACCAAGGCGCTGGCCCTGTACGGCGCCGCGGCACCGGCGGGCGGCACCGCCGGTGTCTTCCTCGGCGGCGTCATCACCGAGTGGGCCAGCTGGCCCTGGGTGTTCTACATCAACATCCCGATCGCCCTGGTCGTGCTGGCGCTCACCCCGGGTGTCATGCCCTCGGTCCCGGTCCGCCGCGGCTCCGTCGACCTCGCGGGAGCGGCCACCGTCACCCTCGGGCTCGCCACCGCCGTCTACGCCATCGTCCGCGCCCCCGAGACCGGCTGGGGTTCGGCGGAGACCTGGCTCGTACTGGCCGCCGGCGCGGCCCTGCTCGCCGCCTTCGTCGCCATCCAGTCCAGGCGCCGTGAGCCGCTGATGCGGCTGGGCATCTGGCGGGCACCCAACCTGGCCGGAGCCAACATCGCGCAGCTGCTGATGGCCGCCGCGTGGATCCCGATGTGGTTCTTCCTCAACCTCTATCTCCAGCAGGTGCTCGGACTGGGCGCCTTCGCCTCCGGCGCGGCCCTGCTGCCCATGACGGTCGCCATCATGATCATGATGATTGTGCTGGCACCCCGGCTGATGGCCCGCTTCGGGACCAAGCCGCTGATCGTCACCGGCCTGCTGGCCCTCGCCGCCGGCATGCTGTGGCTCTCTTTCGCCCGGGCGGACGGCACCTTCTGGGTCGACGTCCTGCCCGCCTCCCTGCTGGCCGCGGCCGGCATGTCACTGGCGTTCATCCCCTCCCTCGGCACCGCGCTCTCCAGCGCCCGCCCCGAGGAGGGCGGCCTGGCCTCCGGCATCGTCAACACCGGCTACCAGGTCGGCTCCGCCCTCGGACTGGCCGCGATGACGGCGGTCTCCGCCGCGTACGGCGCCCGTGAACTCGGCGACCCCGAAGCCCTCACCAACGGCTTCTCCGCCGCCTTCCTCGGCGCCGCGGCCCTCGCCGCCGTCGGCGCGCTCGCCTCACTGCTCACCCTGCGCACCACCCCCGCACCGGCATCCGCGCAGGGCGGGGAGCGGCCCGCCGGGGCGGGCACCGTCTGAGTCGTCGCGTCATCGCGCCGCCCGGCGGGGGAGGACACACCCCGGCCGGGCGGCACGCGCGGTCCGCCTCCACTCGGCACCGGGGCCCGGCCCCTCCGCGCAGCGGCTCACGGGCGCTCTCCGCCGCCTCCGCGCCGGCGGCCCGGAAGGAACGGTCCGTGACTTCGGGGTCCCGTCGGCGACTTCGGGCTCCGGCGCGACGCCCGCCGCGGGGCGGTGGCGCCGACCCCGGCGGGGAGGTCAGGCCGCGACCCCCATCACCCGCCCCACGGAAGCCGGGTCGCCGACCGCCGCGAGCATCGCGTGGGCCACATCCGCGCGGCTCACCGTGTGACCGCGGGGCACCGCCCCGCCGAACCGGGTCCGGTACGTGCCCGTCAGCGGGCCGTCGGTCAGCCGGGGCGGGCGGATCACCGTCCAGTCCGCACCGCCGGCCCGGATCTCGCTCTCCATCACGGCCAGATCGGCGTAGATGTCCCGGAAGGCGCGCCGTATCAGGGGCAACAGCACGACCCGGTAGAGCAAACCCTCGCCCTCCGGCGGCCCGAGCGGGGAGGCGCTCACCGAGACGAGCCGCCGCACCCCCTCGGCGTCGAGGGCGCGCAGAATCGCCCGGGTCCCGGCGGAGGCGATCCCCGCGGACTTGTTGGCCGGCGCGCCGAGCGCGGAGAGCACCGCGTCGCGTCCCGCGACCACCGGGCGCAGCGCCTCCGCGTCGGTCACGTCGGCGACGGCGATCTCCAGCCGTTCGTGCGCGCCGACGGCCAGCCTGCCCGGGTCGCGCACGACCGCCGTGACCCGGTGTCCGGCGCCGAGCGCCTGCTGGACGAGCTGCCGGCCGGTGCCGCCGGTCGCCCCGAAGACCGTGTAGTGCATAGGTCGCCTCTCCTGGGGGGGTGGGTGAGTGTTCACTCACCTCTAGGGTGAGTCAATGCCCACCTCGAAGTCAACACGCCCCACCCGCGAGCGGATCATCGACGCCGCCGAGCATCTGCTGCGCTCCGCCGGGCTCGCCCACACCACGACCAAGGAGATCGCCCGCGAGGCCGGGTGCTCCGAGGCGGCGCTCTACAAGCACTACCGCAGCAAGGAGGAGATCTTCGTCCGCGTCCTCCGGGACCGGCTGCCCCGCCTCAACCCCCTCCTGGACGAGCTGGGGCAGGACCCGGGAGACCTCGGCGTGGAGCACAACCTCGTCCGCGTCGCCGAACACGCCGTCCGCTTCTACGAGCAGAGTGTCCCGCTGGTCGCCTCGCTCTTCGCCGAACCCGCGCTCAGGAAGCGCCACTTCCAGGGCGTCAGGGAACTCGGCCAGGGACCGCACATCCCCCTGGAGGCCCTGGCCCGCTATCTGCGCGCCGAGCGCGACCGCGGAGCCCTGAGGCCCGACGCCGACCCGGACGCGGCCGCGGCACTGCTCCTGGGCGCCTGCTCCCAGCGGGCGTTCGTCCACGACACCTCGGAGGGCATGCCTCCGCCGCAGTCGGCGGAGGAGTTCGCGACCGCGCTCGTCCGCACCCTGCTGAACGGAGTGCTGCCGGGCCCCGGAGCGCCCGCGCTCGAACCGTGAACCCCGGCCCGGCGCCGGACACCGGCGATCCGCCCGCCCGGATGCGCGCCGGCGGAACACGAGGGGAGCGGCCGGCCCCGGGTGACCGGATCCGTCCGCTGCCGGACCCGATGCTGCCTGTCGCCGCCCCTCCCGCGCGGGCCAGTCTGGTGGACATGACCCGAGCGCTGATCGTCATCGATGTCCAGGAGTCCTTCCGTGCCCGTCCGCTGTGGGAGACCATTTCCGACCCGAGGATCGCCGACCGGGTGAACCGTCTGGTCCGGCTCTTCCGCCGGACCGGTGACCTGGTCGTGTGGGTACTGCACGCGGAGCCCGGCACCGGAGACGTCTTCGATCCGGCACTCGGCCATGTCCGGCTGATGGAGGAACTGGAGCGGGCGGACGGCGAACCCCTGATCCACAAGACCTCGCACAACGCCTTCACCACCACCAACCTCCAGCAACTCCTCACCGAACGCGGCATCCGCGAACTCGCCGTCTGCGGTCTGCGCACCGAGCAGTGCGTGGAGACCACCGCCCGGGTCGCCGGCGACCTCGGCCATGACGTCACCTTCGTCATCGACGCGACCGCCACCAACCCCATTCCCCACCGCGACGCCCCGGCCGGCGCGAGCGTCGCCGAACTCCTCGCCGACCCCCGTACGCTCCCCGCCGGCGAGATCATCCGGCGCACCGAATACGCACTGGCCGGACGCTTCGCCACCATCGCGACCGTCGCCGAACTGGAAGCCGCGGCGGACCATCGCGCATGATGACCGAATCGTGAGCCACATCGTCTTCTTCCTGGTGCCCGGGGTCCATCTGCTCGACCTCGCCGGTCCCGCGCAGGTCTTCTCCACGGCGGCCGACTTCGGGCACCCGTACACGCTCTCCTATGTCGCCGACCGGCCGCAGGTCACCACCGCGCAGGGGCTGCCGCTGGTCGCCGGGCAGGACTGGCCCCGGCTCGGGCCCGGCGACCTCATCGTGGTGCCCGGCTGGCGGACCGGCTCGCCGGCCGGCGAGCCCGCCATCGGCTCCGCCGCCCTGCGGGCCCTGCGCGACCATCACACCGGCGGCGGCACGGTGGCCGGGGTCTGCGGCGGCGCCGAGGCGCTCGGCCGGGCCGGTCTGCTCGACGGCCGCCGCTGCACCACCCACCACGATGTGCAGGACGAGCTCGCCCGGCGCCATCCGAGAGCGGTGGTCGTGCGCGACGTACTCTTCACCGCCGACGACCGCGTGATCACCTCGGCCGGTGTCGCCAGCGGCATCGATCTGGCCCTGCATCTCGTCGCGGCCCGGCACGGACCGGCCACCGCCGCCCGGGTCGCCCGGGACATGGTCGTCCACACCCGCCGCAACGGCCATGAACCGCAGGCCAGCGCCATGCTCCGGCACCGGTCACATCTCGACGACACCGTGCACCGCGCGCAGGACATCATCGACAACCGCTTCGACCAGCCGCTTCCGCTGCCCGCGCTGGCCTCGGCCGTCGGGGTGAGCGAACGCACCCTCACCCGGCTCTTCACCCGGGCCACCGGCCTCACCCCGCTGCGCTACCAGCAGACGCTCCGCCTCGAACGCGCCCAGCACTTCATCAGCCACGGCGCGACGATCGGCGCCGCCGCCCGCTCGGTCGGATTCGAGGATCCCCGGATGCTGCGCCGCCTCCGCGCCCGGACATCCTGAGCGCGCCGGAACACACCGCGCGGTCCCCTCAGCCGGCCGGCTTCTCCCAGACCGAGACATGGGCGCGGCTCTCGCCGGTGAAGGGCTCCTTGGTCCACCCCTCCCAGCGGTCGCGCAGCCGCAGCCCGGCCAGCCGTGCCATCAGGTCGAGTTCGGACGGCCACACATAGCGGAAGGGGATCGACCAGTGCTCGGTCCCGCGGTCGGTGACGGTGACGTAGTGCGAACTCATCGCCTGGGTGGCGACGTCGTAGGTGTCGAACGCCCACCGCGAGTCGCTGATGTGGAAGGGCACCGCTCGCTGTCCCGGGGGCAGCAGACGCAGCTCGGGCACCCCCACCTCGACGACGAAGCAGCCGCCCGGGCGGAGATGGGCCGCGGCGTTGCGGAAGCAGGCCACCTGGGTGTCCTGCGCGGTCAGATTGTTGATGGTGTTGAAGACAAGGCAGACGGCGGTGAAGGTACCCGCCACCCGGGTGGTCGCGAAGTCGCCGATGGTCACCCCGATGGCGTCACCGCCCGGCTTGGCCCGCAGCCGGGCCGTCATCGCCCGGGACATCTCGATGCCGTGCACCGGAATCCCGCGAGCCGCCAGCGGGAGGGCGATTCTTCCGGTGCCGGTGCCGAATTCCAGTGCCGGGCCGTCACCCGCGAGCTCCGCCAGCAGGGCGACCGCCGGGTCCACCGCCTCCGGCCGGAACATCTCCGCGAGTGACGAGTCGTAGTCGGCGGCGATCTTTTCTCCGAAATGGCCGTCGTCATCATGCATTCCCGGAACGTAACTCCCGCCGCCGAAAAGGCGCATCCGGTTTTTTCGCGCCATCTCCCCGCCCTGCCCCGGGCCCGGAGGGTCACCCGCGAGGGTGGTCTCGCGGCGCTGTCGGCGTGGCCGCGGGCCGGCGGCGGGAGAGCGCGGTGTGCTCTGGCGGTGGGCACGTCCCGGACCGGTGGGACGGGGGTGACCCGCGCGGGGTGCTCACCGGACGAGGCCCCGCGGTGCCGCCGGCCGGTGCGCGGCGGTTCACCGCGTACGCGTCCGGCGGCACCCGGGCCGGTGGTCCCCATCGGCCCTTCCGGAGGAGTCGGAGGAGTCGGTCAATGAAGGCGTCAGGTCGTTCACTGGTGCGGGGCGCGGTGGTCCGTGCCGTGGTGACGGGGGTGCTGTGCGGCGCGATGGGCGCCGCCCCCCTCGCGGCGGAGGCGGATGACGACGAGGCGGAGGAGGCGCACGGACACCGGGTCCACACGGCCCCCGGTGTCTGGCGGCCCCCGGCCGGAGTGGTGGAGTTCACCGTGTTCGCCTGGGGTGCCGGGGGCGGCGGTGGCGGCGCCGGCGGCGGGGGAGGGGGCGGCGGTGGTGAGTTCGCCGGTTACCGCGACGGGGCCGGCGGCGGTGGCGGTGCCGGGGGAGGAGGCGGTGGCGCCGGGGGCGGGGGCATGTTCCTGCGGTGTGTCCTGCGGGTGGCGGAACTGCCCGCGGACCGGGAGATCAGTGTCTTTCCCGGCACGCCCCGAGCCGGGGGCCCGGGCGGGAACGGCGGCACGGGTGGCGCACCGGCGCGGGACCTCCCCGGTGAGGACGGCGGTCCGGGCGGCGACGGCGGCGGCGGATCCGACGGCGGGGACGGCCTCCCCGCCACCGTCTCCGCCGGCGCCCCCGGAGAGGAGACAGTGACCCTGGTACGGGCCGACGGCGGTGGCGGCGGAAGCGCCGGCGGAGCGGGCGGCGCCGGCGGCGGGGGAGGTGCCACCCCGGGCGGGGGCGCGACCGGCGGCAGCCCGGCCGCGGCGGCCGGCGGCGGCGAGGGCGCGAACGGCGGGATCTGCCGGGGCGTCTACGACGAGGCGCCCGGCCTGGACGGCGGTCCGGGCGGCGCCGGAGGGTCCGGCGGACAGGTGGCCGACGCGGTGCGCACCGCGGGCGGGGGCGGCTCCGGCGGAGCGGGCGGCACGGGAGGGAGGGCCGCGTGGACGTCGGTCGTTCTGCCGGGCGGTACGCGCTACACCGCCGCTGAGGCCACCGGGCGGGGCGGCAGCGGCGGCGCGGCGGCGCACGGCGGATCCGGGGGCGGCGGTTCGGCCGCCGGTGTCGGCGCCCCCGGCCCCGCCGCCGGAGGCACCCCGGCGGGCGGCGGCCCGGGCGGGCAGGGACATCCCGGGCTCGTGGTGATCGCCTGGTAGGCCCGGACGGGGCACAGGGACGGGGCGGCGGGGCGAACGGCCCACCGGAGCCGGGGCATGAGGCGGGCTCCGGAGCGGAGGAGCCCGCCTCGGGTGTGCCCGCCCGCCCATTGCGTGCGACGCGCTCTCACCCCACATGCACCCGGGGCCGCCGCGCCGGATCCGGTTCCGCCCGGCGCAGCACCTCACGGGTCACCGGGGCCGTCTCCCCGTCCCCGAAGACCAGAAAGCGCAGCAGATGCCCGAACGGAGCCCCCTCCGTCCAGGTGAAGTAGGCATGCGGGACCCGCCCCGTACGGTCCCTGATCGACAGCAGCACCGCGGCGATCGCGTTCGGCACCGTGGCACCCTCCACCCGCAGTCTGCGCACCCCGTACTTCTCGTCGCCGCGCACCGACAGATCCGCGGTGAAGTCCGACGAGTCCCGCACGAACGCCTCCAGGAAGAGCACCGGCCGGCCGCCGGGGATGTGTGCCTCCTGGCGCCGGCTGTACTCCTTCATCCGGTACTCGGCCGTGCTGTGCTCCGAGGGCTCGTGGGCGATGATCCGCACCGGGCCCTTCCGCGCCGCGTCGTCGATGAACCGCAGCGCGGTCGCGTCGATGACGATGTTCCCCGCCCGCAGCTCGAAGGCGCGGTGCACCCGGGAGGCGAAGGAGGTCAGCACGATCGCGGCGATGAAGAGCAGGGCGATTTTCAGCCCGTCGGGGCGCTCGATCACATTCGCGACCAGGGTGTAGGCGAAGACCGCGGTGATCATCCCGAAGCCCGCGGCGGCCCGCCGGTGACCCCCGCGGTGCACGGCGACGGCGGAGGCGAAGGCCGCCGACAGCATCAGGACCAGTACACCGGTCGCGTACGCCCCGCTCTGCCGGTCCACATTCGCGTCGAAGTACACGGTGATCGCCACCGCGATCCCCACGAAGACCAGTACCAGCGGCCGTACCGCCCGGGTCCATTCGGGTGCCATGCCGTACCGGGGCAGAAACCTCGGCACCAGATTGAGCAGCCCGGCCAGTGCCGAGGCGCCCGCGAACCACAGGATGCAGATGGTGGAGAGGTCGTACACGGTGCCGAACTGCTCGCCCAGATACCGGTGGGCCAGATAGGCGAGCGCCCGGCCGTTCGCCGGGCCGCCCGCCTTGAAGTCGTCCTGCGGGATCAGCAGCGTGGTCGCCAGGCTCGACAGCAGCAGAAAGACGCTCATGATGAGCGCGGCCGAGGTGAGCAGCTTCCGGGTGTCCCGGATCCGCCCGGCCGGACGCTCCTCGGTGTCCGTGGCATCGCCTCTGATCTGCGGCATCACCGCCACACCCGTCTCGAAGCCGGACATGCCGAGCGCCAGCTTGGGAAAGACCAGCAGAGCCACCCCGACCATCACCCAGGGGGAGGAGTGCTCGGCGGTCATCGCGTCCCACCAGTCGGGGATCACGACCGGAGCGCCGGCGATCCGCCACGCCGCCGAGGCGAGCACCACCACATTGAGCGCCAGATAGAGCGCGACCAGCACCACGGCGACCCCGATGGCCTCCCGGAAGCCCTTGAGGAAGACCGCGCCGAGCAGCCCGATCAGACCCAGGGTGATCCAGAGCGCGGCACCGTCCAGCCAGGAGGGCGCATAGGGGTTCTCCACCACATGCGCCGCCGCGTCGGCCGCCGAAAGGGTGATGGTGATGATGAAGTCGGTGGCCGCGAAGCCCAGCAGCACCAGGACGAGCAGCTTCCCCGGCCACCAGGGGAGCAGCCGTTCCAGCATCGCGATCGACCCCTCGCCGTGCGGTGACTCCCGGGCCACCCGGCGGTAGACCGGCAGCGCCCCGAAGAGGGTCAGCGCCAGCAGGACCAGGGTCGCCAGCGGCGAGAGCAGCCCGGCGGCCAGGGCCGCGATACCGGGCTGGTAGCCGAGGGTGGAGAAGTAGTCCACGCCGGTCAGGCACATCACCCGCCACCAGCGGTTGCCCCGGTGTTCGGGGGGCGGGGTGCCGTGCGGCCCGGGGTGGCGGGCCGCGGTCTCGCTGAGGCCGTCCAGCAGCCAGGCACGCACCTTCCGCTCCCCGCGGGGAGCGCGCGGAGAGGCGCCCGCGCGGGTGCCCGTCATCCGGCCCGCCCGGCGCTCATCGCGCCCGGGCGCCCGTCATGCGCGCCTGCCGGTCATGGGCGGCACTCCCTGTCCGTGCTCCTGGTCCTCGGCCGGACCCGCCGGCCCTCCTCGGCCCATGGTCACCCGCCTGGCCGGGACCGGCAGCCGAAGCGGGCGGGCGGCGGTACGGCCGTGAGCGGCTGAGGAGGGCGGGCGGCGGTACGGCCGCGGGCGGCCGAGGCGGGCGGGCGGCGGTACGGGATCCCGGGCCGTGCTCACGCCGTGAGCGGTACCGGTCCGGAGCCGTACAGGATCCGTCAAGAGCGTCACCGGCGCCGTATGGGACGTGTCAACGAAAGCCGCGCAGTGGCCGAAAAGGGGTTTCCTCGAACCGTCCCCAACCGGCGGACACACATCCACCGGACACCAGGCCGACCGGACACGGACATCAGTCCCCTCCTCCGGCCGGCACCGGTACGGAGACCAGTCCGTCCGGGCCCGGCACGGACACGAGCCCCCGGGCCCGTGTCCGGCGGGCGCGGGGACGACGGCGCCGCGGCCGCGGCGCCGGAACGACATCCCACCGACGGTTCCCATCCGGCGGTGCCGCCCGGCGGGCCCCCGGCCCGCCGCACGCGGCACCCGGCGGTGTGTGCCCGGCGGTCCGCATCCGAATCACCACAGGAGCTCACGATGGCCGACGCGGCCTTCGTCCTCACCACCGTCGCCGTTTTCGCGCTGGTGGTTCTCATCGCCAAGGGGGTGGCAAAGCTGTGACCGCCGAATCCATTGTCGGCCTGCTCGTGGCCGTCGCCCTGCTGGGCTATCTCGTCCTCGCCCTTCTGTACCCGGAGAGGTTCTAGCCCGGATATGAGTCCCGTACTTGCCGGTGTGCTCCAGTTGACGGCGCTGATCGCCGCACTCGCCCTCGCATACCGCCCGCTGGGCGATTACATGGCCCGGGTCTACTCCTCGGACCGCCACCTCCGTGCCGAGAAGTGGATCTACAAGGCCATCGGGGCCGACCCGAACACCGAGATGCGCTGGCCCTCCTACCTCCGCGGCGTGCTCGCCTTCTCCGCGGTCGGGGTCCTCTTCCTCTATCTCCTCCAGCGGGTCCAGGGCTCCCTGCCCGGCTCGCTCGGATTCCAGTCGATAGACCCGGACCAGGCGTTCAACACCGCCGCCTCCTTCGTCGCCAACACCAACTGGCAGTCCTACTACGGCGAACAGGCCATGGGCCATGTCGTGCAGACCGCCGGACTGGCGGTGCAGAACTTCGTCTCCGCCGCCGTCGGGATCGCCGTCGCCGTCGCCCTGGTCCGCGGCTTCGCCCGCTCGCGCACCGGTGAGCTGGGCAACTTCTGGGCCGACCTGGTCCGCGGCACCGTCCGGATCCTGCTCCCGATCTCCGTGATCGCGGCGGTCCTGCTGGTCGCCCTCGGCGCCATCCAGAACTTCTCCGGCATTCACGAGGTCGGGCAGTTCGGCGGCGGCACCCAGCAGTGGAACGGCGGCGCGGTCGCCTCCCAGGAGGCCATCAAGGAACTCGGCACCAATGGCGGCGGCTACTTCAACGCCAACTCCGCCCACCCCTTCGAGAACCCCAACGCGCTCTCCAATCTGCTGGAGATCTTCCTCATCCTGCTGATCCCCTTCTCCCTCACCCGCACCTTCGGCCGCATGGTCGGCAGCGTGAAGCAGGGGTACGCGATCCTCGGCACGATGTCCCTGATCTGGATCGGGTTCACCGCGCTGATGATGTGGACCGAATTCGCCCACCCCGGCGAGGCGTTCCAGCAGGCCGGCGCCGCGATGGAGGGCAAGGAGACCCGGTTCGGGGTCGCCGGCTCGTCGCTCTTCGCCGTGGCCACCACCCTCACCTCCACCGGAGCGGTCAACAGCTTCCACTCCTCCTACACCGGCTTCGGCGGCGGAATCACCATGCTCGGCATGCAGCTGGGCGAGATCGCGCCCGGCGGCGTCGGCTCCGGCCTCTACGGAATGCTGATCATGGCGGTGATCGCGGTCTTCATCGCCGGTCTGATGGTCGGCCGGACCCCCGAGTACCTGGGCAAGAAGATCGGCACCCGCGAGATCAAATTCGCCGCCTGCTACATCCTGATCACCCCGACCCTGGTACTCGGCTTCACGGCGGCGGCGATGGCCCTGGACACCCCCGGGAACTCGATGACCAACTCGGGCGCCCACGGCTTCTCCGAGATCCTGTACGCCTACACCTCGGGCGCCAACAACAACGGCTCCGCCTTCGCCGGGCTGAACGCCGACACCCAGTGGTTCAACACCACCATCGGACTGGCGATGCTCCTCGGCCGCTTCCTGCCGATGGTCTTCGTTCTCGCGCTCGCCGGATCGCTCGCCGAACAGCAGCCGGTTCCCGCCACCTCCGGAACCCTGCGGACCGAGAAGCCGCTCTTCACGGGCCTGCTGGTCGGCACCATCCTCATCATCACCGGACTGACCTACTTCCCCGCCCTCGCGCTGGGACCGCTCGCCGAAGGGCTCGCGTCATGAGCACGATCACTCCCACCCGGGCACCGCACCCGGATGTGCCCACCGGGCACAAGCCCGAGAGCGGGCGCGTCGGCGGCGGACTCTTCGACGCCGGACAGCTCGTCAAGTCCTTCCCCGACGCGCTGCGCAAGCTCGACCCCCGGGTGATGGTCAAGTCCCCCGTGATGTTCGTCGTCCTCATCGGCTCCGTCGTCACCACCGCGCTGGCCATCAGCGACCCGGGCAACGGCTTCGGCTGGGCGATCACCGCCTGGCTCTGGCTCACCACCGTCTTCGCCAACCTCGCCGAAGCCGTCGCCGAGGGCCGCGGCAAGGCGCAGGCCGACACCCTGCGCAAGGCCAAGACCGATACCGTGGCCCGCCGCCTCGGCCCGAACGGCGAGGAGCGGGTCCCCGGCACCGAACTGCGCATCGGCGACCGGGTGGTCTGCGAGGCCGGCGACATCATCCCCGGTGACGGCGATGTGGCCGAGGGAGTCGCCTCCGTCGACGAATCCGCCATCACCGGCGAGTCCGCTCCCGTCATCCGGGAGTCCGGCGGCGACCGCAGCGCCGTCACCGGCGGCACCAAGGTCCTCTCCGACCGGATCGTCGTCACCATCACCACCAAGCCGGGCGAGACCTTCATCGACCGGATGATCAGCCTGGTGGAGGGGGCGGCCCGGCAGAAGACCCCCAATGAGATCGCCCTCAACATCCTGCTGGCCTCGCTCACGATCGTCTTCCTGCTCGCCGTGGTCACCCTCAAGCCGTTCGCCGTCTACGCGGGCGCCGACGACGAGACCTCGCTGATCGTGCTGACCGCACTGCTGGTCTGCCTCATCCCCACCACCATCGGCGCCCTGCTCTCCGCCATCGGCATCGCCGGAATGGACCGGCTGGTCCAGCGCAATGTGCTCGCCATGTCCGGCCGCGCCGTGGAAGCGGCGGGCGATGTCTCCACCCTGCTCCTCGACAAGACCGGCACCATCACCCTCGGCAACCGCCAGGCCGCCGAGTTCGTCCCCGTCACCGGCGCGAGCCGGGAGGAACTCGCCGACGCCGCCCATCTCTCCTCGCTCGCCGACGAGACCCCCGAGGGCCGCTCCATCGTCGTCCTCGCCAAGGACGAGTACGGCATGCGCGAGCGGCCCCCGGGCGAACTCCCGGGCGCCGAGTGGATCGCCTTCACCGCCCAGACCCGGATGTCCGGGGTCGACATCGACGGCCGCCGGATCCGCAAGGGCGCGGCGGGCTCCATCAGCGCCTGGGTGCGCGAGCAGGGCGGCACCCTCTCGGACGACACCGACCGGGTCACCGACCGGATATCCCAGGCCGGCGGCACTCCGCTGCTGGTCGCGGTCGATGACGCCGACGGTCCCCGGGTGCTCGGTGTCATCCACCTCAAGGACGTCGTCAAGGAGGGGATGCGCGAACGCTTCGACGAACTGCGCCGGATGGGCATCAAGACCGTGATGATCACCGGTGACAACCCGCTGACCGCGCGGGCGATAGCCGAGGAGGCCGGCGTCGACGACTTCCTCGCCGAGGCCACCCCCGAGGACAAGATGGCCCTCATCAAGCGGGAACAGGCCGGCGGCAAGCTCGTCGCCATGACCGGTGACGGCACCAACGACGCGCCCGCCCTCGCCCAGGCGGACGTCGGCGTGGCGATGAACACCGGCACCTCGGCCGCCAAGGAGGCCGGGAACATGGTCGACCTCGACTCCAACCCGACCAAACTCATCGAGATAGTCGAGATCGGCAAACAGCTCCTCATCACCCGGGGCGCGCTCACCACCTTCTCCATCGCCAATGACGTGGCGAAGTACTTCGCGATCATCCCCGCGATGTTCGCCGCCGCCTATCCGGGCCTGGACAAGCTGAACATCATGCGGCTCTCCTCACCGGACTCCGCGATCCTCTCCGCCGTCATCTTCAACGCGCTGATCATCATCGCCCTGGTGCCGCTCGCCCTGAAGGGCGTCCGCTACCGGCCCAGCAGCGCGGACCGGATGCTCCGGCGCAACCTCACGGTGTACGGACTCGGCGGCCTCGTCGCCCCGTTCATCGGCATCAAACTCATCGATCTGCTCATCTCCCTCATTCCTGGCATCGGGTGACGACCATGAACACCTCCGTACGCAACACGGGCCGGCTGCTGGGCGCCGCCCTGCGCGCCCTGCTCGTCCTCACCGTCGTCTGCGGTGTCCTCTATCCGCTCGCCGTGACCGGGGTCGCCCAGGGTCTCTTCCCGGCCAAGGCCAACGGTTCGGAGATCACCTCCGGCGGGAAGGTCGTCGGCTCCTCGCTCATCGGCCAGAGCTACCACCTGCCGAAGAAGGACCCGGACGACGCCGGCGAGGCGGTGCGGCCGGACCTTCGCTGGTTCCAGCCGCGTCCCTCCAACGGCCTGGGCACCAACAGTGTCAACACCCAGTACTCCCTGATCCTCTCCGGCGCCACCAACCGCTCGGGGGACAACGACGAACTGATCCAGTGGGTGAAGGACGCGAAAACGGCCGTGGCCGAGGACAACTCCACCGCCGGCCGGCCGGTCGACCGCTCGGACGTACCGGCCGACGCCGTCACCTCCTCCGGCTCCGGTCTGGACCCGCACATCTCGCCCGAGTACGCAGAACTCCAGGTCAACCGGGTCGCCGAGAAGAACGGCCTGGACGCGGGGAAGGTGGCGAAGCTGGTCGGGCAGCACACCGACGGCCGGATCCTCGGCTTCATCGGGGAGCCCCGGGTCAATGTGCTGGAACTCAATGTCGCCCTGCGGGAACTGACCGGCGCGGGCGGACGCTGACGGTCCGGCGGGCGGGTTCCGTGTCCCCCACCGCATACGGCGACGGCCACCGGGAACCTCCCGGTGGCCGTCGCCGTACGAGCGCGGGGGCTCAGCCGCCCTGTACCGGTTCCGGGTCGTTCGGCGTGACCGGTGCGGGTGCGGGTGCGGGGGTGTCGCCGTGGCCCGCCGCGGGCGCCGGCGCGGCGACCGCCGCCGGGCCGGCGGCCCCGTCGGTGCACTCCGCCAGCGGCTTGGCGACCTTGCGCGACTCGCCCACCCTCGCGACCAGCGGTTCCGTCCAGCGCGCGGCCAGCGGCCCCAGAATCACCAGGATCAGCACATACGCGGTGGCGATCGGGCCGATCCTCGGTTCGGTGGCGACCGCCAGACCCGCGATCACGATGGAGAACTCGCCCCGGGCCACCAGCGCGCCGCCCGCCCGCAGACTCCCGCGCGGGCCGATGCCGGCCCGCCGTGCCGCGTACCAGCCGGTGAGGATCTTGGTGAAGGCGGTGACCACGGCGAGCAGCAGCGCGGGCAGCAGCACCGGCGGGATCTCGGTCGGGTCCGTCGACAGACCGAAGAAGACGAAGAACACGGCGGCGAAGAGATCCCGCAGCGGCGTCAGCAGCCTCCGGGCGCCCTCGGCCACCTCGCCCGACAGGGCGATGCCGACCAGGAACGCGCCGACCGCCGCCGAGACCTGGAGCTCCTGTGCGACTCCGGCGACCAGCAGGGTCAGCCCGAGCACCACCAGCAGCAGCATCTCCGGGTTGTCCGAGGAGACCGCACGGCTGATCAGCCTGCCGTGGCGCAGGGCCGCATAGAGGACGATGCCGACGGTGCCGAGCGCGATCAGCAGGGTGATGCTGCCGCCCGCCAGGCCCACACCCGCCAGCAGCGCGGTGAGCAGCGGCAGATAGACCGCCATCGCCAGATCCTCCATCACGAGGATGCCGAGGATCACCGGGGTCTCGCGGTTGCCGAGCCGTCCCATGTCGGTGAGCACCTTCGCGATCACACCGGAGGACGAGATCCAGGTGACACCGGCCAGCGCGACCGCCGCCACCGGGCCCCAGCCGAGCAGCAGGGCCGCCGCCGCGCCGGGCAGCGCGTTCAGGACGAAGTCGACGGCGCCCGACGGATACTGGGTCTTCAGGCTGCCGACCAGCTCGGAGGCGCTGTACTCCAGCCCGAGCAGGAGCAGCAGCAGAATGACGCCGATCTCCGCGCCCACGGCGACGAAGTCCTCACTCGCGCTCATCGGCAGCAGCCCGCCGGTGCCGAAGGCGAGGCCCACCAGCAGATAGAGCGGGATGGGGGAGAGGCCGATACGCCCGGCGAAACGGCCTATCAGCCCCAGTCCGAGGATGATCGCGCCCAGTTCGATGAGCAGTGCGGTCGTCTCGTGCACGATCAGCCTCCGGCGATGATCTCGGCGAGGGCGTCGACGCCCTCACGGGTGCCGACCGCGACCAGGGTGTCGCCGATGGCGAACCGGAAGTCCGGGCCCGGCGACGGGTGGGCGCTGGTGCGCCGCAGCACGGCGACGATCGACGCGCCGGTACGGCTGCGCGCCCGGGTCTCGGCGAGCAGCCGTCCGCCGTAGGGGGAGCGGGTGCCCACCGGGATGTGCTCGGTGACCAGGTCGATGCCGTCGGTCCGCACGGCGTCGATCGGCAGGGGGTCGATGAGATGCGCCAGCGCGGTGGCCTCCGCCGAGGAGAGCGGCACGGAGAGCTGACAGGCGTCGGGGTCGTCGGAGGCGTAGAAGCCCAGGAACCGCCGGCCGTCGTGGTGGACGACCACCGAAATGTGGCGCCCCTCTTCGGTGGTGAAGTCGTATTGGATGCCGACTCCGGGCAGTGAGGTGCGACGGGTTCCCATGCTCGCCTCCCGAGGCGTGGGTCGTCCTCTCACCGGGGGAGGGTGAGCGGTGCGGTGGGTTGAGGTGTACCAGACAGTCTACGGAAGTGGATCAGAACGGTCCGGGGGCGGGTCCCGGCCATGTGGCCAGGAAACGTCGCTATCGCCGTGCGGGGGCGTCCCTTTCGGGAGCGGGCCCTCGGGCCCGTCCGTCCCGGATCACACCCTTCAGGGCCTCCGGCACCCGCTACCGGACCTCCGGCACCCGCTACCGGGCCTGCGGATCCCGCCGGACCGCCGGGAGTTCACCGCGCGCTCCGCACCGGTGACCGGCCGGCCGGGGAGCCGGCGCACGGTCTCCACCCGGAACCGAACCGGCTCCGGGCGCTCCGCGACCGCCGGGGCCGGGGCCGGAGCCGTCGGGCATCAGCGCGCGCGACACCGTGACGGCCGCGCCCTCATGGCGCGGCCGCGCCGCTCAGCCCGCCGCCGCGCGCGCCGTGTACGCCAGTGGGTCGCCCAGCACATCCTGGACCACCAGCGCCGCCGCGCCGCGCGCCGCGTCCGCCGCCGGGGAGGAGGCCCGCAGCCGGGAGCCCGAGGCGGGCCAGAGCCCGGAGACCACACCGGTGCCCAGCACGGCGGCGGCCGGCGGGATCAGCCAGGGCGCGAGCGGGCGGTAGATCCCGCCGAGAACCACCGCCGCCGGGTCGAAGAGATTGACCGCGCCCGACAGCACCCGGCCCAGCATCACTCCCGCGGTCTCCAGCCCCGCCAGCGCCGGCCGGTCGCCCGCCCTGGCCCGGCGCTCCAGCTCGGCGACGGCCGTCGCGCCGTTCGGGTCGTCGATCCGCGCCGCCCGCAGCAGCGCCGACTGGCCCGCGTACAGCTCCAGACAGCCGCGCCCGCCGCAGCGGCACCCGGGGCCGTCCGGGACCGCCGACACATGCCCGATCTCGCCCGCGAAACCGTGCGCCCCGCGGAGCAGTTCGCCGTTCAGCACCAGCGCCCCGCCTATCCCGATCTCACCGGTCAGCTGGAGAAAGGTGCGGATCCCGCCGAGCCCGCCGAACCACAGCTCGGCCAGCGCCGCCAGATTGGCCTCGTTCTCCGATCGGACCGGCAGCACCGGCAGCCCGGGGCGGAGCGCGGCGAGCGCCGCGGCGAACGGCTCCTCGGCGGCTGTCCGGGTCCAGCCCAGATTGGGGGCCTGCCGGACGGTCCCGGCGGAGACCAGCCCGGGGAGGGCCAGTGCCGCACCCGCCGGGGAGAGCTCCTGCTCCGCCGCGGAGGACATGGCCCGCGCGGCGATGTGCGCCGCCCGGCGCAGCACCCGGCCCGGCGGCGCGCCCCGGTTGTCGAGGTACTCCACCAGCCGCACCCGGTCGGTACCGGCCAGATCCACCACACAGACCGCGACATAGTCGACATTGATCTCGACGCCCAGCCCGGCGAGTCCGGTGCGCGCCACCTTCAGCACGGTGCCGGGGCGGCCCGCCTGGCCGCTGAAGCTCTTGCCCGACTCGGAGAGGAATCCGCCGTCCAGCAGCTGTTCGACCAGGGAGGAGATCGCGGCCCGGGTCAGGCCGACCCGCGCGGAGACACCGGCCCGGGTGATCTCACCGGACTCCCGCACGGCGCGCAGCACCAGGCTCAGATTGTGGCGGCGCACCGTGTCCCGGCCGGCTTTGGGCTCCAGCGCATCCCGCACGGCCGGCCGTGCCCGCAGGGATCTCTCCACGTGTCAGCCCTGTGGCCCGCGGTATCCCAGGGATGCCTCGATGCGCCCGGCGAGGCCGTCCCGGCGCCGGGGCCCGCGCCCGGTGGAGCCGGCCAGCCAGGAGCGGCACTTGCTGCCCAGGAGGAGCCCGAAGCTCTCCGCCTCGCTCTCCTCGCTCTGGTCGAACCGGGTCCTGGCGGCGACCTTGAGCACGGTGGCCTGGAGGTCCGCCTCGTCCGAGAGGAGCCGGGCCGCGACGGCCGCGCCCTCGACATGGTGCGAGCAGTGGCCGGCCTTCATGTGCCAGAGCTCGTGCCCGAGGATGACCAGCTGGTGATCGGGGGCGGTGCGCTCCTCGATGACGATCAGATCCTGGTCCTTCATGTCCAGCCAGAGGCCGCTGGCGGTCCCCGGGGGGAAGGTGGCCATGCGGTACCGGACCGGACGGCCGCGGCGTCTGCTCATCTGACCGCACAGGGCGGCATAGAGATCAGCGGGCTCCGCCGGGGCCGGCAGGTCGATTCCGGCTACCAGCTCGCCGCAGAGCCGACGCATCTCCTTGCCAATGCTCACCGTTCTCCTCTCCCCCGCAGCGGCCGCGTGCACACGTGCGGCCTCAACCCTGCCCTGACATCACGTCTTTTCTGAAGTCAAGTTTCCGTCGCCTTTGACGCATCGGTGTCCTCGGCGGGCTTGACGCTCTCCAGCAGCATGTCCAGCCATTCGGTGACCTTGTCCCGGTGTTTGTCGGTGGGCAGCTGCGCCGCCCGCCAGGCGATCCCGCGGACACCGTGGTCCTGGAGGAGGCGTTCCAGCGGATCGCTCTCGCCCGCGTACTCCTGGAGATCCTGGAGCAGGCGCTGCTCGGTGCGCTGGAGCGCGCCGTTGAGCGCGTCCGTGTCCTCGGCGGTGAGAAAGCCCGCGTGCACCTTGAAGAACCGCTGGATCGCGTCGCAGTGCTCCATGGTGGGGCGCCGGTCGCCGTTGATGAGGGCGCCCGCCTGCTGGCGGGACATGCCCGCCCCGTCGGCGATCTCCTGCTGGGTCCAGCGGCGGCCGTTGGCCTTGAGCCGGGTTCTGCGCAGCAGGTCGAAGCGCTGGAGGAAGCGTGCCTGGAGATCGGGTTCACCCGCGGGCCTGCCCTCCAGCAGGGCGCCGACCACATCGGCCGGCACGCCGGAGGCGTTGGAGAGCTCGTGCAGGTCGAACACCTCGCCCTGACCGAGCCCCAGTCTGCCGGCGAGTTCACAGACGCGGGCAACCGAAGCCGCCAGCGGGCCTGCGGCCGCCGGGCCCGGAACCGAGAAGCCGTCTGTCACCAGTAGGTCTCCTAGATCACGCGAGATGGCTCCGCACACAGTTGGCTGCCCGGAGATTAACGGTTTCGCGGACGTACAACCAGCTCTTGCCACAGCTGTGGCGCGATCTGCGCGTTCGGCGGCGCGGAATGCCACGATAGTTGACATGATGGCTCTTCCGGTAGCAGGATCGCCGGGCGGGGTGAAGATCCAAAGGGCGCTGCCGCAGCGGGACTTCGAGAAGGGTGGCGTTCTCGATGACACATGAGGCGGGTATCGGCCGTCGTGGTGTCCACGGGCGTCAGGAGTGCGCGGGGACCAACCGGGGCACACACCGGTCGCGGAGGCTGACCGACATATTGCGCGGGCGCAGGGAAGAACTGGGCCTGAGCGTGGCCGAGGTGGCCGCGCGGCTCGACATCAGTACGGGTGACTACGGCACCTGGGAACGCACCCCGGTCCAGGAGTGGACCGAGGAGCGACTCCACGCGCTGGTCAAGGCGCTGGAGATGACCGACCAGCAGGGCGGCTGGCTCTTCCGGCTGGCCGTCGACCGGGAGCCGTCGCGCCCGCTCAACGGCCAGGCGGCGCGTGCCGTGTCGCCCATGGGGCCGGCCCGGCCGTCCGGGCCCGCCTTTCCGTCCGGGCCGATCCGTCCGTACGCGCCGGTGACCACACCCGTGGTCACCCGGCCCGCGCCGGTGGCCGCGGACGCCCCGGGTCCGCCGGACCCCGGCACCCGGGACTACCTCCGCGACTACGCCACGATGATGGACGCGGTACCGCTGCCGTCGGTCCTCTTCGACCGCCGGTGGGACGTGGCGCATGTCAATCCGGCCTTCCAGACGCTCTTCCGGGGCATGGGAGACCACCCGACGGCGATGCCGGACCAGAATTTCCTCCGCTTCGTGCTCTTCCATCCGGATGCCGGGGCGGTCCTCGGCGACCGTGAGACCAGCTGGTGTCTGCCGCTCCTCGCCCAGCTGGAGTCGGCGCTGGAGCGCTATGAGAACGACGGTGTGCTTCAGGCCATTCGCAGCGACATCGCGGACGACCCGATCATGGACGCCGCCTACCGGTGCGGGCTCCCGCACTGGATGCGGGCCACCGGCGCGGCGGCGGTCCACCACGACGGAGCGGTCCGCCCGCTGCACCATCCGGACCCCCGGTGGGGCAAGTCGTGCCGGATCGTGGACGAGACACCGGCGACCCTTCAGGACCACGGGTACACCCGGATGACCCTGGTCCTCCGGGAGGGCCTGGGCATGAACCCGCCGACCGTCCGGCGCGGCAAGACCCATCTGCGGGCCGTCTCCAGCGGCTGACGCCGCGGAGCGGCGCGGGCACGGCCGTGGGGGGCCGTTGCCCGCGGGCCCCGGGTTCGTTCCCCGTCCCGACCCGTGGGGGGCCGGGACGGGGACGGACCCGGGCCCGGACGACCCGCCGCCCCCGCACTCCGTCCGTACGCCCTCGCACACCATCACCCGCCACCGCCGGAATTCCCTCCGCGCGGGCGCGCGGGTGCGCCGCCGCCCGGCCCGGGGGAGCCGCCACTGTCCGGCCGCGGCCCGGGGAAACCCCGCCCTGCGCCGGGCCGCGGGCATGCCCCGCCGGGGGAGTGCGGGCGTGTGCGCGGGTTTCGGGCGGAGCCCCCGTCATCGCCGCTGCCCGGCCATGTCCCGGGCGTGCCCCCGCGCCGCCGGGCGCTGCCGGGCCGGGTGCGGGGAACCCGCCGCCCGCTGCGGCTCCGGGGAGCCTGTCCTCCCGGTTCGGCCCGCCGCTCCGTGACCGGAGGGCGGGACACCTGAGCGGGGCCGGCCCGCCGGTCCAGGGGCGATCCACCCGCCCCGCAGCGGGAGACGAGCCCCGTCCGCGCCCCCGGACGCAGCGCGGCCGGCGGCGGTCACCCCCGTCGGTGACCGGCCGCCGGCCGGCTGTCCGAGACCGTTACCCGGCTTCCCCCGCGCGGGTTCCGATCTCTCCCCCCTCCCCATTCCCCCGTGGGCCGGAGTCCCCCGACTCCCGCCGTTCCCCCCGCTCGTGTCCACCGCGGCAGTCGTGTCAGCGAAGCGACGCGACTGCCCACTCCGCGGCGACCGCGAGCCCGACACACGACCCCAGGACCGCCGTCGCCACCCTGGTGCGCCCGTGCTTGCTCAGGATCAGCGCGCTGCCGGAGAGGGTCAGCGCGATGCCGTAGAAGCCGAGCGTCAGTACCGAGTGGGTGGTGTCGAGTCTCAGGACGAGTGCCAGTCCCACCGCGATCATGATGACCGCGGAGAGCGCGATACGGATGTGACGTGCCTGACGTGGTGTGAGCCCGGGTCGCTCCGGGCCCTGATCGGCTTCCGACATGCCCGGCAGACTATCCGTGCGGGGCTCCGCCGGACCGCCGGTGCCGGTCGCCGGGATGGTCCGCTCAGCCGTCGCCGTCATGGCGGATCAGGCCCCCGCATGCCGGCCGACACCGGCCGTCCACAGCGGAGCCGTGCCGGTCAGCTGGCAGGCCAGCAGATAAAGCGGAATTGGTGGTGTGTAAGGACAACGGTCATCCGGCCAGTGGATCAACTGGGGTTCGGTCCCCGGTACATCCGCTCCTTCCGCGTAGTGACTCGGCAGAGGCCAGGTCAGTTCCTGGTCGGAACCGGCCGGTACCATCCACCACCACCAGTCGGCGTCCGCGAAGACACAGCCGTTCCGCGGCAGCCCGGCCAGCAACCGGAATCCGTGGCGTGCGGGCATGCCCACCGCGTCACAGCCCAGCGCCGGGACGATCGAGGGCGGCGGCTCCAACCGGATCAGCCGGCCCCGGTCGTTGCGCCGGCCGCTCCAGTGCAGCAGTGGTGCCACCCGGCTCACCATCGCCGCTCCACCCGGCGCGAGTGGTCGACGCGCACGACCTCGGTACGCGGCCGTTCGCCCCGGCCCGCATGCGCCAGGGAGGGATCCGGCCCGGCCGGGCGGTCCGGGCGGGACCGGCCCGCGGACTCCCCGCTCCGGTCCGGGTCCGTGTGCTCGGACCGGTCGGTGAAGCCGGCCGACCCGTCCCGGACGAAGTCCACTCCGGGGAAGTGCGCCCCGTAGGGACCGTCCGTATGAGCCACTTCCGCCCAGACGATCCGCCCCGAACCCCGCTGGACGGCATGGGCCCCCCAGGCGCTGGAGACCGCCTCCACCAGCAGCAGCCCCCGGCCGCGCTCCGCCGCCGCCTTGGTCTGGCAGACATGCGGTCCGGTCGGCGCGCAGCCCTGGTCCCGGACGCTGATCCGCAACTGCCCCACGCCGTTCCACAGCTCACAGAAGATCAGATGGCTGCCGCTGTGCACCACGGCGTTGGTCACCAGTTCGGAGACGATCAGCAGTGCCGTGTCCGTGACGTCCTCGCCGATGCCCCAGCACAGGAGCCGGTCTTGGGCAAGCTTCCGTGCTCTTGACACACATTCGACGCGCGCCGGTAGCTCGAAGCCGTACCGATGGTGGTCGACACCCGAGCACGGGTCCAGGAGTGGGGCGTGGAGCGCGTCACGGTTCACCCGAACACTGTCGCCCTGAAATGGACAACTTGGCAAGGGCCACTCTGAAATTTCCAGAGTGGGCATATTCATCGTTGCGGGCGCGTGGCAGACTGCTCGCAACAGCACGTGGGGAGGTCTCGAAGTGAGTGAACCGCGGTCCGCCCCCACCGTGGGGCAGGTCGTCCTCGGCAAGCGCCTGCAGGATCTGCGGGAGCGGGCCGGACTCAAGCGTGAGGAAGCCGCCAAGGTACTTCGCGTGGCCGCGGGAACCATTCGCCGAATGGAGACCGCCGAGGTCGCGTTGAAGATCCCGTATGTCCAGTTGCTCCTGGGTGCGTACGGGATCAGTGACGACGAGGCGCGCGGCTTCATCGAGCTGGCCGAGGAGGCGAACAAACCGGGCTGGTGGCAGCGGTTCCACGATGTCCTGCCGGGCTGGTTCAGCATGTACGTCAGCCTGGAGGGCGCGGCGAGCCTGATCCGCGCCTATGAGCCCCACTTCGTGCCCGGTCTGCTCCAGACGGAGGAGTACGCGCGAGCGATCATGCTCAGCGGTGCCGTCGGGCAGACCGACCCGGAGGACATCGAGCGCCATGTGGCGCTGCGGATGGAGCGCCAGGCGCTGCTCACCCAGCCCGATTCGCCCCGGCTGTGGGTGATCATGGACGAGACGGTGTTCCGCAGACCCGTCGGCAGCCCCGCGGTGATGAAGGGGCAGATCGACCGGCTGCTCCAGGGCGCCGAGCTGCCTCATGTCACTCTCCAGATCGCGGAGTTCGCGTCCGGACACCACCCCGGCACCTACGGGCCGTTCGTGCTGTTCCGTTTCGCTGTCCCCGAGCTCCCGGACATGGTCTACAGCGAGTATCTGACCGGCGCGGTCTATCTCGACGCGCGCCCCGAGGTCGCCTCGCATCTGGAGGTTCTGGACCGCATGGCGGCCCAGGCCGCGACTGCACAACGCACGAAGGAGATCCTCCGGGGTCTCCGCAAGGAGCTGTGAATGGACCACATATACAACGGCATGCCCGCCACCGACCTCGGTGATGTCGGCTGGCACAAGCCGTGGAGCGGCGGGAACGGCGGCAACTGCTTCGAGACCATGAAGCTCGCCGACGGGCGGGTGGCGGTGCGTCAGTCGGCCGATCCGGGGGGTCCCGCGCTCATCTACACACCGAGTGAGATCGCCGCGTTCATCCAGGGAGCGAAGTCCGGGCAGGCGGACTTCCTCCTCACCTGAGGGCTCCCCGAGGGGGCCGCCCAGGGCTCGTGCGAGGCCCGGCCGGTGCCCCGGCCCCGCACGCCCGCGCCGTGCGCCGGACCCGCTCCCGCCGCGCCGCGATCAGCGCGCGAAGGGGCGGGGCGGCACCAGAGTGGCCAGGAAGGAACGCGGCCGCGAGACATTGCCCGCCGCGTCCACGCTCCGGTACTCGATGGTGTGGGTGCCGAAATCGGGAGTCGCGTCGTCCCAGGGCACCGCGCGATGGGTGCCGAGCTTTCCGTACACCAGACCGTCGATGACGGTACCGCCCGGAGTGAAGAGGTAGGGCGCGTTCGCGTCGGTCGGCCAGCCGTAGTACGTCTGCCAGCCGTCGCCGTCGACCCGGAATTCCGTCACCACCCCGCCCGGCCGGTCGTCCCGGGCGGTCAGCCGCATGGTGAACGGGCCGTCGTGGACGTACTCCACCGGGCGGCCGGGCCGCCGCACCGTCCGCAGCGGCGGCGACACCTCGTGCCGGGCCACCGGCGCGGTCGCGTCCACGGTCCAGGCCAGCGATGTGTCCGTACCCGCGATCCGGGCGGTGAGCCGGTGGGTGCCGGGACCGAGCCGCAGCCGGCGCAGATCGAGATCGCGGTCATTGCCCGGGTTGGCCACCGGGCGTCCGCCGACGGCCCAGCGCACGGCCGGGGTGCGAGCACCGGGATGGGTGGTGTCCGCGTACACCACCGCAGTCCGGCCCACCGGGGCGGCGGTGTCCGTATGGGTGGTGAAGACGGCCGGTGCCTCCTCCCGCGAGGGCGGCGCGCCGGGCAGGGACGGATCGACGGTCCAGGTGATCGTGCGGGTGAGGGCCGCGCTGCCGCGGATCGCCGGATCGCGGACGAAGGGGGTGGGGTCGCTGACGGTCGCGGTGAGGGTGTGCCGGCCGGGCGGCAGCTTCAGCCGGCGCGGATCCAGAAAGCGGGCGCCCGCCGGGTGCCGCACCGGGCGGCCGTTGATCCGCCAGACGACGGAGAGTTCGCCGCCGCCGGGATGGAGGGTGTCCACCCACACATCGCGGTCGTCACCGATCGGAACGGTGTCGGGGGTGTGGCCCTGCACGAGATTCACCCGCTCGGCGATCCTCCGCACCATCACCTCGCGCCCGACCTGGTCGAAGGCATACCCCAGCGTCTTCATGATCGAGTGCTTGCTGGGCCGCCAGACCCCGCGCGCGCTGTAGAGGCCGCCCTCGTACCGCCCGATCACCCCGCCGGACTCGCTGCGCTCGCCCAGCCAGCGCCACCACTTGACGCGCCGGTGCGCCATCTCCTCCCCGGTGAGAAGGGTGTGATGGGCCGAGGCGGGCTCCGCCCCGGTGTAGGGGGCGCCGGGGACGCCGCGCCCGTAGTAGTCGTACTCGTCCTGGAGACCGCCGAGGGTGTGGCCCAGCTCGTGCGGGGTGATGAGCGGCGAGACGGGGTTGCTGCCGGAGGCGGTCGCCACGCCGCCGCCCGTGCCGCCGTAGGTGTCGCTGTTGGCGAGCGCCAGGATCTGCTGATTGGCGCCGGTCGCGCCGGGGACCAGCGCGGCGAGCGACCGCGCCGCCGCGGTGTCCGCCTGGAGTGCCCGCTGTACGGAGCCGGGGGTGCAGCGGCCCCAGAAGCCCATGTCGAGAGGGGTGTCGCGGCGCGGCGAGTCGAGCGCCGGATCGCAGTCGACACCGGATTCGGGTGACGGGGTCTCCACCGCCCACACATTGATGTACGAACGGTAGGAGGCGAACGGCTCGATGGACCAGAGCACCCGGAGATGACGTTCCATGTCGGCCCGGAAATCCGGCATTTCGGCGGCGGTGTAGCCGTCGCCCAGCACGATCAGATTGAAGCGCGCGGCGGCGGGTCCCGTGGTCTGCACGGGGACGACGACGCCGGCGGGCCCGTCCGCCCGGCCGGTCTCCTCCCCCGCGGTGGCGAGGGGAGCGGTGCCCAGCAGGGATCCGGCCAGCAGTGCGCTCACGGTGGTGAGCAGCGATAATCTTCTGGGTCTTGTACCGGAAGACGTCATGGCCCCGGAGCGTAGCCGTGGTGCGACAGGGCGGAAAGGTGTGAAAGTGGCCGCTGGGCACGGGGCCGGGGCGCCCCCGGCGGAGGACGCCGAAGAGGGCGGCACGGCCGGCTTTGTGCGGCACGGGATCTGGCACTCCGCACCCCGGCGGGAGACGGCCGGCGCCCCGGCGCAGGCGCTGATCGTGGTCGACGCCCAGACGGCTTTTCTCTCCGGCGCGGACGCCGTGCCGGACGCGGAGCGCGTCGCCGGCCGGATCGCCCTGCTGCTCGGCGCCGCGCGGGAGGCCGGCGCCCTGGTGGCGCATCTGCGCAACGACGGCGAGCCGGGAGCCCCGGACGAGCCCGGCACCCCCGGCTGGGAGCTGTATCTCCCGGTGGCCGAATCCGCCGAGGAGTTCATCGTGCCCAAGAACGACGACGACGGCTTCAGCGGAACACCGCTGGGCGGACTGCTCGCGGGCCGGGGCGTCGGGCGGGTGGTGATCGCCGGCGTCCTCTCCGAGATGTGTGTGAGCGCCACGGTGTTCGGTGCGCTGGAGTACGGACTGGAGGTCGTACTGCCCCACGACGCCCACGGCACCTACGGCCTGGACGACATCCCCGCCGCCGTGGTCTCCCGGGTCGCCGAACACGCGCTGGGCTCCGACCCGGAGCTGGTGCGGAGCGCGGAGGGGGTCTCCTTCACACGCCCGCCGGGCCCGCGCCGGAATGGGGGGACCGGCTGAACCGCGCTCAGCTCCCTTGGCGCGTTTCCGGCGGTGGCGCCGTCCACTCCGCACACCCCTCGAAATTTGTCCGACTGGGCCTGTTTCTCCTGGTGACACGCGTGCCGGCTGATCCCTTCCCGCGATCTGCTGTACCGCAGCGCCCCCGACACCGTGGCCGCCACCGCCATGGAGAACGACACGGCCGGCAGCCGGGTGCTGGATCCCGGCGCGGGCGCCGGGCTGCTGGGCGCGGCCGTGCCGCGGGCGGTGCCGTCCGCCGAGCTCACCCTGGTGGACCACTCGCCGGCCATGCCGGCCAAGGCGGTTCCGCGCTTCACGGCCGGCAGCCGGGTCACCGTCCTGATCGGCGATCTGACCGGTCCGCCGACCGGCGGGCCCTGCGGCGCGGTGGTCTCGGGCCCGGCCATCCACCCATCCGCCGCACGACGGGAAACGCGCCCTCTTCGGCCGGATACGCGAACTGCCCCGTTCCGGGCGCTGACTTCGTCGATGTGGAGCAGGTGCCGACGCCGAGGCCGGGTTCCGGGGGAACCACGAGTCGGTCGAGACCCTTTGTGACGGCGGCCGGCACCCCGGAGTGCGGCACCCGCACACTGCACCGGCGCGGCGGTGACCGGCGCCCTGCTCGGCGCCGCCCTGGGCGGTACGGCGGGCGACGCGGCGGCCGTCCGGGGTGCGATGCTGCTGCCGGCCGGGGTCGCCGTACGGGCCCTGCCGGCCTGTGCCGCGATCCTGCTGCGGACCCGGCCGGGGAAGCCCGTGCGATCACTGGCCGGAAATGAATGAAAATGGAGTCATGTCCCGACGCACTCCCCGTCTCCGGCGCGCCTCCGCCGATGCCCTCACCCCCCTCTCACCCTGCCCCTGCGGGCTTCCCGCCGCCTTTGGCGCCTGCTGCGGGCGCTTCCACACGGGTGAGGCGGCCGCACCCAGCGCGGAACTGCTGATGCGCTCCCGCTACAGCGCCTTCGTCACCCACGACACCCCCTATCTGCTGCGCACCTGGCACCCCTCGACCAGGCCGCCGTCGCTGGAGCTCGATCCGGGACTCCGCTGGAGCGGTCTGGAGATCGTGGACGCGGTGGACGGCACGGCCTTCCACACCACGGGGACGGTCACCTTCCGGGCCCGCTACCGCCATCACGGCAACCGGGGCGAGCTGTACGAGCACAGCAGATTCGCCCGGGACGCCGGCGCGTGGGTGTATGTGGACGGCACCTTCATCGAGTGAGCCGGTCCGGGCGGGGGCGGGGGCTGGACCCGGTGGCCCGGGGCGGTGCGTCAGCAGGTGCGGCCGGGACCCGGGCGGGCGTCAGCAGGTGCGGCCGGGCCCGATCACCAGGCGCGGGTGGTACGCCGCGAGCACCTTGTTCGCCCGCGCCAGCGCCGCGAGGGCATGCTCCCGGTCCGCCCGGTCCTCATGGCAGAGCGGCCCCCGGAACCGCCACACCTCGCGCACGGCGCACTCCGCCTCGATCTCGGCGCGCAGCACATGTGCCGGCATGCAGGATCCGATCAGCACGGCCACTCGGTCGGGGATCGGTACGGGTACGAGAGGGGAGGTGGTCACGGCGTCTGTCCTTCTCTTCTGCTCTATCGGGCTGCCGGAACCCGGCAGGGCCCGCGCCATCCCGCGCGGCGGAGATGTCTCCGCGTACGGCTGCGGGGCTTCCCGGCGGGGCGGCCGGACGCGGACGGCTCCACCGGTTTCCCGGCTCGCTCCACCCCGGCCTCCGGCAGCACTGGCGACATACCTTACGCGAACGCCACGCACTCACCCGAATCGATCACTCAACTGCGCAAGAGGGAATACAGAGGCGGCGATCACACCCCGTCGGCAACGGGACGAACCGGCCAAGTCGCCCCCGATGCCGGGCGCTTCGCGGCCCCGGGCAGACCGGAGGCCCATGCCGCGCTGTCAGTGGCGGCCACTACATTGCGCCGTATGCAGACAGACGGAGCGGAGGGCGCCGCCGCGCACGGCACGGCGCTGACGGAGCGGGTCATCGAGCGGGTGCGGCGGGACCCGGGCGCATCGGCGCTGGAGTACCGGCAGGTGCCCTGGGTCGCCGGCGGGACACCGGCGCCGATGCCCGGGGAGCGGCTGGCCGCGGCGCGGTTCCCGTCGGGCCGGCCGGTGTCACCGAGCCTGCGGGCCTGGCTGGCCTTCGACACCAGCCTGTTCGCCCGCCACGACTGGTTCACCCCGGACGGCGACTTCGCCCCGCGCTCCCTTCCCGACCTGGTGGGCGACGAGTACGGCGACATGTGGGCCGGGGAGTTCGCGCTCTTCGCGGACCGGTTCCCCGAGTGCTTCCTGCTCCCGGGCGGCTCGGACTCCCGCCGCCTCCTCGCCGTCACCGAGCCGGACGAGCTGGGCGAATACCCGGTACTGGCGCTCGACTTCGACGATCTCCCCTATGTGGGCCTGATGTACCCGGGCTTCGACGTCTACGCGGCGGACACCGCCGGCGTCCTCGATCTCGACTTCGAGGTGTACTCGGCGCTGACGGACGATCCGGTCTACGGCCGCCGGATGCGCCGCCATGCCGTCCACTGCTTCGGCGGCGAGCGCGAGGCGCAGTTCCCCTTCGACGTCCGGACCGTCTCCTGACGGCCGCCCCGGAATCGCCACCCGGCCCGGAACCGCCACCCGCCCGCGGCCCCGCTCACCCCTGCCCGGGCGCGCGCAGCACATCGGCCAGATCGAACCGCACCGGCCGCTCCAGCTGTTCATAGGTGCACCCGGCCGGTTCCCGGTCGGGGCGCCAGCGGCGGAACTGCGCGGTGTGCCGGAATCTGTCGCCCTCCATGTGGTCGTACGCCACCTCGGCCACCCGCTCGGGGCGCAGCGCCACCCAGGAAAGATCCTTCTTCCCCGTCCAGCGGCTCGGCGCCCCGGGCAGCCGGGCCCCCTCGTGCGCGCTCTCCCGCGCCCAAGAGGCCCAGGGGTGGCCCTCGGCCGACTCCATCCGCAGCGGTTCCAGCTCCGCGATCAGCTCCTCGCGCCGCTTCATGGGAAAGGCCGCGCAGACACCGACATGCTGGAGCGCGCCCGAACCGTCGTACAGCCCCAGCAGGAGCGAGCCGAGCACCGGCCCGCTCTTGTGGAAGCGGTATCCGGCCACCACCACATCCGCCGTCCGCTCGTGCTTGATCTTGAACATCAGCCGGGCGTCCGGCCGGTACGGCAGATCCAGCGGCTTGGCGACGATCCCGTCCAGCCCCGCGCCCTCGTACCGCTCGAACCACTCCCGGGCCAGCTCCGGATCGGTGGTGGCGGGGGCGAGATGCACGGGCGGCCGGACCTCCCTCAGGGCCCCGGTCAGCAGCGACCGCCGTTCGGCCAGCGGGGCGTCCAGCAGTGACCGGTTCCCGAGTGCCAGCAGATCGAAGGCGATGAAACTGGCCGGGGTCCGCTCCGCCAGCATCCGTACCCGGGAATCGGCCGGGTGGATGCGCTCGCTCAGCCGGTCGAAGTCCAGCCGGCCCTCATGGGCGATGACGATCTCCCCGTCCACCACGCACCGCTCGGGCAGCGCGTCGCGCAGTTCGGTGACCAGCTCCGGAAAGTACCTGGTGAGCGGCTTGCCGGTCCTGGATCCGAGCACCACCTCCGCGCCGTCCCGGTGCACGATCGCCCGGAAGCCGTCCCACTTGGCCTCGTACTGCATGCCGGGCGGGATCTTCTTCACGGATTTGGCGAGCATCGGTTTCACGGGTGGCATCACCGGCAGATCCATAGAGCGATTGTCCGGTATGCGGTGAATGTCGGCACGGCATACGCTGACGCACATGGCCGGAGCGGTGGAACTGGAAGTGGGCGGGCGGACCGTGCGCGTCTCCAATCCCGACAAGATCTACTTCCCGGGGCCCGGCTACACCAAGCTCGACATGGTCGGCTACTACCTCGCCGTCGGCGAGGGCATCACCCGCGCCCTGCGCGACCGCCCCACCACCCTGGAGCGCTACCCCGACGGGGTGACCGGCGAGTCCTTCTTCCAGAAGCGGGCGCCCAAGTACCTTCCCGACTGGATCCCCACCGCCCACATCACCTTCCCCAGCGGCCGGTCCGCCGACGAGATGTGCCCGACCGAACCCGCCGCCGTGGTCTGGGCGGCCAACCTCGGCGCCGTCACCTTCCACCCCTGGCCGGTGCGCCGGGACGACACCGACCATCCGGACGAGCTCCGCATCGACCTGGACCCCCAGCCCGGCACCGACTACGCGGACGCGGTCCGCGCCGCGCACGAACTGCGCGCCGTCCTGGAGGAGGCCGGCCTCCGGGGCTGGCCCAAGACCTCCGGCGGCCGGGGCATCCATGTCTTCGTCCCGATCGAACCGCGCTGGACCTTCACCCAGGTGCGCCGGGCGGCCATCGCCTGCGGGCGGCAGCTGGAGCGCCGGATGCCCGACCGGGTGACCATCAAGTGGTGGAAGGAGGAGCGCGGTGAGCGGATCTTCGTCGACTACAACCAGACCGCCCGGGACCGCACCATCGCCTCCGCCTACTCCGTCCGCCCCCGGCCGCATGCCCCGGTCTCCGCGCCCCTGCGGTGGGAGGAGATCGACGACGCGGTCCCGGAGGACTTCGACATCCGGACCATGCCCGCCCGCTACGCCCGGCTGGGCGATGTCCACGCGGA
The DNA here is from genome assembly GCF_039888735.1 of Streptomyces sp. CAU 1734. Taxonomy (NCBI): domain Bacteria; kingdom Bacillati; phylum Actinomycetota; class Actinomycetes; order Kitasatosporales; family Streptomycetaceae; genus Streptomyces; species Streptomyces sp. CAU 1734. The sequence goes on from NZ_JBDQQP010000005.1 coordinate 381,558, forward strand.
CATGGACGACCGGCGCTTCAGCCTGGAGACCCTGTTGGAGGTGGCCCGCCGCGACGAGGCGGACCACGGCCTCGGCGATCTGCCGTATCCCCCGGACCACCCGAAGATGCCGGGCGAACCCAAGCGCGTCCAGCCGAGCCGGGCCCGTGAGGAGCCCCGGGGCGGAGAGCCCTCCCCGCCGGCGGACCGGACCGCCGGCGGGAAGGACTGAACACCCCTCGGAAGCGGCCCCGGCCGCGACCCGCACCGTCCGGCCCCTTCGCCGCGGCCGGACGGTGCGGGTCGCGGCGAAGGAACCGGCGCCGGGGGGCCCGGACCGGCTGACCGCCCGCCGGGAGCTACAGCGCCCGCAGATCCAGTACGCCCCACTCGGTGTACGGCTTCGCCTGCACGAACAGGCAGGGCCCGCATCGGATGCGGGCCCAGGGGTTCGGTAGCAGACTCGGGAACGAGAATGTGGCGGAATGTCATGACATGTCACAGAGGGGTGTTCCATGCTCACCACCCGTTTCGTCAAAGGTTCCCCGAACTGGCTCGACCTCGGCTCACCCGACATCGAAGCGGCGGACCGGTTCTACGGCGGTCTGTTCGGCTGGTCCTTCCAGTCCGCGGGCCCCGAGGCCGGCGGCTACGGAATGTTCAAGCTGGACGGCGGAACAGCGGCCGGCGGCATGACCGTACCCCCCGACCAGGGCCCGCCCGCCTGGAACATCTACTTCCAGTCCCCGGACGCGGATGCCACGGCCGAGGCGGTGCGGCAGGGCGGCGGCACGGTCCTCTTCGACCCGATGGACGTTTTCGACCTCGGCCGCATGGCGGTCTTCACCGACCCCTCGGGCATCGCCTTCTCCACCTGGCAGCCGGGCCGCACCAAGGGCCTGGACATCGTGAACGACCCCGGCTCGCTCTGCTGGCTGGAGCTCTGCACCCCGGACCAGGACACGAGCCTCGCCTTCTACACCAAGGTCTTCGGCTGGGGCACGTCGTCCATGCCCTTCCCGGACGGCTCGGGCGAGTACACGATGACGCACCCCGCGGAGCTGGGCGTGGACGCGATGTTCGGCGGCATCGCCCCCCTGGGCACGGACCCGTCGGAGACCACCGCGTACTGGCTGCCCTACTTCGAGGTCACCGACTGCGACGCGACCGTCGCGAAGACCCGCGACCTCGGCGGCACCGTCCGCATGGACCCGGTCGACCTGGAGGGCGTGGGCCGCTTCGCGAAACTGGCGGACCCCGCCGGAGCGAGGTTCGCGGTGATGCAGGGCGCGCAGCGGAGCGGCTGAGCGCGGGGCGCGCGGAGAAGCTGTTGATCCTTCATTGATGTGGTGTTTATCGGCAGGAGAGACAGTTTCCCCATGCCGATGAACACCACGCTCACCAAGGCCACCGACGACGACCTCTCCTGGCGGGAGACAGCCCTCTGCGCCCAGACGGGCCCCGACTTCTTCTTCCCGGCCCCCGGCTCCTCGACCAGGGAGGCGAAGCAGCTGTGCGGGGCCTGCGAGGGGCGGGTGCAGTGCCTGGAGTACGCGCTGACGAACGACGAGCGGTTCGGGGTGTGGGGCGGTACGTCGGAGAAGGAGCGGGACCGGATGAAGCGGGGGCGGGCCTGAGCGGGTTCATGTCGTCCGGACCTTCCCGCGCCGGACGAGTTCCGCCCGCTCGGCGAGAGCGTCCTGTTCGGGTGTTCCGCGGGGGACGGCCGATCTGGGTGACTCCGGGACGACGCGGACGGGGAAGTGTCCTCCCACGGGGGATACGACACCGCCGTACCGGGGGTCTCCGGCGAACCAGATCATGTGGGGGGTGGTGTTCTGTTTCCGTGCGAGATTTCCGGAGTGCAGCGTGACACGGAAATTGAGCGTGCTCTCCTCGGCGAATCGCACGGTGATGACTCGGGGGCTGTCCGGTGAGCGCTGCTGATGAGAAACCGGGTAGGCGCGCCACTCATAGACGGAGAGGATCCTCGCGACCCGTCTCGTCCTGGAAAGGGCAAGACCTGCGACGAAGAGGCAAGGTGTGTAGCAGGTGAGAGTAATGAGAAGAGCTCCGGCCCATCGTGACGAGGGCTGGCCCATTACCCAATACCCGAAGGCCACACCTGCGGCAAGATTCGCGGCGAACAACACCCGCCGCCGCAGAACCAGTTTCCGGTGGCCAAGCGACGTGGGAGGGTGGGCGAGGGCCGCGGTGGAAGGCGGTTCCTGATCTGGATTCATGAGAAGAGTTCCCGGATTCGAGAGGTTCTCCGCACAGGCTCCGGTGAATTCTCCGGATCGGAGAAACTCATGGTCCGTGCGATGCCTTCGAGGATGGATGTGTATGCCTCCGCGTGCCCGGTGGCCGCGCTGGTGAGATCGGCCACGGCGATGTGTTCCCGGGTGGGGCTGGGCATGGTGAGCCTGGCCTGGAAGACGGCGCAGGGAGCTGAGGTGATGCCCGCGGTTGCGAGCGATGCGCGCGGCCGGGGCGCCAGTGTCCCTGACACGAGAGTCATGGAAGCCCCGCTCGGATGTGTGAGCAGACGGCCCGAGTTGCTGCTCCAGAGCGGGGAGCCGGTCTGCGCCAGCACGCATTGAGCGGCTGCGAACCCCGGTGCCCGCGCCGGCGTGGCGGCAACGGTCAGCGAGAAGAGTGAAACAGACACGCCGAGAGAGTCATCGGAATGGAATCCGATGGCATTGTGCACTGTGCCGGCACTGCGGAGTTCTCTGAGAAGGCTGATCGCCGTACGAAGTGTGCGAATATTTGATTCGACGGTACTGGTGTCGTCGGATAAGTGCCTCAGGACCTCCGAGGACGACAGCTCCATGGAGTCGAACTCAAGGGCATCGAGAGGGTGGTATCCGGGCGGAAGGCGGAACCAGATCGGTGGGACGGAGGTTGGTTTCACTGTTCCTCGCAGTTCGTTTCAGCGGCCGATCGCTGTCCACACATGCGCCGCCTTCGCGGCTGAACCGGGTGCATCGTCGAGAACCGCGCGCACGCCATCGGTGGCAGTCCCCGCGTCGTTCACCGTCTCGTTGTCACTCCAGGGGCCGTAGTTGCTGCCGGCCGTCGCGGCGCCCGCTGCCGGGAACGCGATCTTCACCGACTTCTGCACCGTGTCGGAGGTTCGCTGCAGTGCCCAGGTGGTGAGTGGATTCTCCACCTGGCGCATCTCGTCCATCGCGCTGACCGCGCCGCTTCTGAAACCCTGCGCGCCGGCGTGTGCCATGGCGAGACCTCCCGAATCCGCCATGCCTTGTGCGGTCCGAACCGCCACCGTTGCCGACTTCGCGCCCTGGGCGACGGCTGCCAGCCCGGGTACCGATCCGAGGGCATCACCCGTGACGGTGACCGTGCTGTCCCAGAAGTCGGAGTCGAACTCGCCCTTGGTGAATCCGTCCCGGAGCGACTTCCGCACCTGTGAATCCGTCAGATGCAAGGACAGTGCGCCGACGCTCGCGCCTGCCGCGACGAAGAGCAGAGCCAGACCGACCGGGCCGAAGAACGGCCCGATGACCAAGGCCGCGAAGCCTGCCATCGCCGATACATCCGACAGAACGTCGCCCAGATCCTCCTCCACCCACTCCAGAACCTTGTCCAGAACCCCCGGCTCCCGCGGCGCCAGCCGATCCGTCGCCTCGTTGAGGCGTTTGGCGATGCGGGACGCCTCCGCGCGGTGGGTTTCCTCCAGTTCGCGGGCCAGGCGGCGGACCGATGCCAGGGAGTCCCGGGCCGACTCCACCGCTTCGGCCGCCGCGCGCAGGGCCGGCTCCGGGGTGTCCGGGGCGGTGCGGAGGGTGGCCTCGTGGGTGCGGGCGCGGGTGAGGGACGCGGTGTCCAGGGCGGCGCGGGATTCGTAGCGGCGGGCGGTTTCCTGGTGGCTCAGGAGGTCGTCGTGCCAGGTGCCCAGTTCGGCCGCGGCCCTGGTGAGCGACCGGTGCGCGTCGTGGAGGGCGCGCGGCAGCTCGCCGTCGAGGGCGGTACGGAACGCCTCCGCCGCCTCGCCGTGCCAGTGGGCGCTCTCGCCCAGCAGCCGGGAGACGAGGCGGTGCGCGGTGGCGAGGGCCGCGGCGGACGAGGTGAGGCGGGTCCGCAGCGCGGCGATCGCCGGAGGGCTGCCCGGGGCCGGGTCGAGGCCGAGGTGGGGGTAGGGGTGGTCAGCCATCCGGGTTCACCGCCCGGAACGCCGCCGCGACCGCCGCGTTCACCCGGGCGTACTCGCGGTGGCTCAGCTTCACCCCGTCGTGGATGGAGCCGATGCGTTCCCGCAGCAGATCCGCCCCGTACCGCCAGCGTTCCTGGAAGCCGTCGCACGCCTCGTCGAGTTCCGCGGTGCCGAGCTGGTCGGCCCGTACGTGCTCCAGGGCCTGTCTCGCCTCGGCCAGGGAACTCAGCGAGCGCTCCAGCGCGGCGGAGAAGCGGGCCAGTTCGTCGGTGTCCACCCGAAGATCCATGGGGCGTCACCCTGGCAGAAGAGCGGCCCGGGCGGACAGCTCGCGCAACCCCAACGGGTGGCCCGATAAACGAATGCTGACGTATCCGGCCATCGTTAGGATCATCGGAAAGTATTCGGGGGTGGAGCATGATGGACCATCAGGTCGGCGGCGATGAGCTGGCCGCATTCGAGCGCATGGTCCAGCGGTTGCGTGCGCTGCCGCTGGACGACCCCGCGCGCCGGCGCGGTGAGGAGGCCGCGGCCTCCTTCGCCCGGGAGAGCCGGAACAAGCGGCGCAAGGCCGCGCGGCGCGCGCTGGCCGAAGCCGACGCGGTGATCACGGCCGGGACCGCCACCGGCGCGCTCGACCGGCGCGAGGACGCTCCGCTGGCCGAGGGCGCGGGGCGGGCCGGGGTGTTCAGCCGGCCCCGGCACTGCTATGTCTGCAAGAGGCACTACCGGCACACCGACGGCTTCTACCACCGGCTCTGCCCCGGCTGCGCGGCCGACGGCACCGCGCGCCGCTCGCTGAGCACCGATCTGACGGGGCGCCGGGTACTGCTCACCGGCGGCCGGGTGAAGATCGGCTTCCAGCTCGCGCTGATGATGCTCCGCGACGGTGCCGAGGTGCTGGTCACCACCCGGTTCCCGGAGGACGCCAGGAAACGCTTCCGGGCGGCCGAGGGGAGTGAGCGGTGGTTCGGCCGGCTCACGGTCGTCGCCATCGATCTGCGCGACCCCCGCCAGGTGCTCGGTCTCTGCGAGCGGCTGCGCGCCGCGGCCGAGCCGCTGGACATCCTGGTGAACAACGCCGCGCAGACCATCCGCCGGCCGCCCGGGGCGTACGCCCTGCTCGCGGCCGGTGAGCGGGAGACCCCGGGCCCGGGCGTGATCGCCGCGCCCGGCTATGCCCCGATGGCCGCCATCGCGAGCGGCGGTCTGGACTTCTCCCCCGTACGCGCGGACACGGCGCCCCCGGACGCCGGCGCGGTCGCGATGCCGGACGCGGACGCGTACGCCGCCCGGACCGACGAGGCGGGCCTGCTGCCCGACCTCGCCGCCGAGAACTCCTGGTCCGCGGTGCTGGGGCGGCTCGACCCCGCGGAGCTGCTGGAGGCCCAGCTGGTCAACGCCCTCGCGCCGGCGCTTCTCGCGGACCGGCTGCTGCCGCTGCTGCTGGCCTCGCCCCGGCCGCGCCGGTACATCGTCAATGTGTCCGCGGTCGAGGGCCGCTTCGCGGTGCGCAACAAGACGGAGCGCCATCCGCACACCAATATGGCGAAGGCGGCGCTCAATATGCTCACGCGGACGAGCGCGGGCGCTCTCGCCCGCCAGGGTGTGCACATGTGCAGCGTCGACACCGGGTGGATCACCGATGAGAACCCGGCGCCGCGCAAGGCCCGCATCGCGGCGCACGGCACCCGTACGCCACTGGACGTGGTGGACGGTGCCGCCCGGATCTACGACCCGATCGTGCGCGGCGAGGCCGGGTCTCCCGTGGCCGGGGTCTTCCTCAAGGACTACCGCGAGGCCGACTGGTGAGCCGGGACGCCGGTCAGCCGGCCGCGCGCGCCGCCATCCGGGCCTTGCGGGCGGCCAGCCGCTCGTCGAACTTCGCGGCCTCGGCGTCCAGGCCGTTCATGTAGAGACCCAGTTCCTCCTGGGCGCGCAGGCCCTCGGGACCGAGGTCGCCGATCTCCATCACCTTGAGGAACCGCAGCACCGGGGCGAGGACGTCGTCGTGGTGGATGCGCATGTTGTAGATCTCGCCGATCGCCATCTGCGCCGCGGCCCGCTCGAAGCCGGGGATGCCGTGGCCGGGCATCCGGAAGTTGACGACGACATCCCGCACGGCCTCCATCGTCAGATCCGGGGCGAGCTCGAAGGCCGCGCCCAGCAGATTCCGGTAGAAGACCATGTGCAGGTTCTCGTCGGTGGCGATCCGGGCGAGCATCCGGTCGCAGACGGGGTCGCCGGACTGGTGGCCGGTGTTGCGGTGCGAGACCCGGGTGGCGAGCTCCTGGAAGGCCACATAGGCCACCGAGTGCAGCATGGAGTGCCGGTTGTCGGACTCGAAGCCCTCCGCCATGTGGGACATCCGGAACTCCTCCAGCTTGTCCGGGTCCACGGCGCGCGAGGTGAGCAGGTAATCGCGCATCACGATGCCGTGCCTGCCCTCCTCGGCGGTCCAGCGGTGCACCCAGGTGCCCCAGGCGCCGTCACGGCCGAAGAGGCTGGCGATCTCGTGGTGGTAGCTGGGGAGATTGTCCTCGGTCAGCAGATTCACCACGAGCGCGATCCGCCCTATGTCGGTGACCTTGGACTGCTGCGGGTCCCACGCCTCGCCGTCCTCGAAGAAACCGGGGAAGTTCCGTCCGTCGCCGAAGGGCACGTACTCGTGCGGCATCCAGTCCTTGGCGACCTTGAAGTGCCGGTTCAGTTCCTTCTCCACGACCTCCTCCAGCGCGAACAGCAGCCGGGCGTCGGTCCACGCGTCCGACGTGCCGAGGTGGGGAGAGGTGATCGTCACTGGTGCTCCTGGGGACGGAGAGGCTGCATACCTACGGACTCGTAGGTTACGAGACCGTAGGTTAAGGGCGCCGTAAGCACCGGGCCAAGCCCCCCATGTGAGATGTCCCGTTACGTTGAGTTGTGCGGGGAGATCATCGAGCGGATTGAGGGGGTGTATGGGGAGGTCAGAGGTGATATCTATGCTTTTGCCCGATGGTGCGGAGAGACAGGTCACACAGCCGGTCTGCCGGGCGGAGAACTCGCGAGTGTCACCCGCGCCGCAGATACTCCGCCGTGATCGACACCGGGTCGGCCGCCAGCTGAGCCGGAGTGCCCTCGAAGACCAGCTCGCCACCGTGCTTGCCGCCGTCCGGGCCGAGATCGATGATCCAGTCCGCCCGCTTCACGACATCCATGTTGTGCTCGACGCAGATCACCGAATTGCCCGCGTCCACCAGCCGGTCCAGCAGCCCGGTCAGGGTCTCCACATCGGCCATGTGCAGCCCGGTGGTCGGCTCGTCGAGTACGTACACACTCCCCGTCCGGTGCAGCTGGGTCGCCAGCTTCAGCCGCTGCCGCTCCCCGCCCGACAGCGTGGTCAGCGGCTGCCCCAGGGTCAGATAGGAGAGCCCGACCTCCTGGAGCGTGCGCAGTTTCCGCGCCGTGCCGGGTGTGTCGAGGAAGTCCAGTGCCCGGGTCGCCGTCATCTCCAGTACGTCCGCGATCGACCTGCCCCGGACCCGGTGCCGCAGTACGCCGTCGTCGAAGCGCCGCCCCTCGCACACCCGGCAGACGGTCGTCACCGGATCCATGAAGGCGAGATCGGTGTGGATCACCCCCCGGCCGCCGCAGGCGGCGCAGGCGCCGGCGGAGTTGAAGCTGAAGAGCGAGGGGGAGACCCCGTTCTCCCGGGCGAAGACCGTGCGAATGGTGTCCATCACCCCGAGGAAGGAGGCCGGGGTGGACCGTCCGGAGGCGGTGATGGCGCCCTGGTCGATCACGATCGCCTCCGGATGGGCGGCGGTGAACACCTTCGAGACCAGGGTGGATTTGCCGGAACCCGCCACTCCGGTGACCACCGTCAGCACACCGGTGGGGAACCGCACATCGATTCCCTTGAGGTTGTGCAGCGCGGCCCCGGTCACCGGAAGCCAGCCGGCCGGCGAGCGGAAGGACTCCTTCACGGCGGTGCGCCGGCGCAGACAGCGGCCGGTGACGGTGTCGGCGTCCCGCAGCAGCCGCGCCGGGCCCTCGTAGACGATCCGGCCGCCGTGGCCGCCCGCCCCCGGGCCCATGTCCACGACATGGTCCGCTATCGCGATCACATCGGGGTCGTGCTCCACCACCAGGACGGTGTTCCCCCGGTCCCGGAGCCGGATCAGCAGATCATTGAGCCTGCTCACATCGCGCGGATGCAGCCCCACGCTCGGCTCGTCGAGGACAAAGGTCAGCCCGGTCAGCGAACTGCCCAGATGGCGCACCATCTTCAGCCGCTGTCCCTCGCCGCCGGAGAGAGTGGTCGTCTCCCGGTCGAGGGAGAGATAGCCGAGCCCGATGCCCGCCAGCCGCTCCAGCCGTTCCCGCGCCGCCGCGGCGATCGGGCCGGCCACCGGATCGTCGATCCGGCGGAGCACCTCCACCAGGTCGCCGACCTCCATCCGGCTGAAATCGGCGATGCTCATCCCCTCCACCCGGGTCGCCAGCGCGGCCTCGTTCAGCCGGGCGCCGCCGCACGCCTCGCACGGGCGCTGTGTCACAAAGCGGTTCGACGCCTCCCTGCGCCGCTCCGACAGCTGACCCGTGTCCCGCTTGAGGAAGAGCCGGGTGAACCTGCCGACGATCCCCTCGAACCGCATGTCGAACGAGCCCGAGGCGACCTCCACCCGGACCGTCTCGTCCGAACCGTGCAGCAGCAGCTCCCGCTCGGCGGGGGTGAGGGAACCGAGCGGCTGATCGGGGTCGAACCGGCCGGACTCGGCGCAGAGCTTCCACTCCCAGCTGCCCACCGAGAGGCCGGGCAGCAGCAGCGCCCCCTCGTTGAGCGACTTCGACCAGTCCACCGCCCGGTCGATGTCCAGATGGACCGTCCTGCCCACCCCGTCGCAGGCCGGGCACATGCCGGACGGGTCGTTGAAGGAGTACGCCGTCGCCGTGCCCGCGCTCGGTGTGCCGTGGCGGGAGAAGAGCACCCGGAGCACCGAGTGGATGTCGGTCATCGTGCCGACCGTCGACCGGACATTGCCGCCGATGGGCTTCTGGTCGACCACGATCGCCACCGAGAGCCGGTCGATCTCGTCGGCGAGCGGGCGCTCGTACTTGGGCAGCCGGTTTCTGACGAACGAGCTGAAGGTCTCGTTCAGCTGGCGCTGTGACTCGACGGCGATGGTGTCGAAGACCAGTGAGGACTTCCCGGAGCCGGAGACCCCGGTGAAGACCGTGATCCGGTTCCCGGGGATGGTGAGGGAGACATTCCGGAGGTTGTTCTCGCGGGCACCTGTCACGACGATGTGCTGATCCATGCCGGCGACGCTAACCGTGAATCCGGACACCTTCTGTCGGGATTCACGGCCCGGCGGACGCGGCGGGGTCTGTGCCCCGCCGCGTCCGCCGCGCCGCCGTCGCTACCCCCGCGGCGGCTCCGGGCGCCGCAGCCTCCCCTCCCGTACGTCCTCGGCGGTGATGTCGTGCAGCCCGCCGTCCAGCAGCAGCCAGCGGGTGACGCCGATCGACTCCAGGAAGGGCACATCGTGGCCGGCCACGATGAGCGCGCCCTCGTAGGCGTCGAGCGCCGCGGTCAGTCCGCGCACGCTCGCCATGTCCAGATTGTTGGTCGGCTCGTCGAGCAGCACGAGCTGCGGAGCCGGTTCGGACAGCAGCTGGGCGGCGAGGGCCGCCCGGAAGCGCTCCCCGCCCGAGAGCGTTCCGGCCGGCTGGTCGGCCCGGGCACCCCGGAAGAGCAGACGCGCGAGCTGTGCCCGGATCCGGTTGTCGGTCGCGCCGGGCGCGAACCGCGCGACGTTCTCCGCCACGGTCAGCCCGTCGTCCAGCACATCGAGCCGCTGCGGCAGAAAGCGCAGCGGAACCTCGGCCACCGCTTCGCCCGAGACCGGTGGCAGTTCACCGGTGACCGTCCTCAGCAGCGAGGTCTTCCCCGCGCCGTTCCGCCCCACCAGGGCGATCCGCTCCGGGCCGCGCACTTCGAGGCTGCCGACCGGCTCGGCCCCGTACCGCACGGTCAGATCGGTGAGCCGCAGCACCCCGCGCCCGGGATGGACCCGGGTGAACGGCAGCTCGATCCGGATCTCGTCGTCGTCCCGGACGGCGTCCTCCGCCTCGGTCAGGCGTTCCCTGGCCTCGGTGAGCTTCTCGGAGTGCTGGATCCGGAGCCGTCCGGCGGACTCCTGGGCACTGCGTTTCAGAGCGTTCGCGGTGACCTTCGGCACCCGCTTGTTCTCCTCCATCTTCTTGCCGTACCGCTTGCGGCGGGCCAGCTTGACGTGGGTGTCGGCCAGCTCGCGCCGCTGCCGCTGTACGTCGGCCTCCGCCACCCGCACCATGCGCTCGGCGGCCTCCTGTTCGACGGCGAGCGCCTTCTCGTAGGCGTGGAAGTTCCCGCCGTACCAGGTGACCTCGCCGGACCGCAGATCGGCGATCTGGTCGACCAGGTCCAGCAGCTTGCGATCGTGGCTGACGATGATCATCACCCCTGGCCAGGAGGCCACCGCGGCGTACAGCCGGCGGCGGGCGAAGAGGTCGAGATTGTTGGTGGGTTCGTCGAGCAGCAGGATCTCCGGCCGTTCGAGCAGCAGGGCGGCCAGCCGCAGCAGGACGCCCTCGCCGCCGGAGACCTCGCCGATGGTGCGGTCGAGCCCGATGTGACCGAGGCCGAGCTGATCGAGCGCGGCCCGCGCCCGCTCCTCCACGTCCCAGTCGTCGCCGACGGCGGTGAAGTGCTTCTCGCTCGGATCACCGCCCTCGATCGCGTGGAGCGCGGCGCGGGTCTCGGCGATGCCCAGGACCTGGTCCACCCGCAGCGCGGTGTCGAGGACCAGATTCTGCGGCAGGTAGCCGATGCCGCCGGTGGTGCGGATGGTGCCCTCGGCGGGGGTCAGCTCTCCCGCGATCAGCTTCATCAGGGTTGATTTCCCGGAGCCGTTGAGGCCGATGAGCCCGGTCCGGCCGGGGCCGACCGCGATCCGGAAGTCCTTGAACGGCGTGGTGCCGTCGGGCCAGGTGAAGGTCAGAGAGGTGCAGACAACATGAGATGAGGGAGTGGACAAAAGGGTCTCCGGTTGCGTGATGAGGAGGGAGGGCAACAGCGGGAGACACCGGGATGCGGACGACGGCCGCCGGTGGCGGAGGAATGCCGAGGGAATCGGTCCCGGCCGGGACGGACGGCTCGAATGCCGAGGTCGCACGCTCTGCGCACACGCCTGACACGGCGGTGACGCATGGTGTCTCAAGACCTCAGACGAGCAACGTCCTTCTCCAATCGGCGACAACAGGACGGGCACCACCGTAGAAACACCCGTCGGGTGGTGTCAACGCATTAAATCCGGCGCGGATCGGCTCGGGCCGGTGCGGATCCGGCCCGGGTGCGGGCCGCTCTCAGCGGGCGTCGCGCAGCAGCTCGGTCAGGTCGCGGTCGAGATCGAGGTGCAGATGCTCCCGGCCCGACGGCACCGCGCTGTGCGCCCGCTGAAGGAACAACCGCAGGTCATGGGTGGGGACATGGACGACCGCCACACCTTCGATCGCATGGAACTCCATCACGGTGTGGCCATATCCGTACGGCCGTACGCGGACATCGCCCGCACCGGCGGGCTTGTCGATGCCCGCGGCCAGCAGCTCCCGGCCGAAGGCCCACGACACATCGCTGCCCTCCAGCGTGGCCTGGCCGGGGAATTCCATCCGCACGGCGAAGGGATCGGCACAGTCGTAACGGAGCGTGGCCGGCACGGTCTCCATCCGGGGTGCCGAAGCGACCAGTCTGGCCTGCACGGGCTGCTCGATGACGGTGGACAAACCCTGCTCCTTCGTGCGCGGCGGCTGGCGCCTCCCTGACTCCGGTAAAGACGGCAAAACCGGTCGTTGAGTGCATCCGGAACGGGCGTGAGTTGTGTCACCGGCGCCGGCGGGGGGTGTGTGCGAGCCGACGGGCCCGCCCGGCGCCGGGCTCCGGCGACCGGGGGAGCGGCGGTCTCCGCGCACCCGGCCGACAGCGGAGAGCGACCACCGGGGCGGGGCGCGGACGGCTTCCGGTACCCCCGGTGGCCCGGAAGGGCCGGCGCGAACCGCACCCTGGACGGGGTCCGGCGCTTGGACTAGCTTCCACCGCCATGACCTCCATGGGGAAGACGAGACGAGTGGTGTCACTGTGCCTTTCCGTGCTGGCGGTGGGCGCCGTGCTGGCGGCGCCGGCCCGAGCAGCCGTCCCGGGCCAGGCCGGGGGCGGGGGACCGGAGTGGAGTGTGAAACCGGCCGGCACGGATGTCCGGCTGCGGGGACTGGCCGCCGTCAGCCGCGCGACCGCCTGGGTGGCGGGCTCCCGGGGGACGGTACTGCGCACCGCGGACTCCGGCCGCACCTGGCACGACGTCTCCCCGCCCGGCGCGAGCGGCCTGGAGTTCCGCGACATCGAGGCGTTCGACGGCAGACGTGCGGTCGTGCTCGCCATCGGCGAGGGCGAGGCGTCCCGGATCTTCCGCACCGGTGACGGCGGGGCCACCTGGACGGAGTCCTTCCGCAACCCCGACCCCCGGGCCTTCTACGACTGCCTCACCTTCTTCGACAACCGGAACGGGCTGGCGCTGAGCGATCCGGTGGACGGGAAGTTCCGCATCCTCTCCACCCGGGACGGCGGGCACTCCTGGCGGGTGCTGCCGGACGCCGGGATGCCCGCGGCGCAGACCGGTGAGGCGGGCTTCGCCGCGAGCGGGCAGTGCCTGGTGAGCGCCGGCAGCAGGGACGTCTGGCTGGCGACCGGGGGCGCGGCCACGGCCCGGGTGCTGCACTCCGCCGACCGCGGCCGGAACTGGACGGTCGCCGAATCGCCGATCCCGGCCGGGGATCCGGCACGCGGTGTCTTCGCCCTCGCCTTCCGCGACCGGCTGCACGGGATCGCCGTCGGCGGTGACTACCGGACCGGGCAGCCCTCCGAGCGGGCGGCCGCCGTCAGCCGGGACGGGGGGCGCGGCTGGCGTCCGTCGGCGACTCCGCCGCCCGCGTACCGCTCCGGGGTCGCCTGGCTGCCGCACAGCTCGCGCGCGGCGCTCGCGGTCGGGCCGACGGGTACGGATCTCACGCTGGACGCGGGGCGTACGTGGCGGACGGTGGGCACCGGGTCGTACGACACGGTGGACTGCGCGGCGGATGGCGGGTGCTGGGCGTCGGGTGAGAAGGGGGGCGTGGCGAGGCTGGAGTGGCGGCGCGGCTGAGCGGGGGCCTTTGGCGGGGGGCGGGCGTGAGGGGCGCGGGTGCTTGCGGGGCGCGGGTGCTTGCGGGGCGCGGGTGCTTGCGGGGCTCCGCCCCGGGCCCCGCGCCTCAATCGCCGGCGGGGCTGGATTTGGCTCGTGCCCGTCCGCGTGTGTGAGGTGTGGGGTTCTGCGGGGCAGGTCCCGGCCCCGCGCCTCATCCGCCGGCGGGGCTGATGTCGCCCGCGCGTTACGGGCGCGGGGGCTGTTCGCGGTACTCGGCCAGGCCGGGGGCTGTTCTCGTCGCGTGGAATTCGGTGATCCGGTACGCGCAGACGGCGTTGACCGTGAAGGGGTCGGACGCCGCGATCTCCTCGATGCGCGCGCGGTCGGGGCCGGCGGCGAGGATCACCCCGCCGTCCCGGGGGTTCTTCCGGCCCGAGGCGATGAACACGCCCGACTCGTAATGCGCGTTCAGCCACTCCAGATGCGCCTCCATCAGCGCGTCCGCGCGCTCCACGGGGGCGGTGTAGGTCAGCTCCAGTACGAACATGATCGCCAGGCTACGGCAAGGGGGAGGCCCGCGCGGTGCGTCCCCCCGGTGCCGTGAACCGACCCGTCCGGGAGCCTCAGCGACCCGGGGCGGGCACGGCCGCGAAGACGACATCCCCGGCCCGGGTGGTGATCTCGGCCCCGCCGCCGAGGGCCCACGCGGCGACCCGGGAGGCCACCGCCGCCGGGACCACCGCGCTGACCCCGGGCGCCGCCGGTATGTCATGGGTGGCGTGGGCGTCGTACGGCAGAACGACCCGGTAGCCCAGCGCCAGTGCGGTGCGCGCCGTCGCCTGGACGCAGATCTCGGACATCACACCGCAGACGGCGAGCGACTCCACCCGTGCGGCGGTCAGCAGGCCCCCGAGCGGTGTCCCGGCGAAGCTGTCGGCCTCGGTCTTGCGGATCACGGTCTCCGCGGGGCCCGGCTCGACGCGGTGGTGGAGCGCCCAGCCGGGGGTGTGGGGCTCGTCGCCCGCTCCGGGGCGGCCGTCGTTCTGCACATGCACCACCAGCGACCCGCTCCCGCGGGCCCGGTCGATCAGCGCGGCCGTGCGGTCCAGCAGCCGGGCCGCCTCGGGCACCGCCCGCCCGCCGGAGACGGAGGCGGACTGCACATCCACAACGATCAGGGCGGTCACGGGAATCACGGAATCGATCATGCCGTCATCATGGGCCGCCGGCACCGCGCGCCTCCACCCGGTTTTCCGGGCCGGAGTGTCACCGCGGGGACACCTCTCCTACGCTGGGCCCACCATGACGATCATCGAAGTGCCCGCCGGCTGGCCCGCCGGCGAAGAGGCCGCCCGCGCCGTCCAGGACGAACTCCGCGCCCGGGTGGACCTGGACGAGCCGGGCCCGCTGCCCGGCACCGGGCTGGTGACCGGGGTGGACGTGGCGTACGACGACGACCGCGATCTCGTCGCCGCGGCGGCCGTGGTGCTCGACGCCGCCACGCTCGCCGTCGTGGAGGAGGCCACCGCGATCGGCCGTATCGCCTTCCCCTACATTCCCGGGCTGCTGGCCTTCCGCGAGCTCCCGGCCGTGCTGGCGGTACTGGAATCCCTCGCATCGGACCCCGGTCTGGTCGTCTGCGACGGATACGGCCGCGCGCACCCCCGGCGCTTCGGACTGGCCAGCCATCTGGGGGTGCTCACCGGGCTGCCGTCCATCGGGGTCGCCAAGAATCCCTTCGTCTTCCACCACGGTGAACTGGGCCCGCGCCGCGGCGACACGGCCGATCTGCTCGCCGGCGGCGACCGGACCGGCCCCGCCGAGGTGGTCGGGCGGGCCCTGCGCACCCGGGACGGGGTGAAACCGGTCTATGTCTCGGCCGGTCACCGGGTCACCCTCGACAACGCCGTCGCGCAGACGCTGAGCCTCGCCCCCGACTACCGTCTCCCCGAGACCACCCGCCACGCCGACCGGCTCTGCCGGCAGGCCCTCACGGCCGCCGCCGCGCACGCTCCGGATCCGGCCTGACCCGCCCGCCGCCCGGGGAACCCCACCGGCGGACGGTACGGACGCGGCCTACCGCCGGGCCGCGACCCGGAAGCGGATTCCCGCCTCTTGGAGCCGGTCCAGCAGCGCGTCCCCCATCGCCACCGCGGGGGTCAGCTGCCCGCCGGTGCGGGGCAGTTCGTCGAAGGCCAGACAGAGCGCCGACTCCGCGAAGATCTTCGCCGTCTCGTCATAGCCCGGATCACCGCCCGACACCTCCGTGAAGACGGTCCGGCCGCCGCCCTCGCCCACGAAGCGGACCGAGAACCAGCTCTTCGCCCTGCGCTCCGCGTCGGGGCCGTCCCCCGGCTTCCGGCGGTCCGAGAACCACTGCCGGACGGGCGGCAGCTGCGCGAGGCCGATCATCGCCCCCACCGCCGCCATCCCGCCGACCGCCATCGGCAGCGACTTCACCGACGCGTAGTGCCGGTAGCGGAAGTCGGGGCCGTACTCCGGCAGCGCCCGCGCCGAACGGGTCACGATCTGGTTGTCGATCGTCGGCAGCGGCAGCGCCCAGGCATCGGTCTCGGCGCTGAACCGGGGTCCGCCGAGCGGCGCCCGCGCCCGCCTGCCGACCAGCCGGGGCTCGTGCAGCCGCCGTTGCCGTCCGGCGCGGAGCAGGTGCCGTCCCCTGCCCATCGCGTTCAGCGCCGAGGCGAAGGTGCCGCCGGAGAAGGTCCCGTTGGACCCGACGAACCCGTCCACCCGCAGCGGCACGTCCGGCGGCAGCCGGCGGACGGTGAAGTACACGCCCAGATCGGTCGGTACGGAGTCGAAGCCGCAGGCGTGGATCAGCCGGGCCCCGGTCTCCCGGGCGCGGGCCTCATGGCGGACGTACGCCAGATCGACGAACTCCGCCTCACCGGTCAGATCGATGTAGTCGGTCCCGGCGTCCGCGCAGGCGGCCACCAGTGGTTCGCCGTACCAGAGATAGGGGCCGACGGTCGTCGCCACGACCCCTGCGGAGCGGGCGAGTTCGCGCATCGCGGCCGGGTCGTCCGCCGCCGCCTCGATCAGCGGGAGGTCCGCACAGGCCGGATGCGCGGCGGCGAGACGTTCCCGCAGCAGCTCCAGCCTCGGCCCGCTCCGGCCCGCGAGGGCCCAGCGGCAGCCGTCCGGCGCGTGCGCGGCCAGATACGCGGCCGTCAGTTCGCCGACGAACCCGGTGGCCCCGAAGAGCACGATGTCGTACGGGCGCTCAGCGCGACCGGTCCCGTCCTGCCTGTCCACTGATCCTCCGCCGCTCGTGCCGCGTCCGCCGTCTGCCGCCGGCCGGGGAAAGCCCCCTGCCGGGGAAAGCCCCCTGCCGGGGAAAGCCCCCTGCCGGGGAAAGCCCCCTGCCGGGGAGTGCTCCGGCCGGGAGTGCTCCCGCCGGACATGTCACCCGCCGGGGCAAGCCACCCGCCGGGGAAGCCCCCGGCCGGCCGACGAACAGAGCCGGGGAACGCCCCCGGCCCGTGCCGCTCCGGCGGGCCCGGCAGGTGGCTGAGGCTAGCGTGCCGGCGCACCCGGGAAAAGACGCGTTTCCCGCCGGTAACACCGGTGGCCGTATCCCGGCCCGCCGTTGCCGCGCCGAATCGCCCGGGTGATTCCAAGCGCTTGCTCGGGCGAGGGCCTTGTCTGCGCCGAAGGGCGTTCATACCATCACCGGTGTTACATCACTTGTGTCACATCAAGGCTGGGGACCCATGACAGCGACCTCCACACCGGACCCGACCACGACCGCGGCGGCGGATCCGGGACCGGCGGCACCGGCCGGCGCCGGACCTCTCGCCGGCGTACGGGTGGTGGAGCTCGCCGGAATCGGCCCCGGACCGTTCGCCGCCATGCTCCTGGCCGACCTCGGCGCCGATGTCGTCCGCGTCGACCGGCCCGGCGGCCCCGGGCTCGCCATCGACCCGGCCCATGACCTCACCAACCGGAACAAGCGCTCCGTACTGATCGACCTCAAGGCCCCCGGCGGATCCGCCCGGGTCCTCGAACTGGCCGAGCGCGCGGACATCCTGATCGAGGGGTACCGGCCCGGTGTCGCCGAACGCCTCGGCGTCGGACCCGACGAGTGCCTCGCCCGCAACCCGCGGCTGGTGTACGGACGGATGACCGGCTGGGGACAGCGGGGCCCGCTCGCCGACCGGGCCGGGCACGACATCGCGTACATCGCCGTGACCGGCACCCTCGGCATGATCGGGAAGCCGGACGAGCCGCCCGCCGTCCCCGCCAACCTCGTCGGCGACTACGCCGGCGGCTCCCTCTATCTCGTCATCGGCGTGCTCGCGGCGCTCCGGCACGCCCGTACCGAGGGCGGCACCGGCCAGGTCGTGGACGCGGCCGTCGTCGACGGCGCGGCCCATCTCGCCACGATGATCCACGGCATGACGGCGGCCGGGGGGTGGCAGGACCGGCGCGGATCGAATCTGCTCGACGGCGGCTGCCCCTTCTACGGCTGCTACGAGACCGCGGACGGCGAGTACATGGCCGTCGGCGCGCTGGAGAAGCGGTTCTACGACGAGTTCATCCGGGTGCTGGGCATCGGCGACCGGGCCCCGGCCCGCCGGGACTTCGACCGCTGGGGCGAGCTGCGCACCCTGGTCGCCGAGCGGTTCCTGACCCGTACGCGCGCCGAGTGGACCGCCGCCTTCGAGGGATCGGACGCCTGTGTGGCACCGGTGCTCTCGCTGCGCGAGGCCCCCGGGCATCCGCATCTCGCCGCGCGCGGCACCTTCACCGAACACGCCGGAGTCGTCCAACCCGCCCCCGCACCGCGCTTCTCGGCCACACCCGCCTCGGTGCGCACCGGCCCCGCGCTGCCGGGGGCCGACACGGCGGCGGTGGCGCGGGACTGGGGCCTGCCCGCGGAGGGCACCACCGGAGAGGGATGACCGCGATGACGGCGGTACGGGCTCCCGGGCACCGCCCCGCGCGATCCCCGCCGGACCCCACCGTCCCGCGGCACCCGCACGGCACCCCCGCTCCCGCCTCTCCCACCCCGAAGGGCTGTTGTCTTGAGCACCGAAGCGTATGTGTACGACGCCATCCGCACCCCGCGCGGGCGCGGCAAGGCGAACGGCGCCCTGCACGGCACCAAGCCGATCGATCTCGTCGTCGGCCTCATCCGGGAACTGCGGGCCCGCTTCCCCGGGCTCGACCCCGCGGCCGTCGACGACATCGTCCTCGGTGTGGTGGGCCCGGTGGGTGACCAGGGCTCCGACATCGCCCGGATCGCCGCCATCGCGGCCGGACTTCCCGACACGGTCGCCGGAGTACAGGAGAACCGCTTCTGCGCCTCCGGCCTGGAAGCCGTCAACATGGCCGCGATGAAGATCCGGTCCGGCTGGGAGGATCTGGTGCTGGCCGGGGGAGTGGAGTCGATGTCCCGGGTGCCGATGGCCTCCGACGGCGGCGCCTGGTTCGCCGACCCGATGACCAACCACACCGTCGGCTTCGTCCCCCAGGGCATCGGCGCCGACCTCATCGCCACCATCGAGGGCTTCGGCCGCCGCGAGGTCGACACCTACGCCGCCCTCTCCCAGGAACGCGCGGCGGCGGCCTGGAAGGACGGCCGGTTCGACCGCTCCGTCGTCCCCGTCCGCGACCGCAACGGCCTGGTCGTCCTCGACCACGACGAACACATGCGCCCCGGCACCACCGCCGACAGCCTGGCCGCCCTCCCGCCCGCCTTCGCGGCCATCGGCGACCTCGGCGGCTTCGACGCCGTGGCGCTCCAGAAGTACCACTGGGTCGAGCGGATCGACCATGTCCACCACGCGGGCAACTCCTCCGGCATCGTGGACGGCGCGGCCCTGGTCGCCGTCGGATCGCGGGCCGTCGGAGAGCGGTACGGGCTCACCCCGCGCGCCCGGATCGTCTCCGCCGCGGTCTCCGGCTCCGAGCCCACCATCATGCTCACCGGCCCCGCGCCCGCCACCCGCAAGGCGCTCGCCCGGGCGGGACTGACCATCGGCGACATCGATCTGATCGAGATCAACGAGGCGTTCGCGGGGGTGGTGCTCCGGTTCGCCCGCGATCTGGACGTCCCCCTGGACCGGATCAATGTGAACGGCGGCGCCATCGCGATGGGACATCCGCTCGGCGCGACCGGTGCGATGATCCTCGGCACGCTCATCGACGAACTGGAGCGGCGGCAGCGGCGGTACGGGCTCGTCACCCTCTGCGTCGGGGGCGGGATGGGGATCGCGACCGTGATCGAGCGGGTGTGATCCGCCGCCCCGCCGAACACCCCGCCGCCGCCCACGACTGCCTGGAGAGCACACGATGACCGAGCACACCCACAGCCCCGGCGAGTTGGCCGGCGCCATCCGCTGGGTACAGGACGACACCGGAGTCGTCACCCTCGTACTCGACGATCCCGCACAGTCCGCCAACACCATGAACCAGGCGTTCCGCGACTCCCTCGCCGCCGTCGCCGACCGCGCCGAGGCCGAGCGGGATTCCATCCGCGGCATCGTCGTCACCTCCGCCAAGAAGACCTTCTTCGCCGGCGGCGACCTCAAGGACATGATCCGGCTCGGCCCCGGGGACGCCCAGCGGGCCTTCGACGCGGGAATGGCCGTCAAACACGCCCTGCGCCGCATCGAGACCCTCGGCAAACCCGTGGTCGCCGCCATCAACGGCACGGCACTCGGCGGCGGCTACGAGATCGCCCTCGCCTGCCATCACCGGATCGCCCTCGACACCCCCGGCTCCCGTATCGGACTCCCGGAGGTCACCCTCGGACTGCTGCCCGGCGGCGGCGGGATCACCCGCACCGTACGGCTGCTCGGCATCACGGACGCGCTCCTCAACGTGCTGCTCCGGGGCACCCGCCACACCCCGCGCCGGGCCCTGGAGAACGGCCTGGTCCACGAGGTGGCCGAGACCGCCGAGGAGATGACGGCCAGGGCCCGGGCCTTCATCGACGCCCACCCCGAATCCCGGCAGCCCTGGGACGTCAAGGGGTACCGGATCCCCGGCGGGACCCCGGCGGACCGGAGGTTCGCCGCCGATCTGCCCGCCTTCCCGGCCAATCTGAAGAAGCAGACGGCCGGCGCGCCCCATCCGGCCCCGCGCAACATCCTGGCCGCCGCCGTCGAGGGCTCCCAGGTCGACTTCGAGACCGCGCAGATCATCGAGGCCCGGTACTTCACCGAGCTGGTGACCGGCCGGATCTCCAAGAACATGACACAGGCGTTCTTCTTCGACCTCCAGGCGGTCAACTCCGGCGCCGGCCGGCCCCGCGGCTTCGAACCGCGCACGGTGCGCCGGGTCGCCGTGCTGGGCGCCGGGATGATGGGCGCCGGGATCGCCCACTCCTGTGCCCGCGCCGGAATCGAGGTCGTCCTCAAGGACGTCTCGGCCGAGGCGGCGCTGCGCGGCAAGGAGTACTCGCGGCTGCTGCTCGACAAGGCGGTGGCCCGGGGGCGCACGACCGGGGCGGAGCGGGACGCCCTCCTCGCCCGGATCACCCCGACCGCGGACCCGGCCGAGCTGGCCGGGTGCGACGCCGTGATCGAGGCCGTCTTCGAGGACGCCGGCCTCAAGCACCGGGTGTTCCGGGAGATCGGGGACATCGTGGACCCGGACGCCCTGCTCTGCTCCAACACCTCCACCCTCCCCATCACCCAGCTCGCCGAGGGAGTGGACCGCCCGGCCGACTTCATCGGACTCCACTTCTTCTCGCCGGTCGACAAGATGCCCCTGGTGGAGATCGTCAAGGGGGTGGCCACCGGGGAGGAGGCGCTGGCGCGCGCCTTCGACCTGGTCCGGCAGATCGGCAAGACGCCGATCGTGGTCAATGACTCGCGCGGCTTCTTCACCTCCCGGGTCATCGGCCAGTTCATCAACGAGGGGGTGGCGATGGTCGGCGAGGGAGTGGAGCCGGCCTCGGTCGAACAGGCCGCCGCCCAGGCCGGATACCCCGCCAAGGTGCTGGCGCTGATGGACGAGCTCACCCTCACCCTGCCGCGCAGGATCCGCGACGAGGCCCGGCGCGCGGTCGAGAGCGCGGGCGGGACCTGGACGGGACACCCCGCCGAGGAGGTCATCGACCGGATGGTGGACGACTTCGGCCGCACCGGCCGCAGCGGCGGCGCGGGCTTCTACGACTATGACGCCGACGGCTCCCGGGGCCTGCTCTGGCCGGGGCTGCGGGAGCACTTCACCCGCGCGGACGCCGATGTCCCCTTCGCCGACCTGAAGGAGCGGATGCTCTTCTCGGAGGCGCTGGACACCGTGCGCTGTCTGGAGGAGGGCGTCCTCACCTCGGTCGCCGACGCCAATGTCGGCTCCATCCTCGGCATCGGCTTCCCGGCCTGGACCGGCGGCGCGCTCCAGTACATCAATGGATACGAGGGCGGTCTGCCCGGCTTCACCGCGCGCGCCCGGGAGCTGGCCGCCGCCTACGGGGAGCGGTTCGAGCCGTCGGCCCTGCTGGTGGAGAAGGCGGAGCGGGGGGAGCGGTTCGGAGACGACGGCTGACGGCGCGGCACACGGCGGCGATCCGGGCCCGCCCGGCTCTCCGCACGGCGGCGGGCCGGGCCCGCCCGGCTCTCCGCACGGCGGCGGGCCGGGCCCGGCTTCCCGGAGCCCCGGACCCCGGCTTCCCGGAGCCCGGCTCCGGGGTTCCGGCTCCCCGGTTCCGGGGGAAGGGTCAGCCGGTCCCCGTGCCGCCGGGCTCCTCCGCCCGCCGCTCGCCGAACGCCGCCCGCAGCTCCTCCTTGAGCGAGCGCTGAAAGGCCGTGACCAGCGCCTGCACCACCATCGGCCGGATGGGCGCCGACCGGTCCCGCATCGCCGCCACCCGCGCCGGGTCCGGCTCCCGCTCCCGGTAGGGATTCCACACCTCGTCCCGGAAGAGCCGGGTGAGCTCGTACGCCGCCGAGCGGGTGTGCTCCACCAGTACGGTGCGGGCGGCGAGGATCGTCTCGCAGCTGACGGGGACGTCCAGCAGCTGTATCCCGAGGGGCAGCAGCCCCGGATCGATCCGGTACGTCCCCGGCTCCCCCGCGCGCCGCAGCGCGCCCATCGCCGCCAGCCGGTCGATGTCCTCCTCCTCCAGCTCCCGGCCCGCCCGGCGCTCCAGTTCGGCCCGGGTCGTCTCCTCGGCGGAGTCCGGCGCCCAGGAGGCGACGAGCGCCCGGTGGATGGCGAGTTCCTGTGCGGTGAGATCGGCCGGCAGCCGTTCCAGATAGCGCTCGATGGCGGAGAGCGTCATGCCCTGGTGCTGGAGCTCCTCGATCAGCGCGAGCCGGGAGAGATGGCCGGGGCCGTACCGCCCGACCCGGCGGGGGCCGATCTCCGGCGGCGGCAGCAGCCCCCGGGTGGCGTAGAAGCGGATGGTGCGCACCGTCACCCCGGCGCGCGCGGCCAGTTCGTCGACGGTGAGAGCCGCCCCTTCGGTCTCCGCCGCCATCCCCGCCCTCTCCGCCCGTCGGCCGGTCGCCGCGCGGTACAACAGTATTGCTGTCGCACCGCCGCTGTGAAAGGCGTTCATCGCACCCGGCGGGACGGGGTGCCCGGTCCGCCCGGGCACCCCCGGGCCGCAGGTCAGTAGACGGCCACCTCGTACACATCGAGCGCCTCGGTCACCGGCTGGTGCAGTGCCGAGCCGGCGGTGCCGTTGCAGCCGGAGCTGCCCGAGTGGATGCCGAGCGCGGTCGTGCCGGAGAAGTGCGCGCCGCCGCTGTCGCCGCCGGCCGAACAGGCGGTGGTGCGGACCAGCTGGCGTACCGGGCCGCTGCCGTAGTTCACCGTCACATTGACCGCGGTGACCCTGCCGCTGGTGAGCCTGGTCGTCGAACCGCTCTTCTGGATCGCCTGTCCGACGATCGCGTTCGCGGCGGACTCGATGTCCTGGAAGCCTCCGTTGTAGAGGTTGACCGAGCCCTCGGGCTGCGAGCCGTCCATGTACCGCAGGATGCCGTAGTCGTTCTCGGGGAAGCTGGTGCCCTCGCGCAGACCCACTTCGGGACCGCCGGGCGAGGTGGACCAGCTCGGCGCGATATTGGTGCAGTGCCCGGCGGTGAGGAAGAAGCGGACCCCGTCGTCCCGCACCACGTTGAACGCGGCCGAGCAGCGGCTGCCCGCCGCGTAGATCGCGTCACCGCCCGCCAGCTCCTGGGTGAAGACACCGGGCACCCGCTCGATGCTCACGGCGTCGCCGAAGGGCGCGGCCACCGCCGAGAGCTGCCGCAGCGCGGCCTCGGAGACCGAGGAGTCGGCCTCCACGGCGATCCGGTTCGCCGAGGGGTCGACGCCCCACGAGGTGCCGGTGATCCGGGCGCCCTCGTCCAGGGCGGCCATCACCGCCCGGAGTTCCGCCCCGCTGCGCTCGACCACCTCGGCGCGGGCGCCCTCCCGGCGGACCTGCTCGGCGGTCGACTCGTCGGTGACCGTGACGATCAGTTCGCCGGTCGCCGGGTCGAGATAGGAGCCGGCCGACCTCTCGTCGCCGAGGGAGCGCTCCAGCCTGCCGCTGAGCGCGTACTGGCCGGGGGCGGCCTGGAGGCCGGCGGTGGGTGTGGGTTCCGGCTCGGCCGATGCGGCGGGGGCGCCGAACGCGACGGCGGGCACCGTCAGCAGGGCGGCAAGACAGGTGCGCGCGCGGAGCGTGCGTCTCATGGGGGTACTCCTCATTGCCGGTGTTCCGTGGGGGGACTGCGTCAGCAGCAGTCTTGTGCGCGCGGACCCGCCCCGCCCCCGGGCTCCCGTGCCGCCCGGACGGGCGGTGGTCACCCCTGCGGGTGACCACCGCTCACATCCCGCCGGACGCGCGGGCGGTCCGGCGGGCCCCGGCCGCCCGCGCCGGGCGCCGTACCGGGCCGGGGACCGCCCGCACACCGCTCCCGCGCCCCGCCCGTGCCGGCCGCCCGCCGCGGCCCGGCCGGAGGGCGCGGGCGGACCGATCGGCCGATCAGCCGCCGCCATCCGAGTGCGCCGGTACCGCTCCCGCGGGTACGGCCGGAGAGGTGACACCCGGCGGCCGGGCCGCGCGCGACACCCGGCGGGGCGCACTCTTCCCCCGCCCCGGCCCGGGCGGGACTCCGCCCCGGCCCGGGAGGGACCCCGCCCCGGCAGGGACCCCGGCGCCGTCCGAGTCGGCCGGGTGTCTCCCGTACGAGGACGATCTCCCCGGCGGCCTCCGGCGCGGCAGGCCCCCGGCACCGGACGCCGCTACCCGCCGGACCCGGCCCGGCGCGCCGAGGCGATCACCGGGTAGTGGTCGGAGAGATTGGTGTAGGTATGGGTCTTCCCCCAGCTGGAGACCGTCCACGGCGCGGTGGTCTCCTTGACGGTCTCACTGGTCCAGCCGGCCGGCCGGGCGTGTCCGGACCGGTGGAGGACATGGTCCAGATCCTCGCGCGGGTCGGCCGGATAGCGCTCCGCCGCGATCGAGTTCTCGGCGGTGTCGAAGGAGTACGGGTGCCCGGTGTGCGCGTCCGCCCCGGCGAGGCCCGCGTCGCCGAGCATCGCGGCGTACTCCGCCGAATGGCGGTCGACATTGAGATCGCCCGCTACCACGACCTGTTCCGCGGCGGGTATCCGCTTGGCGTCGAGGAAGGCGTCCATCGCCTTGAACTGACGGCTGCGCACCCGGGCCGCCTCGCCCGCGGCACAGCCGGGGTCGGTCGACTGGGCGTGGGTGCCCACGACATGTACCCGGGCGCCGCCGACATTCAGCACGACATAGGCGAAGCCCTTGTTCGACCACCAGTCCGCGCCACAGGCGTCCTTGTGGACATACTGCTCCTTCCGGACGACCGGCCACTTGCTGAGCACGGTGACCCCGCCGTCCTCGGGTGTCGCCGCCGAGTAGGAGCCGCCGGTCGCGTCCCAGCCGCTCCGGCTCCGGCCGGCCACCGGCGTCTGGTGGGGGTACCGCGCGGCGGCCCGGCGCAGCAGCGCGTCCGAGGAGGCGTTGTCGAACGCCTCCTGGAGCACCACCACATCGTGGCCCCGGAAGAACGCGGCCTCGGGTATCGCCGAGGCCCGGTGATTCTGGCCCCAGTTGGGATAAAGCGATGTGGAAAAGAGAAACGCGTTGTACGACAGCACCCGCAGCGGGGGTGTGGCCGCCGGTTCGGGGGCGGCCGCGGCGGGGGAGGCGGTCTGGGCGAGCGCCGCCGCGACCAGGGCGGTGGACAGGGTCATGACAGCCGCATGGCGGCGGCGGGACGTCGAGGGCGGCACGGGAACTCCCGGATGGGTGAGGGCGGAGTACGGCAACACCCATCACATCAGGCTGAGTTACTTGCAGGTAATGGCCAGGTGCCCGGTTTCTTGCCATACTGCGGCCATCGCCCGAACTCCCGGCCGGCGCCGGGCCGCCGGGAAGTGCATTCCGCGCGGCGGGCGGACCTCGCGGGCGGGGAGCGCTCGCGGCGAGGTTCCGGCTCGCGCCACTCCCGACCCGGTAATACGCTGATTGCCCTCTGTCGCGGGGCAGTTGTCAGGAGTACCGTCCGCTCCCATGCCGATAGGTGCGCGGGGCCCCCGCTTGAGGTACAGATCGCTTGTGGTGGCGGCCTCGGCCGCCCTGATGGCCGCGGTCCTCTCCCCGGCCGGCGCGCAGGGCGCCCCGGCGCCCCGGGAGAGCATGCCCGTCCACTCCTATGAGAACGCCATCCGGGAATCCGTCTGGGTCGACATCCGGGTCGACGGGGACGGCGACGGACGGTCCGACCGGGTCGCCGTCGACATCGTGCGGCCCCGGGAGCCGGCCCGGCAGGGCCGGAAGATACCGGTCATCATGGACGCCAGCCCTTACTACGCCTGTTGCGGACGCGGCAACGAAGCCCAGCGCAAGACCTATGACGCCCAGGGGAAACCCGTACAGTTCCCCCTTTATTATGACAATTACTTCGTCCCGCGCGGCTATGCCTTCGCCGCCGTCGATCTCGCCGGAACCAGCCGCTCCGATGGCTGTGTGGATGTCGGCGGACGCTCCGACATCCACTCCGCCAAGGCCGTCGTCGACTGGCTGAACGGCCGGGCCCGCGGCTACACCACCCGTACCGGCACCGAGCGCGCCCGCGCGGGATGGTCCACCGGCGACACCGCGATGATCGGCAAGAGCTACGACGGAACCATCGCCAACGGCGTGGCCGCCACCGGGGTGGAGGGGCTGCGGACCATCGTCCCCATCGGCGCCATCTCCTCCTGGTACGACTACTACTTCGCCAAGGGCGCCCCGCTCTTCGATTCCGGACCCGACTGGCTCGCCGAGCGCATCGAGAGCCCCGGGGCCCGCGCGCGCTGCGGCGCGGTCAAACAGCGGCTGATCGACGGGGCCCCGCGCACCGGGGATCTCACCCGGCTGTGGGCGGAGCGCGACTATCTGCCCGACGCCGGCTCCGTGAAGGCCAGCGTCTTCGCCGTCCACGGCATACAGGACCTCAATGTCCGCGCCAAGCACTTCGGGCAGTGGTGGGACGCCCTCGCCGAGGAAGGCGTGGAGCGCAAGGTCTGGCTGACCCGGGCCGGCCATGTCGACCCCTTCGACTTCCGGCGCGCCGAGTGGGTGAAGACCCTCCACCGCTGGTTCGACCACTATCTGCTGGGTTACGAGAACGGCATCGAACGCGAACCGGTGGCCGATGTGGAGCGCGCCCCCGACCAGTGGTCCACGGACCGGGCCTGGCCGCCGCGGGGCACCGCCGTCACCACCGTACGGCCCGGCCCGGGAGCCGTACCCGGTGTCGGCACCCTCTCCCTCGTACCCGCCCGCCCGGGCGCGGCCGAGACCTTCACCGACGATCCGGCGCTGGACGAGTCCGACTGGGCCGCCCGGATCGACCAGTCCACCCCGGCCAAGGCCGGCTTCATCACCCGTCCGCTCGGCCGCGAGCTGCGGCTCTCCGGATCGTCCGAGGTGAAGCTCACCGTCACCCCGAACACCACCGCGGCCCATCTGACCGCCGTGCTGGTCGATCTCGGGCCCGCTGTCATCCGCGACTTCACCGGGCCGGGCGAGGGCATCGTCACCCGCCCCGAGCGCACCTGCTGGGGTGCGAGCACCCCGGGCGACAGCGCCTGCTACCGGGAGACGGAGGCGGACGCCGCCACCGTCGACCACACCGTCCTCAGCCGGGGCTGGGCCGATCTCGGCAATCACGCGTCCGACGCGCGGGGCCGCCCGCTGACCCCCGGCCGGCCGCACACCATCACCCTCGATCTGCACGCCACCGACCATGTCGTCCCGGCCGGGCACCGGCTGGCGCTGATCGTCGCCGGCACCGAGCGGAATCTGATCGAGCCCCCGGCGGCCACCCCGGAACTGACGGTCGACCTGGCACGCACCTCGGCGCGGCTCCCCATCGTCGGCGGCACCGCCGCCTTCGTCCGCGCCACCGCGCCCCCGGCCCCGTCCGCCGGCCGGGCGAACCCGCCCGCACCGGTCACCGGCCCGCTCCGCGGAGTCGCCGGACCGCGTCCCATCCACCCCCTCCCGGGAGGCGACAGCCGATGACACCCCGCGTCCGCACCCTCTTCATCACCGTCACCGCGGTGGCGCTCGCCGTGCCGCTGCTGACCGTCACCGCCGAGGCGGAACACCACAGCCCGCCGCCGCGAACCGGTTTCGAGCTCAGCAAGGGCGTGCGCTGGACCACCCAGACCGAGGAGCGGGCCTTCCTCGCCGATGTCGACCGGGGCAGCGACCGTGTCCGGGTCGGCCGGATCGGCACCTCGAAGCAGGGGCGCCCGATCCGGCTGGCCCGGATCGGGAACCGCGAGGCGCCCAACACGGTGCTGCTGATCTGTTCCCAGCACGGCGACGAGCCCTCCGGCCGGGAGGCCTGCCTCACCACCATCCGCGACCTCGCCCACGACCGGGACCGAAGAACCCGCGAGCTGCTCTCCCGCACCAGGGTGCTGGTCGTGCCCACCGCCAACCCGGACGGGCGGGCGGCCGACACCCGGGGCAACTCCGACGGCATCGACATCAACCGCGACCATCTCGCGCTGCGGACCGCCGAGGGCCGCGCGCTGGCCGCCGTCATCCGCGACCACCGCCCGGACGTCGTCTACGACCTGCACGAGTACGGGGCGACCCCGCCCTACTACGACAGGGAGCTCTTCGACCTCTGGCCGCGCAACCTCAACACCGACACGGCGGTCCACCGGGAGTCGACCATCCTCTCCGGCCGCTATGTCCGCCCCGCCGCGCGGAAGGAGGGATACACCACCGGCACCTACGGCCTGTGGACCGATCCCGAGACCGGCGAACCGATCCGCCAGGTCGCGGGCGACGGCCAGGAGCGGATCCTGCGCAACGCCTCCGGGGTCAAGAACTCCCTCGGCCTGCTCATCGAGAGCCGGGTGGACGCCCTGACCGTGGAGGAGCGGACCGATCCGGCGCTCAACAACCGGCGCCGGGTGGGCAGCCAGCTCGCCGCCCTCGACGGACTGTTCACCTTCACCGCGGACCGCCGGGGCAAGGTCGAGTCGGCCACCACCGCCGCCCGGCTGGCGGGCCTGCGCGACCGGGGCCCGGTGTACATCGGCGGGGCCGACAACGACCCGGCGGGCCCGGAGGAGATCATCGCCGACCCGCCCTGCGCCTACCGGCTCGACGCCGCCCAGCTCGCCGAGGTGGGGGACGAGCTCGCCCTGCACGGAGTGACGCACCGGCGCGACGGGGACGGCGCGCTCGTCCCGCTGCGGCAGTCCCAGCGGAAGCTGATTCCGCTGCTGCTGGATTCCCGTGCGACATATCACCTCACAAAAGGACAACCGATGACCGCCTGTTGACCGCTGCCAGGTGCGAAACCTGTGGTAGGGGGTAGCGGAAGCACAAATCAGTGCCTTCCGCACAATCCCTGAAAGGTTCCACTTGTGTCGCACGGAGAACACGGAGACCACCGAGAACAAGAGGACGACCCGGGAGGCCGGCCGCTGACCGCCGGCCTCCCGGACCATCCCCAGGAGGCCAAGCGGCCCTCGACCGACCGGGTGGTCTTCGGGGTCACCGCCGTTCTCACCCTCGCCTTCGTGGTCTGGGGCTCGATCGCCACCGACGCCCTGGAGGACATCTCCGGCTCCATGCTGAACGGGCTCATCCACAACGGCGGCTGGGCCTTCGTCCTCTGCGCGTCCGGGTTCGTGGTGTTCGCCCTCTGGCTCGCCATCAGCAGATACGGCAGGATCCCGCTCGGCGACGAGGGCGAGGGCCCCGAATTCCGCACGGTCTCCTGGGTCGCGATGATGTTCAGCGCCGGCATGGGCATCGGGCTGATGTTCTACGGGGTGAGCGAGCCGCTCGCCCACTTCATCACGCCGCCGCCCGGCACCGACCCCAGCGACGCGGCCGACGCCATGCAGATCGCCATGGCCACCACCCTCTTCCACTGGACCCTGCACCCCTGGGCGATCTACGCGGTGGTCGGCCTCGCCATCGCGTACAGCACCTTCCGCCGCCGCAGGCGCCAGACCATCAGCGCCGTCTTCGTACCGCTGATCGGCGAACGGCATGCCCACGGCGGACCGGGCCGGTTCATCGACATTCTGGCGATCTTCGCCACCCTCTTCGGCTCGGCCGCCTCCCTCGGCCTCGGCGCGCTCCAGATCGGCAGCGGCTTCGGCGAGCTGGGCTGGCTGGAGAAGACCGGTACGGGGCTGCTGGTCGCCATCATCGCGGTACTGACGGTCGCCTTCGTCGTCTCCGCCGTCTCCGGCGTGGAGAAGGGCATTCAGTGGCTCTCCAACACCAATATGGTGCTGGCGCTGGTGCTCGCCCTCTTCGTCTTCGTCGCGGGTCCCACCATCATGATCCTCGATCTGCTGCCCACCTCGATCGCCTCCTACTTCGGTGAACTGCCCCAGCTCGCGGGCCGTACCGAGGTCTCCGGCGGCGAGGGCGTCGCCGACTGGCTGGGCAACTGGACCGTCTTCTACTGGGCCTGGTGGATCTCCTGGACGCCCTTCGTCGGCATGTTCATCGCCAGGATCAGCCGCGGGCGCACGATCCGTCAGTTCGTCGGCGGCGTCATCCTGGTGCCGAGCACGGTCAGCCTGGTCTGGTTCGCCGTCTTCGGCGGCACGGCGATGAACCTCCAGGAGAGCGGGAAGCTCAGCGACGAGGCCACCCCCGAGGGGCAGCTCTTCGCCGTCCTCCAGCAGTTCCCGATCCCCACCGTGATGAGCCTGCTGGTGATGATCCTGGTCGGCATCTTCTTCGTCTCCGGCGCGGACGCCGCGTCGGTGGTCATGGGCACCCTCTCCCAGAAGGGCACCTTCGAGCCCTCCCGGTTCGTCGTCGTCTTCTGGGGTGTGGTCACCGGCGCGGTCGCCGCGATCATGCTGCTGATCGGGAACGGACAGGGCGACGCGCTCGCCGGACTCCAGAATCTGACCATCCTGGTGGCCGCGCCCTTTGTGATCGTGATGGTCGGCATGTGTGTCGCCCTGATGCGCGATCTGCGCCACGATCCGCTGATCGTGCGCGGGGAGATGGGCACGGAGGTCATCGAGTCCGCGGTGATCGCGGGACACGAGCAGTACGACGGCGACTTCGAGATCCGCATCGGCCCGGGCACGGGTCCGGGGACCGGGCCCGGCGACGGCCGCGACCCGGTGGGACCGCAGCCGGCCGAGCCGCCGCCCTCGCAGGAGTCATAGGGCCCGCCGGGCCGCCGTCCGGGGCCGCGTCCGCCCGTACGCACTCCATCCGTACGCACTCCATCCGGCCGGCGCCGCACCACGCGGCGCCGGCCGGGCCGCCTCCGGCTGCCGCGCATCCGGATGCGGCTCCGTGCGGCCGGGGGCGTCCGTCCGCCCGCCGGGCCCGTGCAACCGGGGCCGTCGTTCACGCGTCGAAGTGGGCACACCCGTCACGCCGTTTCCGGAAGGACACCGCCCATGTCCCTGTTCCGCAAGGCGCTCATCGCCGTCGCGTCCTGTGTTGCCGTGATCGTCGTCGCGGCCCTGATCCATCCGGTCCTGGCGCTCGTCCTCCTCATCCTGATCCCGCTGGTCGGCTACTGGATCTGGAATCTCTCCGACGGGCTCCGCGAGGCCGAACCCGGGGCGCCGCGGCGGCGCGATCCCCGGGACGGCGTCTCCCGCCGGGGGCCCACCCCGCACTGAACCGGCCGAGGACCGGGACCGTGCGGTACGGGCCGGTCCGCGCCCCGGCCGGCTCCCCGGAGCCCGCGCCGGGCTCACCCGCCGGGCACCAGTGCCGCCGCGGCCCGCGCGCAGCCCCAGGCCACCGTCACCCCCGCACCCCCGTGCCCGTAGTTGTGCACCACCAGCCCGCCGCCCGGCAGCCGTTCCGCCTCGATCCGCACCCCGCCCGCCCGGGCCGGGCGCAGGCCCACCCGGTGACCCAGTACCCGGGCGTCCGCGATGGCCGGATATATCCGCGCGCACCGCTCCACGATCCCCGCCGCCGTGACCGGATCCGGCTCCCGCCGCCCGTCGCCCTCCTCGGCCGTACCGCCCAGCACCAGCCGTCCCGGCTGCGGCAGCAGATAGGTCGTCCGCGCCGACGCACCGTCCGCGAGGACGAGCCACTCCTCGATGCCCGGATTCTCCACCAGCACCAGCTGCCCCCGCACCGGCCCCACCGACGGATCCGGAACCAGCTCCCGGGCACCGATCCCGGAGCAGTTCACCACCACCCGCGCCTCGGCCGCCGCCGCGTCGAGCGAGGCCACCGGCCGTGTCTCCACCACCCCGCCGGCCGCCTCCAGCCGCTGCCGCAGCCAGGCCAGATGGACCGGCATGTCAACCAGCGGCACCCGGGCCCGCACCCCCTCCGTGTGACCGGCCGGGAGCTCCCCGGGCCGGGCCGCCCGCAGCCCCGCCACCTCGGCCGCCCACGGCCCCAGCTCCGCGAACCGGGTGTCCGCCAGCACCCCCGCGACCAGCCGCACCCCCGTCGCCTCCGGGCGCCGGGCGAGCTCCTCGTACACCCGCAGGCTCCGCACCGTCCACTCCCCGACCAGCTCCTTCGGCTCGATCCGGTACGGCCACCACAGCGCGCCCGCGACCGACGAGGTGGTCAGTTCGGCCGCCTCCCTGGTCCGGACCCGCACCCGCAGACCGCGCTCCGCCAGCACCACGGCGGTCGTCAGCCCGCTGACCCCGCTCCCCACCACGATCACATCGGTACTCATGCGGTGACGGTAGCGAATCGGCGCCACCCCGCCCGGTGCGGCCGGAACGGGGTGACAGAAGGGGATACTCGCGACATGTCTGCCGAGTACGCGACCTTCGGGCTGGCACCCGTGACACGGGGCGGAGGAGTGGTGCCGGGCGGCGCCCATCGGACGCACCGGGCTTCCCCGGATTTCGTCGTCGACGGCCGCCCGCTGCTCCTGCGGCTCAGTGAGCTCGACGCGGTGTCACCGCTGGCCGCCGATGTGCCCCCGGTGGTTCCGGTCGGGGAGGTGCGCGCCCTGCTCCTCGACGCGCCGCCGCCGCTGGCCGGCGGGCGGTGTGTCATCTACGCCTGCCCCGAATGCCGGTCCCTGGAGTGCGGCGCGGTCACCGCGGTCGTCGAGCGCGACGGGGACGCCGTCCGCTGGCGGGACTTCGCCTGGCAGACCAGCGCCCTCGTCGATCCGGCGCGGGACCGCTACCCGGGCGTCGGCCCGTTCCGTTTCCGCGCCGCCGGCTACCGGGCCGCCCTGGAGCGCCTGCTCGCCGAGAGCACGGAGAGCACGGACAGCACGGAGAGCGTTGAAGGCGCCGGGAGCGCCGTCGTGGCCGCGTCACGGGACCGCCGCCGGGTCGTGCTGACCGGTGCCCGGGACGCCGTCCTCGTACCGCTGCGCGCCGCCCTGCACGCCGGCGGCATCGGTGCGGACATCGCCCCGGACCCCACCCGGCCGCCGGCCGGGGAGCTGCGCGACTACGCCGTGGTGGCCTTCGGCCGCGCGGCCGGCGAGGCGGAGCGCGCCGCGGTGCGCGCGGCCTTCGCGGACGCGGGCGCCGAGCCGGTGTACGTCAGCGGTCTCGCCCCGGTGGTTCCGCTGCTGGCCGCCCAGATCGAGCAGGCGCTGGACGACCGGCGGGCGGACCCGCGCCGTCCGCTCACCGCGCTGACGGCGGGGGACGGAGCGGCCCTGCTGACGGTGGCCACGGCCTGCCGGGTGCGGCTCACCGCGTACCGGGCGGCGCTGTTCCACCGCACCCGGGAGACGCCGGTCTTCGCCGGGACGCTGGAGCCGGGTGAGCACCGGATCGCGCTGGACGGGCGCGCGGTGCGCGGCGCGTCCTTCCTGGTGGCCCGGACCCTGGGCGGCGTGCTCACGGCGGCGGTGGCCCGCCGGGGCGGGTGAGCCCGCGGCCCGGCCGCTCTGCGCGGCCCCGGCTCCGCCCGATCGGCGCGCCGATAGGATCGGTCATCTGATGACTGCCACTCTCGTCGCCAAGAATCTCGCCGCCGGACACGGTGACCGCTCGCTCTTCGCCGATCTCGATCTGGTCGTCGCCCCCGGCGACGTGATTGGGCTCGTCGGTGTCAACGGTGCCGGAAAATCGACACTGCTGCGGTTGCTCGCCGGTCTCGACCGGCCCGAACAGGGTGAGCTGCGGCTCTCGCCGCCCACCGCCACCATCGGCCACCTCCCGCAGGAGCCGGAGCGCCGCCCCGGCGAGACCGTGCGCGAGTTCCTCGCCCGCCGCACCGGAGTCGCCGCCGCGCAGAGCGCGATGGACGAGGCGACGCAGGGCCTGGTCGACGGGGTGCCCGGCGCGGACGACGCGTACTCCACCACCCTGGAGCGCTGGCTCGCGCTCGGCGGCGCGGATCTGGACGAACGCGCCGAGGAGGTCGCCGCCGACCTCGGTCTCACCGTCGGTCTCGATCTGCCGATGACCGCGCTCTCCGGCGGCCAGGCCGCCCGCGCCGGGCTCGCCTCCCTGCTGCTCTCCCGCTATGACGTCTTCCTCCTCGACGAGCCCACCAACGATCTCGACCTGGAGGGTCTGGAACGCCTGGAGAGCTTTGTCCGCGGACTGCGGCCGGGCACCGTCGTCGTCAGCCACGACCGGGAATTCCTCACCCGCACCGTGACCAAGGTGCTCGAACTCGATCTCGCCCAGCAGCAGATCACCCTCTACGGCGGCGGCTACACGGCCTATCTGGAGGAGCGGGAGACCGCCCGGCGCCATGCCCGCGAGGAGTACGACGAGTACGCGGACAAGCGCGGCGCCCTGGAGGAGCGGGGCCGGATGCAGCGGTCCTGGATGGACAAGGGAGTGAAGAACGCCCGCCGCAAGGCCACCGACAACGACAAGTCGGGCCGGAAGTTCCGCAGCGAGGCGAGCGAGAAGCAGGCGTCCAAGGCCCGGCAGACCCAGCGCATGATCGAACGGCTCGACACCGTCGAAGAGCCCCGCAAGGAGTGGGAGCTGCGGATGGAGATCGCCACCGCGCCGCGCTCCGGATCCGTGGTGGCCACGCTGCGCGGGGCCGAGGTCCGGCGCGGCGGCTTCCACTTCGGGCCCGCCTCGCTCCAGATCGACTGGGCCGACCGGGTCGTGATCACCGGAGCCAATGGCTCCGGCAAGTCCACGCTGCTCGCGGCGCTGCTCGGCAGGCTTCCGCTGGACGCGGGCCATGCCGCGCTGGGCTCCGGAGTGGTGGTCGGCGAGGTCGATCAGGCGCGCGCCCTGTTCCATGGCACGGAGGCGCTGCTCGACGCCTTCTGCGCGGCGGTTCCCGACACCGAGCCCGCCGAGGTGCGCACCCTGCTGGCCAAGTTCGGCCTCAAGGCGGCCCATGTGCTCCGCCCGGCTAACACCCTCTCCCCGGGCGAGCGGACCCGCGCGGCGCTCGCCCTGCTCCAGGGCCGGGGCGTCAATCTGCTGGTGCTGGACGAGCCGACCAACCATCTGGATCTGGTCGCGATCGAGCAGCTCGAGCAGGCGCTGGAGTCGTACACGGGCACGCTGCTCCTGGTGACGCACGACCGGCGCATGCTGGACGCGGTGCGCACCACCCGCCGCGTCACGGTGGCGGACGGAAAGATCACCGAGAGCTGAGAGCGGGCCGGAGGGGCGGGCCCGCCGCTCCGGCCGCCGTGCGGTGCGCCGGCGGCGCCCTCCCGGACCATCCGGCCGGGCACCCCGGGAACCACCACCGGCCCGCGCATGCCGTTACGGGCTCCGGGACCCGCACGGTCCCGCGGGCGGGAGCGGTCCGTCCCGGCGACGGGTGCGGCTTGGGAGACCGGTCGGCCCCGCCGCTGCGCCGACCCCGCAACCGCAGGGCCCGGCGACCGGCTCGGCTCGGGGACCCGTACGCGCCCCCGCGACGTGGCTCCGCCCCGCAACCGGCACGTTCACCGGGCCGTACCGCTGGTACGGCCCGGTGGCCTGTACGCACTGCCGCGGCCGGCCGGCTCGGTCCTGCGGCGGGGGCGGCCCCGGCGACCGGCTCGGCTCCGGGACCCGTACGCGCCCGTGCGACCGGTACGGCCCCGCGGCGGAGCCCCGTGCCGCGACCGGCACGGTCACCGGGGCCGTGCCCGGCTCGCGGACGCCCGTACGCCCCCCGCGACCTGTACGCCCCCCCCACGATCCGTACGGCCCCGCGGCCGGCGCGGTCGCGGGGTGCGTACCCGGGTCAGCGGCGCCGGTCGGGGCCGGTCAGGCCCGCGCGGCGCAGTGCGTCCGCCATCGCGCTGTTCGCCGGGGCGGACGCCTGGGCCGCGCCGCCGCGACCGCCGGCACCACCCGACTGCTGCCGTTCGCCGCCGCGACCGCCGCCGCCCGTGCGGTTGCCGCCCTGCTGCGGACGCCCGCCGCCCTCGCGCCGGGGCCGTTCCCCGCGCTCGCGCTGCGGCCGGCCGCCGCCGCCCGGTGCCGCCTCGTCGTCCAGCCGGAGCGTCAGCGCGATCCGCTTCCGCGGAATGTCGACATCGAGCACCTTGACCCGGACCACATCACCGGGCTTGGCCACCTCACGCGGGTCCTTGACGAAGTTCTTCGACATCGCCGAGACATGGACCAGACCGTCCTGGTGGACACCGATGTCCACGAACGCCCCGAAGGCCGCCACATTGGTGACCACCCCTTCGAGCACCATCCCGGCGGCCAGATCGCCGATCTTCTCGACGCCCTCCTTGAAGGCCGCGGTACGGAAGGCCGGCCTCGGGTCGCGGCCCGGCTTCTCCAGCTCCCGCAGGATGTCCGACACGGTCGGCAGCCCGAAGGTGTCGTCCACGAACTCCGCCGGCCGCAGCGACCGCAGCACCCCGGTGTTCCCGATCAGCGAGGCGACCTCGCCGCCCGTCGCCTTCACCATCCGCCGCACCACCGGGTACGCCTCCGGATGGACACTGGAGGCGTCCAACGGGTCGTCCCCGCCCCGGATCCGGAGGAAGCCCGCGCACTGCTCGTACGCCTTCGGGCCGAGCCTGGCCACGGCCTTCAGCGCCTTGCGGGACCGGAACGGCCCATGGGCGTCGCGGTGCGCCACGATGTTCTCGGCGAGACCCGCCCCGATCCCGGAGACCCGGGAGAGCAGCGGCGCCGAGGCGGTGTTGACGTCGACCCCGACGCCGTTCACACAGTCCTCGACCACCGTGTCGAGCGAGCGCGACAGCTTCACCTCGGAGAGATCGTGCTGGTACTGGCCGACTCCGATCGACTTGGGGTCGATCTTCACCAGCTCGGCGAGCGGGTCCTGGAGCCGGCGCGCGATGGAGACGGCGCCGCGCAGCGAGACATCGAGCCCGGGGAGCTCCGCGGAGGCGAAAGCGGAGGCCGAGTACACCGAGGCACCCGCCTCGGAGACCATCACCTTGGTCAGATTGAGCGCGGGGTTGCGGGAGATCAGCTCGGCGGCGAGCCGGTCGGTCTCCCGGGAGGCGGTGCCGTTGCCGATCGCGACCAGCTCGACGGAGTGCTCCCCGGCCAGCCGGGCGAGCTTCGCCAGCGCCTCGTCCCACTTGTTCGCCGGGACATGGGGGTAAATGGTGTCGGTGGCCACGACCTTGCCGGTGGCGTCCACGACCGCGACCTTCACACCCGTGCGGAACCCCGGGTCGAGGCCGAGCGTCGCCCGCGTACCGGCGGGCGCCGCGAGCAGCAGATCCCGCAGATTCGCCGCGAAGACCCGGACCGCCTCGTCCTCCGCCGCGGTGCGCAGCCGCACCCGCAGATCGATCCCGAGATGGACCAGGATCCGGGTCCGCCAGGCCCAGCGGACGGTGTCCCCGAGCCACTTGTCCCCGGGACGGCCCCGGTTGACCACCCCGAACCGGTGCGCCACGGCGGCCTCGTACGGCGAGGGCGCCTCCGCCGCCTCGGCGGACTCGTGGGGATCCAGCACCAGATCGAGGACGTCCTCCTTCTCGCCCCGGAGCATCGCCAGCACCCGGTGCGAGGGAAGCGCGGTGAAGGGCTCGGCGAAGTCGAAGTAGTCGGCGAACTTCGCCCCCGCCTCCTCCCTGCCGTCCCGCACCCTGGCGGCGAGCCGGCCCCGGGTCCACATCCGCTCCCGCAGCTCGCCGATGAGATCGGCGTCCTCCGAGAACCGCTCGGTGAGCACGGCCCGCGCGCCCTCCAGCGCGGCGGCCGGGTCCGCGACCCCCTTCTCCGGGTCCACGAAGGCCGCCGCCGCGGCGAGCGGGTCCACCGAGGGATCCGTCAGCAGCCCGTCGGCGAGCGGTTCGAGACCGGCCTCCCGCGCGATCTGCGCCTTGGTGCGGCGCTTGGGCTTGAACGGCAGATAGATGTCCTCCAGCCGCGCCTTGGTGTCGGCGCCCCGGATACTCGCCTCCAGCGCGTCGTCCAGCTTCCCCTGCTCGCGCACGGAGTCCAGGATCGCGGCCCGCCGATCCTCCAGCTCCCGCAGATAGCGCAGCCGTTCCTCGAGCGTGCGCAGCTGCGCGTCGTCGAGCATCTCGGTCGCTTCCTTGCGGTAACGCGCGATGAACGGCACGGTGGAGCCGCCGTCGAGCAGCTCGACGGCCGCCCGGACCTGCCGCTCCCGTACGCCGAGCTCCTCGGCGATCCTGCCTTCGATGGACGTCGTCACGGTTCCCCGACTCGCCTTCCCGTACCTGGCTGTGCCTGACAGTGCATTGTGCCGCGCCGCCGCCGGCGATGTCGCATGTGGGCGGGGTCCGGCAGGTGCACAGCTGTACGGGGGGCCTGTCCGGCCCTTCCGGAGCGGGCGGCCCGCTTTGGAAGGGCCGGTCCCGGGACGGACCGGCGACCCCGCCGCTCAGCCCTTGCCGAACGCCTCCGCCGGGAACGCCCCCAGCAGCTCCGCCACCGGCCCCCGCCCCAGCTCGGTCAGCCGCGCCACACCCTCCGCGCCCAGGTGTTCATAGGGTCCGCGGTCGATCTCGTCGGTCAGTGCCTCCAGTTCCGACCGGAGGCGCACCCCGGCCCCGGTCAGCTCGCCGTCCGCGTCCAGTACCCCGCGCCCGCGCAGCCGCTCGGCGGCGGCGTCCCACTCCTCCCGCGTCCGGCCCCGGTTCGCGATGACCCAGCGCGGGGTCATGCCGCGGCCCGTCGCGGTATGGCTGACCAGAGCCTCCACCGGGTCCAGCCCCATCGTCAGCAGCGCCGCGAGATGGCTGTCGCCGCGGTGCTCACGCAGCAGGGTCGCCGCATGCCAGTACGCCAGATGCGGTTCGGCCGGCACCGGCAGATCCGCGTGTGCGGAGTACAGCGCCCGGCCGGGCCGGCCGCAGCCCTCGGCGGCCCGCAGGGCCAGCCGCGCCGCCTCGGCCAGTTCGGGGGAGCCGATGGTCTCCTCGCCCAGCTCCCGGCGCAGGGTGCGGTCCACGGCCCGCAGCCGGGCCGCCAGCACCCGCTCCGGTGACGCGGTCTCCCAGACCGCCGGGAGATACCGGGCGATCAGCCCGT
Source organism: Streptomyces sp. CAU 1734 (assembly GCF_039888735.1). Taxonomy (NCBI): domain Bacteria; kingdom Bacillati; phylum Actinomycetota; class Actinomycetes; order Kitasatosporales; family Streptomycetaceae; genus Streptomyces; species Streptomyces sp. CAU 1734. The sequence goes on from NZ_JBDQQP010000005.1 coordinate 420,789, forward strand.
GGCCGAAGCTGTAGAAGGTCGCGGAGACCGTACCCGCGCCGACCCGTCCCAGCGCCGCGGCGCGGGAGGCGAAGTACGCGGCGCCCGGGTCGGTGATCCCGATCGCGGCCATCTCCGTGCCCAGATCGGGCGAGAAGTACACCAGCGAGGCGTACGGGTTGAGGACGTGGTGGCAGCGGCGGCCCGCCCGTGCCGGGGACTCCGGGGTCCGGTCGGCCGGCGGGACGGAGGACGGTGAGGTGCTCGAAGCGGTGGTCACGCACCGAACGTTACTTACCGGTCGGTACGTTCGGAAGGGCGAGGCCGGCCGCGCCCGTGGCAGAGAAGGTGGGAACCTCGTCCTTGCGGCCATCGCGGCCCCGGGCGAAGGATGGCCGCATGACCGAGCGACCCGTACTCGCCGTACTCTTCGACGGCGTCCAGAGCCTCGATGTGACCGGCCCCGTCGAGGTCTTCGCCGGCGCCGCCATCCTCACCCGCGACCCGGCCGCCTACCGGCTGACCACCGCCTCCCTCGACGGAAAGCCCGTCCGCACCAGCAGCGGACTGGTGCTCGTACCGGACACCACGCTCGCCGGGGCGCCGCCGGCGCACACCCTGCTGGTCCCCGGCGGACCCGGCACCCGGCACCCCGACCCCGCGCTGACCGACTGGCTCCGCGAGCACGGCCCGCGCGCCGAGCGGCTCGTCTCCGTCTGCACCGGCGCCCTGCTGCTGGCCGCGGCCGGGCTGCTCGACGGCCGCCGCGCCACCACCCACTGGGCGTCCTGCCGCGAACTGGCCGAGAACCATCCCTCGGTGGAGGTCGACCCCGACCCCATCTTCGTCCGGGACGGCCGGATCGCCACCTCCGCCGGGGTCACGGCGGGCATCGATCTGGCCCTCGCCCTGGTCGAGGAGGACCACGGCCGCGACGCCGCGCTGAGCATCGCCCGCCATCTGGTGGTCTTCCTCCGCCGGCCCGGCAACCAGGCGCAGTTCAGCGCCCAGCTCGCCGCCCAGACCGCACACCGCGAACCCCTCCGCGAGGTGCAGAGCTGGATCACCGAACACCCCGGGGGCGATCTCTCCGTCACCGCGCTGGCCGCCCGCGCCCGGCTCTCGCCGCGTCATTTCGCCCGCGCCTTCCTGGAGGAGACCGGGACGACCCCCGGCCGCTATGTCGACCGGATCCGGATCGAACACGCGCGGCGGCTGCTGGAGGAGACCACCCGGGGGATCGAGGAGATCGCCCGAGCCGCCGGATACGGCACCGCCGAGGCGATGCGCCGCGCCTTCGTGAAACGCCTCGGTTCCCCGCCGTCGGAGTACCGGCGCCGCTTCCGTACGCCCGTGCGCGAGCACGCGGCGTCGTCCGCCACCACCCAGTGAAGGAACCCATCCATGCAGACAGCCATCCTGCTCTTCGACCGCTTCACCAGCCTGGACGCGGTGGGGCCCTATGAGCTCCTCGGCCGCCTCCCCGGGGCGGAGACCGTCTTCGTCGCGGAGGAGACCGGACCGGTCCGCGGCGACCAGGGCTCCATCGCGATCGTCGCCGACCGGACCATCGCCGAGGTGCCCCGCCCCGACATCATCCTGGTGCCCGGCGGACCCGGCAGCCGCCGGGCGATGGAGAACCCGGCGATCCTGGAGTGGCTGCGGGCGGCGGACGCCGGCAGCACCTGGACCACCTCCGTCTGCACCGGCTCCCTCGTCCTCGCCGCCGCCGGTCTGCTCACCGGCCGCCGGGCCACCTCGCACTGGCTCACCCTGAAGGAGCTGCCGGCCCTCGGCGCCGAGCCCACCGGGGAGCGCGTCGTCTTCGACGGCAAGTACGTCACCGCCGCCGGGGTCTCCGCCGGTATCGACATGGCGCTTCATCTGCTGGGCCGGATCGGCGGGGACGAGCTCGCCCAGACCGTCCAGCTGCTCACCGAGTACGACCCGCAGCCGCCCTACGACGCCGGATCGCCCGAGAAGGCCCCGGCCGGGGTCGTCGCCGGGCTCCGGGACGTCAAGGTCGAGTGACCGCCGCCGCCCGCACCCGGGCGGAGACCCCGGACCGGCCGCCCGCACCGGGCGGCGGTCTCAGACCGGCGGGCCGAACCGCGGAGGGCGTCGTTCCAGAAAGGCGGCGACCCCTCCGCGGTCTCGCCGCCGGTACGGGCCGCCTCCGTCCAGTACTCCTCCCGGCCGGTGCGGCCGGCCGCGAACTCCTTCGCCGCCGCCTGGGTCAGCGGGGAGCGGGAGGTCAGGATCCGGGTGAAATCCGCCACCCGCCCCGCCAGCCCGCCCGGCGCCGTCACCTCGTCGACCAGACCGGTGCGCAGCGCCCGCGCCGTGTCGATCAACTCGCCGGAGAAGAGCAGATACTTCGCCGCCGAGGGGCCGGTCAGCGCCACCAGCCGGCGGGTGGAGGAGGCCGGATAGACGACCCCGAGCTTCGCCGGGGTCACCCCGAAGAGCGCGCCCTCCTCGGCGAACCGCAGATCGCAGGCGGCGGCGAGCTGGCAGCCGCCGCCCACACAGTGGCCGCGCACGGCCGCGAGCGTCGGCCGCGGAAAGGCCGCGAGCGCCTCCTCGGCCCGCACCGCCAGCCGCTGCGGCGCCTCGCCCGGCTCCCGCAGCGACGAGATGTCGGCCCCGGCGCAGAACGCCGGGCCGTCACCGGTGAGCACCAGCGCCCGTACCCCCGGATCCGCCGCCAGCCGCTCCAGGAGTACGGGAAGGGCCCGCCACATCGCCCGGGTCATGGCGTTGCGCTTGGCGGGGTTGCTGATCACCACGGTCGCGACACCGTCCGCGACGGTGTGTGTCACCCGCGGCGGCTGCTGCTCCGGCTGCTCCATGCGCCGGATGCTATCCACCCGGCGCGGACCTACGATCAAGGAGGGGCCACCGGGGGTGCGGCGAGGAGGACACGATGTCCGGTCCCACACGGGAGTCCAGAAAACTGAAGCGGAGTTTCGGCCTGCTGGCCGTGCTCGGGGTGATCCTGGTGATCGCCGGGATCATCGGACTCGTCTACACCGGGCTCGCCACCCTCACCTCGATGCTGCTCTTCGGCTGGCTGCTGCTGCTCGGCGGAGTGGTGGGCCTCGTCCATGCCGTCCAGTCGCGCGGCGGCGACTACTTCTGGCTGGCGGTCGTGGTGGCCGCGCTGAACATCGCGGCCGGTGTGGTGGTCATCCGCCACCCCGAGGGGTCGGCCGAGGCCCTCACCCTCTTCGCCGCGCTGCTCTTCCTCACCGGCGGGCTCTTCCGCCTGGTGGGCAGTCTGGTGGTGCGCGGGCCGCAGTTCGGCTGGACCCTGGTGCAGGGCACCGTGGGGCTGCTGCTGGGCATCCTGGTACTGGGCAACTGGCCGGAGAGCAGCCGTTACGTCCTGGGGCTGTTCTTCTCCCTGGCGCTGCTCTTCGACGGCCTCGGCCTGATCGCCATCGGCGTCGGCGGGCGCGGCGTCGTCCGCATGGTCGACGACCCGGGCGGTCCGGGCGGACTCAGCGGTCCCGGCCGGCGGGCTCCCGGCACGGGAAGCGGCCCGGGAAGCGGCCCGGGAGAGCACCCGCCCCCCGTGTGACCCGCGGGGATGGGTACGGACAGGGGTGCCGCGCCCCGTCACGGGGCGCGGCACCCCTCACTCCCGGGTCACCAGCCGCCGGCGGGCCCGGTCAGCTCGCGGATCGCGGGGCGGGCCGCGTCCAGCACGGTCATGAACCACGCCGAGAAGGGGTCGGACGCATGACGCCCGGCCAGCTCGCCGGCGGAGACGAAGACCGTCTCGCCGACCTCCTCCGGGTCCGGCCGCGGGTCCGCCTGGACCAGACCGACGAAGAGGTGGTTGTACTCCTGCTCCACCAGGCCCGAGGCCGGATCCGGGTGGTTGTAGCGGACGGTGCCCGCCTCGGCCAGCAGGGTGGGCGAGACGCCCAGCTCCTCATGGGTGCGCCGGGCGGCGGCGGTGAAGGGGGACTCGCCGGGGTAGGGGTGCCCGCAGCAGGTGTTCGACCACACGCCGGGGGAGTGGTACTTCCCCGCCGCGCGGCGCTGGAGCAGCAGCCGGCCCCGCTCGTCGAAGAGGAAGACGGAGAACGCCCGGTGCAGCTGCCCCGGCGCGATATGCGCGGCGAGCTTCTCCGCGGTGCCGATGGTGGTGCCGTGCTCATCGACCAGTTCGAGCAGAATCGCTGGTGAGGCGCCGTTCGAGGCGCCGTTCGGCGCACTGTTCGGGGCAGTGGCTGGTGAGGTCGGCATAACCATCCTTCGCGTGAGTCCTCGCCCTGGGGGGCCTGCCCAGTCTGCCGTACAAAAGCGTCTTGTCGTCACTTCAGCAGTCCGGGCATGTCCGTTTCCGTCCTCCCGGCGGGGTGCCGGGAGGACGGGACGGATCACACGCCGAAGGCGGCCGGATAGCGGATCGTCCCCGCTGGAACGCCGGTGGAACCCTCCGGCACCAGTGCCATGATCGCCTCGTCCGGGACCTCGAAACCCGTCCGGATGCCGTAACGCGACGCCGGGACGAAACCGAAGCGCGGGTAGTACTCCGGGTGGCCGAGGACCAGGATCAGCTCCTCACCGCGCTCCCGGGCCGCCGCGAGAACGGCCCGTACGACCGCCTGGCCCGCCCCGGTGCGCTGATGCCCGGGGACCACCGCGACCGGCGCGAGCGCGGCGGCCGGGGCGTTGTCCACCCAGCAGCGGGTGATCAGCGCATGGGCCGCCACCGAGCCGTCGGCGGCCTCCGCCACATACGACAGGCCGGGCAGCCACGCCTCGGTGTCCTCGCGGAGGGCGTCCACCAGGTCGGCCTCGCCGGGGGTCGGGAAGGCCGCGAGATTCACCGCGCGCACCGCGCCGGTATCCGCGGGGGTCTCCGGTCTGGTGCGCCACCGGGCGTCCCCGGAGTGGTCAGTGGCAGAGGCTGGCTTCGTGTTCGGCATGGCCGACGGGCTCCAATTGGAAGGTGCAGTGTTCGACGTCGAAATGATCGCCCAGGCATCCCTGGAGGTCGTGGAGCATCTTCTCGTGCCCGACCGAGTTCAGCACATCCTGGCTCACCACCACATGGGCGGAGAGCACCGGCATCCCCGAGGTGATCGTCCAGGCATGCAGATCGTGGACGTCCTCGACCCCGGGCAGGGCCACGATATGTGCCCGGACCTCGGCCATGTCGACATCCTTGGGCGCGGCCTCCAGCAGGACGTTCAGGGTCTCCCGGAGCAGCTTCAGGGTGCGCGGCACGATCATGAAGCCGATCACCAGCGAGGCGATCGGGTCGGCGGCCTGCCAGCCGGTGGTGAGGATGACGATCGCCGAGATCAGCACCGCGACCGAGCCCAGCGCGTCGGCCAGCACCTCCAGATAGGCGCCGCGGACATTGAGACTCTCCTTCTGGCCGCGCATCAGCAGCGAGAGGGAGACCATGTTGGCGACCAGGCCGACCAGGGCGAAGACGATCGTCAGCCCGCCCTCGGTCTCGGTCGGGGTGATGAACCGCTGTACGGCCTCGTAGAGCACATAGCCGCCGACGCCGAGCAGCAGCAGACAGTTGGCGAGGGCCGCGAGTATCTCGGCGCGGGCGAAACCGAAGGTGCGGTTGGTGCTCGGCGGCCGGTTGGCGAAGTGGATGGCGAGCAGCGCCATGGCGAGACCGATGCCGTCGGTCGCCATGTGCGCCGCGTCGGCGACCAGGGCGAGCGAGCCGGTGACGAAGCCGCCGACGATCTCCAGCACCATCACGCTCAGTGTGATGGTCAGTGCGATACGCAGCCGTCCCTTGTACGCCGCGGCGGCGGTGCCGGTCGGCGGTGGTCCTCCGTGCACATGCCCGTGATCGTGCCCAGCCCCCATGGGAGCGCCTCCAGAGTCGTCGGAATCGATCTGTCCGAGACCTCAGTGAACTACGGGTGGGGGGTATGGGCAACACGGCACTGAACACCGTTGTCATATCACCTGACCTGCGGAAATGATCCGCAGGTCAGAAGTGGTGGGAGATCGTCCGGCCCCTGTCCGCCCCTTGGTCGGCGATCACCTTCCGACCGGTCGGTCCGCCCGCCGGGACGGTGCGCGCGCGGCCGGCGCGCGGCGTGCCCGGCCCGCCCGGGCCCGGTGCGGCCGGAGGGCGCCGGGCGGCGGGGCGGGAGACGCGGGGGAGGTGCCGGTGTCCGGGGGAGCGGTCACGGAGAGTGTTCTTCCGGAGCGACCCGGCCGCCGCCCCCGCCCTTCAGGGGCCCGGCCGCCGCCGGCGGGCCCGGCGAATGACGGAGGCCCCGGCGGACCCCCTGTCCGCCGGGGCCCGCCCGCGCCGTCAGGCCCCCCGGGCCTCCGGGTGGCGCAGGCACCAGCCCTCCCAGGCGGACTCCACCATCTCGCGCACATCCCGTGAGGCCGACCAGCCCAGCTCCCGGCCGATCCGCTCCACCGACGCCACCGCCTTCGCCGCGTCCCCCGGGCGGCGTGCCTCCACCACCGGCGTCACTCCGCGCCCGGTGACCTCGTTCACCAGATCCGCCAGCTCGCGCACCGAGACCCCCTCGCCGCGCCCGATGTTCACCGTCAGATCCCCGGCGGTGTCCTGGACGGCCAGCCTGCGGGCCACCGTCAGATGCGCGTCGGCGAGATCGGCGACATGGATGTAGTCCCGGATGCAGGTCCCGTCCGGCGTGGGGTAGTCGTCGCCGAAGATCCGCGGGGCCTCGCCGCGGGTCAGCCGGTCGAAGAACATCGGAATGATGTTGAACACCCCGGTGTCCGCCAGCTCGGGCCGTGCCGTGCCCGCCACATTGAAGTAGCGCAGACAGGCCGTGGAGAGTCCGTGCGCCCGGCCCGCCGCCCGGACCAGCCACTCCCCGGCCAGCTTGGTCTCGCCGTAGGGGTTGATCGGCAGACAGGGAGCCGACTCCGGGATGACCTCCGCCTCCGGAACCCCGTACACCGCCGCCGAAGAGGAGAAGAGGAACTTCCGGATCCCGGCCTTGACGACCGCGTCCAGCAGCACGGTCAGACCGTGCACATTCTCCTCGTAATACCGCAGAGGCTGCTCAACGGACTCCCCGACCTGCTTCTTCGCGGCGAGATGGATGACCCCTGTGACCCCGTGGCCGGCCAGGGTGTGATCCAGCAGCTCCCGGTCCAGTACCGACCCGCGTACAAGCGGAACCGACTCGGGGAGCCGCTTGACGATCCCCGACGACATGTCGTCGAGTACGACGACTTTCTCGCCCGCATCATTCATCGCACGCGCCACATGCGCGCCGATATACCCCGCTCCACCTGTGATCAGCCAAGTCATGGCACTCACCTTAGGTCGTGCCGTCCCGGCCCCGTCCGCCCGTCGCCCCCGAAGCTGACTCTCCCCCGCCGCCGGTGCGCCCGGCCCCGGGCGCGGGCCGCGGTGCACCCCTCCCCGGGGCGGCCCGGGGCCATTTCCCCTGGTCCGGCCCGCGGGCGGAGGCCACAGGTCCGAGAGGGGGCGGTTTGTGGCGCGAGGTGTTGATCGACAATGATGATCCACGGCGGGGCCCGTCACCGGGTTCCGCCGGTCCGATCGGGGCCCGTCGGAGCGCAAACGGCCAGTGAACTCCTGCCCGATCGCATCGGATAGCCTCTGCCGAAGCCCCTGCCGACGTGCCGCCGCCCGCGCAACCGGGCCGCGCCGCCGCGCGTCCACACCCTCTGCCGCAAGGAGTGAGTCCGTCTGTCGACCGCCATCCTCACCGGTCCGCCCGTACCCGGATCCTCCCTCGATGGCGATCTGCGGGCGCTGGGCTTCGACGTACGCGTCTCCGCGGGAACCGCTGAGGCCGCCGCACTCCTCGCCGCCGTCCCCGCCGGCGAGCGCGTCGCCGTGGTCGACGCCCGGTTCGTCGGACATGTCCACGCGCTCCGGCTCGCCCTGACCGATCCCCGCTTCCCGGTGGCCGCCGTCTCCGGCGCGCTGACCGCCCAGCCGGAGGCCCGGGGCGCGCTGACACGTGTCCTGGAGACCGCCGCGGCGGCCCCGCCCGCCGGGGACGTCCTCACGGAGGTGCTCCCCGACGGGCTCGCCGGGGAGATCGAGGCCGGCGGCACCGCCGTGCACCGCCCCGAGCTGGGCTCGCTCGTCGCCGCCGTGCCCGCCGGCACCCGCGCGCGCGAGGAGGCCAGGGAGGCCGTCGCCGCCGTGGACGAGGAGGCGGTGCGCCTGCGCTCCGCCGTGAAGGCCCGCGACGGCTTCTTCACCACGTACTGCATCAGCCCGTACTCGCGGTACATCGCCCGCTGGTGCGCCCGCCGGGGCTACACCCCCAACCAGGTCACCACCGCCTCGCTGATCACCGCGCTGATCGCCGCGGCCTGCGCCGCCACCGGCACCCGGGGCGGCTTCGCCGCCGCCGGCGCGCTGCTGCTCTTCTCCTTCGTCCTGGACTGCACCGACGGGCAGCTCGCCCGCTACTCGCTCCAGTACTCCACGATGGGCGCCTGGCTCGACGCCACCTTCGACCGGGCCAAGGAGTACGCCTACTACGCCGGCCTGGCGCTCGGCGCGGCCGCCGCCGACGGTGACGACGTCTGGGCGCTCGCGCTCGGCGCCATGGTGCTCCAGACCTGCCGCCATGTCGTGGACTTCTCCTTCAACGAGGCCAACCACGACGCGGTCTCCAACACCAGCCCCACCGCCGCCCTCTCCGACAGGCTCGACAGCGTCGGCTGGACGGTCTGGGTGCGCCGCATGATCGTGCTGCCGATCGGCGAGCGCTGGGCCATGATCGCCGTGCTGACGGCCGTGACCACGCCCCGGATCGTCTTCTGGGCGCTGATCATCGGCTGCGCCTTCGCCGCCTGCTACACCACCGCCGGCCGGCTGCTGCGCTCGCTGACCCGCAAGGCCACCCGGACCGACCGGGCGGCCCGCGCCCTGGCCGACCTCGCCGACTCGGGACCGCTCGCCGAGGTTGTCGCCCGCGGCACGCGCGGCCTCGCCCGCCGGCTCCCGGCCCTGGCCCCGCCCGTGATCGCCCTGCTCGGCGGCGCCGGACTGGTCGCCGCCTCGCTGACGTCCGGCCACGGCTCCTTCGTCCCGCTGATCGCCGCCGGTGTCTACGTCCTCACCTCGGGTCTCGCCGTCGCCCGCCCGCTCACCGGCGCGCTCGACTGGCTGCTGCCGCCCGTCTTCCGCGCCGCCGAGTACTGCGCGATCCTGGCGCTCGCCGCCCGCGCCGACACCGAGGGCGCGCTGCCCGCGGCATTCGGGCTGGTCGCGGCGGTCGCCTACCATCACTACGACACGGTCTACCGCATCCGGGGGGGCACGGGTGCTCCTCCGCGGTGGCTCACGCGGGCGATCGGCGGGCACGAGGGCCGCATTCTGGTCATCGCCCTGCTCGCCGCCCTGGTCACCGCCTCGGACTTCCCGATCGCGCTGACGGCCATCGCCGCCGTCATCGCCCTGGTGGTGCTGGTGGAGAGCATCCGCTTCTGGGTGTCCTCCGGCGCCCCCGCCGTACATGACGAAGGAGAACCCGCATGATTGGCCTCGTACTGGCCGCCGGTGCCGGACGGCGACTTCGCCCCTACACCGACACGCTCCCGAAGGCCCTCGTGCCCGTGGACGGCGACAGAACCGTCCTCGACCTCACCCTCGCCAACTTCGCCGAGATCGGCCTCACCGAGGTGGCCATCGTGGTCGGCTACCGCAAGGAGGCCGTCGAGGCCCGCAAGGCCGAGCTGGAAGCCGCCTACGGCCTCACCATCACCCTCGTCGAGAACGACAAGGCCGAGGAGTGGAACAACGCGTACTCCCTGTGGTGCGCCCGTGACGTGCTGAAGCGGGGCGTCATCCTCGCCAACGGCGACACCGTCCACCCCGTCTCCGTCGAGCGGACCCTGCTGGCCGCCCGCGGCGAGGGCAGGAAGATCATCCTCGCCCTCGACACCGCGAAGAGCCTCGCCGACGAGGAGATGAAGGTCATCACCGAGGACGGCCTCGGGGTGCGCCGGATCACCAAGCTGATGGACCCGGCCACCGCCACCGGCGAGTACATCGGTGTCACCCTCATCGAGCCCGAGGCCGCCGATGAGCTGGCCGACGCGCTCAAGGCCACCTTCGAGCGCGACCCCGACCTCTACTACGAGGACGGCTACCAGGAGCTCGTCAACCGCGGCTTCACCATCGACGTGGCCCCCATCGGCGAGGTCACCTGGGTGGAGATCGACAACCACGACGACCTCGCGAAGGGCCGTGAGATCGCGTGCCAGTACTGACCCGGCTGATTCCGTCGCCGGTCGTCGTCGACATCCGGCCGGGCGCCCTGGACGACCTGGCCGGTCTCCTCGCCGACCAGCGGATCTCGTCCTCGGGCAAGCTCGCGGTCGCCCTCAGCGGCGGCTCCGGGCGGGCCCTGCGGGAGAAGCTGGCCCCGGCGCTGCCCGGCGCCGACTGGTACGAGGTCGCCGACGGCACCATCGACTCCGCCGTCAAGCTCGCCGACGCCGTCAAGGGCCGGCGGTACGACGCCCTGGTCGGCCTCGGCGGCGGCAAGATCATCGATGTGACGAAGTACGCGGCGGCCCGCGTCGGCCTGCCGATGGTCTCCGTCGCCACCAACCTCGCCCACGACGGCATCTGCTCCCCGGTCGCCACCCTGGACAACGACAACGGCCGCGGCTCCTACGGCGTCCCCACCCCCATCGCCATGGTCATCGACCTCGATGTGATCAGGGACGCCCCCGCCCGCTTCATCCGCTCCGGCATCGGCGACACCGTCTCCAACCTCTCCGCCATCGCGGACTGGGAGCTCTCCCACCGCGTCACGGGCGAGCCGGTCGACGGACTCGCCGCCGCCATGGCCCGGACGGCCGGGGAGTCCGTACTGCGCCACCCCGGCTCCATCGGCGACGACGAATTCCTCACCGTGCTGGCCGAGGCCCTGGTCATCACCGGTATCGCCATGTCGATCAGCGGGGACACCCGCCCGTCGTCCGGCGCCTGCCACGAGATCAGCCACGCCTTCGACCTGCTGTACCCGCAGCGGGCGGCGAGCCACGGCGAGCAGGTCGGCCTCGGCGCCGCCTTCGCGATGCACTTGCGCGGAGCGGTCGAACAGGCCGGACTCCTCGCCCAGGTGCTGCGCCGGCACTCGCTGCCGGTGCTCCCCGCCGACATCGGCTTCTCCGTCGATGAATTCGTCTCGGCCGTGGAGTACGCCCCGCAGACCCGGCCGGGCCGCTTCACCATCCTCGAGCACCTTGACCTCACCACCGATCAGATCAGGGACGCGTACGCCGACTATGCCAAGACCATCAGTAGCTGAACTCCGCCCGGTCGTTCACCCGGAGGGAGTGAAGGACCGGCGCAGCGGCGAGCACTGGGCCGGACGCCTGTACATGCGCGAGATCTCGCTCCATGTCGACCCGTACCTGGTGAACACCCGCATCACCCCGAACCAGCTCACGCATCTGATGATCGTGACCGGGGTGATAGGCGGCGCCGCGCTGCTCATCCCCGGACTGACCGGCGCGATCCTCGCCGCGGTGCTCTTCCAGATCTATCTCCTCCTCGACTGCGTGGACGGCGAGGTCGCCCGCTGGCGCGGCCAGACCTCCATCACCGGTGTCTACCTCGACCGGATCGGCCACTACATCTGCGAGGCCGCCCTGCTGGTCGGCTTCGGCATCCGGGGCGCCGACGCCTTCGGCGACGGCCGCCCCGAGTGGCTGTGGGCCTTCCTCGGCACCGTGGCCGCGCTCGGCGCGATCCTTATCAAGGCCGAGACCGATCTGGTCGACGTCGCCCGCCAGCGCAGCGGGCTCCCCGCCGTCAAGGACGAGGCGTCCGTGCCCCGCTCCTCCGGACTGGCGCTCGCCCGCCGCGCCGCCGCCGCCCTCAAGTTCCACCGGCTCGTCGGCGGGATCGAGGCCAGCCTCTTCATCCTGGCCGCGGCCGTGATCGACATGATCCAGGGCGATCTCTTCTTCACCCGCCTCGGCATCGCGATCCTCGCCGGTATCGCCGTGGTCCAGACCCTGCTCCACCTGGTCTCGATCCTGGCCTCCAGCAGGCTGAAGTGACCCCGGCCCCCGCACCGGGTCCGGCCGCGGCCACCGCGGCCGGACCCGGTGCGGAGGGCCCGGTCCGCCGCGGGCCCAGGAACCGGCGTACTCTCCGGCTTACTGTGAGGCGGCTCACCCGACTGGGTCGGCCTCCCGTGATCTGACAAGCTTGGGCCCTGAGAGCCGCGGGCGCGCTCCGGACAACCGGCGACGCCCGGGCCGCGCCCCCACTGCCGCGCATCTCGAAGACGAAAGTTTCCACTTGTGAGTGATACAACCCATGACGGTGAGATCACGGTGACCATGCGGCCACCGGCCGACAACGGTCTGTCACCGGCGCAGCTCGCCGCCAAGTACGGTCTCTCGGTCAGCGGTGCCCGGCCGGGACTTCCCGAGTACATCCGGCAGCTGTGGGGGAGGCGCCACTTCATCGTCGCCTTCTCCCAGGCCAAGCTGACGGCGCAGTACAGCAAGGCCAAGCTCGGCCAGCTGTGGCAGGTGGTCACCCCCCTGCTCAACGCGCTCGTCTACTACCTGGTCTTCGGCCTCATCCTCGGCACCAAGGAGGGCATCCCGAACGATGTCTTCGTGCCCTTCCTGGTGACGGGTGTCTTCGTCTTCACCTTCACCCAGAGCTCGGTGATGTCCGGGGTCCGGGCGATCTCCGGCAACCTCGGACTGGTCCGGGCGCTGCACTTCCCGCGCGCCTCGCTGCCGATCTCCTTCGCGCTCCAGCAGCTCCAGCAGCTGCTGTTCTCGATGATCGTGCTGCTGGTGATCGTGATGGCCTTCGGGAGCTTCCCCTCCCTCTCCTGGCTGCTGGTCATCCCGGCGCTGGTGCTCCAGTTCTTCTTCAACATGGGCCTCGCGCTGATCATGGCCCGCATGGGCAGCAAGACGCCCGACCTGGCCCAGCTGATGCCCTTCATCATGCGGACCTGGATGTACGCGTCCGGTGTGATGTTCTCCATCCCGATCATGCTGGAGGGCAAGCCGTCCTGGATCGCCGATGTGCTCCAGGCCAACCCCGCCGCCGTCTACATGGATCTGATCCGCTTCGCGCTGATCGACGGGTACGGTGCGAACAACCTGCCCGCCCATGTGTGGCTGCTCGCGGTCGGCTGGGCGCTGCTCTTCGGCGTCCTCGGTTTCGTGTACTTCTGGAAGGCTGAAGAACGGTACGGCCGTGGCTGACAACAACGCTGACAACAGCACTCACGACATGACCGAGAGAGTCCCCACCGTCATCGCCGACGATGTCCACATCGTCTACCGGGTGCACGGCACGGGCGGCGGCAAGGGCAGCGCCACCGCGGCCCTCAGCCGTATCCTGCGGCGGCGGAAGAACGGCGAGCAGCAGCGCGGAGTCCGCACGGTCCACGCCGTACGGGGTGTCTCCTTCACCGCCTACCGCGGTGAGGCGATCGGCCTGATCGGCACCAACGGCTCCGGGAAATCGACCCTGCTGCGGGCCATAGCCGGACTGCTGCCCACCGAGCGCGGCCGGGTCTACACCAATGGGCAGCCCTCGCTGCTGGGTGTGAACGCGGCGCTGATGGGCGATCTGACCGGGGAGCGCAATGTGATCCTCGGCGGACTGGCCATGGGCATGTCCCGGGAGCAGATCCGGGAACGCTACCAGTCCATCGTCGACTTCTCCGGCATCAACGAGAAGGGCGACTTCATCACCCTGCCGATGCGGACCTACTCCTCAGGCATGGGGGCCCGGCTGCGGTTCTCCATCGCGGCGGCCAAGGACCACGACGTCCTGATGATCGACGAGGCGCTCGCCACCGGTGACCGGAAGTTCCAGATCCGCTCCGAGCAGCGCATCCGCGAGCTCCGCAAGGAGGCCGGCACGGTCTTCCTCGTCAGCCACAGCAACAAGTCGATCAGGGACACCTGCGACCGGGTGCTCTGGCTGGAGAAGGGGGAGCTGCTGATGGACGGCCCCACCGAGGAAGTGCTGAAGGCGTACGAGAAGGAAACCGGCAAGTAGCCCGGCCCGGGCAACCGCGGCGGCGCCCACGGCGTCGATTCCCGTACACGCCCCGTGCCGGCCGCCGGCCGTCGCCGGTGCGCGCCGGACCACCGGCGGCCCCGGCCCGCCGGGGCACGATCACACCGAAGGGACCGGAGCCATCGACGCCGTCGCGGTCATCCCGGGCACCGGCGCCCCGCCGGGGGCGCGGTCCCGCCCGGCATGCCCGGCACCGGAGTTATCGCTGTACCCGCGTCACCGAAACGGGACCGGCCGTGTGCGGCCGGGCCCGGCCGAGGCCCCCGCTGTGACATCCGGGCGGGGGCTTTGGCGCGTATTGCCGAACCACGGCGGCGGAGCAGCCGCGCCCCTGGCGTCGGCCCCGGATCGCCGAGCGGAGGGCAAGCCCGGGGCCCTGAGAGAAGGTTGGCCGAGAGTGCGTCGTTCCTGCGACGAGTGCGGTGCCCGGACGAATCACCGGGTGTTCCACAACGTAAGCTGTACCGGTGCTGAATCACGGCAAGTGGGGCGATACGCCATCGGCACCCGGTCCGGCGGACGGACCCCGCACGGTCGGGATGACCAGCGGCGTGTCCGAAATAGGATGGATTGGATCGGCAGTGTAGAACGGGAGATGTGACGGCAATGATCGAAAATCTCCAGCCCCGCGAGGCTTTCGCCGTCCCCGCATCCGGCGGTCCGCGATGACCGCGATCCGGCAGCCGAGCACGGCCGGCACCATCGAGCACGCGACCCTCTCCAAGGCCGCCGGCGAGAACTTCCCCGTGGCCCCCTTCTTCCTGCCGCGCGCCTGGCGGGACGACCTCATGGCGCTCTACGGCTACGCCCGGCTCGTCGACGACATCGGCGACGGCGACCTCGCCCCGGGCGGGGCCGACGCCCGGCTCCTCGGTGCCGATCCCGGCCGCCCCGACGACCGGCTCGCCCTCCTGGACGCCTTCGAGGCCGACCTCCGCCGCGTGTTCGCTCCCGCCGCCGCTCCCGGTGACACGGACGCCCCCGGGGACGACGGCGGGCCGCGGCACCCCCTGCTGCGCGCCCTGCGGCCCGTGGTGCGCCGGCACTCCCTGCCGCCCGAGCCCTTCCTCGGCCTGATCCGGGCCAACCGCCAGGACCAGCTCGTCCGGCGGTACGAGACCTACGGCGAACTCCTCGCGTACTGCGAGCTCTCCGCCAACCCCGTGGGCGATCTGGTCCTCCGCGTCACCGGAACCATGACCCCCGAGCGGCTGCGCCGATCCGACGCCGTCTGCACCGCGCTCCAGATCGCCGAACACCTCCAGGACGTGGCCGAGGATCTCGCCCGCGACCGGATCTATCTCCCCGCCGAGGACATGCGCCGCTTCCACGTCACCGAGGCCGATCTCGCGGCCCCCACCGCGAACGCGTCGGTCCGCGCCCTGATCGCCTGGCAGACCGACCGCGCCCGCCGGCTGCTGGACGAGGGCACCCCCCTGGTGGCCGGCGTCCACGGCAGGCTCCGGCTGCTGCTCGCCGGCTTCACCGGCGGCGGCCGGGCCGCGCTGGGCGCGATCACCGCCGCCGGATTCGACGTACTGCCCGGACCGCCCAAGCCCACCGCGGCGCGACTGCTGCGCGAAGTGGGATCCGTCCTGCGAAGCGCGCGAGGAGAGGGGTGACCCGGACCATGGAGGATCACATCCCCGTGTCGGCGCCGGTACAGGCCGCCCACGGCTACTGCGAGACCGTCACCGGACAGCAGGCGCGCAACTTCGCGTACGGCATCCGGCTCCTCCCGGCCGAGAAGCGGCAGGCCATGTCGGCCCTGTACGCCTTCTCCCGCCGGGTGGACGACATCGGCGACGGCGACCTGCCGCCCGAGGCCAAGCGGGAGCGGCTGGAGGCCACCCGCGAACTGCTCGACCGCATCCGCCGGGACGCCGTCGCCGAGGACGACACCGACCCGGTCGCGGTCGCCCTCGCGGACACCGCCCGGCGGTTCCCGATCCCGCTCGGCGGGCTCGACGAGCTGATCGACGGCGTCCTGATGGACGTGCGCGGCGAGACCTACGAGACCTGGGACGACCTCAAGGTCTACTGCCGGTGCGTCGCCGGCGCCATCGGCCGGCTCTCGCTCGGTGTCTTCGGCACCCAGGAGGGCGTACCCGGCACCGAGCGCGCCGCCGAGTACGCCGACACCCTCGGACTCGCCCTCCAACTCACCAACATCCTGCGCGACGTGCGCGAGGACGCCGCCAACGGCCGCACCTATCTGCCCGCGGACGACCTCGCCAAGTTCGGCTGCTCCGCGGGCTTTCACACGGTGACCCCGCCGCCCGGCGCCGACTTCGCCGGACTCGTCCACTTCCAAGTACGCCGCGCCCGCGCCCTCTTCGCCGAGGGATACCGGCTGCTGCCGATGCTCGACCGCCGCAGCGGCGCCTGTGTCGCCGCGATGGCCGGAATCTATCGGCGCCTGCTGGACCGCATCGAGCGGGACCCGGAGGCGGTGCTGCGCGGACGGGTCTCCCTCCCCGGCCGGGAGAAGGCGTATGTCGCGGTCCGCGGCCTCTCCGGCCTGGACACCCGCGGCGTCACCCGCCGCCGGCTCGGGGGGCGCGCCTGATGACGCTCCCCGGGGAGACCTTCCGGAGCCCGGCGCGCCGGACCGGCGGCGCCCGCACACCACTCACCACAGCCATCCGAGGGGAGGCGGCATGACGGCGACCGGCACACCGGAGCCCCGGCGCGCGGTGGTGATCGGCGGCGGCCTCGCCGGAGTGACCGCCGCGCTCCGCCTCGCCGACGCCGGAATCGGCGTCACCCTGCTGGAGAGCCGGCCCCGCCTCGGCGGCCTCGCCTTCTCCTTCCGGCGCGGCGGGCTCACGGTCGACAACGGCCAGCACGTTTATCTGCGCTGCTGCACCGCCTACCGCTGGTTCCTGGAGCGCGTCGGCGGCGAACGGCTCGCCCCGGTCCAGGACCGGCTCGACGTGCCCGTGGTCGACCTGGACCGGCCCGAGGGCCGCCGGCTCGGACGCATCCGCCGCAACGCCCTGCCCGTACCGCTGCACCTCGCCGCCGGACTGGCCGCGTATCCGCATCTCTCGCTCGCCGAACGCGCGAGCGTCGGGCGCGCGGCGCTGGCGCTGGGGCGGCTCGACCCGGCCGACCCGGCGCTCGACGGCATCGACTTCGCGACCTGGCTGCGCCGCCACGGCCAGTCGCGGCGCACCATCGAGGCCCTGTGGGACCTCGTCGGGGTGGCCACCCTGAACGCCACCGCGCCCAACGCCTCACTCCAGCTCGCCGCGATGGTCTTCAAGACCGGACTGCTCTCCGAGCCGGGCGCCGCCGACATCGGCTGGGCCCGCGTGCCGCTCGGCGAGATCCACGACACCCTGGCCCGCAAGGCGCTCACCGCCGCCGGGGTGCGCACCGAGACCGCCGCCCGGGTCCGCACCGTCACCGGCACGGGACCCGGACGCTGGCAGGTGGTGACCGACGGGGAGCGGCTCGACGCCGACATCGTCGTACTCGCCGTCGCCCAGCGCGACGCCCACGCCCTGCTGCCCCAGGGGGCTCTCGACAACCCCGGCCGGCTGCTCGACATCGGCACCGCACCGATTCTCAATGTGCATGTGCTGTACGACCGCCCCGTGCTGCGCCGCCCCTTCTTCGCCGCGCTCGGCTCCCCCGTCCAGTGGGTGTTCGACCGCACGGAGGCGTCCGGGCTGAAGGACGGCCAGTATCTGGCGCTGTCGCAGTCCGCCGCCGAGGCGGAGATCGACGCGCCCGTCGCCGAACTGCGCGAGACATATCTGCCCGAGCTGGAGCGGCTGCTGCCCCCGGCCCGGCACGCCCGGGTGACCGATTTCTTCGTCACCAGGGAACGCACGGCGACCTTCGCGCCCGCGCCCGGAGTCGGTGCGCTGCGTCCCGGCGCGAGCACTCGTGCCCCGGGGCTGTATCTCGCGGGCGCGTGGACCGCCACCGGCTGGCCCGCGACGATGGAGGGCGCCGTACGCAGTGGTTTCACCGCCGCGGGCGCCGCGCTGTCCGCTCTCGGCCGCCCCCATGAACATCCGCTCAAGGAGGCAGCGTGAGTCAGATGACCGGAACAAGAGGAGAGACCGTGCCGACTGTGCCTTCGGCGAACCCGGCTGACCACACCCCGACGGGAGTGGACATCGAAGCGCTGCTGGAGCGCGGACGGACCCTGTCGACACCGGTGCTGCGCGCCGCCGTCGACCGGCTGGCGTCCCCGATGAACACCGTGGCCGCCTACCACTTCGGCTGGATCGACGCCCAGGGCAGGCCCGCCGACGGCGACGGCGGCAAGGCCGTCCGCCCGGCGCTCGCGCTGCTCTCGGCCGAGGTCGCGGGGGCCCGCCCGGAGGCGGGTGTCCCCGGTGCCGTCGCCGTGGAGCTGGTGCACAATTTCTCGCTGCTGCACGACGATCTGATGGACGGCGACGAGCAGCGCCGCCACCGCGACACCGTGTGGAAGGTACACGGCCCCGCCCAGGCCATCCTCGTCGGCGACGCGCTCTTCGCGCTCGCCAATGAGATCCTCCTGGAGCTCGGCACGGTGGAGGCCGGCCGGGCCACCCGCAGGCTGACCGCCGCGACCCGGCGGCTCATCGACGGCCAGGCGCAGGACATCTCGTACGAGCACCGCGAGCGGGTCACCGTCGAGGAGTGCCTGGAGATGGAGGGCAACAAGACAGGTGCCCTGCTCGCCTGCGCCGTCTCCATCGGCGCGGTGCTCGGCGGCGCGGACGACCGCACCGCGGACACCCTGGAGGCGTACGGCTACCACCTCGGCCTGGCCTTCCAGGCCATCGACGACCTCCTCGGCATCTGGGGCGACCCGGTCTCCACCGGCAAGCAGACCTGGAGCGATCTGCGCCAGCGCAAGAAGTCCCTGCCGGTCGTCGCCGCGCTCGCCGCGGGCGGGCCGGCCTCGGAGCGGCTGGGCGAGCTGCTCGCGGCGGACGCCAAGAGCACCGAGTTCGACACCTTCTCCGAGGCGGAGTTCGCCGCGCGGGCCGCGCTGATCGAGGAGGCGGGCGGGCGCGAGTGGACCGCGGCCGAGGCGCGGCGCCAGCACGCCGTGGCGATCGCCGCCCTGGACGGCATCGAGATGCCCGCCGCGCTGAGGGAACAGCTCGTGGCACTCGCGGATTTCGTCGTCGTACGCAAGAAATGACCACGGTTCGGGGCATGATGGCCACGATGACCACGGAAGAGGTGACTTCGCTCCAGGGAGGGTCCAGCACGCGGTCTTTCCCGTCCGCCACATCTTCTATATGAATCGCAGTCGACGGCCGGTGACCGGGCAACCGGGAGCCGGCCGACGGATACCCCGGCAGAGCATCACGCACCACTGCACCGTGAGGGGAAGCCATGACAGCGACGACCGACGGAAACGGCGGGTCCCCGGTGGCCCGCCGGGCCGCTGCCGGAGGGGCCGCGGACCCGCGCCCCGGCGCGGGCCGGGCGGCCGTGAACGGCGCCGCCTTGACCGGCCCGGCCGCCAGCACGGCGACCGGTACCGGCACCGGTGCCGTCACCGGCCCGGCGCCCGGCCGTCCGGCGGCCCCGATGACCGAGCCCTCCCCGCCCCCCGGCCCGGTGCCGGGCCATGGCTCCGCGCCGCACACCGGCGCCCCCGCCCGCAGGACCGCCGTGAATCCCATGAGCCTCGCCCCCGCGGCCGGGCCCCTGGCGGCGCTGGACACCGCCGTCGGCTCCGCCCCGGGCACCGAGACGGTCCCGGGCACGGACGCCGCCGGCGCGGACACGGTCCCGCCGGCTCCCCGGACCGCCGTGAGCGACACCGTCCTGATCGCGGGGAGTGCGGGCGTCACCGCCCCGCCGGGCCCCGGCACCGAGCGCGCCCCCGGCCCCGGCACGGACCCCGCCGATGCGAGCGCATACCCCGCCACCGGCACCGATGAGGGCACGGATCCCGCCGCCGGCGACGACGCGGACGGCGTCCGCTCGGCGGCCCGCCGCGCCGCCGGGCTCTCCACCGCCTATCTGCTGAGCAGACAGGACCCGCAGGGCTGGTGGAAGGGCGATCTGGAAACCAATGTGACGATGGACGCCGAGGATCTGCTGCTCCGTCAGTTCCTCGGGATCCAGGACGCCCGCATCACCGCGGCGGCGGCCCGGCACATCCGGGCCGAGCAGCGCGCGGACGGGGCGTGGGCCACCTTCTACGGCGGTCCCGGCGATCTGTCCGCCACCGTCGAGGCGTATGTCGCGCTCCGGCTCGCCGGTGACTCGCCCGACGATCCGCACATGGCCCGGGCCTCCGCCTGGACCCGTCATCACGGCGGGATCGCCGGAAGCCGGGTCTTCACCAGAATCTGGCTGGCCCTCTTCGGCTGGTGGCCCTGGGACGAGCTGCCCGAGGTGCCGCCGGAGGTGATCTTCCTCCCCTCCTGGTTCCCGCTGAACATCTACGACTTCGGCTGCTGGGCGCGGCAGACCATCGTGCCGCTGACCGTGGTCTCCGCACTGCGCCCGGTCCGGGCCGCCCCCTTCCCCCTCGACGAGCTCCGCGGCGATCCCGCCGCCCGCCCGCCGAGGAAACTCGCCCCCGCCCTGAGCTGGGACGGCTTCTTCCAGCGCGCCGACCGGGCGCTGCATCTGTACCGCCGGATCGCGCCCCGGGCGGTGCGCCGCACCGCGCTGCACACCGCCGAGCGGTGGATCATCGAGCGCCAGGAGAACGACGGCTGCTGGGGCGGGATCCAGCCACCCGCGGTGTACTCCCTGATCGCGCTCCACCTCCTCGGCTACGACCTCGGCCACCCGGTGATGCGCGCCGGGCTGGAGTCACTGGACCGGTTCGCCGTCTGGCGGGAGGATCCGGACGGCGAACCGGTCCGGATGGTCGAAGCCTGTCAGTCGCCGGTCTGGGACACCTGTCTCGCCACCGTCGCCCTCGCCGACGCGGGCCTCCCCGCCGACCACCCGGCACTGGTGAGGGCCGCCGACTGGATGCTCGCCGAGGAGATCGTCCGCCCCGGCGACTGGTCCGTGCGCAAGCCCGGCCTCGCCCCCGGCGGCTGGGCGTTCGAATTCCACAACGACAACTACCCCGACATCGACGACACCGCCGAGGTGATCCTCGCCCTCCGGCGGGTGCGCCACCCCGACCCGGCCCGGATCGACGCCGCGGTGGCCCGCGCGGGCCGCTGGACCGTCGGGATGCAGTCCCGCAACGGCGCCTGGGGAGCCTTCGACGCCGACAACACCAGCCCGCTCCCCAACCGGCTGCCCTTCTGCGACTTCGGCGAGGTGGTGGACCCGCCCTCCGCCGATGTCACCGCGCATGTGGTGGAGATGCTCGCCCACGAGGGCGGGGCCGATCACCCCAGCGCGCGCCGGGGCATCGCCTGGCTCCTCGCCGAACAGGAGTCCAACGGCGCCTGGTTCGGCCGCTGGGGCGTGAACCATCTCTACGGCACGGGGGCGGTGGTCCCGGCCCTGACCGCGGCCGGCATCCCCCCGGCGCATCCCGCGATCCGCCGTGCGGTGCGGTGGCTCGAATCCGTCCAGAACGACGACGGCGGCTGGGGCGAGGATCTGCGCTCCTACCGTGAGGAGAGCTGGGTGGGGCACGGCGCCTCCACCGCCTCGCAGACCGCCTGGGCCCTGCTGGCCCTGCTCGCGGCCGGCGAGCGGGAGAGCCCCGCGGTCCGCCGGGGCGTCGGCTGGCTGGCCCGTACCCAGCGGGCGGACGGCTCCTGGGACGAGCCCCACTTCACCGGCACCGGATTCCCCTGGGACTTCTCCATCAACTATCACCTCTACCGCCAGGTCTTCCCCCTGACCGCTCTCGGCCGCTATGTGTACGGGGAGCCCGTCATCGTCAACCGCCGGGAGCGCTGATGGACCACTCCCCGGGCCCGTCCGGCCCCGTCCCCCCGCTCCTGATCGCCTGCGCGCTCGGCATCGAGTCACTGGCCCTGCGCCGGGGCGGCCGGAGCGGCGGCGCGGACGGCGGGCGGGTGACCGTTCTCCGTACCGGCATGGGCCCGCGGAACGCGGAGCGCGCCGTGGGCGCCGCACTGGGCGGGAGCGACCTGCGGAGCGCGGCGGTGATCGCCTCGGGATTCTGCGCCGGGCTGCTCCCCGGGATGAGCCCCGGCGATCTGGTGGTCGCCGGCGAGACCCGGCACGACGACGGCTCCACGGTCTGCACGGAGACGGAGCTGCTGGCCGCCGCTGTCTCCCGGGCGGTGCCCGGCCGCCGGGTCCACACCGGCCCGCTGACCGGGTCGGACCATGTCGTACGCGGCCCCGAGCGATCCCGGCTGCGCACCACCGGAGCCATCGCGGTGGACATGGAGTCGGCGGCCACCCTGCGCACCGCGGTCCGGGCCGGTCCGCGCCCGGTTGCGGCCGTCCGGGTGGTCGTGGACGCTCCGGAGCATGAGCTGGTCCGTATTGGCACGGTACGGGGAGGAATATCAGCCTTCCGTGTGCTCCGTGCCGTCCTTCCCGCATTTCATGAATGGCACCGTTCTTTGCTGCTCCCCAGGAGGTGAGCTAGATGGCCATGCCGCTCCGCCAGACCATCCGGGTCGGGACCTATCTCATTGAACAGAAACTCCGCAAGAGGGATAAATTCCCGCTGATTGTGGAACTGGAACCCCTCTTTGCCTGCAATCTGAAGTGCGAGGGGTGCGGGAAGATCCAGCATCCGGCCGGCGTGCTGAAGCAGCGGATGCCGGTCGCCCAGGCGGTCGGCGCCGTACTGGAGTCCGGCGCCCCCATGGTCTCCATCGCGGGCGGCGAACCGCTCATGCATCCGCAGATCGACGAAATCGTCCGCCAGCTGGTGGCGAAGAAGAAGTACGTCTTCCTCTGCACCAATGCCGTGCTGCTGCGGAAGAAGATCGAGAAGTTCACCCCCTCGCCGTACTTCGCCTTCGCCGTCCACATCGACGGCCTGCGGGAACGGCACGACGAATCGGTCGCCAAGGAAGGTGTCTTCGACGAGGCCGTGGCGGCCATCAAGGACGCCAAGCAGCGCGGGTTCCGGGTCACCACCAACTCGACCTTCTTCAACACGGACACCCCGCAGACGATCATCGAGGTCATGAATTTCCTCAATGACGACCTCCAGGTGGACGAGATGATGATCTCGCCCGCGTACGCGTACGAGAAAGCACCCGACCAGGAGCATTTCCTGGGAGTGGAGCAGACACGCGAGCTCTTCCGGAAGTCTTTCGCCGGCGGCAACCGGCGGCGCTGGCGGCTCAACCACTCGCCGCTCTTCCTCGATTTCCTGGAGGGCAAGGCCGATTTCCCGTGCACCGCGTGGGCCATCCCCAATTACTCGCTCTTCGGCTGGCAGCGGCCCTGCTATCTGATGAGCGACGGCTATGTGCCCACCTACCGTCAGCTCATCGAGGAGACGGACTGGGACAAGTACGGCCGCGGCAAGGATCCGCGCTGCGCCAACTGCATGGCGCACTGCGGCTATGAACCGACCGCCGTGCTCGCCACCATGGGCTCCCTCAAGGAGTCCCTGCGGGCGGCCCGCGAAACCGTCGGCCGCGGCTGACGGGCCGGTCCCGCCGGGGCGGGCTCCGCCGTCCCCGGCCCGGGCCGGGGAGAGTGCCGTGCCGCCCCGGTGAGGCCCCTCGCGGGGATCTCGCCGGGGCCGCGCCGGATCCGCCGGAGGGAGCTCCGCCCGGCGCGGGATCCGCGCCGGGGAGCCGGGCCCGCGCCGGGCACAGCCGGAAAGAGCCGGGGAGCTGGGCCCGTGCCGGACACAGCCGAAGGACCAGTCGAGGGAGAGCCGAGGAATGACCGAGCCCCTGCCGGACGCCTCGTGGACCGGGGAGGCGCCCGCCGCCGGGCCGTCCGGGACACCGGAGCCGCACCCCGGGGCACCGGTGCGCACGGGCCCCGCGCCCGGAATCGTGCCCGGCACCGCCTCCGGGGCCCTCACCGACCCGGTGTCCTCGGGGCCGGGCCCCGCGCCCGCCGGCGGACTCCCGGATTCCGGACCGGACCCGGGGAGCCGGCCCGGCGCCCCGGCGGCTCCGGCCGCGCCCACCCCGTACCCCGGGACACCGGACCCGGACCCGGACCCGTACCCCGGCGCACCGGACCCCGGGAAGCCGGGCACCCCGCCCCCCGCGCCCGGCGGCTTCGATCTCGCGGCCCTGCTCGCCGAACGCGGCGCCGAGCGGTACGAGCTCCACACCCGCCACCTCAACCACCAGCTGCCGCGCATGCTCCACACCATCGGCTTCGACAAGGTCTACGAGCGGGCCGAGGGCGCCCACTTCTGGGACAGCGACGGCCGCGACCATCTCGACATGCTGGCCGGTTTCGGGGTGATGGGCGTCGGCCGCCACCACCCCGTGGTCCGCCGGGCCCTCCATGACGTCATCGACGCCTCACTCGCCGATCTGACCCGCTTCGACTGCCAGCCCCTGCCCGGACTGCTCGCCGAACGGCTGCTCGCCCACACCCCCCATCTGGACCGGGTCTTCTTCGGCAACAGCGGCACCGAGGCGGTCGAGACCGCGCTGAAATTCGCCCGGTACGCCACCGGCAGACCGCGGGTCCTCCACTGCGACCACGCCTTCCACGGACTCACCACCGGCTCCCTCTCCGTCAACGGCGAGGCCGGATTCCGCGACGGCTTCGAGCCCCTGCTCCCCGACACCGCCATCCCGCTCGGCGACCTCGCCGCACTGGAGCGCGAACTCCGGCGCGGCGATGTGGCCGCCCTGATCGTCGAGCCCATCCAGGGCAAGGGAGTCCACGAGCCCCCGCCCGGCTTCCTCCGCGCCGCCCGGGAACTGCTGCACCGCCACCGCGCTCTGCTGATCGCCGACGAGGTGCAGACCGGCCTCGGCCGCACCGGCGACTTCTGGGCGTATCAGCACGAGGACGGTGTGGAGCCGGACCTGGTCTGCGCCGCCAAGGCGCTCTCCGGCGGCTATGTCCCGGTCGGGGCCACCCTCGGCAAGGACTGGATCTTCAAGAAGGTCTTCTCCTCCATGGACCGCGTCCTGGTCCACTCCGCCAGCTTCGGCTCCAATGCCCAGGCGATGGCCGCCGGGCTCGCGGTGCTCTCCGTGATCGAGGACGAGGGGCTGGTCGCCCGGGCCCGCGCCACCGGCGATCTGCTGCGCACCCGGCTGGCCGCGCTCACCGGCCGCTATGAGTTCCTGCACGAGGTGCGCGGGCGCGGACTCATGATCGGCATTGAGTTCGGCCGCCCCGACTCCCTCAAGCTCCGCAGCCGCTGGGCGATGCTCCAGGCGGCCCGCAAGGGGCTCTTCGCGCAGATGGTCGTGGTGCCGCTGCTGTCGAGGCACCGCATTCTCACCCAGGTGTCGGGCGACCATCTCGAAGTGATCAAACTGATTCCGCCGCTGATCATCGGCGAACCCGAGGTGGACCGGTTCGTCACGGCCTTCACCGCGGTGATGGACGACGCCCACGCGGGCGGCGGACTGATGTGGGACTTCGGGAAAACCCTGGTCAGACAGGCCATGGCCAACCGCTGACCCGGCCCGGGGCGCCATTGGCAACGGAATTTTGCCTCTGGGGCAAGAAATTTGCCCCAGAGGCAGATTCCTGGCCCAATGGAACACATGCAGAGTCCTCCCGGGGGCCATCCCCCGGACCTTCGGCCGCTCGGCGGGGAGATCCCCGACGAGCTGCCCGATGTGGCGCCCCGGCTGCGCGAACTGCGCCGCCGCCGCGCCCTCACCCTGGAGGCGGCGGCCCGCCGCGCCGGGCTCTCACCGGCGCATCTGTCCCGGCTGGAGACCGGCAGGCGGCAGCCGTCGCTCCCGATGCTGCTCTCCCTCGCCAGAATCTACGGTACGACGATCGCCGAGGTCCTGGGCGAGGCGTCGCCCACCCCCGACCCCGTCATCCGCGCCTCCGGCCGGGAACCCGCGGCGGCCGACGGCTGGACCTACCAGCAGGCCGGCGCCCCCGGCCGGGCCATGCAGGCCCTGCGGCTGTCGGTCCCGTACGGCGCCCAGGGAGATCTGGTCCGGGTGCACCCCGGCGAGGAGTGGATGTACGTCCTCGACGGCCGGCTGCGGCTCACCCTGGGGGAGTCCGTGCACGAACTCGGCCCCGGCGACAGCGCCCATTTCGACTCCCTCACCCCGCACCGGATGGCCGCCGCCGGGCGGGACGGCGCCGAGCTCCTCTTCGTCCACACCCTGCTCCAGAGCCCCGACCTCCATCCGCACGCCTGAACCGGACCCCGGAACGACCGGAATGAAGCGAGGACCGTCATGACCGAGAACACCGCCGCCGCCCCCGTCCCCGAGAACATCCCCGGCGCGGCCGGGCAGCAGCCCGACACCCACGAGTCGAAGTTCCCCCGCGGCGCGATCATCCGGCTCTTCGCCTATCTGATCGCGGGCCATGTCTTCGCGGGATTCCTCTATCTGCTCTTCGAGGTCGGCGCCAAGTGATCCCGGCCGCCCCGGCCCGCCGCGCGCCGGGGATCAGGCGGAGGCGTCCAGCAGCCGCTCCCGCAGCCGCTCGCGCGTCTCGGGGCTGATCCCGAGCCCCTGCGCCAGATAGCGCTCGGTGGTTCCCCAGGTCTGCCCGATCATGTCGAACGCCGCCCGCAGATACTCCGCCCGCGCGTCGAAGAGCGGGCCGAGCAGCTCCATGACCTCCGGCGACATCCCCGTACGGCTGCTGTCCGTGCGGCGCACCAGATAGCGGCGGTGCGGGTCGTTCGACTTCAGATAGTCCGCCTCGATGGCGTCCCGCTCCACCCCGACGGCGAGCAGGGACACGGCTATGGAGAGCCCCGCGCGGTCCTTGCCCGCCGCGCAGTGCATCAGCGCCGGGACGCTGTCCTCGGCGAGCGCGTGCAGGACCCGGCTGTGCTCGGCGGTCCGCTCGGCGATGATCGACCGGTACGACTCGGTCATCCGCGCCGCGCCCTGGCCATCCGCCAGGACCGCCCGCAGCTGCGCCAGATTCCCCGCCCGGACCAGCTCCCAGAACTCCGCGCCGTCGGCCGGGTCGCTCAGCGGTATGTTCACATTGCGCACGCCGGGCAGCTCGACATCGGGCCCCTCCAGCACCAGATCGGCGGAGTTGCGGAAGTCGAAGATGGTGTGGAGACCCAGCGTGCCCAGGAACGACGCGTCACTCTCCGTCGCATGGGCCAGATGACCGCTGCGGAAGAGCCGTCCGTACCGCACCTGCCGGCCGTCCACCGCCGGCAGCCCGCCCACATCGCGGAAGTTGCGGACCCCGGCCAGCTCGGGCTCGGTCGACGGAACCTGCGGCAGCTGCTGCGTCACGGAGTCTCCTGAGGGTCGCTGCCGTCGGCGCTCCTCGCCGACATGGCGTTTTCTCGACGATACGACATTGATTCCTCGGGCAATCATTTTCTTTTCGCGTGAGGAAGCGTTGCCGTGGTGTCACGGGAGCATTGCGGCGATATGGCACACCCGGGGCGCATGCGACGGCACTCGCGGCACACTCCCCGCCGTTCACGCGCGCGCCGCGCTGCCGTGCGCGTGGGTGCGGGATCAGGAGTCCGTACTTCCTCGGCGCTCTGCCCGCACTCCTCCGGATCGTGCCGGGCCGGGCCGCCCGTCACTGGATCCGGCACCACCTGAATGAGGCATTTGTGATTTATGGGCGCTTTGGTGGATTGCGCATAACGCGCCCCATCTGCAAGGGGTTTGGGGCGGTGCTCGTGAGCAGGATCATAGTGGTGACGGTGTGTGGCGGCGACGGGGTGTCGCGGGGCGGGGCAATCGCGATGCCGGTCGGGGAGTTGGCGCCGCGGTCTCGACGGAGAGTGACCGCGGATGCCCCACGGTGATCATGGGGAAGGCGGAAGTGGAAGCGGAGCGGCTTGTTCCGGTCCTCTCCGCTCGTCTACGGTCACGGAAATTCCGGGCGGACCGCCTCATCCTGCCGCCGCCCCGGATTCCCAACCGACATCCACGCGTGGCAGGAGCGGGGGACCCAGGTAGTACGTCGGCCGGGCAACCGGACGGCTCGGGGTGAAGTCGTGCAGCCGCACGGCCGGGCATCTCCAGCCCGAACCCGACAGCTCACCTCGCAGGCGCCGGAGAGGAAAACCCCATGCCCGCAAAGGGTAAGCACCGCCGTCCCAAGGCCGGCACCATCACCCGCGGCCTCGTCGTCGCGAGCACCGGCGGCGCCGCCATCGCGCTTCCGCTTCTCGGCGCGACCGGCGCACAGGCCGCCGAGCCGGCCGCCGCCCCGGCCGCTGTCACCGCCCCCGCCGCGGCCGTCGCGGAGCAGCGCTCCCCGGCCGCCGCCCCGGCGGGGAAGTCCGAGGCGGGCACCTACCGGGTCGTCGCCGGCGACCATCTCTCGGGCATAGCCGAGGACCACGGCGTCACCGGTGGCTGGAAGCAGCTCTACCAGGACAACCGTGCCGCCGTCGGCGGGAACCCCTCCCTGATCCACCCCGGCCTCGAGCTGAGCATCGGCTCCGCCGCCGCGGCCGGCACCCCGGACGCGGAGCGCTCCTCGCGCGACGGCTCGCGGGACGCCTCTCGCAACGCCGGTGCCAACGAGAAGCCCGCCGCCCCGGCCGCCCCCGCCGCCGCCCGGGAGACCTCCGCCCCGGCCGCCGACCCCGTCACGGAGGCTCCCGCTCCGGAGCCCGCCGCCGAGGCCCCGGCCGAGCCGGAGCCCGCCGCCCCCGCCTCCGGTTACACCGCCCCGATCGCCGGTGCCGGCGTCACCACCTCCTACCGCGTCTCCGGCGCCATGTGGTCCAGCGGCTACCACACCGGCATCGACTTCGCCGTGCCCACCGGCACCAGCGTGAAGTCCGTCGGCCCCGGCACCGTGGTCTCGGCCGGCTGGTCCGGCGCGTACGGCAACGAGGTCGTCATCCAGCACACCGACGGCAAGTACTCGCAGTACGCCCACCTCTCCTCCCTCGCCGTCTCGGCCGGCCAGAGCGTGAGCGGCGGCCAGGAGATCGGTCTCGCCGGCTCCACCGGCAACTCCAGCGGTCCGCACCTGCACTTCGAGATCCGCACCGGCTCCGGCTACGGCACGGACATCGACCCGCTGGCCTACCTCCGCGGGCACGGCGTCTCCCTCTGACGCCACGGGCGTCCACCGCGCCTTCCGCCGATCCCCCCGTACCCCCGCCGGTACGGGGGGATCGGTCTTCACCCACGAGTATTCCCGGGTGGGCCGAAAATCACCGGTGGGATAGATCACCCGCCGTCAACCCCTCCTTACGGTCGCGTAGGTCACATCTGTAAGGACAAGATGAGTTCTTGTGGCAGACGATTCGAGAACAGAGACAGAGGGCGGAATCGGGTCGTACGCGGCTATCGGTGACAGCTTCACCGAGGGCGTGGGAGACCCGGGACCCGGTGGAACCCATGTCGGCTGGGCGGACCGTTTCGCGGTTCTGCTGGCCGACCGCCGGCCGGAACACACGTTCCGGTACGCCAATCTCGCGGTGCGCGGACGGCTCCTCGACCAGATCGTCGCGGAGCAGGTTCCGCGCGCGAGGGAACTCGCCCCGGATCTGGTGTCGTTCTGCGCCGGCGGCAATGACATCATCCGGCCGGGCAGCGACCCCGACGATGTGGCCGAGCGCTTCGAGCGCGCGGTGGCGGACCTCACCAATGCCGTCGGCACGGTGATGGTGACCACCGGCTTCGACACCCGGGGCGTGCCGGTGCTGCGCCATCTGCGCGGCAAGATCGCGATGTACACGGCACATGTGCGGTCCATCGCGGACCGCTACGACTGCCCCGTACTGGACCTGTGGTCGCTCAAGTCGGTGCAGGACCGCCGCGCCTGGGACGGCGACCGGCTCCATCTCTCGGCCGAGGGTCACACCCGGGTCGCGCTGCGCGCGGCACAGGTGCTGGGGCTGGAGGTGCCGGCCGACCCCGACCAGCCGTGGCCGCCGCTTCCGCCGCGCGGCACGCTGGAGGGCCGGCGCGACGACATCCACTGGGCGCGGGAACATCTGGTCCCCTGGATCGGCCGGCGGCTGCGCGGTGAGAGCTCCGGCGACCACATCGCGGCCAAGCGCCCGGACCTGCTGCCTCTCTGAGCCCGGACCGCCACCGGCGGCACGGCGGAGCGGCCGACGGCCGGCCCTCGGGGCCCGGCCGGGTGCGGGGCCTCGCGCCGGCCGGCCTCGTGTCTGCCGGCCTCGCGCCGGGCCGGGCGCCCGGCTCCGGCCCGCCGGCGGAGTCACACCGGCGGTGTCATCCGCCCGGGCCGGCCGCCTCCGCCGCCCGGCGGGAGCAGGGTGAGCTCCACCGGCCCAACCGGCCGCCCCCCTGCCGGTATGCGCTCCAGCACCCCGCCCGCGAAGACGTCGTACAGCGGCAGCGACTCCAGATGGACATAGCCGATATGGCAGTCGCAGACCGCGAGCGGACAGGCCCGGGGCCGCAGTGCCCGCCGATAGGAGCCGTCGTACAGATTCCCCAGCTCCTCCCGGACGAAGTGGCAGCGGCGGACCGTGCCGTCCCCGTCCACCGAGAGCACCGACTGCCCGGTCCGGCAGGGCAGCCCGGCCGACCGGTGCGGATCACGGCTGTACGGGAAGAGCGGATCCAGCGCCGTCCACTCGGCGGCCTCGGCGTCCGTGTAGCCCGTCCCCTCCGCGGCGTTCACCCAGAGATAGACCTCCTCGGGGAGATCGGCGCGGAGCCTGCGGGCCGGTTCCAGATGGCCGGGCAGTCCGACCACGCCGACACTGAAGCGGATGCCCCGGGCCGCCAGCTCGCGGCAGCTGCCGAGGAAGCGCTCGTACGGCGTCTCGCCCGGGTGGTAGGTGCACCAGAGCGCCAGAGTCTCCGGATCGGCCTCCGCCAGCCACTCCGTACGGCAGCTGAGATTGGTCTGGATCGCCACCCGGCGCACCTGCGGCAGCCGGGACAGCTCCACCATCGCCCGGCGATACCAGGAGCGGACCAGCCCCTCGCCCCAGGGGGTGAAGAGCACGGAGAGCCGGTCGCCCGGCCGCTCGGCCACCCAGCCGGTGAAGCGCTCCAGCGCGGCCCGGTCGGCACGGAGCACCGCCGGAGGATCCCGCCGCTTGGCGAAGGGACAGTAGGGGCAGTCGTGGTCACAGGAGGCCAGCGGACCCCGGTAGAGCAGCGTCAGCTCCAGCGGGCCTTCCGGTGCGCCCTCGCCGGGCCCGGCCGCCGGGCCGCTCACTTCGACTCGTATTCGGCCATTTTCGCCCGGACGCGGGCGGAGAAGAGCTCGGGGCCCAGTGCGTCCGAGTGGGCCAGACCCTCCTCGCTCAGCCTCAGCAGCCCCGGCCCCGCCGCCGGGTCGAGCCAGCCCCGGGCGGCGAACAGCTCCAGCTCGGCACCGAAATCCTCCCCGGGATCGCCGCCGAACCGGGCGCGGTACGCGGCGGTCTCCATCCCCCCTGCCTGGAGCAGCGACTGGAGCAGATGGCGGCGGCGCCGCTCATCCTCGTCCATCGCATGGCCCACCTCGGCGCGGCTGAAATCCCGGGTGGCGATGTACTCGTCGATGATGCCCCGGACCGCGGTCGTCTCCACGGCGTAGTCGAAGGAGTAGTGCAGATCGGCGGTGTAGGAGCGGGCACCGCAGCCGAGACCGATCATTCCGTCGGTCTGGCAGGCGTAGTCGTCCGGCCCCCGGGGAGGGGCGCCGGCCCGCCGGAACATCCGCATGGAGACCTGCTCGTACCCCTGGGCGCGGAGATGGTCCCTGCCCTCCCGGTAGAGCCGCAGCCGCTGGGCGTCCCACTCCCGCTCCCCGACCGGCTCGCGCCGGCCGAGACCGGTCCCGGGCCGGACATACAGCGGATAGAGATAGAGCTCCTCCGGCTCCCAGGCCAGCGCGGCATCCAGGGAGTGACGCCAGGTCACGGAGGTCTGGCCGGCTATGCCGTAGATCAGATCGATATTGAGGACGGGAATCCGCGCGGCCCGGATCCGGGCGAGCGCCGCCTCCACATCGGCCCGGCGCTGCGGGCGCGCGGCGGCCCGTGCCTCCGCGTCCAGGAAGCTCTGCACCCCGATGCTGATCCGGGTGGCCCCCCGGCCGGCCAGCACGGCGAGCCGGTCCTCGGTGGCGGTGGCCGGCGAGGTCTCCACCGAGAGCGGGACCGCGGTGAGATCCACCCCCATCCGCTTCTCCGCGATGTCACCGAGCCGTTCCAGCTCCCCGGGGCTGAGGAAGGTCGGAGTGCCCCCGCCGAACGCCGCCGTGGTGAAGCGCACCGGTGCGCTGTCCCCGAGCGCCTCGCGCACCTGGGCGGCCTGCCGGTCGAGCGCGTCGAGATAGCGGGTGGCCAGCTCGTCCGGGGCGCCGATCCGGGTGAAGAGATTGCAGAAGCCGCAGCGGATGTCGCAGAAGGGAATGTGGACATAGAGCGAGAGCGCGTCCTTGCGGCCCTCCGCGGCCCAGAGCCCGCTCAGCGCGGGCCGGTCGGGCAGCGCGCGGTAGGCCGTCTTGTGCGGATAGGCGTAGACATAGCTCTGATACGGGCGGATCCGCTGGTCTGTTGTCGTGCTCATCTGTCCGTCTCATGGCGCTCGGGGTGCGGAAGGGCATCGGGACCGCCCGGGGCCCCCGCCGGGTCCGGTGCGGTCTCCGGGGTGCGGGGCTCGCCGGGATCGAGGAAGAACTGCGCGTACGGCACGGTCCACACGGCCGGGTGGCCGATGCGGTGACCGGTGTAACCGTCGTCCCCGTACGCCGTGCCGTGGTCCGAGCAGACGATCGCGAAGCACCGCCGCCGGCTGCGCATCGCGGTGAAGAGCCGCTCGATGTGCCGGTCGACGTACTCCAGCGCGGCGGCGTGAGTCTCCCGGGTGTCCCCGGCATCGCCGGTCGCACCGGGCAGATGGAACCAATTGGGCTGGTGCAGCGACGCCACATTGACGAAGAGGAAGAGCCGCCGCTCCCGCG
This sequence comes from Streptomyces sp. CAU 1734, assembly GCF_039888735.1. Classification (NCBI taxonomy): domain Bacteria; kingdom Bacillati; phylum Actinomycetota; class Actinomycetes; order Kitasatosporales; family Streptomycetaceae; genus Streptomyces; species Streptomyces sp. CAU 1734. The sequence goes on from NZ_JBDQQP010000005.1 coordinate 453,721, forward strand.
GCAGCGCGGCGATCACCCGCTCGGCCCGGTCCACCTGTGCCTCGAAGGAGACGGGGGAGGTGACACCGAACTCCGGCTCCCAGTGGCTCTCCTGGAACATCCCCGGCAGCACGGAGCCGAGCGGCCCCCGTTTGTTGAAGAATCCGACCCCGCCGATGCAGACCGTGCGGTATCCGGCCGCGGCCAGCCCCGACACCAGGTCGGGGGTGTCGAAGACATGGGTACCGCCCGCGGTCGTCTCACTCCCGGCGAACCGGGCGGCGAAGAGCCGGGGATGCGGCCCCGGGGTGACCGGTGTCGGCAGGAAGCCGGCGAACATCGCCTGGTGCGAGGCGTAGGTGAAGCTTCCCGGCGCATGCCGCTCCTCCCAGCCGCCCCCGGGCAGCCGGCCGGCCAGCCGGGGAATCCGGCCCGCCGCCGCCAGCTCGGCGGCGACGTCGTGGCGGAGGGTGTCCAGGGTGACCAGCAGCAGATCGTCCCGGCCCACCACCTCGTTCATGTCCGGTGCGCCGGCCCCCGCCGGAGCGACGGGGCCCGTGCCCGCTCCCGTGACCGCGCTCATGCCGGCACTCCCGTCATGGCCGGCGCCCCGGCCGGCTCCGCCGTGACGCCGGTGGCGGCGGACGCGCCCGGGACAGCCGTCGTGACGGGACCGGGCCGGCCCGCCGCGCGCGGGCCGGCGGGCGCGGTGGTGACGCCCTGGTCCGCGCCGGCCGCGGCGGCTTCGGCCCCGACCCCGGCGGCGCGCCGCCGCACCGCGGCGATCTGGGCCGCATAGGTGTCCCGACCCTCGGCGCCGCCGCCCGGCAGACCGGTGAGCCCGGGCAGCAGATCCCCGAAGGCGTTCACCTCCCCGACGGCGAACCGCCGCCAGCCGGTGGCGGGCAGCAGATCCACCCCCACCCGCAGCGATCCGGGGAAGCGGGCCGCGGCCCGCTCGGCGAGCCCCAGCATCCCCGCCCAGCTGCCGCCCGCGGCCTCCACCGCGCACCGTGCCGCCGCCAGATCGCCCCGGGCGCCGCCGAGATGAAGATTGGTCATCGGGGAGGTGCCGGTCCTGACCACCGCATGGGTGGCCCGGCCGGCGACCACCACCACCCGCAGATCGGCGGTCCGCCCGCCCTGGGTGGCCTTCGGCAGCCACCGCTCGATGTGCAGCCCGTCCGGAGCGAGCGCGTCCACCACCTCGGCCACCTCCCGCTCGGTGCGGTAACAGCGCACCCGCAGCGAATTGAAGAGCCGCCCCCCGGTGTCCCGCTCCACCGAGGTGGTCGCCTGCACCCTCCCGCCGCCCGCGGTCTCCACGGCCAGCACACCCGAGGCCGAGGACCCGTGCGCGAGCTTGACGAAGAACCGGCTGCCCAGCCGGCCCGCCCGCTGGAGCTCCCGGACATCCGCCCAGCCGCCCACCACCGGGCCGCCCGCTCCCGAAGTCGGTGAATCCGCCACCGCCACCCCCGCGCCCCGCAGCACACCGTGGCAGCGCCGCTTGTCGAAGAGCACCGCCAGATCCTCCGGATCGTCCACCATGACGGCCCCGGCCGCGCCGGCCACCGCGGCCACCTCCCGCGCCGCCTCGGTGAACCTGCCGTACCAGCGCGCGGTGCCCTCCACCCGCGCGGGATCGTCCACCCCGCGCAGCAGCCGCTCCACCTCGGCGTCCTCGCCGGGCGAGTCGATCCGGACATACTCCCCGGGACGGAACCGGGCCCGTCCGCCCAGCACATCCGTCCATGCCACCACCCGCACGGGCGGCTGCCCGGCGGCCCGTGCGGCCTCCCGGAACAGACTCACCCTGCGGTTGGCCGGATTGCCGACGACGGCGATCCGCGGACCGGGCGCGAGTGTCACCTTCACCGGATCACTCCGCCACGGCGACGTATCGGTGGCCGGGCTCGCCGAACTCCTCGCCGCCGGCCAGGCTCCGTGACAGATCGACCTCCACCCCGGCCGCCCCGAGGGTGCTCGCCAGCCGGTGCGCCAGTGTGCCGCTGATGAAGTGGTGGTGGAGATCGAGCCGCTTGAGATGGTCCAGGGGCTGCCCCGAGAGCAGCGCCTCGGCCCCCTCGTCGCCGAGGGTGCCCATCGACAGATCGAGGGTTTCCAGCCCCGCGACCACGGGTGCGCCCGCCAGCGCGACGGCGATCTCGTCCTGGATCTCGCTGTTGTGCAGCGCCAGATGGAGCAGGCGCGGCAGCCTGCCGCCCGACAGAATCGGCTCCAGGTCGGCGAGCTCGGTGTCCCCGCCGTACCCCGAGCTGCCGAGCCAGATGTCGAGACGCTCCAGCTCGGGCAGCTCACTCGCCGCGACACCCTGGACCACCTGCCTGTCCAGGCCGCCCGTCTCGATGGTCAGGGAGCGCAGCCGCTCATGGCGCAGGGCGGGGAGAGCGAGGCCGGTGCCGCCGCGCACGCCGAATTCCAGCAGCCCGGGGAAGGCCCCCAGCAGCGGAGCGACCGACGTCTGGATGATCCAGGAGATCTCGCACTCCTCATAGGTGATGTCCCCGAGGAAGACGGCCCGCAGCCGGGGGAACAGCTCCCGGGCCGTGCTCAGGGCGGCGATCACCGCCTCGGAGCTCTCGTCGTACGGCTCATTCCACAGACCGATGACCAGGGCCCGCACCTCGGTGGTGTCCACGGTCGCGAGGAAGCGGCTGAACAGATCCGACCACCGCTCCTCGCCCTCGGAATCCTCCAGCCCGACGCGCCAGGCCACGGACGAGGCGGCCGGGAGCCCGGCCCCGGGCGCGGCGGCGAGGAAGTCGAACACGGGCAGGCCGTGCAGCTCCTGCAGATGGGTCGAGGTCATGACGAGGGCTCCAGACACCGGCGAGGGTTGATCGGCTGTTGAGGAGAAGTTGTACCAAGCGCCACTGACAACACCCGTGACGGGTCCGCCCGGAACGCGGTCCGGCGGCGTTGTCAGACCCTCCCGTTAGCGTCGTTGCCAGTTCGGCGCAGTGGGCGCCGGGCGGTCGAGGGGAGAGCCATGTACCGGCAGGGAGACGTGCTGATCGCGCCTGTGGCGGAGGAGGCCGTGCCGTCGCACATCGCCGGCGCGCCGGACGAACCGAGGGACGGACGGGGGCGGTTGGTGCTCGCGCTCGGCGAGGTCACCGGACACGCCCACGCGGTGACCGGCCCGGGGCGGCTGGTCCGCGAGCCCGGCCCGTTCGGCCCGATGATCCTGCATCTGCCCGAGGGCGGCCGGGTGGTCCACGAGGAACACGCCCCGATAGCCCTGCCCAAGGGCTGGTACCGCGTGGTGCGCCAGCGCGAGTACCTGCCGGGAGCGGTGCGCGTCGTCGCGGACTGACCCGCGCGGCCCGCACCGCGCTCGGACACATCTCACAGACAACAGAGCGGCACCGGCCCGCAGCCGGGTGACCAAGGACGGGGAATCAAATGAACACGGTGGACAAGTGGCGTTCCGTGGCCGCGGCGACCGGGCCCGCGGACCGGACCGCGGCCGAGGAGGGCGTACGCCTCGCCTACCGCAGCGCGGGGCTGGCGGAGCCGGAGCGGATCATCTGGGCGGAATCCCCCCGGGCGGGCGCCGCGGAGGTCCGGGCCCTGAGGGACGCGGGGCGCTCGGTCCGCGAGGAGGTGCGCACCCGGCCATGGGCCCTGGAGCGGCGGCGCCTCCACGACGAATTGGGGCCGGCCGGGTGGACCGAGCTCTGGAGTCTCACCGGTGCCCGTCTCTGGGACAACACCCGGGCGCTCGCCGAGCGGATCAGAAGCGGCATCACCGCCGAGTTCGCCGAACCCGCCCCGGCGGTGGGGGCCGGCGGGGGGCGGCGCAATCCCCGGCTCTCCCCGGGACCCGCGCCCAGCGGTGAGCGGTCCGAGATCCGGCTCGTCCTGCTCGACGCCGTGCTCGGCCAGCACGACGCGGCCTGGCTCGCCGCCTTCGACGGACGGAGCGAGCGGCTCGAGGGGCTCGCCCGGGTCGCCGCCCACGCGGGCTGGTGGTGGCCGTTCGAGAAGGCGGTGGTGATCTGCGAGCGCCCGGTCGAGCTCCACCGTGACGAAGCCGGCCGACTGGACAGCGGATCGGGCCCGGCGCTCGCCTTCGCCGACGGATTCACCCTGCACGCCTGGCGCGGCATGCCGGTACCCCCCGAGTTCCTGGACGGGCTCGCCACGCTCACCCCCACCCGGATACGCACCGAGGAGAATGCCGAACTCCGCCGCGTCATGCTGGAGTACTACGGCTACGACCGCTATCTCGCCGAATCCGGCGCGCATCCGGTGCACAAGGACGAGACCGGTGTCCTCTGGCGGATCGCACTCGCCGACGACGAGGACGTGGTGATGGTCGAGGTGGTCAATTCCACCCCGGAGCCGGACGGCACCCACCGCACCTACTGGCTGCGGGTGCCTCCCACCACCTCGACCGCGAGGGAGGGAGTGGCCTGGACCTTCGGGCTCCGGCCGGAGGCGTATGAACCGCTGCGCCAGACCTGACGGCCCGGCGCGGGCGGTGCCGGCCCGTGCCGTCCGGTGCGACCGGGCCGCACCGGCGACGCCACCCGGGTCAGTACGGGGCCGCCGCCAGCAGCTCCGCCCGGCCGATCAGTGCCGTGTTCCCCTCACCCGTACAGGCATGGGCGCCGGCCACCGAGCCCAGCCGTGCGCACCGCTCGGGGCCGTGGCCGGTGAGCAGCCCGAGGAGAAAGGCCGAGACATACGCGTCCCCCGCGCCGTTGGAGTCCACCACCGGGGCGGGCGGCACGACAGCGGGGACGGGAAGCGGGCCGCCGCCGTCCCGGGTCAGAAGCAGCGACCCGGCCTCCCCGGCGGTCGCCACCACGATCCGGGCGCGGCCCTCGCGCAGGATGTCCCGCATCACCTCGGCGACCCGGTCGCCGGCGCCCGCCGCGCTGAGGAAGACCACATCGCAGCGGAGCGCGAACTCCCGGTGGTGATCGGCCACTCCGTCCCAGTCGTGGAGATCGGTCGAGACGGGAATGCCCAGCTCCTCGATGTCATCGAGGAGAAAGCGGGCGAAGTTCACGATCGACAGGTGGATGTGCCGGGCCCGCCGCAGCCGGGGCAGATGGAAGGAGCGCGGTATCCGGAGATCCGCCGGGTCCCGGCCGTCGTAGAAGGACATCCGGCGCCCCGAGGGGTCGACCAGATTGACGGCCCGCCGGGTTCCGGCGGGGGAGACCAGCGCTTCGAGGGCCACCCCACCGGCCGCCAGCCGCTCGCGGACCAGACGCCCGGGCCAGTCGTCGCCGATGTGGTCGAGCAGGGCGACATCGAGGCCGAGCGCCCGGCAGCCGAGGGCCACATTTCCACCGGTCTGCCCGGGCTGTTCACGGATCGGACCGACCTGGTGCGCGTCGGCGGACGGCACCGGCAGCGCCGGGACGCGCACCACCGTGTCCACCCCACTGCCGCCGACGACCAGCACATCGAGGGGAGAGGAAGTCATTCGCCGTTCGCTCCGTTCCGCCGCGGTCGCCGTGGACGGACGGCGCGGTGCGACCGCCGCCCGGCCGCCGCCGGGCCGATGGCCTCCGGGGCGCCCCGCCCGGCCGCCGGGTCCTCAGCGCAGTCCCGCCCGCAGGCTCTCCCGGTCCAGGCCGAGTTCCCGGGCGAGCGCGTCATCGGTCCACTCCAGCATCGCGGCGCGGGAGAGGGACCCCGCGTACGACGTCATCTGCACCGCGAGCCCGTCGAGGAAGGCGGTGAGCCGCCAGGCGGCACCCGCGGGATCCTCGCACGGGAACTCCCCCTGGGCCGCGCCCTCGGCTATGACCTCCGTCAGCGCTGCCTTCCACTGCTGGTCCAGGTCGCGCGCCACCTCGCGCAGCGCCGGCTCCCGCAGCGAGACCGCCCAGCCCTCGATCCACAGCCGCCAGCCCTTGGCCGCACCGGTCGGCGCGTACCAGCGCACCGCGGTCCGCAGCCGGCGCAGCGCGGAGGTCCGCCGGCTCAGCAGCTTGCGGAGATGGGTGAGATCGCCATCGGCGGCATGGGCGAAGGCCGCGCCGACCAACTGCTCCTTGGACGAGAAGTGGTAGAGGACCAGAGCGTTGCTCACTCCGAGCGCCGCGGCGACATCGGCGATGCGGAACGCCGCCACACCATGCAGCTCGATCTGCTCGACTGCGGCCCCGAGGAGTTCCTCACGGCGCTCTGCCACGCTCAACCGGACTCTGGTCACGGCCTCACCCTACACAGCCGATCTTGGGGGCGGGCCGGGATGTGTGTACTGTGCGCCGATCGCTGGCCGGCGAGTGCACCAAAGTTCGGCGATGCCCTCTTCCGCCGTGCCGGGCGCCCGTCCGGGGCGGTCCGGCGCCGCGCTCCGGGCCGCTGCCCGGCTCCGTCCGCAGCCCGGGGCAGGGCCGTTGAAGGCGGTGACGGGAGCGCCGGAGCGGGGGATTGTCCGGGGCCCGCCATGGAACCGGAGGCCCCGGCCGGACCGCCGGACCGCTCCGCGCGCCGTCGGGGCACCTGTCCGGGCACGGCGTGCGTCCGGAAGGGCCGGCGGGCCGGCGGTGGATCGCCCCGGGGATCAGCCGTACCAGCCGAAGCGTTCCGCCATCACGGGCAGCCGGTCGGCCACGATCGCGTGGGCCGCCGCCCTGGGGGTGGTGCCGTCCGTCTCCGCGCGCGTGAGCATCCGGCCCACCAGATCGCGCATGGACCGCCGGATATGGGCGAACGCCTCGTCCGGGTCGGCCCCGATGTCACCGAAGAGGGTCCACCACCACCAGGCGTTGGTGCCGGAGTTCACCACCACGTCCGGCAGCACCGTCACCCCGCGCCTGGCGAGAAGTTCCTCGGCCTCGGGCAGTACCGGCATGTTGGCCGCCTCGACTATCCAGCGGGCCGGTGTCAGGCTCTCGTTGCCGGTGTCGATGGCGTAGGACACCGCCGCGGGTATCAGCACCTCCGCGTCGGCCGACAGCCAGGCGTCGTCCGGAAGCTCCAGATCCGCCGGCCGCAGCGCACCGCGGTCGACGGTGCCGTGGGCGTCGCGCGCCCGCAGCAGCGCCTCGATGTCCAGGCCGGCCGGGTTGGCGATGGTGCCCTTGATGTCGGCGACGGCGACGATCAGCAGTCCGGCGCGGGCGAGGAACCGCGCGGTGGCCCCGCCCATCGTGCCCAGCCCCTGCACGGAGACCCGGGTTCCGTCGTGCGCGACACCCGCGCGGTCCAGCGCGGTCAGCACCGATTCCGCCACTCCGCAGCCGCCCGCGAGTTCATCGAGCCCGATGCCGTCGACCTCCACCGCGAAGGCGTCGGCCAGCCGCCGCCGGGCCGCCCGCTCGTCGTCGAGCAGCGGGTACACGGCCTGCACCGAGGAGACCAGTCCCGCCTCCGCCATGGCCCGGTCCACGGTGTCCTGGCTCAGCCCCAGGTCCTCACCCGTGGTCCACATCGACTCGATGTACGGCCGCATCGCGCGCAGATAGCGGACGAGGATGCCGTACGCCCGCGGATCCCGGGGGTCGCAGTCGATACCGCCCTTGGCGCCGCCGAGCGGCAGATACCTCCCGTCCGGGTTGTAGTGCAGCGCCTCCTTCATGGTCATACCGCGTGCCAGCCCCGCCACCTCGTCCAGCGTGCAGCCCTCGCGCATGCGGAGCCCGCCGCTGGAAACCCCGCGCACCAGCCGGTCGACCACCAGATGGCCGCGCCGGCCGGTGACATGGTCGTTCCAGGTCAGGGAGAGCAGCGGGGCCGTCATCGGGAGGTCTCCTCGGAGCAGTGATCACAGAGGGGGCGGGCGCGGTGGCACCCGTCCGTGCGCCGGACCGGCGGCACGGGAAGCGCGGGTCCGCGGCCGCTCGGCACCGGGACAACCGGGACGCCGGAGACGCCGGGACACCGAAGCGCCGAAGGTTTCGAACAACTGAACAGTCGGTCAGTATTCGGAGCGGGTGACCCCCTTGTCAACATGATCGTCAGTACGCGCCCCCGGCCGTGCCGTCCCGGCTCCGGGAACAGGGGGCCCGGGTCCCGCGTTGGCCTGACGCGTGGGAACGCGTGTGGCCGGAAGCGGCTTCCCATCCCATAGGCGGACAATTGTTCGATTGAGCGGGGAGGGGGCACCCTCTCCCGAGTGGCGGATCTTCCGGCCGCGCTCCAGCGACCCGCGCACATAATGAGAAGAACCGACATCTGGAGGTGCCGTGACCGGCGCTGGCTCCCCGCATCCGCTGAGATCCCGGCTGCGCTCCCTGCGATCCGCCGCGTTCGGCGCGGATCCCGCCGGAGCGCGCATGGAGCGCATCAGGAACTCCCCCAATTTCGAGAACGGGGTCTTCCGCAACCCCGTAGGGGCCAGAACGCGGCCGTCCGGCGGCTCCATGCTCGAATTCGCCAAGATCTACTTCCAGCGGGAGGCCCGGGCCCGCAGGACCCCCAACGGCCCGATTCCGCTGCACCCCACCACACTCGCCGAGCTGGCGGAGCCCCCGGCCGCCGGCCTCCGGCTCACCTGGATGGGACATTCCACGGTTCTCGCCGAGATCGACGGGCGCCGCGTGCTCTTCGATCCCGTCTGGGGCCGGCGGTGCTCCCCCTTCTCCTTCGCCGGACCGAAGCGGCTCCACCCCGCACCCGCCCCGCTCGCCGGCCTGCCGCCGGTGGACGTGGTCGTGATCTCCCACGACCACTACGACCATCTCGACCTCCCCACCATCAAGGCGCTCGCCGCGGGCGACACCGTCTTCGCGGTGCCCCTCGGCGTCGGTGCCCATCTGGAGCGCTGGGGCGTCTCCCCCGACCGGCTGCGCGAGCTGGACTGGAACGAGACCGCGACGGTCTCCGGCATCCGGCTCACCGCCACCCCGGCCCGGCATTTCTGCGGCCGGGGCCTGCGCAATCAGCAGCACACCCTCTGGGCGTCCTGGGCGGTCGCGGGTCCCGGGCACCGGATCTACCACAGCGGGGACACCGGCTATTTCCCCGGCTTCCGCGACATCGGCGCCGAGCACGGCCCCTTCGACGCCACCATGATCCAGATCGGCGCCTACAGCGAGTACTGGCCCGACATCCACATGACCCCCGCCGAGGGGATGCGCGCCCATCTCGATCTCCAGGGCGGCGAACCGGCCGGCGTCATGCTGCCGATCCACTGGGGCACCTTCAATCTCGCGCCGCACCCCTGGGCCGAGCCGGTCGAGGGCACCGTCGCCGCGGCGGCCGGCGCCGGCGCGAGGGTCGCCCTGCCGCGGCCCGGGGAGCCCTTCCTGCCCGTCGCCGGCCCGCTGCCCGCGGACCCCTGGTGGCGCGCGCTCGCCGGCGCACCCGCGGAGGGTCTGCCCGCCGTCCCGGACCACGGCAGGCCGCTCGGCGCCGCGGTCTCCCACGCCGTGGGCACCGCGGGCGACGCCGACCGGGACAAGAGCAGCGGCCCCGGCAGCCAGGTCGCCCCGGCCGGCTGATCCCTCAGGCCCGGGCCTCCCGGGCCCGCGCCGGTGACCCGGGGTCGCGGCGTCATGCCCGTACGGACCCGGCCCCGAGCGCGGCCCGGTCCGTACGGGCATGTCCGGCGACCCCGGCCCGTACGGCCGTGTCGGCACCCGCCGCCTCACGCGGAGACCACGGCCCCACCCCCCTCCCGCCGCCCGGACGGGGGCGGGTCAACCCGCGACGGGCACCCCCGCACCGGCGAGAGTTCCGGTCAATGCCATGTGATCGCGCCACCCCACGGCAGTACGTTGCATTTGCGCCCTGTTTCAGCGGTCACGACCTCGTCATTCCGTCGTATTTCCGCATGTATTCGGTCCTGTACGGCCGGAGAATCGGCCACCCCGCCCCCTCGGGAAAGATCTTTTTCGTACCGCAGTACGAGACCTCATACCAGAGCGGGACGAATGCCGGGGAAGTTTGGCGACTGGGCGCCCTCCGCCCATCCCGGGCCACTACCGTGTGTGGCCAGTGATCAACAGAGGGCTCATATCCCCTGTGCCGGAACCCCCGTTGCCGGTACGTGAGCCCACGCATCCCGCCAACCCCCCAAGCAGTACGCCGAACCCTGGGACCCCCACGTACCAAGGACGCAGATGTCTCCCTTACGCGCACCCGCCACCCGGCCGGACCGCCGTGACGGCGGGCGCCACGGCAGACCGGACGCCCGCGCGGCCTCGCCCGCCGGCCGGGCGCGACCCCAGCCGCTCGCGCCGGAAACCCGCATCCGGCCCCGCCTGCTCCGCACCGCCGCGCTGCCCGCTCTCGTCGCCGCCCTGAGCGGTGCCATCGCCGTCACCTTCACCCTGCACAGCGCGGTCCCGCGGCCGACCCCCGCGCTCTGGGCCGTGCTCACCGTCACCTCCGCACTGGCCATGGCGGCCGTGGCCGCCGCGGCCCTCGGCGCCGACCGGATGGCCGCCTCACTGCTCGGCCGCTGCGCCGCTCTGCGGCGCTCGACCGAGCGGCGCAGGGCCGATCTGCTCGCGGTCGTCGAATCCCTCCGGCGCGGCGACGGACCGCCGCCGCCCCGCCCCGCCCGGCCCGCCGCACCGCGCGGCGACGAGTTCGACCTGCTCGCCGCCGATCTGAACCGCTCGCACGAGGCCGCGGTGGCCGCCGTCGTCCAGGCGTCACAGCTCTCCAGCAGCGTCGGCAACGAACAGAAACTGGAGGTCTTCGTCAATCTGGCCCGGCGGCTCCAGTCCCTGGTCCAGCGCGAGATCCAGCTCCTCGACGAACTGGAGAACGAGGTCGAGGACCCCGACCTGCTCAAGGGCCTCTTCCATGTCGACCATCTCGCCACCCGCATCCGCCGCCACGCCGAGAACCTCGCCGTGCTCGGCGGCGCGATCTCCCGCCGCCAGTGGTCCAACCCGGTCACCATGACCGAGGTGCTCCGCTCCGCCATCGCCGAGGTCGAGCAGTACCCCCGGGTCAAGCTCGTACCGCCGGTCGACGGCACCCTGCGCGGCCACGCCGTCGCCGATGTGATCCACCTCCTGGCCGAACTGGTCGAGAACGCCTCCGTGTTCTCCGCTCCGCACACCCAGGTCCTGCTCCGGGCCCAGTACGTGACGGCCGGGATCGCGATCGAGGTCGAGGACCGGGGCCTCGGCATGCCCGCCGAGGAGCAGAACAGGATGAACGCCCTGCTCGCCGACCCCGATCAGGTCAATGTCGCCCATCTCCTCCAGGACGGCCGGATCGGTCTCTTCGTCGTCTCCGCGCTCGCCCGCAGACACGGCATCGCCGTACGCCTCCAGTCCAACATCTACGGCGGGGTGCAGGCCGTACTCGTCCTGCCGCAGGGGCTCCTCGGCGCAGATTCGCACGGGCTCCAGCAGTCCGAGGCCGCCATCGAGGCGGGCCGCCGGCGGCGGACGCAGACCGCCATCCCGGCCCAGGTGGCAGCCCCGCCCGCGCCCGCCCCGCTGCCCCACGCCCGGCCCGAGCTCCAGGCCCTGCCCCTGGGCACCGAACAGCGGGCGGAACAGCACTCCGGGCCGCACACCGGACAGCCGCACCGGGACACACACCCCGACCAGCACAGCCGGGAGCACACCGAACCGGGTGCCGCGCCCGACGCCGCACAGCACCGGGTCCACCCCACCGGCCGGCACGCGGCCCGGCCCGCCGCCACCCCGCAGGCCCCGCCGGCCGTCCCGGGCGGCTCCGCCGGCGACGGCACCGATACGGCCCCGGGCGCCGATCCGGACCGTCGGCAGCCGGCGGAACTGCCCGTCCGCCGCCCCCTCGGACAGCGAGCCGTTCGACAGCCCCAGTGGTCCGGCCCGCCGCCCCACCCCGCGGAACAGCCCCACCCGACCGCCCAGCAGCACCCCGCCCAGCACCCCGCCCACCCGACGGATCACTCGCCCGTGCCCGGCGCCGCCCGTGCCCTCGCCCCGCTGCCGGTCCGCGCCGAGCATGCCGACCGGCCCAACCCGGCGTCCGCGCGCCCCGGTGCGAGCCACCGGCCGCGCACCGCGTCCCCGGCGACCGGACCGAGCATTCCGGCCCTCCCCATCGGAGGCGCCCCGCGGGGCGTCGCCGAGCGGCCCCAACTCCCCAGACGGCGCAGTCAGGAGCACATCGTTCCGCAGCTCAGGATCGGACCCCCGGCCCGCCGGGGCGATGAGAACGCCGTCCACGACCCCGGTCTGATGGCGTCCTTCCAGCGCGGTATCCGGCTCGCCGAGACAGCGAGCCCCGCCCGGCCCCCGGAAGCCGCGCCGGCCGGCGCCGCCGCCGGGCGAGCCGAACCGCAGGGCCACGACAACACCTCCAAGGAGTAGATGCACCATGGCGAGCGATGCGCCCAACGGTCATGTCTCGGACCTCGACTGGCTGCTCAGCGGCCTGGTCCAGCGGGTGCCGTACACCCGCAGTGCGGTACTCCTCTCCTCCGACGGCCTGGTGAAGTCCCTGCACGGCCTGGATCCCGACAGCGCCGACCACATGGCCGCGCTGGCCTCGGGTCTCTACTCCCTCGGCCGCAGCGCGGGCGCGCGCTTCGGTGACGGGGGAGAGGTGCGCCAGGTCGTGGTGGAGCTCGACTCCACCCTGCTCTTCGTCTCCACCGCCGGTTCCGGCACCTGCCTCGCCGTGCTCGCGGGCCGCGAGGCCGACGCGGCCGTACTCGGCTACGAGATGGCGATGCTGGTCAAGAGTGTCCGCCCCTACCTCACCACCCCGGTCAGACAGACGCCCGGGGGACCCGTTATCCCGGGACGCTGACCATGCCGGCCCCCAAGGACGGGCCGCTGCTCGACGAGGAGGCCGGCCGGCTCATCCGTCCGTACACGGTGAGCGGCGGCCGTACCCGTCCAACGGCCGCGCTCGATCTGCTCTCCCTGGTGATCGCCACCGGGACCGTACCCGAGGAATGCCTCGGCCCCGAGTACACGCTGGCGCTCCGGCTGTGCCGGGGGCCGATCTCGGTCGCGGAGATCTCGGCGCATCTGGGACTCCCCGCGGCCGTCACGAAAGTGCTGCTCTCCGATCTCGTCGACTGCGGCGCGATCACCGCGCGAGCGCCCCGCAGTCATGACACACCGACCGACCGTTCCCTCCTGGAGGCAGTGCTCGATGGCCTACGACGACGGCTCTGAGGTCGACAGCCCGGACACCACCAGCCGCATCGCCGCCACATCCGGCGCCGCCCGCTCCGTACCGTCCGGCTCCGCCCCGGACCGCCCGGCACCGCTCCGCCGCCGGGCGCCCGGCGGCCCGCTCCCGACCGCTCTGAAGATCCTGGTCGCGGGCGGGTTCGGGGTGGGCAAGACCACCTTCGTCGGTGCGGTCAGCGAGATCGACCCGCTCAGCACCGAGGAACTCCTCAGCCAGGTCAGCATGGCCACCGACCGGCTGGACGGAGTGGAGGCGAAGACGACCACCACGGTCGCCATGGACTTCGGCAGGATCACCCTCGACGACCGCCATGTGCTCTATCTCTTCGGGACCCCCGGCCAGGAGCGCTTCTGGTTCATGTGGAACGAGCTCTCCGAGGGGGCGCTGGGCGCCGTCGTGCTCGCCGACACCCGGCGGCTGGAGGACTCCTTCTCCGCGGTGGACTTCTTCGAGGGGCGCGGAATCGAGTTCGTGGTGGCCGTCAACGAATTCGACGGGGCCTACCGCTACCACCCGGACGAGGTGCGGGCCGCGATCGACCTCAAGCCCCGGGTCCCCGTCGTGATGTGCGACGCGCGGCTCGCCAGCTCGGGCATCGGCACCCTGGTCACGCTCGTCCAGCACCTTCTCACCACCGCCGCGGTGCCCGCCCCGGCGCCGAGCCCGGGAGTTCCGACATGACCTATGACCCGACCGGCCATCTGCTGCTGACCCCCATCGACCGGGAGGCGCCGGTACGCGTCCGGCGGCTGCGCCAGCTCGGCTTCGGGGACCGGCCCGACCCGGCCTTCGACGAATTCGCCCACCATCTCGCCGCGGTGACCGGGGCCCCGTACTCGATGGTCAACTTCATCGACGAGAACCGGCAGTACTTCGCCGGCCTGCACACCCCCACCGGCACCCACAGCGGAAGCGATCTGACCGCGGCCGCCGCCTCCGGCGGCGAGGTCAGCAGGTTCATGGCCCGCGACCACGGCTACTGCCCGCATGTGGTGGTGCGCCGGAAGGCGCTGGTGCTGGAGGACGTCTGCGACTACCCCCGGTTCGCCGGGAACCCGGTCGTCGACGAGATCGGCATCCGCTCCTATCTCGGGGCGCCGCTGATCGACCGGACCGGGATCGCCCTGGGCACGATCTGTGTCGTCGACACCGAGCCGAGGCCGTGGGGGCGGGCGGGCCTGGAGACCATCAAATCCCTCGCCGCCGAGCTGATCGAACAGATCCACCGGCGCGAGGACGGCAGTATCTGAGCGGACGCGGACGCGGACGCGGGGGCGGCGCCGGGCGGCTCGGGGCTGTTCCCCCGGCCCTCCGCCCGGGGCCGCCCCCGCGCCGCTGTCCCCCTTCGCTTCTCCTCTTCCGCGGCGCCGGAGACGGCGCCGCGGAAGAGGCGGGCACATCACCGGACCGCCGCCGCTCCGGCCCGTGCCCTCGTCTCAGACCGCCGGCTCCAGCCTGACGACCTCGGAGAGCCGCTGCGACCACTGTCCCTTCACCTGGCCGAGTGCCACCTCCGCGAGACGGATCAGCTGGATGTCGGAGGTGCCCGCGGGCGCGAACATATGGAGCGCGTCGCGCAGATAGCGCTCGATGGGCCGGTCGGTGAAGAGCCCGGACGCCGCGTGGATCTCCATGGCGCTGCGCGCCGAGTCGATCGCGGACTCGACATTGATGAGCTTGGCGTTCATCAGCTCCGCGTCGCAGGGCAGCCCCTGATCGAGGAGGTGTACGGCGTGGTAGGCGGCGAGCCGGGCGGTCATCAGCCGCGACTGGAGTTTGCCCAGCTTCAGCTTGATGGTCGGCAGATCGTGCAGCGGCTTTCCGTAACGGTGGCGCTGTGCGCAGAACTCCCTGGTCTCATCCAGGATCGCCTGGTGGATGCCGAGTGACACGGCGGTGAGATTGGCCCGCCCGTAGAGCACGCTGGAGGAGTACGCCACCGACAGACCGTCCCCCTCTCGGCCGAGCCGGTTGCGCACCGGGACCCGGCAGTCCCGGAAGAAGAGCTCGCCGAAACTGAATCCGTGCAGCCCCAGGGCCGGAAGCTGTTCCCCCGTGCTGCATCCGGGGCGGTCGGACTCGACGAGAAAGGCGGTCAGTCCCCTGGAGCCCGGGCCGGTCCGCACCACCACCCCGTGCAGATCCCCCACATGGCTGTTGCCGACATAGACCTTTCTGCCGTTGAGAATGTAGTCGTCGCCGTCGCGCACCGCCGTGGCCGCCATTCCCAGGACATGGCCGCCCGATTCGGGTTCGGTGACGGCGATGGTCGGAAGGCAGTCGCCGGCGGCGATGGCCGGCAGCCAGATCTTCTTCTGGCTGTCGTTGCCGAAGTGAATGATTTTCGCCGCGCCGAGCTGAGACGCCTGGACCATGGCGCCCATGGCCCCGCTCACCCGGGCCAGCTCCTCGATGATGATCGTCTTGGCGAGATGCCCCGCGCCCATGCCGCCGTGGTCACGGCTGATGGTGGCGCCCAGCCAGCCCTGCCTCGCTATCAGGCGCGACAGTTCGCGGTGCACGGAGCGCGATGTCTCCATGGCGGGGATCAGCGGGCGAACCTCTCTCTCGGCGAAGTCCCGGACACGGTTCCGGAGCTGATGATGAATCCGGCTGGTGAAGTACCCGTCCATCGCGAGCCTTCCTCTGCGAAACGCCTGCTCGGGCGATTGTTCGAGCAGGTGGTGCATCGGCAGTGGTCCCCCGTCCCAGGATCCGACCACCCCGGTTCTGCCGTACGGCATTCCCCGGGGTCCCGGGTCTGCCACATGCCAACGGCGATGGATTCCCGCCGCTCCGGTGACGGGCAGTGGTATGCCGTCCCAGGGGTGCACAGTTGCGAGCTCCGGCACCACATGAAGAACCGATACGGCATAGACCAGGGCGGATGCGGCCGAGGTTGGGCCGGGTGCCCGGGAGAAAGAACCGGCCGTCCCGGCGCGTGGGAGCACCCACCGGCGTGCGGGACAACTCATGAGGTGAAGGGCGCGCGAAAGAAATGGTTCGTGACTCCGCGCCCCTGCTCTCTCGATGGGCAGTGCAACTATTTTGTCCTGGTGTGGCCGTGAATGCCGGGGAGTGCCGGGGGTCCTCCCGTCATGTTCCAGGGCGTGCGGGTGGCCGGGCGCGCGCCGTTTTCGCATCCGTTGCCCCTGGGGGACCGCCCGGGGGGCTCTCACGGCGTTCTTTCGCCGGCCGTTTCCCCGGCTCCGGACGTCCGGAAGTCGGGCCTTGCGGCCATCCGGCGGAGGGGTGCGGTGGCGCGTTTCCGGCCCCGCCGTCCGGCGGCCGGAGGGTGCGCGGACGCGACCGCACCGCCCTGCCGCGCGATGTCCCCGGCGCGGCCGGCGGGGGAGCCGGGGCCGCTGTGCGGCGGCTCCCGGGGGCTGCTCGCGGTGGAGCGTTCTCCGCTCGGCGGTCGCACATGTGAAGGGGAGAGGGGCGGGGCCATCCGATGGGCTGCGGGGCCACCGGGCCGCTCGCCGGCGCCCCGATCCGCGAGCGGACGAGCACCGCCGCCGGACCCCGTCCGCCGGGAGACCCGTGCCGCTGTGCCCTTCGTCACACCCTTCGCTCGCGGCGGGCTACCGGGGCGTCCGGGCGCCCGGAATCCCATGAGGCCCCCACCCGGCTCCGACGACCCGCCCGGACCCCCCGCCGCGTGGTGTTCGCCCGCTCGAAGGGCAGGGCCGGGCGGCTGTCGGTGCCGGGTCGTACGGTTGCCCCATGGCCACCGCTGACGATGTCCGCAGACTCGCGCTCGCCCTCCCCGGAGCGCTGGAGAAGCTCGCCTGGGGCATGCCCACCTTCCGTCTGGAGAGCGGCGGAAGGATCTTCGCCTCGCTGGACGGCGACGACACGGTCATGGGCGTGAAATGCCCCAAGGAGGACCGCGCCGAGCTGATCTCCGCGGAGCCGGAGAAATTCTTTCTGCGCGCCGGTCACGACGAGAATTTCGCCTGGCTCCGGGTCCGGCTGGACGCACTCGACGACGAGGACGAGCTGTACGCGATCCTCCTCGACTCCTGGCGCCAGGCCGCACCCCGCAAGCTCCTCGACGCCCACCCGGAGCTCGCCCCGCCGCCTCCGCCGGAGTGATCCCGCCATCCGCCCCCGCCCGGAGTGATCCCGCCGACCGCCTCACCCGGTGCGTCCGCCACCGCCGCGGGAAAGCGGTTCGTGACCACCGGCCGGAGTGCGGTATTGTTCTCATGCGCGTTCAGCCAGGGGAAAACCCCAGGTCAGACGGGCAACGGGACGTGGCGCAGCTTGGTAGCGCACTTGACTGGGGGTCAAGGGGTCGCAGGTTCAAATCCTGTCGTCCCGACCAGCGTTTTCGCAGGTCGCAGGCGGTATCGGAGAAATCCGGTACCGCCTTTCCGTCATTCCCGGGGACCACACGATCCGGCGGCGCCTTCCGGACGTCGGCACGGCGAGCCGTCGCGGACGGCGCTCTCGAAGCTGTCCCCGTGCTGGGCCTCGTGCGGGAGGGTTTCCCTGCGGTGGCCCCGCCGTGGGCGCCGAGCACCGGCTCGGCGCCGTTCCCGCCCCGCCGGGTGCCCTGGCGGACCCGGCAGGGGTGAGCGCCGGCGGCGGGCATTCCTCGATCGGGCCGCTCGCTGTCGGCACCGCCCGGCCACCGGAATCAGCACCGGCGCGACGGCTGCCGCGGCCGCCGTCCGCCGAGACGGTGCCTCTCCTCGTACGCGCCCCCGAGGAGTGGCAGCACTCCGCCGGCCGCGATCCGCCGCCACTCCGTGCCGAGCAGGTCCGCGTGCTGGGTGGTGCCCGGTGTCGTGTGCCCGGTGTCGGGACCGTCCCACGGGGCCCGCGGGCGCGGCGCCGTATCCGGCGTGGTGGTCGTCGTTCCGTACCGGCGGCACGCGCGCGACTGCGGCAATCACCACGAGCTGTCCCGCGGAGGTGAGCGACCGGGCGCCCGCAGCCGGCCGCTGAGACGGTTCCGCGATGACTGCGCGGGGCCGCGACCGGCAGCCGTAACCGGGGGACGGGGCTCGGGCGGTGCGGGGACCCGCGGGGCTCAGGGAGTGCAGACGACTCCCGTGCACTGGGCCGCCTGACCGTTGCCGGAAGCCTTGTTGGTTCCGCCGTCGACATTGGCCGGGTCGGCGATGATGCCCCAGCCGCCGTTGGAACGGGTGACGTTCGCCCGGAGGGTGTGGACGTTCTTGGCGACATGGATGCCGTCGCCCTTGTTGGCGGTGGCGATATTGCCGACCAGTGAGTTGCCGGTGCCGGAGGGCGCGCTGCCGGTGATGCGGATGCCCGCCGAGCCGTTCCGGTCGGTTCGGTTGAGTTCGACGGCGTTGTTGAGCGACAGCTCCAGGCCGATGCCGTCCCCGGTGGTGTCGTTCGCGGTGTTGGAACGGATCAAGTTGTTGTCGGAGCCGCTGAGCTGGATGCCGCCGGTGTTCTCGCTGACGTTGTTGCCGAGGATCCTGGAGCTGTGGGCCGCCTGGAGGAAGACGCCGCTGTCACCGCTGTTCCGGAGGTCGTTGGAGAGGAGCCGGTTGCCGGTCGATCCGGAGATGATCACCCCGGCGTCCGAGTTCCGGGTGGCGGTGTTGCTCTGGAGGAGGTTGTGGTCCGCGCCGAGGCGGATGACGACCCCTCCGTCACCGCTGCCGCTGATGGTGTTGGTCAGCAGGGTGTTGACCATGGAGGCTTCCAGTACCACCCCGGCCTGTCCGCTGTCGGTGATCCGGTTGCTTTCGAATCGGTTGTCGGCGGAGGACTGGACGAAGACTCCTCCGCCCTGGTTGAAGCTGATCGTGTTGTCGATGATCACATTGCTGTTCGATCCGCCGGTGAGGGTGACACCCGTGTGGGACTGCCGCTCGATCAGGTTGCCGCGTACGCGGTTGTTGGCGCCGGCGCCATGGAGCGTGACACCGGAGAATTCATTGTTGCGGATGATGATTTTCTCGACGAGATTTCCCGATGAGCCGGGATCGAGTCGTGTTCCGTAGTCGAACTGCTCCACCCGGGCGGGAGCGGTGCTGCTATTGGTGATGATGGTGTTGTCGAAACCGTTGTTGCGAATTCCGGTGCCCAGGCCGACGCCGTCGACGGTGTGGCCGTTGAGGTCGACGGTGATGCCGCCACTGCCGATGATCAGGCCGTCGCCGGGGCAGTTGAGCAGGTCGGCGACGAGAACCACGCTGGTTGTGACCGTCTGGCCGCAGGAGAGCGGCGCGAGGGCCGCGGCGGGCGATGTGGCGTGTGCCGTCGGTGCGGTAAGGAGCACACCGCACAGCGCGGTGACTCCGGCCGCCGCGCACCACATCGCGGCCCTGTTTCCGGGAATGCGGATCATGCCGATATCCCTTTCGTCGTGGAGGAGCGGGCGGATGGCCGGCCCTTTCCACCACACAGCGTCAAACGGCGCCGGGGCAAAGGCAATGCGACGGCAAAGAATGACCAGAATTCCCATTCTCGCGGCTGGGCACTTCTCCGGTCGGCTCACCGGGTCGCCGACGGATACGGGGTGGCCTCCGGTCCGGGAGAGGGGAGCGTTTCGGCGACGCCCTGGTGGGGACGGGAGGTCGCCGGCGACCGCGGCCGCCCGGCCCCGGCCGGGGCCTCGGCGATCATTCCTCCCGTGCCGCCGGTGGCTCGGCAGGGGTCATCGG
Source organism: Streptomyces sp. CAU 1734 (assembly GCF_039888735.1). Lineage (NCBI taxonomy): Bacteria > Bacillati > Actinomycetota > Actinomycetes > Kitasatosporales > Streptomycetaceae > Streptomyces > Streptomyces sp. CAU 1734. The sequence goes on from NZ_JBDQQP010000005.1 coordinate 473,448, forward strand.
GGGCGGGCCGAACAGGACCGCCCGGGCCACGGACGGGGCGAAGAGAGCGGTGATGGGAGCGGAGAGGGTCAGTACGGAGCGGAAGGCGCGTCCCACGACGGGATCGCCGGGGTAGCGTGCCTGGACGCGCCGCAGATACCAGTCGGCGGCGCGGTCCGCCGGCCCGGTACCGACCGCGGTGCCGATCGCGCCGGGCATCTTGCGGTCGGCCCCGGCGGAGATGTCCCACGCCTGCCGGGACGCCGCGAGAAGCGCCCGCTGCACGCGGCGCGTCCCGGGAGTCCGGCGCGGATGGGCCAGCGCGTCGCGCAGGGCGACCGCACTCATCGCGGCGACGGCCATGCCCTGCCCGTAGACCGGGTTGAAGGTGCACAGGGCGTCGCCCGTGGCGAGGAACCCGGCCGGATGGCGGGCGGCCAGGTCGTAGCGGCGGCGGATGTTCGTGGACTGCCGGAAGCCGAACGCCGGTGAGAGAGGTTCGGCCTTGTCCAGCCACTGGTGCAGGAGCGGATGCGGGAGCTTCCTCGTGTACGCGTCGAAATCCATGTCGGCCGTGGGCGGTTCGTCGCCGCGCAGTCCCGAGACAATGACGAGGTGGGTGCCGTCCTCCAGTGGCAGCACACCGCCCGCGTGGGTCTGGGCCGGGCTGGGATAGACGTAGTAGCCGGCTGTGTCGCCGTCCAGGAATCCGCTCGGCCCGCGGTAGAGGCGGGACGCGTACGCGAGCCCCGTGTCGATGGTCTCCTCGTGGGGGGCCTCGGCCCCGATCGCCGTGAGCCACTGCGGGGCCTTCGTGCCGCCGCCCGACGCGTCGACGACCAGGTCCGCCTCAAGAGCCCGGTGTTCCCCGCGGGCGTCGCCGGCGCGGTCCCGGAGCAGTACACCCCGTACTCGCGAGGCGTCACCGAGAAGCCCGGTCACATCGGTCCCCTCCACCGCGCTGATCACCGGATTGGCGAGAACGCGCCGCCGTACCAGCCCTTCCAGTTGCGCGCGGGAGCCGGTGTGGATGTGCGTGGTCGCGGGCAGGCGCCGGAACCAGCGTCTGTCCTGCCACAGCACCAGGTCCGACGGCATGCCCACCCGCGGTGCGCCCGCCGCCTCCAGTTCTCCGAGGAAGCCGGGCAGCAGTGACTCCAGCGCCGACTGCCCGCCCTCCAGCAGCACATGCGGATGCCGGCCCTGCGGTACCCCGGGCCGTGGCTTCACGCCCTCCGGGAACCTGTCGCGCTCGACGACGGTCACCCGGTCCGCGTGGCCGGCGAGGACGTGCGCCGCGAGGAGCCCGGCGAGGCTGCCGCCCACGACCACCGCATGCCGATCGCCACGGCTGCCGCTTCCGCCCCGACGACTCTTTTCCCCGGCAGAGTTCACTGATCCGTCCCTCTGATCGCTGGATGGCCTTCCCGCGTGGCGTACCGGCAGTGTTCGCGCCCGCCCCCGCGTGGTCAATGAGGCCAATCCAGTGCTGTTCCGGGCGACGTTGGAGGTGATCTCCGGGAGTGGACAGCGGGATTCCCGCGGCAGGTGACCAGGTCCGCGATGTGATCGTTCGCTGTCCGAACCCGATCGGCGCTGTCCGCCCCTTTTCGCTCTCGCGACGAGTGCGGCAGGCCGGGCGGCCGGAGCGGGGACCGCGGGACGACCGGCGGCTCGGCCGGCTCGCCTCGCCCGCGGCGGCGACACCGTGCCCGGAGCCGTCCGAAGTGGTTCCCGCCCCCGCGCTGTTCGGCGTTCACGTCCAGGTTGTCCGCGGCGGACCGGATCCTGTGTACCCGCCGGCCGATCCGCCGGAGCCGCTGCCGACGGTCCACCCGGCCGTGGCGGGCAGCCGCACGCGTCCGCCCGCCATCCGGAGCGCTCCTCCGGCACCGGATGGCGCGGCCCGGGACCCCCGTACCCGGTCCGCGCCGTCCGGCCGTCCACCGCGTGCGCCCCGGACTCGCCGGACCGCCGTGGCGGAACCCCCGGGCCGTTTCCCACGGATCTCGCCGGGCCCGCCGAGCCGGCCCGATCCGTGAGAAACGCCCTAGAACTGCCCCCGGTTCAGAGCGGTCTGGAGGGCCCGTATCGTGGCGGGCCCCCACGCCCCGTCCACCGTCAGACCCGCACCGGTCATCCGGTTGAGGTGGGTCTGCAGCGCCCGGTACGTCCCCGGGCCGGCGGCCCCGTCGACCACCAGCCCGGCACCGCTCCAGGCGTTCAGATGACGCTGGAGGCCGCGGACCGAGTTCGGGCCCCACGCACCGTCCGCGGTCACCCCGATGGCCCGCTGGGTCGCCCTGATGGTCGCCGGTCCGAAGCTCCCGTCGACCGTGAGACCGGCACCGTTGTCCACGACACCCGCGTACGCGGCTTCGGTGGCGGGTCCCCAGAGGCCGTCGGCGCCGACGCCCACGCGGGCTTGGAGCCAGCGGACTCCGGCGGCGGTGTTGGGTCCCCAGGCGCCGTCGACGACGAGGGCGGGGGTGTGTCCGAGGCCGTTGACGGCCTGCTGCTGCGCGGCGACCGGGCGTACCGAGGTCATCCCGCCGCCACCGCCGCCCGTGCCCCCGCCGGCGTTGCCCGCGTACGCGGCTTCGGTGGCGGGTCCCCAGAGGCCGTCGGCGCCGACGCCCAGACGGGTCTGGAGCCAGCGGACTCCGGCGGCGGTGTTGGGTCCCCAGGCGCCGTCGACGACGAGGGCGGGGGTGTGTCCGAGGCCGTTGACGGCCTGCTGCTGTGCCGCGACCGGGCGTACCGAGGTCATCCCGCCACCGCCGCCGCCCGACCCCCCGCCGGAGCCGCCGATCGATCCCGTGCCCCCGTGCACCGGCAGGGTCGTCGCGGACATCCCGCCCTGCACCCACGCCCGCAGACCGGCGCCGGGGCACTGGGTCGACTGCCCGGAGAGCCCGCCGTGCCAGGTCCGGTCGAGGGTCCGTCCGGCGCCGGAGCCGGCCGCCTCGTACAGCGCGCGGATCGCGGAGAGCGCCCGCGGGGTGGCGTCGCCGTCCTGCCCGATGAAGCAGACCCCGATGTGTGTGCTGTTGTGACCGGTGGCGTGGGCGCCGACGACATCCCAGCCGCGCCCCTCGTAGATCCGGCCGTCGCGGTCGACGAGGAAGTTGTATCCGATGTCCGACCAGCCGCGTGAGTCCATGTGGTAGTTCTGGATCTGCCGTACGGTCTGGCCGGCCGCGCCCGCCGAGTAGTGGACGGTGAACCCGGTCCGGGAGGACATCGGAACCCGTGTCACCTCCGTGGGGGGACGGGCGCCCCACTGGGCACGGGTGTAGGCGAAGAGCGGCTGGTTCGGCTTGGGCGGGAGCGGGGTCTCCTCACCCGTACCGGTCGGGTGGAAGTCCCCCCGCCGCACATAGGGCTGGAGCTTCCCGGGGCAGTCGGTGGAGGCGACATCCAGGTGCCCCCTGATCGTGGGGCCGCCGTCGTGGCGTGCCTGGAGCCACGCGATCAGCTCCCGAATGGCGGACACCATCTCGCCGTGGACCGGGTCGTCCGAGCCCATCATGGCGCAGATGGCGAAGTGGTTCTGGTTGGCGCCCGGCGTCTCGGTGTCGTTGGCCGCCGACCGCACCATGGGCCCGCGGCCCTCGAAGACGATTCCGTGGTTGCAGACGAGGTAGTTGTACGAGATGTCGTCGTACACCTCCAGATCCGGGCGCCACAGGGGCGGGTCCATGTGCGACCGCTGGACGTCGCGTACATGTGCGTAGCAGTCGTCGTGACGGCTCTGGAGCTTCAGCCCGCCACCGAGGTGGTGAATGACGAATCCTCCGAGCCAGGGAGTGAAGGAGGCGGTCTCGGGCTTCTTGCGCGGGCGGGCGTGCCACTCTTCGCGCCTGACGATCTGAACCATGGCGGTGTTCTCCGTGGGAAGGTCTGCTGGGTGTCGGGGTGGGAGCGGCTCAGCCGCCGATCACGCCTCCGTCGTCGCGGCGCACGGTGATCGTGGCCGAGCGCGGCCGGCCGTCCGGCCGGTGGCCGGGCCAGCCGCTGACGGCCCGCGGGTCGGCGGGTGTGGGCGCTCCCCAGGCCGCCGTGGCGGAGCCCGGGTGCTGGATGTTGACGAACAGGGTGCGCCCGTCGGGCGTGCCGCTCACCCCGGTCACCTCCGCGCCGCGCGGCGCGGTCAGGAACCGCCGGATCTCCCCGGTCGCCGGGTCGGCGACCAGCAGCGCGTTGTTGCCGAGGTTCTCGTGCCCGCGCTCCGCCAGGTGCTGGGAGTGCGGCGAGACGCCGGTGCTGATCCACAGCAGTCCGGCCGGGTCGAGATGGAGGCCCTTCGGCGAGCCGAACGCGTTGGACGAGTCGAGCCGCACCGACGGGTCGTGCGCGGGGTCGCCGCCGAGGACGAAGACGTCCCACCGCAGCCCCGTCCCGCCGTCCGGGTCGTCGTGCATGCGGATGATGTGCCCGTACGGATTGGCGTCCCGGGAACCCGCGTCGCCGCCGAAGCCGCCGGCGCTGTTCGCCAGCGCCGCGAACACCTCACCGGTGCGCGGGTCGACGGCGATCTGCTGCGGCCGGTCCATCCGGGTCGCCCCGAGGGCGTCCGCCGCCTCCCGGGCCCGCAGCACGATGTCGGCCTGGTCCCGCCAGCCGTGCGCCGCGGTGAGGGTGCCGCGGCCGTGGACCAGCGGCAGCCAGCGGCCGGTGCCGTCCTCGTCGAACCGGGCCACCTGGAGCACCCCGTGATCGAGGGGGCTGCGGCCCTCGGCCCGCTCGCGGCGCCAGGGACGGCCGCCTGTGAAGCGGTAGAGGTAGCCGCCGTCCTGGTCGTCCCCGCTGTACACGGTGACCCGCCCGTCCCGGGTCTCGCCGACCGCGGCGGCGGAGTGGTTGAACCGTCCCAGCGCGGTCCGCTTGACCGGCGTGGACCCGTTCAGCGCGAGCGGGTCGACCTCCACGATCCAGCCGAAGCGGTGCGGTTCGCCGGGCGAGCGGGCCAGGTCGAACCGGGGGTCGGCGCGGTGCCAGCCGTGACCGTGGTCGAGCGCGCCCAGACCGTACCGGCGCTGTGTGGCGGTGGGACGCCAGCGCGGGTCGTCGGTGCCGAACCAGCCGTTGGTGTTCTCCTCGCAGACGAGATGGGTCCCCCACGGCGTGGCCCCGTGACCGCTGTTGCTCAGTGTGCCGACGGGCTCCGCCGTGCTCTCCAGCGCCGGGTGTCCGGTGGCGAGGGGGCCGCTGAAGACCACGGGGGTGGTGCCGGTGAGCCGCGCGTTGCGGGGCGAGCCGACCGGCTGCCAGTTCCCGTCGCGGCCCCGGCGGACCTCGATCGCGGTGACTCCCTGTGCCGCGAGACCCTTGGCCACCCGCGCCGCGGTGACCGCCCGGCCGCCCCCGGGCTCACGGCGGTGGAGCAGGACGGGGTCCACCGACTCGTGGTGGATCACGAGCATCCCGTGCCGGTCCCCGCCCGCGCCCCCGGCCAGCGGCAGATAGCGCAGCCCGCTGTGGTGGGACCCGATCTGCCGTGCCTGGTCGGCGGCCGAACCGCCGCCGTCCGGCCGCCACCGCGGACCGTCCGGGAGCAGCGGCGCCCCCCAGGGGGCGAGCACTCGGGTGCTGTGACCGGCCGGTACGACGACCCGGTCCGCGGTACCGGCGGGTACGGGGCGGAACGCGTCGCGGAGCCCGCGCCCGGCGGGCCGCGCGAGCGCCGCCGCGGCCGGTGCCAGGGCGAGGTGTGCCGCGGCGATCGCCGCGCCGAGCACGATGTTCCGGCGGCTCGTGCGTGCCGTCAGCACATCGCGGAAGTCCCGGGCGCTGTGCCGGGGCGGGGTCGTGGGTGGCAGGGCGTCGTCCACCGTGCAGCTCCTTGTCACTGGGGCGTCCCGCGCGGCGGTCACGTCGCCGGGGCGCGGCGGCCATGGCTCCGGCGCACCGGCCGCGGGTGATCACCGCGGCGGGGTCCGCGGGATCCGATCTCCCCTGAACCTAGGGGAAACCGCAGCTCACAGCGGTCATGAAGCGTCCCAGGGACGTCCCGTGACAGCCCGTCGGCGCGGTGGGACACCGGTGAACCGGGCGGGGGGACGCCTCCGGAGCGGACGGGCGGCCCGGAGCCGGCGGCCGTACGGACACGGGCTCCGCGCCCGGGTCGACGCCGTGGCCGTCGGACCACGGCTCACGGCTCACGGCAGGACGGGTGCCGCCCGTTCCGGCCTCGGCGCCGACCCCGCCCCGTCCGCCGTTCCGGTGCTGTCGGCTCCCGTCGCGGTCGCGGTCGCGGTCGCGGTCGCTGTGGCTGTCACTGTCTGCGTTTCGGCGCACGCCATCTCGCGCTGCCGGGGGATGGCCCCGCAGACCGTCATCGCGGCGAGCGGCGCCTCGGGGGAGACGGCGAGCATCCGGGTGTAGGTGTCGTTCTCGAACCGGATCGTCGCGTCCAGCTCCTCGCCCCGGGCGTCCTTGATGATCACGCGGTCGCCGACCGTGCCGCCCTCGATCCGCCCCCAGACCGACTGGCAGGCGGCGCTGTAGCGGAGTTGGATGTGCATGCCCCGCAGCCAGGTGGCCTGGGTGGTGGTCGCGTCCCACTGGCAGTCCTTCGCCTGCGGGTCGTGGCGCAGACAGGTGTCGGATCGGCAACCGATCCGGATGACCTCCTCCTTGAGCTCCATGCGGGGTGAGCCGCTCGCCGCGGTGTCCCGGCCGCCGGGGGCGCCGGAGGATGTGTTCCCGTGCATCGCGTTGGAGACGAGCAGCGCGGTGGCGACCGACCCCAGGACCGCGCCGAGCGCGACATAGCCGACCACGGTGAGCCGCCGCCGCCACGCCGGCGGGATCGCGGGGAAGCGTGCCCGGCCCGGTTCGGCACCGGTGGGTTCTCCGGCGGCGGCACCGGCGGCGGCACCGGCGGCGAGTGCCGCCGCGCCACCGGGGGAGTGCGCGTCGGCGGGAGTCCCGTCGGCCGGAGTCCCGTCGGCCGGGACGTCGCCGGCCGGGGCTTCGGTCGCCCGCTTCAGCAGGGCGAGCAGCGGCTCCGGGTCGTCCCCCGTGACGGCGGCGAGCTGTTCGACGGCCACCCGGGTCGGCAACTGCTTCCCGTTGAGGAAGCGTTCCCAGGACGACCGGCTGTAGTGCGTGCGGTGGGCGAGCCGCCCGAAGCTGAGCTGAGCCGTCTCCCTGATCCGCCGCATCTCGCGGAGCAACTGATCGCGCGCGGCCTCCGCCCGGGCGTGGCTGTCCTGCTGATCGGTCATTCGAGTGAATCCCCCCGTGGTTCCCGCCGGGGCCCGTCTCGTACCGGGGCCGCGGCGGGAACCAGATTAATGCGGCGGGAACACGGATCGACGCGAGGGGACCGCCGTACGCGCGACTGGATCGCGCCGGGGCGGGGGCCTGTCGGGGCAGCCACCCGCGCCGGGCGCTGGGACACCGGGTTCCCCGTGCCGTGGGGATCCTGCTTCCCGGGCCGCGAGACCGAAAGCGCGGGGTGGTGCCGCGCAGCACGGCGGTGGAGATGCGCCCAGCCTCAGTGCGGGACGCCGGGTCACGGCACGATTGCTCCGACCGGTTGAATCCGAGGAGGGCTCACGCCCACCGCCGCGCGAGCGGGCACAGAGTGAGACCACCGTCCGGGCACGGCCTCGCCCGCCCGTGACACGCCGTCGTGTCGAATCCGGTCCGATCACCCCGCTCGGGCCGGAAGCACAGCCGAGAGGAACAGCACCCGTGAGTGAATGGCAGCCGTCCGAGACATTCCGCAGCACGTCGGGCGAGGTCCGCTGGGGCAGCCTCGGACAACCCGGCCGGGATCCGGTCGTACTCCTGCACGGAACACCGTTCTCCTCATACGTCTGGCGCGCTGTCGCCCGCTCACTCGCCCGCGGTCACCAGGTGTTCGTGTGGGACATGCCCGGTTACGGGGCATCGGAGATGTCCGCCGGCCAGGACGTCTCCCTTGCCGCCCAGGGCAGGGTCTTCACCGAGCTTCTGGCGCACTGGGGCCTGGAAGAACCCCTGGTGGTCGCCCACGATTTCGGCGGCGCCGTCGCCCTGCGGGCGCATCTGCTGCACGGCGCCCGCTATCGCGCGCTCGCTCTGGTCGACCCGGTCGCGCTGGCGCCGTGGGGGTCGCCCTTCTTCCGGCTCGTCGGTGAGCACTCCCAGGTCTTCGAGCGACTGCCGCCCGCGCTGCACCGCGCCCTGGTGCGCGAGTACGTGACGTCGGCCAGCAGTTCCGGCCTCCACCCGGCAGTCCTCGACCGGCTCGTCCAGCCCTGGCTCGGCGACCCCGGCCAGGCGGCCTTCTACCGGCAGATCGCCCAGGCCGACCAGCTCCACACCGACGAGGTGCAGGACCGCTACGGCGAGATCGGCATCCCGACGCTGGTGTGCTGGGGCCGGGACGACACCTGGATTCCGCTGGAGAGGGGACAGGAGCTCTGCGCCCGTATCCCGGGCGCGCGCCTCGAACCAATCGCCGGTGCGGGCCATCTCGTCCAGGAGGACGCGCCCGCCGAGCTCACGGCCGCACTCATCGCCTTCCTCCGGGACCCGCGCCGGCGCCCCTGAACCCGGTGCCCCCGCTCACAGCTGAAAGCGAGTAGGTACCCGGCCCCCGCGGGCGCGAGGAGGGGCGCGGCCCGTGCCCGCCCGCGGGCCCCGGCGCGCGGCGGCTCTGACCGTGCCCCGGGACGCACCGCGCGTCGCGGTGGCCGGAGCGGTGGTAGGAATGGACCACTGCCGGACGGATCGCCAAGTGCCTTGTGGGGTTGTCGAGTTGTCTGAGGAAGCGGAGCGGGGGCATCGGCCGTACGGCCGGGGCGGGCGCCGGGGCTTCGGTGTACCGGTGTATCTGTGCACCGCGTATCTGGCCCGATTCGCCGACGAGGGCATGCCGATCGCGCTGGCGCTGCTCGCGATCCACCGCACCGGCAGCGCGGTCGAGGGAGCCTATCTCCTCACCGCCTGGATGGTGCCGCACGTCCTGACCGCCCCGCTGACCGGAAGCCTGGCCGCCCGGGTGCGGTATCCGCGGCTGTTCCACGCGGGGGCGCTCGGCGTCTTCGCGGCGGCGATCGTCGTGCTCGCGTCGGTGGTCGGCAGGGCACCCTTCGCGGTGGCTCTCGTGGTGGCCCTGGCCGGCGGCAGTTGTGGGCCGATCGTCACCGGCGGGCTCTCCGGACTGCTGTCCGGCCTGCTGCCCCGGGGGCCGGCGCGACAGCGCGGGTACGCCCTGGACGCGGCGACCTTCAACGCGGCGGCCGTCACCGGGGCAGCGGCGGTGACCCTGGTCGCGGAGGTGGCGACACCCGTCGCCGCCGCGGTACTGCTGGGCGCCGGAGCCGCTGTGGCCGCCCTCCTGGTGGCCGCCCTGCCGTACCCGCCGACGACCGCCCGGCGCGCCGGCCGGCCCTCGCTCGCGGCGGATCTGTGGTCCGGGCCGGCAGCCGTCTGGCGGATCGCCGAGCTGCGGGCGATCACCACGGCGACCGTGATCGCCTTCGGCGGCATCGGAGGGCTCGCGCTGACGGCGGTGCTTCTGGTGAATGACCCGGCCGCCACGGCCGGAGGCGCGGGAAACGACTTCGCCGGCGGCTATCTGATGACCGCCTTCGCCCTGGGAGGGCTCGCCGGTTCACTGGCCCTGGCCCGGTGGCAGCCGTTCGCCACAGGGCAACGGCTGGTGGTCTGGACCCTGCTGGGCACGGGCGGGGCGCTGGCCGCCTCCGCGCTCATACCCTCCTTCCCCGTGCGCGTGGCCCTGTTCGCGCTCGCCGGTCTGTGCGACGGGCCGCTGCTCGGCGCCACCCTGCGCATCCGGGCCGACCACGCGCCCGCCGCCGTACTGCCCCAGGTCTTCACGATCGGGGCGGGACTGAAGATGTCCGCGGCGGCCTGCGGCGCGGCGCTCACCGGGGCGGCCGCCGGGCTGGGCGCCCCGTACCTGCTGCTGGCCATCGCCTGCCTCCAGTTCGTCGCGGCGCTCCTGTACGTGCTGATGCGCGGCCGAGGAGACCGATCCTCGGAGACCACCGCCGGGTCCGGTCACCCGGGCGGACACTCCCGCTCCTGAAGCTCCGCACCTCCGGGCTTTCTCCGTCGGGCGGATCGCCGGAGGGGCGGGGCGGCACCGGCCTCACCGCCGCGCCCGCGCCGACAGCCACGATGTCCGACTCCTCTCCGTCATGACTCACCGACGCCGTCGGCCATGCCGGCCGCGAGCGTGGTGCCGTCAGCGGGGTCGATCAGCAGGAACGACCCGGTACGCCGCGAATCGGCGTAGTCGTCGAGGGCCAGCGGCTCCGCTGTCCGTATGACCACCCGCCCGATGTCATTGGCGACGAGCCGGCCGGGGGCCGGGTGCTGGGAGAGGTCGTCCAGGGTGAGCCGGGACGGTATCGCCTTGACGATCGCCCTGACGGTGCGGGTGGTGTGCTTGAGCAGCACCCGCCGGCCCACGGTGAGCGGTTCGTCGGCGACATGACACACAACAGCGGTGATGTGCCGCGAGGTGGCGGGCGCCGACGTGCTGGGCGCGATCAGGTCGCCGCGTGAGACATCGATCCCGTCCCGGAGCCGCACGGTCACCGACTGAGGTGCCCGCGCGGTGTCCACGGCCTCGCCGAGCGCGTCGATCGCCTCAATGGTGCTGGTGCGGCCCGAGGGGAGGACGGTGATCTGTTCGCCGACCCGGAGGGTGCCCGCGGCGATCTGGCCCGCGTACCCCCGGTAGTCCGGATACTCGGCTGTCTGCGGCCGGATGACGTACTGGACCGGGAAACGCGCATGCGCCGTGCTGAGTTCGGGTGCGGTGGGGACGGTTTCCAGGTGTTCCAGGACGGTGGGGCCGCCGTACCAGTCCATGTGGGCGGAGGGTTCGACGACGTTGTCGCCGGCGAGGGCGGAGATGGGGATCGCGGTGATCTCCGGTACGCCGAGTTCGCGGGCGTAGGTGGTGAATTCCTCGGCGATGGCGGCGAAGACCGGCTCCGCGTACTCGACCAGGTCCATTTTGTTGACGGCGAGGACGACGTGGGGGACGCGGAGGAGGGCGGCGATGGCGGCGTGGCGGCGGGTCTGTTCGACCACTCCGTTGCGGGCGTCGACGAGGACGACGGTCAGCTCGGCGGTGGAGGCGCCGGTGACCATGTTGCGGGTGTACTGCACGTGTCCGGGGGTGTCGGCGAGGATGAACCGGCGGCGGGGGGTGGCGAAGTAGCGGTAGGCGACGTCGATGGTGATGCCCTGCTCCCGTTCGGCGCGCAGGCCGTCGGTGAGCAGTGCCAGGTCGGGGGCCTCCTGGCCGCGGGAGCGGGAGACGCTCTCCACCGCCTCCAGCTGGTCCGTCAGTACCGATTTGGAGTCGTGCAGGAGCCGGCCCACCAGGGTGGACTTGCCGTCGTCGACGGAACCGGCGGTCGCGAGACGCAACGTATCGATAGTCATCTAGAAGTACCCTTCGCGTTTGCGGTCTTCCATCGCGGCCTCGGACATTTTGTCGTCGGCGCGGGTCGCGCCCCGTTCGGTGAGCCGGGAGGCGGCGATCTCGGTGATGACCGCTTCGAGGGTGGTGGCGGCGGAGTCGACG